>CANRTU010000032.1 GCA_947642745.1 uncultured Eubacterium sp.
GATACTGACAATGGAAGAGGCGGCGGAACGCATGGGAAAAAACAGGGAGCGGAAAAAATAATTTCTCTGTCCCCATGAAACTGGAAAGGAGCATACAATATGATTATCAGTGCCAGCCGCAGGACAGATATTCCCCATTATTATCCGGAATGGTTTTTTAACCGGCTCAGAGAAGGATTCGTATATGTCCGTAATCCTGTGAATCCACTTCAGGTCAGTAAAATATCCCTGCACAGGAATGTGGTGGATGGTATTGTGTTCTGGACTAAAAATCCGGAGCCGGTATTGGAACGGCTGGGGGAACTGGAGGGCTGGCATTACTATTTTCAGTTTACGCTGACCGGATATGGAAAGGATATAGAAGCGGGCATTCCGGATAAGAAACATACCATGATTCCCATTTTCCAGAGGCTGTCCAGAGCCATCGGGCCGGAGCGGATCATCTGGCGCTACGATCCAATCCTGCTCACGGATAAATATACGCCGGCCTTTCATCTCAGGGCTTTTGAGCGGATTGCGGCTGCGCTTTGCGGCTATACGTCCTCCTGTGTGATCAGTTTTGTGGATATTTATGCCAGAAACAGGAAATTTTTTTCAGCATCCGGTGTCCGGCAGCTGACCGGGGACGAACAGCTTTTTATTGCGGCCGCCCTTGCAAAGACAGCCGGCGCTTTTGGGATTCAGGTGACAGCCTGCGGGGAAGCGGTGGATTTATCCGGTTGCGGCGTTGCCAGGAGCAGCTGTATTGACAAAGAACGGTTCCGGCGTATGACGGGCTGTACAATTACAGCGCAAAAAGATAAAAACCAGCGGGAAGCCTGCGGCTGTGTGGAAAGTATTGATATCGGCGCTTACCATACCTGTCCGGCAGGCTGCGGATACTGTTACGCAAATGACAGTCCCGGACGTGTGGCGGATACCTGCCGGCTGTATGATGTCCTGGCGCCGCTGTTATGCGGGAAACTCTCAGAATATGATATTCTGACAGAACGAAAAATGAAATCTTTGAAAGACAGACAGATGACCCTTGCGGATCTGTTACCGGACTGACCCTACACCATGCCATTCATTTAAGCGGCCGGGCATGCCAGCCGTACTAAAAAAAGACTGATAACCCGGATTCCGGCCGGGGAAAGCTTAAGATAATGCGCTGACAGCGGAATACGCACAATGGCTGGAAAGACATGGTGAAAACAGAATTCCGGAGGAAAGGAAGAAACGGATATGAAGACAAGACTGGCTGTTATGGAAGATCTTCCAGAAATCAAAAGTGCCTGTCAGGAAATTGTGCGGCAGATGAAGCAGAACCGGATTCAGATATGGGATGATTATTATCCCGGTGAGTTTTTTGAAACAGATATCAGAAACAGGCGGCTGTATCTGATGGAACATGAGACAGAACCTGTGGCTGTCTTTGCGCTGTGCCATGAGGATGCGGGCGAAAACAGTATTAAATGGGAAAAACAGGATGGCAGGGCGCTGTATCTGGACCGGTTTTTTGTCAGTGTACACTGGCAGGGAACAGGCGCCGGCCGCCGGATGCTGGATTTTGCAAAGGAGGCCGCAAAGACGCTGGGTGCGGAATATCTGCGCCTGTTTGTGGTGGACGCCAACCTGCCTGCCATCCGTCTGTATTCTGGAAATGGGTTTGTCCGGAAAGAAGGGCTGTACAGGCTGGCCGTGGATGAAGGACTGATCCTGCATGAATACGGATATGAAAAAAGGCTCTGACAGATAAAAGCGTGGTTTATCAGCAGGAAATTTATAGTAATCTGTCTGTTTATAGCTGTCCGAAAGCAGGGATACACAGGTTATCCGTGGACTGGCAGCGCACAGCATGGTGTATGGCACAGCGTGAACTGGGACAAAATGATCTGTTTTCGGGACAGAAACAGAAAACAGGTTGATTTTCAGACTGTATATATTTATAATAATCGCTGGAGGGCTGGAGCGTGTCTGAAAATGCTTCCATGGGATGTGCATCCGGTTTGTGGAGAATTTATTCCAAATTTAATCAGCATAGCCCGCTTTACCCAGAGGTCAGGATGCGGCATGCCCCTGGGTATGACTCATAAATCTGGAATAAATTCTCCATATTATGCCCTTTGGGGACCAGGGCGTGTTTGAAAAATGCTCTGGAAGTATTGCCAATGACTGGTAAAGCAACTGTTTTGCCGGATGAATGGAACCGGGACTCCGGAGGATGTGAAAAATTGTATCTGATAGCTTTATGTGATGATGAGGAAAGAGAACTGGACCAGATTGAAGCCTGCCTGGTGCGGTATCAGCAGGCAAGGCAGGCGCCCGTGCTGCGTACAGAACGTTTTACAAACGGAGAAGCATTATTAAAACGGATGAGGGAAGGTGAAGATACGCCTGACCTGCTTCTTCTGGATATATTTATGACTGGCAGAAATGGTATTGATGTGGCAGAGGAAATAAGGGCGTGTGGCTGCAGGATTCCCATCGTTTTTCTGACTGCATCCATGGAACACGCACTGAAAGCATACGGGGTGGATGCCATCCAGTATCTGGTAAAACCGCTGGAACGGGAACGCTTTTTCCATGCCATGGACGCTGCCCTGGAATTCAGCCGGCGGATGGATAATGATCATGTGATATTGAAAATATCAGGAGGAATCCGGCAGATAAAGCCGGACCAGATCGTTTACTGTGAATCACAGAAAAATTATCAGGTGGTGCATCTGGCCGGGGAAGAATACAAAGCCAGGATAACAGCGGGGAAACTGTGGGAAATGCTGGAGCGGTTTCCACAGTTCGGCAGATGCGGCAGATCTTATATCCTGAACATGGATCATATTGTATCAGTGGAACGGGAAGAGATTAAAATGGATAATGGAAGGAAAGTATACATTCCCAGAAATAAATCAGCAGAATTTAAGAAAATATATTTTGCCTATTATTTTGAACCGGGTGTGTAAGTTAAAGAAAAAAGAATAAAAAAATCGCAGATACCCGCGGTTTACAGGAAACGGAAGGCTGCCGGAAAATTAATTTATGGTACGATATATAGTCAGAAACCAGTATTATGTAACGATATGTTGTATATAAAATGATTTTCCGGCAGTCTTTTTTCTTTTGGGAGAGATCGTCCCGCGCCGGAGGAGAAGATACTGCCGGCTGGCTGTATGCTTGCCTGACGTCCGGAATATACGGTTATTTTTCTGCTGATAATATCTAAAAACAGAAGACAACCATACATGATCCGGCGTTGTTTTCTGTAGTACCAGTGAAAGTACTTTCAGATTACGGAATCTGTCGCATTTTGTCCCGGAAAATACCCGGATTATCCCATCTGGTAGAATGCCGTATTCTGCCATGCTATAATAATCAGGCTAAAATAAAAAAGAAAGGAATGAGGCCCATGCTGGGAGGTACTTTTCTGGTTGCGCTTTTGCGCAACGCCATCAGTACTACGCTGATGCTGTCCTTTTTTCTGATGCTGGATCGTCCCAGATTTCCCATGAAAATAACAATCGGATGCTATGTGCTGACCGGCGTTTCCATAATCATAATTTACAGCGCCTGGTATCTGTATGCCAGGGAAAGCTTTGTAAAATACGCGGGTATTTCCACGCTTCCGGTTATTGGTATTTTCTGCGGCATGATGAGCGCGGAGGTGGTTTATCTGTCGCTGTACAAAATGGCGCTGGCATTTTATCTGTTTTCTGTAGCTACTTTCTGCGGGGTAGACGTATCCCGCTGGGGATTTCAGGGAAATATGTGGGTGGATATTCTGGTGCGGCTGATCTGTATGACCGTGATCCTTACATTTACCTGGGTAAAATTCAGAAAGCAGTTTTTAAACAGTGTGGATTTTCTGATTGATGAAATGGATCTGTTTAGCGCTGTCACACTGTTTATCTCTGTCATGCTGGGCGCTATTATGGCATACTGGCCAAATCTGCAGGGTTTTTCCATTTTCAATATGGTACGGGCATTTCTGATCCTGTTTATGGCAGGCGTATTGCAGTATGTGATTCTGCATCTGTACATTCATCTTGGCCAGGAACATTACTATCAGGAGGAAAAGGAACTGCTGGAAGTAAATGAACAGCTGCTGCACCGCCAGATGGAGATGATGCGGGAATCGGAAAAGGAAGCCGCCAGAATCCGTCATGATGTGCGTCACCACATATTGCTGATTCAGGAATATATCCGTAAGGGAGAGTATGATAGTCTGCTGAAGTATCTGGACCAGTACGGCGGGGATGTGGGCAGCCGTAAAGTAAAGGAGATCTGCAGAAACCGGGCAGTAAACAGTATCCTTTCCGCCTATGCCAGAAAAGCATCCAGTCAGAATATTGATGTGAATATGGACGTGCGTCTGCCAGAAGGCCTGCCCGTGAGGGATATTGACTGGGTAGCGATTCTGGCGAATGTATTTGAAAACGCCATTCATGGATGTGTCTGCTCGGGACTGGAGGAAATGGAGATTCATATATACATAGCTAAAAAAGGACACAAGGTCGTGATCCAGTGCTCTAATACGAGTACAGAAAAAATCAGTTTTCACAACGGCCTGCCCCGGTCGGATAAAGGCGGCGGACTGGGTGTGTTCAGCATTATCCGGGCGGCTTCCAGGTATAAAGGAGAGACGGACTTTGTAGTGGAAAACGGCCAGTTTGTGACCAGAATCTTATTAAATCTGCCAGAATAAGATGCGGATATCTGTCTTTGCTGTTTGAGAGCGGGGGTGAAATATCATTCCCTTCTGGCAGATTCTTCGAAAAGCATTTATCAGACACACTCTGGAAAGTATCTTCCTGCTGTATGAATTTTCCTGTGTTATACTGATAAAAATAAAAATATCATAAAAGGAGGACAGACGCAGATGGGTATCCTGCAAATAGCAGGAAATGTTATTCTGTTTCCCTGTCATGCGTGGATCTGTTACCTGCTTTCAGATCATAAATATGGAAAAAAAGCCAGTCTGTTTATATGGACGACCGGTGGGCTGGTATTTTCCATTCTGATTGCCATATGCGGTTTTTTACCGGATGTAGTTACGGCTTACCGGTATTTGTACGTATTGTCTGTTATCAGCTATGCGCTGATATTTATTCTGAAGTCCCTGGGCGGAATATGGAAAAATACGTTTCTCTTTATCACTTATGCCTTATTTTTTCTGCTTTATAATACAATACTGCTGGGTTTTAGCAGAGCGCCCATGGGAGAATCAGACCTGCGGTTTATCATAGGACGAATCTCATCGTTTGGACTGGCCGCATATTTGCTTGATAAGTATCTGCTTACGGCTTTTCGCAGGATCAGAAGCGGTATTCACAAAGGATTTGGCATGCCGGCCCTGGTGAGTGCAATGTATCTGGTGCTGATTTCTGGTTTTGGTATGCGTGATTCCAGTCCGGATGGAGAACGGTTTGTATTTATGGAAACTGCAATGCGGTATCTGGGTATGAACCTGCTGCTTCTGGTTATTATATCCATTTCTTATCTGGTTATTTTCCGCCTGATTGGCTCACTGGAAAAAGAACGGGAAAGACATCAGGCGCAGATCAGCCAGAAAATGCTGGAAAACGAGTTATATGCGGAAAAAGAGTATGTGCTCCGGTCCAGACAGTTCTGGCATGATCTAAGGCATCACAACCGGATTCTGATGGAATACCTGAATCAGGACAGGGTGGAGGAGGCAAAGAATTACCTGACAGAATATGAAGATTCCATGCAGACATCCATGGAAGATCACGGGCTGCAGGAATTCCGCGCCCATCCGGTGGTAAACGCACTGCTATGTATGACAAAACGGCGCTGCAGTCACAACGGTATCAGATTTTCTGCGAAGACTATGATACCGTCCCTGTTGCCGTTAAGCGCACCGGAGACGAGTATGCTGTTTGGTAATCTGCTGGAAAACGCCTGGGAAAGCTGCGAGCGGTGCAAAAGAAAAGAGCCGGATGTGGCGCCGCAGCTGCTGGTTTATGCCAGCGCCAGTCAGAACGTGCTTTGTGTGGAAGTGAAAAATACAATTTATGAAAAAGTGCGTTTTACTGACGGGATTCCAAGGACGACAAAGGAAGGGGGCGGAACCGGAAGCATGGAACGGGTTTAAAAAAATACAAAGGAATGGTGCAGTATCAGGTGACAGAAAATCTGTTTGTGACCAGGATTATACTGCCGCTAAAAGACGAAGGATAAGCCGGATGGCTGCTGATATTGATCGAAATGGAAGTTGCATCCTTTGTATCCGCTCTGGTACCAGTGCGGTGATACAAAAGCTGTTCAGGAAAGGACCCGGACGTAGTGCATGAAGTATCATCAGAAAAGAAAATCTGTCCGGATCAGAACGGCATCGTATTTATCGACACGGAAGTAAGCACGCAGACAGGAAAAATACTGGATTATGGCGTTATTTCCCGGGATGGCCGCAGCATTCATACATGCCCGGCGGCCCGGTTTGCGGATTTTATCCGCAATTATCGTTATATTTGCGGACATAATATTCTGGAACACGACCTTGGGCATCTGGAACAGGAACTGTCCCTGCAACGGATTACCTGCAGTGTCCGGCCGCAGCCGGAAGGAATTCACCTGATTCCGGCGGACACACTTTATCTGTCCCCGCTGCTGTTTCCACGGTAAAGGACGATAAATTACAGACAGAAGAATTAAACAATCCGCTTAGCGACGCCGCAAAGGCAATGGAACTGTTTTATGACGTTTGCGGCGCTTATGACATACTGCCCGGGCCCCTGCGGGAAATTTTTAGACTTGCCGCTGGGACGTCAGCCGCAGTTTGCGGGATTTTTTCTCTGGATGGACGGCTGTAATAAGGCGGGAAATCCGCAGGATATGCCGAATGATATGCCAGAAAGGGCAGAAGCGCAGCGGTCCGGCTGCGGAAAACAGCTGACATCTGTTATCTGTAGCCGGTGAGGACGCAGGGAAAATTTTCGCATATTTTAAGCACCGTATATGTGAACATGCCCATCCATTTTCCATATGTGGAGGAAGTTATGGCGCTGCTGCGGATCCGTCCCTGCGAAGAGGAGTGCGCATATTGCGGGAAACAGCTGGATATGCGGGTGCGGCTGAAAGCATATTTTGGTTATGATTCGTTCCGCGCTTATGACGGGGCCAGTCTGCAGGAAGACGCCGCGGCCGCGGTAGTCAGGCGGGAATCAAGAGCCGCACAGGAAGCCTTTATCCGGGATGAAATCCGGATCATTGTGGCCACGTCCGCTTTTGGCTTGGGCATGGACAAGCCGGATGTAAAAATGGTAGTTCATTACGACATATCCGGATCTCTGGAAAATTATGTGCAGGAAGCGGGCCGGGCGGGATGAGTCCCTGTCTGCGGAATGTGTGATATTATCTGCGCCGGACGATCTTGATAAACACTTTTTATTATTAAACCAGACAAAACTAAGCATCAGTGAAATACAGCAGGTGTGGAGCGCCATTAAAAAACTGACGGGCAGTTTTGAGAAGCTGCAGTGTTCCCCGCTGGAACTGGCCAGGCAGGACGGATGGGACAAGCCCGCACAGGATATGGAAATGCGTGTCAAAGCGGCGGTTCAGGCGCTGGAAAATGCCGGATATGTGCGCCGGGAAAAAAACGTACCAGGGGTCTGTGCCAGCAGCATTCTGGTTACCAGTATGACGGAGGCCGGCAGCCGGATTGATTGCTCCCTGCGGATGGACGACCGGTGCAGGGCATATGCCAGAAGGATTCTGCAGATGCTGATTTCCAAAAGGAGTATCGCCAGGGCAGGCAATGATGAGGCGGAATCCCGAACGGATTATATCGCTGACATGCTATCAAACGTGAGCAGCTTTTAATGATTACTTTTTCCGGGGCGTCGGTTACGGAGTTTAAGCAGCGGCTGTATGATCTGATTGGCAGGTCTGCCTTTCAGGTGGAAATCAAAACGTTTCATTCCTATTGTTTTGACCTGCTGGGCAGGATGGAAAAACTGGAAGGCGCAGAGCAGGTAGCGGCCCGGGCCGCCGCAATGATAAAAAGCGGCAGTGTGGAAGCAGGCAGAATAACGAAAACAGTAGCCGTCATAGATGAAGCCCGGGATATGGATAAGGATGCGGCTGCGCTTATTCATGCGCTGATGGAACAAAATGAAGAAATGCGTGTCATAGCGGTGGGGGATGACGACTGGAATATTTATGGCTTCCGGGGTCTGATTCCAGATACCTGCGGGAATTTGCCAGTCAGGACGGGGCTGTGCGTTACGAGCTGCTGGAAAACTACCGCAGCTGCCGCTCCATTGTGGCGTATGCCCTGCGGATGAGCGGACGTATGAAAACAGGCCCCGGTATTGCGGTACAAAAGGAAGCCGGCATTGTCCTTCTGATCCGTCATTACAGCGACAGTCTGGAACTGCCTGTGACAGACCATCTGCTGCGGCTGGATCAGGAACCGGCAGCCAGAGAGGAAAGGGTGTCTGTGACCGTGTGCGTGCTCACCAATACAAACGCTGAAGCGCTAAAAGTGTCCGGTCTGCTGCCAAGACGGGGCAGAAAGGCAAAACTGATCCAGTCCGACAATCATTTTAACCTGTATTATCTGGCGGAAATCCGTTATTTTATACAGACAGTAAGAAAGTACAGCAAAAGTCCGGTGATCACCGGGGATTTGTGGAGCCGGGCAAAAACAGAGCTGGAAAGCCGTTACAGTCAAAGTGAATGTCTGCCGCTTTGTCTGCGCCTTTTAAATACTTTTGAGCAGCCCGGTGAAAAGAAATATGTTTCAGATCTGCTGGAATTTATCCGGGAGTCGCAGCCGGAGGATTTTTACCAGAGCGGCCAGGGGACGGTCACCGTGTCTGCCATTCATAAAGCAAAAGGAAAGGAATTTGACTGGGTATTTCTGCTGTTAAACCAGATGCGGACAGAGAAAGATGAAGACAGACGCAGACTGTATGTGGGCATTACCAGAGCCAGAAACGAACTGTATGTCCATTATAACTCTTCCTGTCGGGATGATATTACGGCGGAGGGGCTGGAACGGGAAACGGATGATACAGAGTATCCGGCGCCGGAAGAGATTATATCCCGGCTCTCCCATGAAGATGTGGTACTGGACTTTTTTCAGGGTAAACAGAGACGGATGCTTACATACCACAGCGTCATGTTTCTGGGGTCAGCGCCTTTGGCGTATACGATGGAAACGGACAGGTTGTGCGTTTTTCTAAAAAATACTGGCGAAAATGGCTGGATTGCACGCAGCCGGATATGATCCCGTCCGGACAAAAGTACGGCTGGTACTGGCCTGGAAAGGGAAGAAAGAGAAACAGGATAAACCGGAGAGCGTAATTCTTCTGCCGGATATTTATTTTCAAAAAACAGATAACACAGCCGGTTATTATGATATAATAAAGTCATGCTGAAATACAAATAAAATAAAAAGGAGCGGATATAATGGCACAATTACACTGTAATTTCTTTTCTTATTCTCTTGGATACGGCGTGGATATCCAGATCGTACTTCCGAGTTTAAGTCCCTGTGATATGGAACATCCCGAAAATCTCACCCATACGGTGACTGCGAAATATCCGGTTCTGTATCTGCTGCACGGTCATGGCAACGACTATATGTGCTGGAGCCGCTTTACTTCCATGGAGCGTTATGTGGAAGAGCGGCGGATGGTGGCGGTTACATGTTCTGTGGGAAACAAAGGGTATATGAATGCCGGATACGGTGAAAACTATTTTGATTTTGTAAAAAAAGAACTGCCGGAATTTATCCTTGCCAATTTTCCGGTTTCAGAACGCAAAGAAGATACCTATATCGCGGGCCTTTCCATGGGAGGCTACGGGGCGCTGGCCCATGCGCTGGAACATCCGGATTCTTATCAGGCTGTAGGAGCTTTTTCACCAGCCACGGACTGGGGCGGTATGGAGCCGGAGGAACGTCTGGGCCACGGACTGCCAGATATGATGGAGCTTAAAACTTTGCTGGAAAATGATCTGGCTGCAGGAAAGAAACTGCCGGAAATTTTTATGTGTATCGGAAAACAGGACTTTTTATATGATACGGTCGTGGATTTTCATCAGACGCTGGAGGCGGAAGGAGTCGGACACAGATATGACGACGTGGACGGCTTTGAGCATGAGTGGGCGTTCTGGGATAAGGAACTGCCACTGTTTCTGGACTGGCTGCCAAGAACCGACAGTTATGCGGGACTGGAGCCGCATCATATGTAGTAATGATAACAGCTTGAAATACTTCCGGGCGCCGGAAAGCAGCGGCAGGGGCAGCATGTCTTCCCCGGCTGTTTCCGGCAATAGCCGTGTCTCTTTCCTGCCTGGTCCGCATGTTGCGTCGCTTTTATATTCACATATTTCTCTAAAATATGAAACAGATTTCTCAAAAATTCCCTATTGATTTCTGATGTGTAAAATCATTTCCGCAACCTGTACTTCCCGTTTTGTGCCCTGAGGGGCATGTCCTTTAAGTACATCTTACAGAAAGCATGTTTCAGACACACCCTGGTACCGCGGCGGACAATGATGGATCATACATGGCTGTCTTTCATTTCATGCCTGACCATTTCCCATGCCGGCTGTCAGCGGCCTTCTGCCCGCTTTGCGGGAGAATCAGAATGTGCGGGCGCAGAATCTAAAATTTTACTTACTTACCACAAATAACTTGAAATACAACCAGCTCCTTGATATACTGGGACTGAGAAGTCCCGAAATATTCTGTATAATCCGGCCTGACAGTTATGTGCCGGCATGCTAGAAAGGAGACATGAAATGAATATTAAAGTAGAGAAGGTAAACCGGGTAAGAGAACTGTTTGAGGTCATTGACAGCTGTTCCACAAATGTACAGCTGGTAACAGGTGAAGGCGACTGTCTGAATATGAAATCAAAACTGAGCCAGTATCTGTCCATGACACGCATGTTTGCCGAAGGAGAAATTCCTCAGATGGAGTTTGTCGTAAATGACGAACACGACGCAGATAAAATAAAAAAATTTCTTGAAGAAGATAAAAGTTATATGAAACTGTAATCAGATACATAAACACGTTCTGGAACCGATACAGGAGGCAGCGGTATGAAAATGACCTGTCAGACTTGTCCGCGCCACTGCGTATTGCAGCCGGGAGAAAGCGGACGGTGCGGCGTGCGCAAAAATGAAAATGGAACGGTTATTTGCGGCAGTTATGGACAGATTACTTCCATGGCGCTGGACCCGGTGGAAAAAAAGCCGTTAAAAATGTTTTATCCCGGAAGTCTTGTTCTTTCGGTGGGAAGTTATGGCTGTAACATGAACTGCCCGTTCTGCCAGAACCATGAGATTTCCATGAAAAAAACAAAGGCGCCTGCCGGCAGCAGGTACGTTTCTCCCGGACAGCTGGTACAAAAAGCGCTGGAATATAAAAGCGCCGGCAATATCGGGGTAGCGTACACCTATAACGAACCGCTCACTGGCTGGGAATACGTGCTGGATACGGCAAAGCTGGTCCGGGCCGCCGGTATGAAAAATATAATTGTCACAAACGGCATGGCGTCAGAGGAAGTGCTGTCTCAGATTCTGCCATATACAGACGCCATGAATATTGACCTGAAAGGTTTTACCAGTGCCTGGTATCAAAAACTGGGCGGGGATTTAAAAAGAGTGAAAGAATTTATTCTGCGGGCTGCCGCAGCCTGTCATGTGGAACTGACCACGCTGATTGTGCCAGGAGAAAACGACGATCCGGGGAAGATGCGGGAACAAGCCGGATGGATTGCTTCTGTCAGTAAAACGATTCCGTTGCATGTGACCCGCTTTTTCCCCCGTTACCATATGACGGACAGACCGGCTACAGAAATACAGACCGTATATAAACTTGCGGATATCGCAGGCAGGTATCTGGAGCATGTGTTTGTGGGAAACTGTTAAACGCACAGGAGACAGAGCGGCGCTGCGGCTGTCAGTAAGTCCGGCGGGCAGCTGTCCTGTGAAAAGCGTTACGATGTTTACTGCCCCATGTACCGGTCTATAGTAAGACAGACCGTAAATATGGATAAGGCCATTTACAGGATCCGTCCACATCCAGAAGCTGCCGGAAATAAGTTCCGGCAGCTTTTTCCATTGCGCCGCAGTTTCTCCCCGCTTTGCCGTGGAGTCAGATGCCGGCGGCCCCGGAGCGTTTCCGCAAAATCATTTCCGCCATCTGAATTCCCCAATTCGTGTGATATTTACACCAGATTCAGGTTACATAGCCCGCTATACCAGAGAGAGCACGATGCATCGTGCCCTTCATCTGGTGCAAATCTCCCGTGTCATGCCCTTCAGGGTATATCATGCCCTTCAGGGTACAAATTGTGACGCATACCCTTTGGGTACATTTTACAGAAAGCATTTTTCAAACACGTTCTGGTCTGGCAACGGCCGGAACAGAGTAATACCATCTGGCGCCCCGGTCCTGTCAGGTAAAAAAGCTGTCTGGCACATCAGACAGTTTTATAATATTGACAAAATGATGGATAAATATTATAAATAAATCATGGCTGTTTCAGCCGTGAACGATATACGTAAAAGTATAGGAAATATAAAATATACTGACTGACAGAAAGAAAATAAGAGGTGTACAAAATGAAAAATGCATGGTGGAAACGGGCTGTCGTTTATCAGATTTATCCGAGAAGCTTTATGGACAGCAACGGAGACGGTATCGGGGATCTGCGGGGGATTATATCCAGACTGGATTATCTGAAAGAACTGGGTGTGGATGTGGTCTGGCTTTCTCCGGTCTATCAGTCGCCTAACGACGACAACGGTTATGATATCAGTGATTACCGGGCAATTATGGAAGAATTCGGTACGATGGAAGACTTCGACGAGATGCTTTCCGGTATGCACGAACGGGGAATCCGTCTGGTGATGGACCTGGTAGTCAACCATACGTCGGACGAGCATGCCTGGTTTGTGGAAAGCCGCAGCGGCGTGGACAATCCGTACCGGGATTATTATATCTGGCGGGAAGGAAAGGACGGCAGGGAACCGAACAACTGGGAAAGCTGTTTTTCCGGCTCTGCCTGGGAGTATGACGGGACAACGGATATGTATTACCTGCATCTGTTTTCCAAAAAGCAGCCGGATTTAAACTGGGACAATCCAAAAGTCCGCCAGGAAGTCTTTGACATGATGGACTGGTGGTGCCGGAAAGGAATCGACGGATTCCGCATGGATGTTATCAGCCTGATTTCCAAAAAGCCGGGCCTGCCGGACGGCGAACCGGTACCGGGATCGGAATATGCGGACCATGGCTGCGCAAATGGTCCAAGGGTCCACGAGTATTTGCGGGAAATGAACCAGAAAGTACTTTCCCGTTATGACCTGATGACGGTAGGGGAATGTGCCGGGGTAACCACGCGGGAAGCGGAAAAATATGCCAGTCTGGACGGAACAGAATTAAATATGGTGTTCCAGTTCGAGCACGTGGACCTGGACAACGGGCCTTATGGCAAATGGACAGACCGCAGGGTGGATCTGAGAGATCTGAAACAGATGATGGACAAATGGCAGACAAAACTGGCAGGAAAGGCCTGGAACAGTCTGTTTCTTGGAAATCACGACCAGCCCCGCTGTGTTTCCAGGTTTGGCAATGACGATCCACGTTACCGGGTCAGCTGCGCCAAAATGCTGGCCACCTGTCTGCATATGATGCAGGGGACGCCTTATGTTTACCAGGGGGATGAAATCGGCATGACCAACTGTCCGTTTGAGACACTGGATGATATCCGGGATATTGAAAGTATCAACGCATTTCATAAATATACCGGTTCCGGCCAGATTTCACCAGAAGATATGATGCGTTATATCCGTCTGCGGGGCAGGGACAATTCCAGGACGCCGATGCAGTGGGACGACGGCCCGCAGGCAGGTTTTACCACCGGCCAGCCCTGGATTATGGTAAATCCCAATTATAAAGAAATCAATGTAAAAAAAGAACTGACAGATCCGGATTCTGTGTTTCATTATTACAGAAAGCTGATTGCGCTGCGCAAGCAGGAAGACATCATCACAGAAGGTTCCTGTCAGCTGCTGGAGCCGGATCATGAAAAGCTGTATATTTATACGAGAACCCTGGACACAGAGAAACTGCTTGTCATCTGTAACTTTTCTGAAGATGAGACAGTGTACGAAATTCCTGCGGAATTTTCACATGCCCGTGTACTGATCCGCAACCTGCCGGGAGACCAGCCGGAAGGAACACTCCGTCTGCGGCCATACGAGGCAGTTGTATTAAAAACAGAATAAAAACAGTCCACAGGGAAAATGACGGCATACCGCCCCGGGCAGACAGATTCTGATACGTGCCGGTTTCCCGGGAAAAGGCCGAAACACCTTTGCGGACAGCCGTCGCTGTCATAGGCAGGCTGTCAGAATATCTGTATAAATATGATGGCAGAAAGGTTATTATATTACTGGATGAATATGATACACCCCTGCAGGAAGCGGATGTGAATGGATACTGGAACGAACTGGCGGCATTTATACGGAAATTTTTTAATTCTGCTTTTAACTCCGGCTCCTGGCTGGAACGGGCAGTTATGAAAGGGATTACAAGAGTCTGCAGAGAGTCTGTTTTTTCTGATCTGAATAATCTGGAAGTAGTGTCTGTCACATCTGATAAATATAAAACCGTATTTGGTTTTACAGAAGAAGAGGTGTTTCTGTCACTGGAAGAGTATGGATTAACGGACCAGAAAGAGGAAGTAAAAAAGTGGTATGATGGATTTATTTTCGGGAATACTGGAAATATTTATAATCCCCGGTCCATTACAAATTTCCCGGATAAAAGGGTCTGTTCCAGATACTGGTCCAACACCGGCTCCAATGCCCTGGTCAGCAGGCTGATCCGGGAAGGCGGCAGGCAAATAAAACTGGATTCTGAAGTACTGCTAAAAGGCGCGGCATTAGAAAAAGCGATAGATGAGCAGATTGTTTTCAGCCGCACGGACATAGATGAGGACGCTGTATACAGCCTGCTTCTGGCGGGGGGTATTTAAATGCCCGACGCTTTAAAACAGATCGAAGACAGAAAGTACGATGTGTTATTAAAATCCAATGGTCTTACGTAGGAAAGAATCCACAGGTACGGTTTTGTGTTTAAAGGAAAAGAAGTACTGATTGGAGAAAGCCGGCCCGGTATGGCAGCCTGCCGGTAAGATGTTTTCATAACGTAAGGCAGAAGGGAATCCGCAGCGGAATCATCCGCCGCAGCTTACATTTTACCGGAAAATAGTATTTATGCAAAAATATTGTAACATTATGCAAAATTTCTATAAGAAGAATTGACAAACCGTAAATTGTTTGATAATATATTGTCGTATGGGGAACGATAGCGTTTGTCATTGAATAGACGTTACGTTCCTTTTTTAATATTACAGTAGTCCGGCGTGCGGTTTTTGCGTTTTATCACAAATAACCTGCCGGGTTTCTGATTTAAACCGCCGGGGGCGGTGAACTATTACAGTAAGGAGTTGGAGGTATGTTAAAGTACATCGCAAAACGATTAGGTCTTGCAATTGTTACAATCTGGGCAGTTGCGACCCTCACTTTTATTCTTATGAACATGGTTCCAGGCGGACCATTTCTGTCCGAAAAGGCGATCAGTCCACAGGCTACGGCAGCTCTGGAAGCCAAATATGGTCTTGATAAGCCCTTATTCCAGCAATATCTCACTTACATGGGGGATGCCCTGCAATTAGATTTTGGCGATAGTTTAAAACAGCGTGGGCGTACCGTTGCAGACATTATTTTTTCAAAATTTCCGGTATCAGCCAGCGTAGGCGGGATATCTGTTCTGGTGGCGCTTGTTATCGGGATTCCGCTTGGATGTATGGCGGCGCTTAAAAGAGGTAAATTTCTGGACAGCCTGATCAGCGTGGTGGCTACCTGCGGGATTGCTGTGCCCAGCTTTGTAATCTGTACAGTGCTGCTGTATTTCCTGGGCGTCCAGTTCAAGCTGCTGCCAACCATTGGTCTGAATTCCTGGCAGAATTATATTATGCCGGTGATGGCATTATCTTTTTATCCGACTGCTTATATTATGCGTCTGATGCGTTCTTCCATGCTGGATGTGCTGGGGCAGGATTATATGCGTACAGCGAAGGCAAAAGGTGTTTCCGGTTTTATGATACTGTTTAAACATGCGCTGCGGAATGCGATTTTACCAGTTGTTACTTATGTGGGACCGATGCTGGCTTATACAGTAACAGGCAGTTTTGTCGTGGAGAAGATTTTTACCATTCCGGGGCTTGGAGGAGAATTTATCCGGGCCATCAACGGGCGTGATTTTACAATGATTATGGGGACTACGATTTTCCTCGCCACACTGATTATTCTGATGAATGTGGTAGTGGATATTGTATACAAGATCGTGGATCCGAGAATTAAATTAAAGTAAGGAGAAAGCAGTGATGAAACAGAATCCGGTCAGTTTTCAACTGAAACTAAACCCTGATGACTTCCTGCCTGCAACAGAGGAAGAAAAGCAGAGTCAGGTTATCATGAGAGAAAGCGTAGGCTTTTGGAAAGACGGTATGCGCCGTCTGGTAAAAAATAAAGTGGCCATGGCAAGTATTGTGGTCATCATACTTGTGTTGATTTTTTCCTTTATCGTACCTGCCTTTTATCCATATTCATATAAAGAGCAGTCCAAAGGAGCCAACAATCTGGCGCCAATGGAATATTCCAAAGAGGAACAGGCCCGGATTGACGCCGGAGAGAAAGTATTTCCGCATATATTCGGTACAGACAAGCACGGGCGGGATTATGCCATACGTGTCATGATGGGAAGCCGTATTTCCCTTCTGGTAGGTCTGATCGCCACAGGCATTATCCTGGTGATTGGTTCCGCTTATGGTTCCATTGCGGCGTTTTTTGGCGGCTGGGTAGATCTGGTTATGATGCGGATTGTGGATATTATATATACCATTCCGGATATTTTATTAATCGTTCTGTTATCTTTTGCGCTGGATGATCCGATGGAACAGCTGAAATTAGTGCCGGGATTTGCCTGGGTGGGCGTGGTCGGCAAAAACCTGATCAGTATTTTCATCGTGTTTGCGCTGCTTTACTGGGTAGGCATGGCAAGAATGGTCCGCAGCCAGGTGCTGATGTTAAAAGAAAGCGAGTATGTAACCGCAGCCAGGGCGCTGGGTGTAGGCAACGGCAAAATTATCAGAAAACATCTGCTGACCAACTGTATCGGCATGCTGATCGTAACGACTACGTTACAGATTCCTTCTTCAATTTTTACAGAGAGTTTTTTAAGTTTCCTTGGTATGGGCGTAAGAGTTCCGCTTCCTTCCCTGGGCAGCCTGGCCAGTGATGCGATTAACGGTATGGGTACATATCCGTATCTGCTGTTTATTCCATCCATTCTGATCAGTCTGATTATTTTAAGCTTCAACCTGCTGGGTGACGGCCTGCGGGATGCGTTTGATCCGAAACTGAAAAATTAGATGCGTGGTTATTGTGACGGCTGGGCCGCTGCTTTAACGAATTAAATCAGTAAATGACAGGAATGGTTGTGAAAACAGGCCTGTTTCAGATTATAGATTTTTAGGAAAACAGCATTCCGGGTATTTCAATAGTTATCAGACTGGCAGCGGATGTCTGTCCCGGCTGGCAGCAGGACTGGTAATGAAAATCCGTGATGCGGAAATGAGGATTGATATGTCAGAATATCTTGTTGATATCAATAATGAGCGGCTTTCCTTCTTTACGCCTGCGGGGGAAGTCAAAGCGTTAAATAATGTCTCCATCCAGTTAAAGGAAGGAGAAGTGCTTGGTATTGTGGGCGAGAGTGGTTCCGGTAAATCGGTGACGGCTTACAGCCTGATGGGTTTAACCGCCTATCCCGGTAAACTGATTGGCGGAAGCCTGATGTTTAACGGTCATCAGATTGAAAAAATGACAGAAAAGGAAATGCGTAAAATCCGGGGAAATGAAATATCCATTATTTTTCAGGACCCGATGACCAGTTTAAATCCGGTGTATACGATTGGAAACCAGATTATGGAATCCGTGCTGCTCCATACAGACAAAAATAAACAGCAGGCAAAGGAACGGGCCAAAGAGCTGCTGGAACTGGTAGGAATTAACGAGCCGGAGAAGCGGTTAAAGCAGTATCCCCACGAACTTTCCGGCGGTATGAGACAGCGTGTCATGATTGCCATTGCGCTGGCCTGCGAACCCAGGCTGCTGATTGCGGATGAGCCTACTACTGCGCTGGACGTAACGATTCAGGCGCAGATTCTGGAGCTTATGATAGAACTGAAAAATAAGCTGGGTATGGCTATTATTATGATTACCCATGATCTGGGCGTGGTTGCCAGCATGTGCGAGCGGATTGCGGTTATGTATGCCGGCCGGGTTGTGGAATACGGTACGACGGACGATATTTTTTACAATCCAAAGCACCAGTATACCAAAGGTTTAATCCGTTCCATTCCAAGGCTGGACGCAAAAGAACACGAACGGCTGATTCCGATAGAAGGTACGCCCGTAGATCTTCTCAACCCGCCAAAAGGCTGCCCGTTTGCGCCAAGATGCGATGAGTGTATGAAAATCTGCCTGCGGGAAATGCCTCCGGTTACGAATTTTGGAGAGATCCATTATACGAAATGCTGGCTGAGCCAGAAAGAGGAAATGGAGAAAGGAGCCGCTAAATGAGTGACAGACAGGACAAGTTTATACAGGTAGAGCATTTACAGCAGTATTTTCCTGCTGGTGGTTACGGCAGAAATAAGAAATATATTCAGGCTGTGGACGACGTCTCTTTCACAATCAGAAAAGGCGAGACGCTGGGGCTGGTGGGGGAATCCGGCTGTGGCAAGACCACAACCGGACGTACCCTGCTGCGCCTTTACGAACCGACGGGGGGGAGGTTTGTCTACAATAACGAAGTGATTTTCGATGTGGACAAAAAAGTATTTGCGGATATGCTTCCTTACCGGAAAAAGATGCAGATCGTGTTTCAGGACCCGTATGCCAGCCTGGACCCACGTATGACAGTGGGGGATATTGTAGGGGAAGCCATTGACGTACACAAAATGGCGGCGGACCAGAAGGAGCGGCACAGCATTATTATCGAAATGTTAAAGCGGGTGGGCTTAAACTCCGAACATGCCAACCGTTATCCCCACGAATTTTCCGGCGGTCAGAGACAGCGTGTGGGAATTGCCAGGGCGCTGGCGGTGCGTCCGGAGTTTATTGTCTGTGACGAGCCGATTTCCGCCCTGGACGTGTCCATTCAGGCCCAGGTAATTAATATGTTTGAGGATCTGCAGGAAGAAATGGGTCTGACGTATCTGTTTATTGCCCACGATCTGTCTGCGGTAAAACATATTTCCAACCGGATCGGCGTTATGTATCTGGGCAGGATGGTGGAACTGGCCGACAGCTATGAACTGATTACCCGTCCGCTGCATCCGTATACAAAGAGCCTGATTTCGGCTATTCCGATCGCAGATCCGGATATCGCCAAAAAGAGCCGGCGTATTGTGCTGGAAGGAGATGTGCCAAGCCCGTTAAATCCGCCGTCCGGCTGCCGGTTCCGCACCAGATGTCCCTATGCGGACAAACAGTGTGCGGAGTCTGCGCCGAAATGGAAGGAAGTGGAAAAAGGACATTTTTCTGCCTGTCATCATATTGACAAGTTGGGGTAAATATGATAAACAAGATATGGGTGTAAATCCACACCCATGCTGTTTATAGATTCAAAATGAAGGAGGAAAGAATATGAAAAAGAAAGTAATCGCCTTATTACTGGCAGTTACAATGGCTTTCGGTCTTGCGGCCTGCGGAAGCGGAGACGATTCCAAAGACAATAGTTCGCAGACAACGAATGACGATGCAAATGGCAGTAATGACGGGGATACGAAAAAGGACGATGCGGGTACAAAGACCGATAATAATACCGGTGAAAAGATCCTTTCCGTTCAGATCGGACCGAATCCGGAGACCATCGATCCTGCTTTAAACAGTGCGGTGGACGGCGGTAATATGCTGCTTCACAATTTTGAGTGTCTTTTAACTGTGGACAAAGACGGCAAAATCGCACCGGGCCAGGCAGAGAAATGGGAGACAAGCAAAAACGGCCGTACCTGGACCTTCCATTTAAGAGATGGTTTAAAATGGTCAGACGGTACAGACCTGACAGCCAAAGATTTCGAATACAGCTGGAAGAGAGTCTGTGATCCGATGCTGGCAGCTCCGTATGTGGAAACAGTACTGAGCATGGTAGAAGGTTATGAGGAGGCTGTAGAAGGCGATCTGGATGCCCTTCAGGTAACTGCGAAGGATGATAATACACTGGTAGTTAAATTGAGCGCTCCATGTCCGTTCTTTGACAGTCTGGCAGCATTCGCAACATTAAGTCCGGTACAGAAGGCTACTGTGGAGAAAAACGGCGATGCCTGGGCAACCAGCGCAGATACTTATGTATCCAACGGACCGTTTTATATCACAGACTGGCAGCCGGGTTCCCATATTCTGATGAGCAAAAATCCGAATTACTGGAATGCGGACGCAGTAAAACTGGATGGTATCCGTTTTAACCTGATCGAAGATGCCAATGCGGCTTACAGTGCTTACAAGACTGGTGAAGTATTAATGATCAAAGACGTTCCGACCGAAGAAATTCCTTCCCTGGAAGGCAGCGAAGAATTTTATATTGATCCAATCATTGGTACCTACTATGTAACACTGAACTGCCAGAGAGAACCATACGATAATCCGAAGGTAAGGAAAGCATTAAGCCTTGCCATTGACCGTGAATATGTAGCTGATACCTTAATGCAGGGCACTTATTCAGCAGCCGGCAACTTTATGGGACCGGGCTGGCAGGATACAGACGGCAGCGAATTTATGAATAATTCCAATGGCGGCCAGGCGTATATTGACAACTCTGACTATGAAGCAAACGTTGAAGAAGCAAAGAGGCTGCTGGCAGAAGCAGGATATCCGAATGGCGAAGGTTTCCCTTCCATGACTTACTCTACTAACGATGCGGGTTACCACAAAGTAGTTGCTGAGTATCTGCAGGAAGCCTGGGGCGAACTGGGTATTGATGTGCAGGTAGATATTGTAGAATGGGCAAGCTTTACAGTTGTACGTCGTAACGGTGATTTCGATTCCTCACGTAACGGATGGGTAGGAGATTACACAGACGCTTCCAACATGCTGGACGTACTTTATTCTTCAAACGGAAACAACGATGGTAAATACACCAGCACAGCTTTCGACGAAGCAATGAAAATATCCAGAAAGACAACCGATCCGGAAAAACGTTCTGCGGCTCTTCATCAGGCAGAAGACGTACTGATGGAAGAAGCAGGCTGTATCCCGATCGCATATTACAATGACTTCTGGTTACAGAGCAGCAAGATTGAGGGTTCCTGGCATTCACCTACTGGTTACTGGTATTTTATGTATGCGGACATCGCAGAATAACCGGGTAATCTGAAACGGAATGTTTCTGAATCCGTGCCAGCCATAGCTGGCAGAACGATATGGTTTCTATTGTCTGTATGATATTATATAGAAGAAATACAATAGAAAAATAAAAATGCAACAAGAAATAACCCGGATAGATTCTGTTTGAAATGGTATGCAGAGTCTGTCCGGGACAGGTTAATTAGAAAATGATGTGATGATGGTGAAAAAAAGGTTTAAAACCGCTCAGACGGTTTTAAGCCTTTTTTTCTATAGGAAAGATCGTCCTGTAGAGTAAAACCCTCCGGGAGGATCGCGGGGTCTGCCCCAGCGAAGCGGGGGCACAGCGTCGGAGAGGAAGATGCTGCAGGGGCAGCCCGCCGCAGGCGGAGTATCCGGCTCTGCCGGATACTTTTTTATCATATAGGAAAAAGCGTCCTATAAGATAAAAACCCTCCGGGAGGATCGCCATGAGGCGGAAGGGAAGATGCTGCCGGGGGCAGCCCGCCGCAGGCGGGGTATCCGGCAAAGCCGGATACTTTTTTACTTTGCGGGAAAATACGTCTGAAAAGAAGAAAAACATCTGGAAGGATTGTCTGTGACGGAAGTGAGTATACAGCCGGAGTCAGCCTGTCGCAGAAGCAGCATCCTACGCTTCCGGATATTTTTTACTCTATGGGAAAGATCGTCTTATAAAGTAAAAAATACCGGGCGGATCGTCAAGCGGAGGAAGTGAAGATGCAGCCGGAGTCAGCCTGCCACAGGACCAGCATCCTGCGCTGTCTGATATTTTTTACTTACTGGATACTTGACATAAGTATGAAATCGGACTATAATAAAATACGATTTCATACTCAGGAGGCAGGAAAAATGATAAGACAGAGAGAGGAATTAAAAAAATTCAACCATATCTATCATGAAATGGATGAAGTTTACCACAATGCGGCCCTTCAGAGGGGTCTGTCTGATAGTGCGTTTTCCATTTTGTACGCAATTTGTGAATATGGGGACGGATGCCGGCAGAAAGATATCAGCCGGATTTTCTGTCTGAGCAAGCAGACCATACATTCTTCCATTTGTAAACTGGAGAGGGAAGGCTATCTGACGTTTCGATCCGGTAAAGGGCGCAGCAGGCATATTTATCTGACAAACGCAGGCCGGCAGCTGGTGGAAGAAAAGATCTGGCCGCTGATCCAGGCGGAAAATGAAGTATTTGATCTGATGGGCGAAGAAGAAAGCAGGGAACTGCTGCGGCTGTCGGAAAAATATATGAAACTGTTCAGGGCGAAAGTGAATGGACCGGATAGTCCTGCCGCTCATCCGGACGAAAAATGAAAATGACCATTTATTTAATGCTATATTCTGATTCAGTACAGTATACAGGGAGGGGCATATGAGGATTCAGATTTCAGATCACTTTGATTATAAAAAATTAATCCGGTTTACATTTCCGACGATTGTTATGATGATCTTTACCTCGCTTTATGGCGTGGTGGACGGAATTTTTGTATCTAATGTGCTGGGCAGCGGTCCCTTTGCGGCGGTTAATCTGATTATGCCGGTGGCGATGATTATGGGATCTGTAGGATTTATGGCCGGAACCGGCGGCAGCGCCCTGGTATCAAAGACGCTGGGGGAAGGAAAGCGTAAAAAGGCAAATGAAGATTTTTCCAGTCTGATTTATTTTCTGATTCTGGCCGGAGTGGCGATGACAGTTTCAGGGCTTGTTTTTCTGCGAAAGATAGCCTGGCTGACAGGCGCCCGGGGAGAAATTCTGGAAGACTGCGTAGTTTATGGCAGAATACTTGTGCTTGCGCTGATTCCTTTTTTACTGCAGAATGCGTTTCAGAGCTTTCTGGTTGTGGCGGAGCGGCCCAAAATGGGACTGCTGATTTCCATTGCGGCCGGTATGACAAATATGGCGCTGGATTTTTTATTTATATACATATTGCGGGGCGGCATAGCCGGTGCGGCGGCGGCCACAGCGCTCAGCCAGGTAGTGGGCGGCGTGATCCCTCTTGTATATTTTATCCGTAAAAATAACAGTCCGCTGCGGCTTGTATGGACAAAACCGGATTTTATGGCGATTGCCCGAAGCTGTGGCAACGGGTCTTCAGAAATGCTTACCAATCTGTCCATTTCACTGGTCAATATACTGTATAATAAGCAGCTGATGAAACTGGCAGGGGCAGACGGGGTAGTGGCTTACGGCATTATTATGTATGTGTCCTTTATTTTCTCTGGTACATATATCGGGTATTCCACAGGCTGCGGACCGGTGATCAGCTATCATTATGGTGCGGGCAGCTGGCAGGAGTTAAAAAGCCTGTATGAAAAGAGTCTGATACTCCTGCTGGCAGCGGCGCTTATTATGACAGGGATTGCGGAAGCGCTTTCCGGGCTGATGGCTGGTGTGTTTGTCTCTTACGATAAACAGCTGCTGGCGATGACTACAAACGCCATCCGCCTGTATTCCCTTTCCTATCTGCTGAGCGGATTTAATATTTTTGGATCGGCGTTTTTTACAGCGCTGAATAATGGAATGGTATCAGCCGCAATTTCTTTTTTCCGCACGCTGTTCTTCCAGGTAGTCATGATTCTGGCGCTGCCTTTGGTGATGGGCCTGAATGGAATCTGGCTGTCCATGACCGCAGCGGAAATACCTGCGCTGGCAGTCACGGTAGTCTGCCTGTATAAAAACCGGAAGAAATACCATTATGTGTAAAATGGGAACCGTACGGACAGCTGCGATGGATGTATATTTCCCGGACGCCGGGGAAAGGCGGCCGGTTCCCCGGCTGTATCCGGTGGAATATACATGCCCGCCACTGCTTTTCCTGCGGGATCCGTACAGGTGCGTGCGGCGGATTGTGAAAAATACTTCCTGACTTTTATATCCGGTACCTGGAGCGTGTTTGAAAAATCATTTCCAGCATCTGCACTCCCCACTTTGTACCCTGAAGGGCATGATACGGATTATTATACCCAGATTCAGGAGGTGTAGCCAGCTATATCATGCCCTTTGGGGTACGATGTATCATACCTTTAGGATACATATGCCAGAAAGCATTTTTTCAAATACGCTCCAGGGATCTGCTGTTATCAGAATCCGGCGGCGGTTCCCGCAGTATTTCCGCATGAATGGAGAACCGGAATTCCCTGTAATTTTTCTGAAAACCATCACCGGATATTTTCTGATATTCATATCCGCTGCCTGCGGTCTGCCGTGGTCAGTATTAAGGGGCGCTTACTGTGGCGTTCCGGTATTCCTTATTCGTTCTTCTGGCCTGATCAGTTTCCATTTCATTATGTCATTTAAGTGCCAGATACGAAATGATCCCCTGGGGGACTGGTGTCTGGTTTCTTTGTGGAGGGATCTTATGCAAAGTGTCCGCAAAGCATTTCTAAAACACTCTCTAGTTTTTAAAGTTTGACAAATTTTATTCCCTGCTTTTGAATAGAATAGAACAGATGAGTATCCGTACGCACATATGACAAAGGGGTACACATACAAGGGCTGAAAGGGAGGTGGGACGTATTTATGAAGTGTACATAGATGTGCTGGCAGTCAATAATTTTTTTGCGGATTTTGCGGCCCTGGCAGCGGTAAATTATTTTATGCGCAGAGGTGTGCGGGTATACCGGATTCTTTCTGGCGCCCTGTGTGCGGCCTGCGGAAACTGTCTGGCGTTTGTGATCTGCCAGGATATGGGGGCTTATCTGCTGGTGGTGCATTTTCTGTTAAACCCGCTGGCGTTATATATATGCTTTCAGGAAAAAAGCCGGACTGATTTTCTGGCGGATCTGGGCATCAGTTACTGTGCGTTTCTGCTGCTGGGCGGCGTCATGGAATGGCTTTATGCAGACGGAAGAGGTATCTTTTCTTATGGAACTGCTGCCGTAACGGCCGTGTTACTGCTGCTGGCTGCACTGTGGTGGAGCCGGCGCTGTCTGAAAAAACGCAGCCGTTATCTTACACTGCGTATCTGCCAGCATGGCGTGGCGGTCCGTGTGCAGGCCCTTTCGGACAGCGGCAATCTGCTGACAGACCCGTATACGGGAAAACCGGTGAGTATGCTCGACCGGGTCGTCTACGAAAAAAACTACGGGGCCCCGCAGCCGGTGCGGCTGATTCCTTACGAATCACTGGGCTGCAGGCACGGGCTGCTGGAGGCTGTTACAATCGAGAAAATGAGCTTTGCGTATGGAAATCGTGAAATGACCGTTCATCAGGCAGTGATCGGACTGACGGACCATGCGTTATTTGAAAAGAAACCATACCAGATGATTATCAATCCACAGGAACTTTCAGATGAAAAACCAGAAAATCCAACAGGAGGCGAAATATGAAAATCACAGACAATATTTTACGGAGGATGATCGGAACTTTTCATCATATGCTAAAACCGCAGGAGCAGGAAGTATGGTATATCGGTGGCGCCGACGTGCTTCCCACTCCCCTGGAGGCGGAGCAGGAAAACGCCTGTATTGAAAAGCTTTCAGGCAGCGACGCAGAAGCGCAGGAGGCAAAGAGCCTTCTGATCGAACACAATCTGCGCCTGGTCGTATACATAGCAAAAAAATTTGATAATACCGGCGTAGGAGTGGAAGATCTGATTTCCATCGGTACCATCGGGCTGATTAAAGCAATCAATACATTTAATCCTTCCAAAAATATCAAACTGGCAACCTATGCGTCCCGCTGTATTGAAAATGAGATTCTGATGCACCTGCGCAGGACGAGTAAAACGAAGCTGGAAGTGTCCATTGACGAACCGCTTAACGTGGACTGGGATGGGAACGAACTGCTGCTGTCAGATATTTTGGGGACTGAGGAGGATATTATTTCCAAAGACATGGAATCCGAAGTGGAAAAAAACCTGCTGCGCAATGCAGTGGACCGCCTTTCGGGCAGGGAGCGCAAAATCGTGGAGCTGCGGTTTGGATACAATACGCCGGACGGCAGTGAGATGACACAGAAAGAGGTGGCGGATTTACTTGGTATTTCCCAGTCGTATATTTCCAGACTGGAAAAAAAGATTATGAAACGACTGAAAAAAGAGATTGTGCGGTTTGAATAAAACGCTGTTTTCCCACCGCCAGAACGAAGCTGTAGTGTGCGGATGTGGATGTAACTGCGGCGGTTTATCAGCTATCCTGGCGGATCACGGTATGTGGTCCGCCAGGCGCCGTTTTGCCATCCGCTCTCCGGCAGTATCAGTCAGGTCAGCGACAGATAATTCTGCATACTTTTTAATGCGGATTTTTCCAGGCGGGATACCTGTGCCTGGGAGATATGAATTTCCTCAGCAACTTCCATCTGGGTTTTTCCTTCGAAAAACCGGAGTCTGATAATATAATTTTCCCTGTCGTTTAACCGTTTCATTGCGTCGGAAAGGGAAAGGGACTCGATCCATTTGGATTCTTTATTTTTTTTATCGGATATCTGATCCATTACATATAGTGTGTCGCCGCCGTCTGTATATACTGGTTCATACAGGCTGACCGGCGTCTGTATGGCGTCCAGGGCAAAAACGATTTCTGCTTTTGTAAGGCCTGCTTCTTTTGCGATTTCTTCCAGGGTAGGTTCCTGGTTGGTAGTTTTAGTAAGTATTTCTTTTGCGTGAATTGCCTTGTAGGCGTTATCCCGCAGGGAGCGGGAGACCCGGATGCTGTTGTTATCCCGCAGATAGCGCCGGACTTCTCCGATGATCATCGGTACGGCGTAGGTGCTGAATTTAACTCCCATGGTAGGGTCAAAATTATCTATGGATTTAATTAAACCGATACAGCCGATCTGAAACAGGTCGTCCACATTTTCCTGATGATTGGAAAAACGCTTGATGACACTTAAAACCAGGCGAAGGTTGCCGTTGATATACTGTTCCCTGGCATCCTGGTCACCGGCTTTGATTCTTTTAAATAACGCTTCTTTTTCTGATTCTTTTAATATGGGCAGCTTCGAAGTATTTACGCCGCAGATTTCAACTTTATAGACAGCCATAGTTAACCTCCGGATTCTTGATAATACAAGAATGCTCCAAATTAGAAAAAATATACATGACGCAGAAAAATGCCGGAGGAAGATCGATGGATGCAGGCACTGATTTGTTAAGAAATAAAGATACAAAACCGATATAATTAGTGGAAGTATAAACCGGCACAGGCAGTCACTCACAGATCTTTCATACAGGTCTGGCAAAGACTGGCAACCATGGCGGCCGGGGCATTTTCCGGAGAAAAAGGGACAGCGGGTCTGCTGGAAATAAGTTGTATGGGTTATGGCTGACAGTCCGGGATACGGATACCAGCTGAAAGCAGGGAGGCGTTTAATATGGAAGAAGTATCACTGACATATACAGGAATTATGAAACAGGGCAATGAGCGGGTGGTAAAAGTAAGATTTACGAGAAACAATGAAAAGGATTATGCGGAAGGGACGATACCCGGGGGGAAAATAGAAAAGTCTTCTGGATTTTCGGATAAGGAAGTGGCTTCCCTTAGTTTTTATCTCAGGGCAAATGAGAAGGAGTTATACCAGAAGGCAAAGGAAATCACTGGATTCCGTGGATTTTTACGGTAAATGGATACGGGGAAATGACGGACAAATATCAGAAAATAGAAAAAATCACCAGGTTTTCTACGGCAATAGGATTCTGAACACACAGGATATAGTCTGTCAGAAGCATATGGTTTAAAATCTTAAATAAATCTTAATATTTTAAATAGTTGGAACTTCATAAATTATCCGTTACAATGTAGATGTGATTGATCATGATACAGGTGACGGATTTTTTTTGGTCAATTTACATGGTTATCTTCCGGCTGCCATGATTAAAAGAAAGATAACCATGTATGATCCGGTATTATTTGCTGTAGTACCGGGAGTTTATGGAATTGTGGAGGAAATTATGTATAATATACTTGTGTGTGATGATGAAAAGGATATCGTATCTGCGCTGCGTATTTATCTTATGAGCGAAGGTTATACCGTGTATGAGGCATATGACGGGGCTGAAGCGGTGGAGATCATGCGCAGGGAAGAAATTCATCTCGTACTGATGGACATTATGATGCCCGGAATGGACGGTATACAGGCAATGATAAAGATCCGGGAACAAAGCAATGTGCCGGTGATCCTGCTGACCGCAAAAGGCGAGGATACAGATAAAGTGCTGGGGCTTACGGTGGGTGCGGACGATTATGTGACAAAACCTTTTAATCCGGTAGAGCTGCAGGCCAGGGTAAAGTCCCAGCTGCGGCGTTATATGCTGCTGGGCGGCGGCAGGCAGGAAAGTGATAAGCTCTGTATCGGCGGCATTGAACTGGATGACAGGTCCAAGGAAGTCACGCTGGACGGCGAACCGGTAGCGCTCACCCGTACAGAATACGATATTTTAAAGCTTTTGATGGATCATCCGGGCCAGGTATTTTCGCCAAATGAAATATACCGGGAAGTATGGAAAGATATTTCTTTTGGAACAGAAAATACAGTTGCTGTACATATCCGCCACCTTCGTGAAAAAATAGAATACGATCCGGCACAGCCCCATTATTTAAAAGTTGTATGGGGACGGGGATATAAAATGGAAGGAGAGCGCTGATCATGAATAAATTTAAATCAAGTCTTCTGGTGAAAACGATTGCGGTGATATTGTTTGTATGCGCCGCCGCAGCGTTTGCGGCCAGTGCGGTGGGTGTGATGTTACTGGACAGGGCAGGCGTCTATCATACAGGCAGGGAGGATATGTTAAAAGAAGCTTATAAAAATGCATGCGAAAACTATTCGGTAGTGGCCCTGTCGGATTATAAAGGGGATTTTAACAAAGAGCTGCTGGAGGAAACAAATTTCCAGTACGGGATTATAAAAACAGAGGATATCAGCAACATGGATCTTACCAGAGAGGAAAACTATCTGGAATATTATTTTGACCAGGCGCCGGAGCCGGATGAGCTATATGTATACAGTAAGGATATTTATAAAGATGGCAGCCAGATGTTTGAATATGGTACAAATATCTTTGAACGTTATGCGATTCATAACACAAATACCGGATTTCGGGAGAAAGGATATCCGGTTTCTGAGTATTATTATAACATGGATAATAACAAAGTCTATGCACGGTCCGGCAAAATGATTTACGAGGTATTTGTGGATTATGTGAGCACAGTCGATAACATGATCCATATGCTGAACAAGGATTGTATACAGTATAATGGCACGTATCAGTGGACGGAAGACTGCCAGGATATCCATACGAATGAAGGTGCGGTCGTGTCCATGGACCAGATCAGTATCGTGGCAAATAACGGGCTGTCCCGGTACAGCACTTTTCAGTCAGATAATTATTATGTAGACAACGACACGATATTTGTATCAGAAAAGTACGAACCGGAAACCGAGAGATATTATGTAGTATCCTGTGCCAGAAAGCAGCTGCGGGGACCGGAATCTTTCCAGAAAGGCGACCTGTTTACGCAGATGTATGTGCTGATCCGGTTCATGTATACGGTGCGTGGGACAGTAATCGGGATTCTGCTGGTGTCCCTGCTGGTGCTGGCAGGTTCCTTTGCATTTCTGATGGCCGCAGCCGGACATCACAGGCAGTATAAAGAAATCCAGCCGGTATTTCTGGATCGTGTGCCGACGGATCTGTACCTGGCCGTCGTATGTCTGGTACAGATGGGACTGGCATGGTTTTTTATGGTGCGTATGGACAGGATAACAAGTGGGAGTAACTGGTATGAGATCGTGGAACGTGCGCCTTTCTGGCTGCTGATTGCCGGAACAGGCCTGATATCGCTTCTGACGGGGCTTGCCTGGTGTATGAGCTTTGCGGTCAGTGTAAAACAGGGAAAATGGTGGCGCAAAACGGCGGTGTACCTTACCGGCAGGTTTGGTCTGCTGTCAGTCCGCAGATGCTTACGGTTTTGTATGCGTACCGCAGGCAGCATGGTAAGAAGCGTATCTTTCCTGTGGAAGGCATACCTGGCGCTTGGTATCATTGCGGTACTGGAATACCTGGCGATTGTGTTATTCAGGTATGATACCGGGGCGCAAAGTATCTTCTGGTTAATTGAAAAAGCGGTGCTTTACCCACTGATCCTGCATCTGCTCTGGCAGATGAACACACTGATGAAAGGAGCCTGGCGTATTGCGGGCGGGGAACTGGATTACCGGATAGATACAGACCGGATGTTCTGGGAACTGAAAAAACATGGCAGGTGTCTGAATGATATAGGAACCGGGATGAATGCGGCGGTAAATGAACGGTTAAAGAGCGAGCGGTTTAAAACAGAACTGATTACGAACGTATCCCATGATATTAAAACACCGCTGACGTCTATCATTAATTATGTGGATCTTTTGCAAAAAGAGGAGACAGATAATCCGGCGACGGTGGAATACCTGGACGTATTAAGCAGACAGTCAGCAAGACTCAAAAAATTAATTGAAGATTTAATGGAAGCCTCTAAAGCTTCCACAGGCAGCCTGAGTCTGGTTATGGAAAGGTGCGACGCTGCGGTCATGCTTGTGCAGACGGTGGGAGAGTTCGAGGAAAAGCTGATGGAAGACCAGATAGAGCTGCACATTAAAAAGCCGGAGGAAAGCATTTATATAGAAGCGGACAGCAGACATCTGTGGCGTGTATTTGACAATCTGATGAACAATATCTGCAAATACGCCCAGCCGGGCACCAGGGCATATGTAAATCTGGAACGGAATCCCGCACAGGCAGTCATTACGTTCCGGAATATTTCCAGATACCAGTTAAACATCAGCAGTGAGGAACTGATGGAACGTTTTGTCCGGGGAGACAGTTCCAGAAATACGGAAGGCAATGGTCTTGGAATTTCCATTGCAAGAAGTCTGACTGAACTGATGAGGGGAACTTTCGAACTGGTAGTGGACGGGGATCTGTTTAAAGTGATTCTGTCGTTTCCATTGTGCGCAGTATCCTGTCATGGGCAGGAAGATACAATATCCGGAACATATCAGGGCATTTTGGACCAGGAACTCTCCGCTGGCGGAATGACAAATGAACAGACTGACCGGCCGGACAGGGCTTTCATGCAGCCGCAGACTGCCGGCGCACATACAGGAAACAGGTGGGAGTATGCGAAACCCGGGAGTATCTCCGGTCAGGGGGCATCCATGATACCGGAAAGCGGATATAAAAAAGAAAACCGGTCGCTGTACCGGGCGCAAATGGCAGCCGGATTATCCGGCGCCGGCACATGGATCAAAGGCACCGGGCAAAAAGCAGCAGCGAAAACCGGGCGTATGTTCCGTCAGATTGGCAGGTTTGCGAAAAATGTGAAACTGGCGGCAGAGCAGACAAAAGCGGAAGCAAAATCAGAACAGGAAGAAAAGGACTGGAATTCACAGGAGCCGTGTCAGGTGTCAGAAGTGGAAGCGGAAGAGAGCCGGAATCCACAGGGGCCGATAAATGTGTATGAACAGGGGCCATACCACATGTCAGAAACGGAGCTGGAAGAAAATGAGTGGAAACGTCAGGAGCCGTTCCAGGTATCAGAAGCGGAAGAGAGGCGGAATCTACAGGAGCCGTTAAATGTGTATGAACAGGAGCCGGTCCACATGTCAGAAACGGAACCGGAAGAGAGACAGAATCAGGAAGCTGATCCTGTCTGGCAGGACTGAAAGTTTCTTAAAAAAAGAAGCATTGAATATATACCAGAGCCTGCCCTTATAAATTATTCCTGGCATCTGCATTCACTATTTTGCGTGATATTTGCGCCAGATTCAGGTTACATAGTCCGCATACCCGGGGGGCACGATGCTGCGTGTTCCCCGGGTATGCGGACTTCATCTGGCGCAAATATCTCATAACATGCCCTTCTCTCGCAGAAAGCATTTTTAGGACACGCTCTGAAATACATGCGGGAAATCTGAAAAGGTTTCCTGCTTTTTCCATGCCAGTAAGCAGGGCGGTTTTATTAATAGTAAAAAAGTACTTGACTGTACAGCTACTGTATGGCTTATGATATTGTCAGAATAGAAAAATACAGAAACAAAAGAAAGTATTATCTGATTGCGGATATGCTCTGGCAGACAGAAAGGAAGCAGAATGAGATATACATTTTACGAAACCGCCATACTGTTTTTTGCCTGGTCGTTTCTGGCATGGCTGGCGGAAACAGCAGTGGCTACGATAAAGGAAAAAGATTTTAGAAACCGTGGATTCGCATCCGGGCCTTTTTGTTTTATTTATGGCTTTACCGGCGTGCTTTTCCTGATTTTCCTACAGGAATTAAAAGAAGATATTGTTTTTTTGTTTTTGGGAAGCGTGGCAGTGGCTACGGCAGTGGAATGGTTTACCGGAAAACTGCTGGAACGGATGGACCGGCAGAAGTGGTGGGATTATTCCGGTAAGAAATGGAATTTTGACGGGTACATCTGTCTGCAGTATTCCCTGCTGTGGGGGCTTTTGGGAGTACTGTCTGTCCGGTACGGAAACGGATGGATCATAAATCTGTATCACGCACTGCCGCAGTTTGCCAGAGTGAGCGTTGTATGGATACTGCTGGCTGTGGGATTACTGGATCTCTCCGGTTCCCTGATGTTCATTTGCCATCTGGAAGAAAAGCTGAAAAGACTATTGAAATGGAACCGCAGACTACAGCAATGGACACTGGGGTTTGCTGTAAAAGTATCCGGACATATTGAAGGCAGGATCAGAAGTTCCTATCCGGCCACTGTACAGAATGAGATCACGGAACGTGACACAGACAGTGAGACATGCAGTCTGGCACAGTTGTTCTGGCTGTTTGTTACAGGGGCTTTTCTTGGAGATGTGATAGAAACGGTTTTCTGCAGGATCACTGCCGGTGTGTGGATGAGCCGCAGCAGCCTGGTATGGGGGCCATTCAGCATTGTCTGGGGACTCGCCATTGCGCTTGTTACGGCGCTGCTTTATAAAGACAGGGACAAGCAGGATCATCATATGTTCTGGGTTGGTACATTTCTGGGCGGCGCTTATGAATATATGTGCAGCGTATTTACAGAACTGGTTTTTGGAAAAGTGTTCTGGGATTACAGCGCCATGCCCTTTAACCTGGGAGGAAGGATTAATCTGCTGTACTGCTTTTTCTGGGGAATTGCCGCTGTGGTGTGGATGAAAGGGCTGTATCCGAAAGTGGCGCAGCTTACGGATAACATAAGAAAAAAGACAGGAGGATGGCTGACTGCGGGACTGGCAGTATTTATGGCGCTGGATATGGCAGTGTCCGTAATGGCTCTGGTACGTCAGGAAACCAGGGCGCAGGGACATCCGGCCGTGTATCAGTGGGAGCAGGTTATGGACCAGCGATTTGGGGACGCACGGATGGAACGGATTTATCCAAATGCGATCCGCCAGCAGGATACAGGTCCGGATACAGACGCTGATATGGAAACAGAATGATCCTCTGGAGCAGGGCTGTGTGGGAAATTAGCGGAAATAAACAGGATTAATATAATTTAAAATACATTTAACTTAAATATAAAATGAATTTAATATACATATAAATAAATTAAGAATAAATAATAAGAATCGCAGTGGGAGTGACGTTGACTTGGGATTTCCCGGACAGGATCTGTCCGCTGCCGTCTGCCGGACGATTTCCGGCCAGGCAGTAGCAGGCGCCGTCTTCCTTCCGGCAGATTCCAGGGTTACGGAAATCAAACCTGCTTTTACGGGTCCGGCCGGTTTCCGGTGGAGTTTAAAAGCGTACTGGCATCAGACGGCAACCGGTCCGGGAACATAAATTGCGTTCAATGAGCACGGATTGCTTCTTAAAACCACTGTAAAAAGTGGAATCGCAGAATAATTCTAATCCTGATAAAATTATATTTTGTGAGAACTTCTGACTCCGGCATCATGGCGTTGCGTATGGTGGGACTGTCCGGATTCAGATACAGTATATTAATTGGAACGGGATGGTTAAGGAGAGGAGTCTTGTGATGGGAAAACTAAAAAGTGTATGCCGTCTGCTACGTGTGAACTGGCAGACGATGGCGGGATTTCAGATATTATATAAACTGTTGTCTTATATGTTGTTTACGCCCCTGTTCCGGGGGATATTTCAATGGATTATGAAGGCAACCGGTTATGAATATCTGACAATAGATAATATAGTACCGTTTTTATTAAACCCGGTTACAATTATTATGCTTATGGTACTGCTTTTAATTATGACAGCGTATACGATGGTGGATATAGGAGCGGTGGTCTATCTGCTGGACCAGTCCTTTCAGGGAATTAAAGTGAATCTGGCACAGATGTTTTGCTTTGCGGTGGTAAATGCCATGAAAGTATTTCGTGGAAAAATATCATACTGGCGTTTGTGGTATTGTTTCTCATTCCTTTTTTAAATATCGGTGCGGCTTCCTGCTATGTGGGCAGCATATCTGTTCCGGAATTTATTCTGGATTATATGAAAAACAGTGCGCCGCTGATGATATTGTCAGCAGTCGTACTGGTCATCCTGGGCAGGCTGCTGCTGCGCTGGCTGTATGCGTTTCATTATTTTACCCTGGAAGGATGCGACTATGCGCAGGCCAGAAAAAAGAGCGCACAGATGAGCCGGGGTAACAGGCGCAAAGACCTGATCGTACTTCTGGGGACACAGCTTTTGCTTTCTGTATTATTTATATGTGCTGTCCTGGCCGGAATATTTGTGGCTGTATTGCCAGGCAGGATATTTTCCGGAACCGGGCTTATCAGTATTATACCGGCGTCTGTAGTCTGGGTATTTCTGGCAGTAGCGTTTCATATCATGTGGGCGTTTGCCACGCCGGTGAGTTATGCCTGCATCAGTCTGATGTATTATGGGCACAAAAAAGAAAGACAGGAGGAAATCGTGCATGTAAAGGCTCCGTGTCCGGTGCGCAGGAAAATGTCCCGTAACGTGATCCGTATAGCGGCGGGCGTGTTTCTGACAGTTTCCGTGGCATGCTGCAGTTATTATCTGTATGGAGTCTGTCATCATAAATTCAGCATACAGATCGAATATGTCCGTACGATGGAGGTGACAGCGCACCGGGGAGCGTCTGCCAGATGTCCGGAAAATACAATGGCGGCGTTTAAAGAAGCGGCACGGCTGGGAGCGGACTGGATCGAACTGGACGTGCGCCAGTGCGGGGATGGACAGATCGTTGTGGTGCATGATGCGAACCTGAAACGTGTGGCAGGCGTTGACAAAAATATCCGGGAAATGGATTACGGGGAAATCAGCCGTCTGGACGCAGGCAGTTATTTTGCTCCGGAGTTTGCCGGGGAGCGGATACCGTCCCTGTCCGGGGTCATTGATTTTGCGAAAAAGAAGGGAATACAGTTGAATATAGAATTAAAACCATCCGGCCACGAACAAAATTTTGAACAGTGTGTGGTGGATCTTATCAGGGCAGAAAATTTTGAAGAAAACTGTGTGGTCACTTCCATTTCTTACGAAACGCTGGAACGTGTGAAGGCTTATGACCAGGACATCCAGACCGTATATGTCATGAGTCTTGCCTATGGGGATATCACAAAACTTGCCGCAGCGGATCATTTCAGTATTGAAGCTTCCAGCATTTCCAGGGAAATGGTGGCGGATATTCATTATGCGGGGAAACGGGTATATGCCTGGACGCCCAACACGCAGGAAAGTATCAGCCGGATGATAGAGCTGGGCGTGGACAATATTGTAACGGATGATGTGACACTGGCAAAAGAATGTATTTATATAAGCAGGACCAGCGATGTGGTGACAGAATATGTGAAATGGCTCCAGAGTATCTGATTCTTTCAGGGACTTGGATTACAGCTTGACTTTTTCCAGACAGAGTGATTAAATAAAATGCGGCCCCATGTTCCGGAGCGTTTTTCAGTACGTTCCAAAGCCGTTTTGTGCGGCATATGATAATGACAATCGTAAAGATTTACGGAAATTGCGGTTATGGAATCGTATGTTACGTAAAAGCGGGAATTTGCATGTAAGCGGAGACCGGCATACCCGGTGAAAAACGGGCTGTGGTTTTCCTGAGGCTGTTAATTATTATGGAGGAGTCTGAACAGACATGTACCGGATTTATATTGTAGAAGATGATAAAACGATTGCCGGCAGCATAAAGCGGCATCTGGAGAGCTGGGACTATGAGGTGAAATGTGCGGCGGATTTTTCGAAGATTCTGGAAGAATTTGTGGAATTTTCCCCGCAGCTTGTACTGATGGATATTAAACTGCCATTTTATAACGGATACCACTGGTGCAGTGAGATCCGGCGGGTGTCCAGGGTACCGGTGATCTTTGTTTCTTCGGCGTCTGATAATATGAATATTGTTATGGCGGTAAATATGGGAGGAGATGATTTTATCCCCAAACCCTTTGATCCGGATATCCTGACAGTGAAAATTCAGGCAATGCTGCGAAGAACCTATGATTTTGCGGGGGAGTCCACCCTGCTGCAGCATAAAGGGGCTGTGCTCAGCCTTTCGGAGGGTACGCTGGTATTTCAGGAACAGAAAGTGTCCCTGACCAAAAATGAGCTGCGGATTCTGCAGGTATTGATGGAAAACAAGGAAAAGACCGTAAGCCGTGAAACGCTGATGACCAGACTGTGGGAAAGCGACAGCTATGTGGACGAAAATACCCTGTCTGTGAACGTGAACCGGCTTCGTAAAAAGCTGGAAGGAATCGGACTGAAACAGTTTATTCTCACAAAGAAAGGAATCGGTTACTGCATTGGATAGTCGGTCTGGAGTCAGGTTATTGTTACTATATATACTGGAAAAGGCGCAGTGGATATTTATGATACTGCTTTCCGCATTTATTATGACAGTGCTTATGATCTTAAACCACATCCCGTCCAGGGAGATTATTTACGGGATGGGACTGGGGCTGTTTCTGGTCCTGTGTATTATAACCGCTGACTTTGTGAAGGTTTACCGGAAATGCCGCATACTGGACTGTATGGCGCAGCATGCGGTCTTTTCCCTGCAGGGGCTGGAGCGGACGGACGATCCACTGGAAGCTTCCTGGCTGTGTCTGGTGGAAAACCTGGTTAAGAGCAGGGTGGAACAACAGAACGAAATGGAACGCAGGTCTATAGAATTAAAAGAGTATTTTACAATGTGGGTTCATCAGATCAAGACGCCGATTTTTGCCATGCGTCTGTTATTGCGGGAAAAAAACGGCGCCGTGGATCTGTCCGGGGAGATGGATGAACTGTTTGATATTGAACGGTATGTGGAAATGGCGTTACAGTATATGCGCCTGGATTCAGAATCCACGGATTTTGTGCTGCGCCGGATACAGCTGGATGATGTATTAAAAGAAACCATTCACAAATACGCCAGGCTGTTTGTCCGTGGAAAGATAAAACTGGATTATACTAATGTAAACACCTTTGTACACACGGATGAGAAATGGCTTGCCTTTGTATTGGAACAGATCTTTTCAAATGCGGTGAAGTATACGCCTGCAGGAACGGTATCTGTATTTATGGCGGATACACGCACACTTGTGATAGCGGATACCGGAATCGGAATCTGTGCGCAGGATCTTCCCAGGGTGTTTGAAAAAGGGTATACCGGCTATAATGGTCACGAAGACAAGCGCTCTTCCGGAATCGGCCTGTATCTGTGCAGCCGGATTATGAAAAAGCTGGGGCACGGATTTGAGATAGAATCAAAACAGGGGGAAGGGACCAGGGTGATGGTACGGTTTCCGGAAAGTAAGTAACGATATAAAAACAGATGCGTTGTGTGAAACAGATTATATGATATAAATGAAAGGACGATTAGAGATACCTCTGGCAGAAGCGGATTACGCTGCCGGAGGTATTTTTTCGTTTTATAGGAAAAATAGGAAAAATCGTTATGGGAAAGATCTTATATGGGAAAGATCTTATATGCGAAAGATTTTTATGCCGCCTGGAGATACGTGCCTTTTTTACTCATATCAATTGTATCTGGTGCGTTATGCGGGGTACTGAATGGTATTTTTTATGCGTATAAAGATACAAAAATGGTCAGCGTATCGGTGTTAGCCGTAGCAGCTGTGAATACAGCATTGAATTTCATCCTGATAAAACCGCTTTGTTTCGAACCGCAGAATCTGATTCATTCATCATATCATTACATTTCATTTTTATACAATGCGTAAAAATCGGAATCCATATGATCCATCATAACGCAATACCATTGTCTGGCGTCATCCAGCGCTTTGTTGTAAACAACGGGCGCCAGTTTCTCCACAAACAGATCCAGCAGCCGGAGCTGCTTGATGATACCCGGTTCTTCCCCCTGCTGATCCAGATAAAATGCACGGATTTCTTCTTTTAATTTTTCTTTCTGGGAATCTGATAATTTAACCTGATTATAATTTTCTTTCTTTTTCATTTACACTTATTCTCCTTCCTGTCCGGAACATGGCTTTTGTCTGAATGCGTTTCAGACTGGATGCGGACCGGTCTGTCATATGCTCATTATATGAAAAAACGGCACGGAATACAATGGAAATTTTCTGATCAGGTAAACCGCAGGTTTCGCTATAATGACTGTCAGACGGATGCGGAATACAATGGAAATTTTCTGACTGGGTATGCCGCAGGATTTGCTATAATGACTGTCAGACGGATGCGGAATACAATGGAATTTCTGATTGCGTATGCACGCTGTATGTGTTATGCTTTCTGGAAGAAGTCAGATTGATTATGAATCATAAAGAATGGCAGGAGGAACTTAAAAATGGACCTTACAAATTTTCAATGGACCAGGGAGCCGCTGGACTGGCGGATTGGCGCTGATACAGTAGAAATTGTGACAAAACCCCATACGGACTTATGGCAGAGGACTTACTATCATTTTCAAAATGACAATGCGCCGGTATTCCAGATGGAGACGGAAGAAAAATATTTCAGTTTTGTTGTAAAGACACAGTTTGAAGAAAGCTGCCACCGGTTTGACCAGTGCGGTATAGTGATGTATCTGGATAGTGAAAACTGGCTGAAAGCTTCCGTGGAGTATGAAAATGAATCGTACCAGCATCTGGGCAGCGTGGTAACGGACCGGGGATATTCTGACTGGGCTACCACGGCAATTGATGCCGGCATATCATCCATGTGGTACCGTTTCAGCCGCAGGGAAGACGATTACTGTATCGAATGTTCCAAAGACGGCAGGCAGTTTTCACAGATGCGGATCTGCCATATGCGAAACGGAGGCGGAAAGATCCGGTTCGGTATTTATGCCTGCTCGCCGGAAGAGTCGTCGTTTCGGGCGGTATTTACCGATATGGAACTGACGGAATGTAAATGGATGGCCCACGATGGACAAAAACCGGATGAAATATAGCGTGAACACAGGGGAAAATCCAAATTTCATAAATCCGGATTTTATAAATGATGTTCAGGCAGGAAAGGTTTTGCAATATGATTGAAGTACTGTTTGGAGAAAGTGAAGCCGCTTCCATGAAAGCGGCAAAGTGCCGGATAAGTGTAAACAAAACGGCGCCGCCGTCCGGGGAGGTTTCTGGATGGATTGAAGGAAATGCCAATAAGGTTATCTGTCTGGGATTTATGCTGGATATGGGGGATATTACAGAGCCGGCGGACAGTCTTTACCGGCGTGAATTTCTATATTCGTTGTATGCTGTCAGCCAGTGGGACGATGAAGAGGTACAAAACGAAATGAAAAATATCGGGACCTTTTATGCTGGGGAGCTGCGCCGTCTGGAAAGTTTTCTGGATCAGGGTGAAACAGTGCGGATATGGTACAGCGATGCGCCATATTCCAGATGCGGACTGTATCATTTGTGCCGGATGCTGGAGCGGTATGAAAATGAAATCCGGGTAGTAAAACTTCCGGATCATATGGCGCTAAATCACCGGATCATATACTGTGGCAGCTGGGGAGAGGCTGCCCCGGAACAGTTTGCCGGTTTTTTATCTTCTGAACAGATTCTTTCCGGGGATGAGGTGCGCTATTACGCATGTTTATGGGAAGAGCTGGTAACCGGAAACAGTCCGCTGCGGGCTGTCATAAATGGCAGGGTGACAGGTGTTTTGGAGGATTTTTACGATTTCCAGATCTGGAATCTGTTATCAGACCGGCCGGTTAAGGAGGCCAGGCTGATTGGGGAAATTCTGGGTATTTACCGGATGGGCATTGGGGACTGGTGGTACGCCAGGCGGATCGAATTTCATATCCGGCAGGGAAATATCCGTGTCGTCGAAGATTCCAGGAAGCATTATGCCAGAGTCATCTGCAGGGTGAAATCATAAAAAGAAAAATCTTTTGGGTGCGCACACGGGTAAGCCATGAAAGAAACTTAAAAAAAAGCTTCAAAAGAAGGTTCTGATATGGCCCCGGGAGGGGAAGAAAATGAAGGGATGGTGCCTTATGAAAAAAATCCCGGAACATAAAAAAACAGCCGTTTTTATTCTTGCAGCGGTTTTTTCTGTTTCAGGAATAGGAATGATCCGTTATGTGAATAACTACTACCACAGCGATGAAAGTATGATGGAGGACGATAAGATGACGTATGAGAGAATTCCGCCACAAAAAGCAAAAGAGATCATGGATACAGAACAGGGTTATATCATTCTGGATGTCCGGACACAGGCAGAATACAGCGCCGGCCATATCAAAGGCGCAATATGCCTGCCGAATGAGAATATTGTTGATGAACCAGAGATGCTGCCTGATAAAGATCAGATGATTCTGGTATACTGCAGAAGCGGTAACCGGAGCAGACAGGCGGCGCAAAAGCTGGCGGAGATGGGGTATGCGAATGTTCTGGAATTTGGAGGGATCCTGGACTGGCCGTACCAGGAACTGACAGAAGGAGCCTGAAAAAGCATTTTCCAGATGAAATGTTCCGCTCGTCATTCTCATAACTTCCCAGGGCTGATTTGGAAATCCCCGTAACCGCCGCCTGAAAAGCCATGCCGCCGTTGTCGCCGGGAAGCTCCATCCTGACAAAAAGCCCGGACAGCGGGAATGGTAAAATGACAGAAAAACGGAAACCCGGAAAATCCCCCTCTGAAAGAGGCGCAATTATACACCACTTAGGGAAGTGGTGCATTGCGCCCTGCAGACAGCGGATGATTTCCATAGTTTTTCAATCGTTTAAGAAGACAGCGGCATGATAGATTTGAATGAAGGAGGATACACATGATTGTTTATTTTTCAAATATCAGAAGGAGTTTACGGAGAATATAGAAGGAGAGCAAAACATTGAGAAATGATATAATAATACGTCCAGAAACACATAAAGATTATAAACAGATAATTTCGTTAATTTTACGTTCATTTAGTGAGGGGACAGATTATTCTGATGGAACAGATATTATAGCTTTAGTGGAAGAGATAAGGGATTCAAAATATTATATTCCGGAGTTATCATTTGTTGCTGAAACAGATGGGAGAATTGTAGGTTATTTTATGTTTTCAAGATTCCCGTTATCTTCCACACCAAATGGGCCGCATATTGATGATGAGCAGGAAAGCAACATCGTTATGCTTGCGCCGGTGGCTGTTCATGCAGACTATTTTCATCAGGGAATTGGTTCCGCAATGATTACCTGGGGGATTGAAAAAGTCAGAAATGCAGGATATCAGGGAATTACGGTTGAGGGTGACTATCATTTTTACAATCGTGTTGGCTTTAAAACGTCCTCAGAGTTTAATATTAAACCAACGAGTGGAATACCAATGAATGAGCCACGTTGTATGATGTGCCAGGAAACTTATGCGGGAGCATTGAAAAATGTACAGGGATATGTTGTCTATGATATGTATTTCAATGCCTGAAAAAGTCCGTAGATTAGCGGAAATTCCAGTTTGTCGAACTGACAGCCTGTCAAAAAAATAAATAATCATCCGCATATAGCGGCACACCCGGGCAGGAAATCTGAAAAGGTATCCTGCTTTTTCTTTTGCCCGGTCAGGGAGAGAGGAGGACGCAGGGCGCACATTTGCCATGCCCGCACTGTAAAATCATCATCATTAAGCGGAGCAACAATGAATCCGCCATTTCTGCCGCCTGCCAGAGCGGCGGGAAACTGTTTTCTGAATACGGCCAGCAACAGAAATACTATCCCTATAAAACCGAAGTCACCCACAAGGAAATCATGCTCACGCCCCATGCGCCGCCGGAGTTTGCAGACCGCAATACCCTATGGAACTCTGTTGAAGCGCAGGAAAAACAATGGAACTCCCGGCCTGCCCGGAGGTTCGTGCCTGCCATCCCGGGAGAAATCCCGCCGGAGCAGTACGCCGGCCTTATCCGTGACTACTGCCGGGAGTTTTTTGTTTCCAAAGGCATGATTGCCGGCTTTGCCATCCACGACAAGGGGTACGGCAACTCTCACGCCCATATCCTGCTCACCGTGCTGAAAACAACACATAGTCCGGACAGGATACAGATTTATGGATTCGCTTTCAGGGGAATAGAGGTCTTATGGGTGGGGGCAGTCCGGATGAATACGAAAATATGGTAAAAAAGCTGATACATAGGATCCCGGAACAAGTGAGGATATCAGGTAAAACGTTAATTCCGGCGGTATCTTTGCGCAGGCTGCCGTAATGCATGCGGGGACCGGAATCATATCTGAATACTGAATGTATCTGGATGGCCTCTGTGAGAGACAGAGGGCGCCTCATCAGATTACACCGTCTGTGTACCAAGGAGGGTCAGTTCATGGCGGTACAGCAGTTCATTGGCCTGCATAAGCGTCTGTCCGTGCGTGATTGCGAATAAGATCAGGGCGTCCCGTTTGTCTCTTGCGTATAATTCCCTGTTTCCGGACAGTTTCAGCATTTTTTGTGTTTCGCTGTCTGTAAGCCGCAATCCAAACGACAGGGCGATCAGCGTATCCCGTGAAGGTGTTTTCTCACCGGAAAATATCTGATAGACATAGGAACGGTCCAGCAGGGAACCACGCACAACTTCTGCCCGGGTCATGTTTTTTTGTGACAAAAGCACTCGCAGATGTTCCGACAGATTATGGCGCAGCATCTGCGAGCTGTTTTTTGCCAGAAAGTCTTCCGGGTCTGTGGCATTTTTTATTTCATGATACAATTCTTCTGTGGGCACCAGTTTCATATTGCGTCTCCTGTCAGTGATCTGCTATAATTATATTATAATATACAAAATCTGACAAGAGCATGTCTTAAAAATGCAGGACAAACGCATGAGTGAAGAAACGGTGAACGGACTGATACCAGAACGTGAAATCAGAATTATTTTTCTGTCTTTTATGAAAAAGGATGTATGGATATTCGGTTTTAGAATAACTACTGCATAATTATCCGGATTTTACTTCATTTATTAATATAATGTTCATTCATGCGTTTGTCCTGTTAAAAATGCTTTCTGTAAGACGCACCCAAAGGGTATGATAAGCTTTACACTTAGTACCCTGGAGGGCATAATATGAAAAATTTATTCCGCATTTGGGAGGTGTACCCAAAGGGCATGATATAGCGGCCTGCATTGACCAGATTTGGGATAAATTCTCCGCATCATGCCCTTCAGGGTACTAAGTGGAGTGCGGATTGCGGGAATGATTTTATGACACGCTCAGGAAAAGAAGGGAAAGAGATGGAATATGTAGAAATTGAACTGTTAAAACAGAGTGAAAAAAGTGTCGTGCATCTTGTACGGGAAAAAGAAGGAGAACAGCGTTTCATCCGTAAGCGGCTCAGAGGGCGTCACGAAATCTATCCGATGCTTCAGGACTGTCCGCATCCGGGGCTTCCGCGGCTATATCAGGTGGAACTGTCAGACGATGAAACAACAGTGATTGAAGAATATATCGAGGGGCAGCCGGCAGGCAGCGTGGAATTATCAGAGCCGCAGCTGCTTTGCGTTGTGAGGGAATTATGTGATGTGCTTGAAGCTCTGCATGACAGGGGGATCATTCACAGAGATCTTAAACCTTCTAATATTATACTTGCGCAGGACGGGCATATCCGCCTGATTGATTTTGATGCGGCACGTGTGCCAAAAGACGGAAAGGAAACGGATACCAGACTTTTGGGAACACGGGGATATGCGTCGCCGGAACAGTATGGGTTTGCGCAGACGGATGTGCGTACAGATATCTATTCCCTGGGCGTTACATTGGAACAGATATTTGGGGATAAGGCGGAAAAACCACGGTACCGGCGCATTATCCAAAAATGCATGAGACTTGATCCGGATAAGCGCTACCAGTCCGTACAGCAGGTAAAACGGGCTTTTTTTCCACATAAGCGGAATGTGGTGTGCGGGATTCTGGCGGCGCTGTTTCTTCTGACTGTTTGTTTGTGGTACCTGTCTGGAGGACAGTCCGGTTCTGTGGGACATAACGGATTAGCGGTTCTTCCTGCGCCGGAAGATCCACGCTGGAATGGTGAGACAGGGATAGCGTTATGGGAAAACGTGCCGGATTCAGGCAGCGGCGGTGTACCGGGATATGTGTGGAGGCTCTACTGGAACGATACAGCGGTACAGCCGGATTTAAACAAAGATCAGTTTGTCATAGAAGGCGGTATGAGAGGAAAGCAGGGGCATAATGAAGAGAATTTTACCTATGATGTGAGCCTGTCAGAATATTTCCAGAAAAATGGGTTTTATTATTTTGCGGTATGTTCTGTGGGAGACGGGAAGCAGTATACAGACAGCCCCTTTGTGTTATCGGATGTTTTTGAGTTTACGGGTGAATCTGCGCCTGTGCTGCCGGCTCCGTCCGGGCTGAAATGGATGAAGGAAAATAGTGGCAGTGGAATAGTCAGTAATTATGCGGTATGGAGTAATCTGGATGATTATGAAGATGCGGATAGTTTTAATGTACGGGTATATAATGCGGCAGGGGATTTTGTGGGAAATAATATCTGGTCAAAAAAAGATATTATTTCCATGGGAAAGAACGGAATCTGGATAGACCCGCAGTTATTAGAGGAAGAAGGCGGACCATACCGCTTTACTGTACAGGTATATTCGTCACGGCCAAACGAATTCCATTCGTCCTATGGTTTACCGGATCCTATACCAGAAGAAGCTTTCAGTCCCTGGAATGATCAGGAATAAATCACGAAGCGGGTGTGGAAAGAAATGTCTGCTGGCAAAAGACCAGAAAGCATGGGAAATTATTTGTAAGTATCAGCGACTGACCCGGCCATAAAGATCCGGTGTTACGATAAAAGGCCCGGGGGAAGTGTTTCTTGTTTCAGGTATCACTAATCGTATGGAGGTTTTGTTATGAAAGGAAATTATTTAAGAAAGAAATTAATACCCGCAATCGCTATGGTGTCGCTGCTTTTTGGTGTCTGTATACATAGAGAAAGTATTCTGGCATCCAGGGCGGAAGTTCCGGAGGGCTATACGCTGCTCTATCGTGCAAATCAGCCCGGAGGAAACGGCGATAAGGACGACGGATATGATCATCATGCAGAAGATGAATATAACTGGATGGATGTGGATGAAGACGGCAGTCATGCACAAAAACCCCGCTTACGGAAGTTCCGGAAGGTTTTACGCCGGTCCGCACGATTGATGATCTGTATGGGATCAGTGACGATCCGTCCGGCAATTATATTCTGATGAATGATATTGATCTCTCGCAGACAGCGCCCGGAGGGGAATGGGATTTTGGAAACGGCTGGAAACCTGTGGAAGAATTTTACGGGACATTTGATGGTAATGGATATCGGATTATGAATATGACAATTTATGGCACAACGGATAAGGAAACCTTTTTTGGCCTGTTCGGGACACTGAGGGGAGAACATGTGACCATAAGAAATCCTGGTCTGGTAAATGTCAGCATAGATATTTCAAATACATCAGGACACAGCCGGTTAAATATCGGCGGGATCGCCGGGGGGGGGGGGACCAGTGAAGGCGGCTGGCCGGCCATTTCCAGATGTTTTGTTACCGGAACCATATCAAGCCAGAGCGCTGAGGCTGGAAATATTGGCGGCATTGTGGGATATAGTGAACATGTGGAAATCAGAAACTGCTATACAGATGTGGATATTTCCGCAATAAAAGGTGAAAGCGCAGGTGGTATTAACGGATGCCACGGGTATATGGATGGCTATGGCAGCAGTTATCACTCCTATGCGGCAGGAAGCATATCAGGTGAGTTTGAGTACATAAATATGGTAGGCGGTTCTTATGGAAAGGAGAGCTATTATTTAAAATCAGGTGGAAAAGATGCTTATGCGGAAGGGCTGACCCGGGCCCAGATGGAGAAAGAGAGATGCTATACAGGATTTGATTTTGAAAAGGTCTGGTACATGGACCCTGTTTCCGGCTGTCAGTATCCCCGGCTGCGCAACTGTCCGCAGGCAAGAGTCAGCGGCTTTGAACTGACAACGCCTCCGTCCAGGCTGGAATACACAATGAATGAGTTACAGACTGGACAGCTGGATCTGACTGACGGTGTACTTACCCTGATGTATGAGGATGGCATAAAGGTACCGGTTGGGATGGAAGCCAGTATGATATCTGAAATCTATGGAAACAAAGATGATAAACAGGCGCCTGCGAAAGTTTTTCTGAGTTACGTCAATGTCAGCGATTCTTTTGACGTGAAGATTACGGAAGTCCAGGCTGCCGGCCTGAAGCTGGACCAGACAAAATGCCAGCTGAACCGGGGGGAATCCATACGCCTGACAGCGGCGATAGAACCTGCCAGCGCAGAAAACAGCGTTCTGACCTGGAGTTCGGACAACGGGCTTGTTGCGACGGTATCTGGAAATGGAATCGTAAAAGGGCTCAACGGGGGAACCGCAACAATCACAGCGGCTACGGACAACGGGATAACGGCGTCCTGCACGGTGACAGTGAATGTCCCGGCATCTGCACTCCCCACTTTGTACCCTGAAGGGCATGATATATTCCACACCTGGCAGGAGAGATGTACCAGACGAGAGAGTCGTAGCAGGCTGTGTTGACCGGATCTGGCGCAAATATCATGCTTTTTGGAGAAGCGTATACTGGAACTGAATCAATACATCAAAGGAGACAGTGCATTATGAAGAGGAGAAATAAAATCTATCTTTACATGACTCTGATTCTGCTCATCGTATATATTGGACTGCTTGCGATTCTCTGCCTGTCGGAATATACAGACAGCAGGGCGACGATCCGTTCATTCAGCGATGCGTTCTGGTATTCGATTGTGACACTGACGACTGTGGGATATGGAGACCTGATCCCAGTCACACCGCCCGGCGTTGCGGTGGGTGTAATTTTCCTGTTGTTATCCGCAGGCATTATGATGACGCTGTTTGGCGCTGTCATATCTTTTGTTACCAGTGAAGGCCTTCCGCTTTTTCTGCTTCGGTTTCAACGGAAAAAAGACTGGTATTATTTTGCGGATTATGGGGCGGAGGCCAATACGCTGGCGGCGAATATATATAAGGAGGACCCGGATACGGTTATTATTTTTGGACAGAAAAGAGACGACCAGATGGAATATCCGGATTATCCATGTCTGTTTATCAATACTTCACCTGCCAGAATCGTGGCGTGTAAAAAAAATATGGGCACGAAATGCCGGATTTTTCTCATGAAAGAAAATGATATCGGGGTGAACAGCCGTGCGGTTGATTTACATACACTGCCAGTAGAAGTTTATGCGGGAACGACAAACGGACAGGATCATCTTTCAGGAAATATCAGGTTTTTTCATAGTTATGACTGCTGCGCCAGGCAATACTGGCGGTCAAAACCGCTTTGCAGCCATGAGAATACGATTGTATTAATCGGGTTTGGAAATTATGGACGCAGTATTCTTGAGCGTGCGATTATGATAAATGTAATTTCTGTCAGTCAGCATGTGGCATATCATATTTTTGGAGATGCAAAGAGCTTTCTTGCCACGCACAGATACCTGCATAAAGTGTTTTCTATGGGAGAAGCGTCACAGGAAATGGATTCCCTGATTTTTTATGATGAATTATGGGAAAAGCACCATGAAGTTATGGAGCTGGCTGACCGTATTATTGTCTGTCATGATGATGAGCCGGAAGGATGGAATATATACTGGCGGCTGAATAAATATTATAAGATCCGGGGACAGGTGCATCTGCACAGCAACAGGAAAGCGCCCGGGGTAAATTACTTTGGCACAAATGAGGAGATTTATACGCCGGACCAGATTATGCGGACAGCCCTGAATCAGGCGGCGATTAAAATTAATGAAATATTCCGGACGTCGGTTTCTTATCCGACGCTTAGCTGGGAGCAGCTGGATGATTTTCACCGTGAGTCCAAAATATCTGCCGCAGACCATCTTTTGATGAAAATACGCATACTGTTAAGAGATGAAACGATTACGGAATTCACGCCCAGTGTTATCGCAAGGGCTTATAAGGAATACTGTGACACAAAAAAATCAGAAACGATCAAGGAGAAATACCGCAGGCTGGACCATATGCGGTGGCTCCGGTTTTATACATTTTATAACTGGACTTATGGGGATGTGCGGGACGATTCCGCCAGACAGCATCCCATGCTGTGTCCGTACAAAGATCTGAACCCGGAGCAGAAAAAAGAACGTGACGCTGCCTGGGAACTGCTGGGAAGTATAACAGCCGGGCTGAAATAAGACAGCGGCATGTTTCATGTGATATTTTTTCAGCAAAGGAGGTTATGCGTATTCTGGAAAGATACGCAGATGGAGAATTAAGGATGAATCAGAGTAGAAACGCTTTTACAGACGGGATCAGGGATGGAATGCCTGTGGCGCTTGGTTATTTTGCGGTAGCATTTTCACTGGGAATCGTAGCGAAAAAAGCCGGATTAAATCCGGTGCAGGGATTTATATCCAGTATGCTGAATCATGCCTCGGCCGGGGAATACGCTGAGTTTACAGTTATTATGGGCGATGCGCCTTATATAGAGATGGCGGTTGTAATATTGATTACTAATATGAGGTATCTGCTTATGAGCTGTGCGCTCAGCCAGAAAATCCATTCCGGCATGTCCCTGATACACCGGTTTCTTGTTGGGTTTGGCATTACAGATGAAATATTCGGAATCAGTATCGCAAGGCCCGGGATGCTGAATCCGTATTATAATTACGGCGCAATGGCCGTTGCCCTGCCGGGCTGGGCAATGGGTACCGCCCTTGGTATTGTGGCGGGGAATATTCTGCCGGTATCGGTAGTCAGTGCGCTAAGCGTGGCATTATACGGCATGTTCATTGCGATTATTATACCAGCGGCGAAACAAAGTAAAATTACAGGCGGAGTGATCATTGTAAGTTTTCTGGCCTCTTTTGCCGTATCCAGAATCTCTTTGTTCAGCCGTATGTCTGACAGTATGAAGATCAGCCTTTTAACGGTTGTGATCGCAGGGCTGGCAGCTGCCTTTTTTCCGGTAAATGAAGATGAGACCGGGGGATGATCCGTCCGTAGCACTGGCAGCGTGTTACTTCTTGTAAGCGTGCTGCATAATCTGCTACCCTGCAGGGCGGATTTTAAGGATGAAACTGGCAGATGATCCGTCCGGGTACTGTCAGTCTTTATTTACTGTAAGCGTGCCGCATAATCTGTTATCCTGCAGGGCGGATTTTCCATGGCGCAGCGGTGGCCGTGGTAAGAAAACCCGCTGCCCGGCAAGGGGTTCCAGTGCGTATTTGAAAAATGCTTTCCATGGGATATGCCCCCGTTTTGTACACTAAGGGGTATGATATGGAGAATTAATGCCGGACAAAAACGATAGGAGGAGGCTTCGTAATATGGAGCATAATATTTACATTTATATACTTGTAGCCGCGGCGGTGTCCTGCCTGATCCGGGTGCTGCCACTAACACTGATTCGCAAAAAAATAGAAAATCCGTTTTTACGTTCGTTTCTTTATTATGTACCATATGTGACACTGGCAGTCATGACATTTCCGGCAATCATATGGGCGCCGCAGTTTCCTCTTGCGGGAATTCTGGCGCTGGCAGCCGGAATTGCCGCCGCATGGAAAGGACTCAGTATGGTCGGAATTGCCGTCTTGTGCTGCGTGGTAGTATTTATCTGTGAGACAGCGGCAGTTTATTTTGGATAAGCAGATGCCGGATTGTTTTTAGAGCGTATTTGAAAAATGCTTTCTGTCAGATGTACCCTGAAGGGCATGACATGGAGAATTTATTTTGCATTTATGGCGGCATACCGCATCGTTCCCTTTGGGTATAGCAGGCTATGTTGATTAAATTTGGGCTGAATTCTCTGCTAAGTGGGGCGTGCAGCTGGCAGGAATGATTTGCGGTATATTCAGTCATCATCTGGTCAATGTAGCCCGCTATATCATGCCCTTTGGGTACGCCTCTCTCATCCGGGTCAAATCTTCCATATCATGCCCTTCAGGGTGACGCATATCATACCCTTTATTTGACAGAAAGCATTTTTCAAACACGCTCTAAAACGGTTCGGATAAACACAGGATAAAATGATATAAATGCAGATATGAAAGTATTTTTATTTATAAGGAAAGGAAGCGGATATGGAATTAAATCTTATTCAGTTAGAAGAATCGTATATAGACAAATTAACCAGAATTATGGAACGGGCTTTTGATGAAGATACAAGAATACATACTGGTAAAGAAAAAGGCGGACCGGATGGATATGATAATGGCAATTTTTTGAGAAAGTGGGGATTGCATAAGGATGCTTCCTCATATTGTATTTTCTTAAATGAACAGTTAATTGGTGGAGTAATTTTATGGATCAATGAAAACAACCACAATTTTTTGGGCAATATCTTTATTGATCCGGTTTATGAAAATCAGGGGCTGGGAATAAAAGTATGGAATATGATTGAAAAAATGTATCCTGATACAAAAATCTGGGAAACAGAAACGCCTGTTTTTTCCATTAGAAATCACAATTTCTATATCAATAAGTGTGGCTTTCATATTGTAAAAACTGATCATCCGGAAAACAGATCAGAGGATCAGTATAAATTGCAGAAAATAATGAAATAACTGTCAGCAGCTTCCCGTTTGTGAAAGAAAGTAAGTATTAAATGAAAAGTGTAAGTTTCCCAATCGTTTGAAAGGATAATAAAGATAAAATTGCCCTCCTGTGTCTCAAATACCTTCTGACATGTTGTATTTTTTTCTGGATATGTTATATTTTAGGAAATGATGATTGCATCTAAGCGTCGGGATGATTGTTGCTTATGTCAGAATCGACATTTTATTTAAGGTACTAATCTGCATTTTGCTTGTGCCAGTATTATTCTTAACTGGTACTTCAGTGTACCAGTTCATTAAGTGTTTTTCTGATAGCAGAAACCTGCCAGTGTACGGAAAAAAATACAAACTGACAGCGGTGAAATGAATGTTGTAGTGATGGGAGATAAAAAGGAAACGATTGTTTTGCTGCCAGGATATGATACTCCTTCGCCTTCTCTGGATTTCAAGTCTCTTGCCGGAAGTTTCATGCGAAATTACCGTGTCGTTATTATGGAACCATTCGGCTATGGTCTGAGTGGAGAAACGGATGTGCCAGGGGCAGTAACAAACATGAATAAAGAATTGCGCCAGTGTTTACAGACTTTAGGCATTGACAGATATGTTCTGGCAGGACATTCCATTGCGGGAGTTTATGGACTGAAATATGCGAATACTTATCCGGAAGAAGTGACGGGCTATCTGGGCCTGGATACCAGCGTTGCCTGGCAGATTCATGGCCCTGATATTCCGGGATGGCTGTACCCGGCGTTAAAATACAGCGGATTGTATCGTTTCGTTAATAGATTTTTACCAGAAGCTGTTTATTTAGAGGGACTGAGCGAAGAAGAAAATAAACAACGGGGTATGATTATGCAATATATGATCGCTAATGCCAGTATGCAGGATGAGGGCAGGCGTTTCAAGGAAAATCTGGAAGAAATACAGGATATGTATTTTCCGGAAACTATTCCCGTCTTGTTTCTGTTGTCCAGTGAAAGTACACAATCAGATGATTACTGGCTTCCTGAACATGAAAAACTTAGTAACGCTGTAAAGAAAGGAAAGACAATGGTCCTGGAAGGAGGACATTATATTCATTATCAGAACGAAGAACAGATTGCGGAAATTGTAAAACAATTTTTTGGAGAAACGAATGAAACAGGCAAATGAATTTTTGTAAGAATGTCTGGGAGATGCTTTACCTGAGCTGATGAAGAAAAAAACTTTTCTGATATTACTGTTTCAGAAGTGACGGAATACGCACATGTCAGCCGGTCTGCTTATTATCGTCATTTCATCTCACCATTCCTTTGGATTAAGTGGAATCATTTTGTCATGGGTGAAAAGAGGCATGAAGGAACCGCCAGATCAGATGGCTGGAATTCTCGTACAAATTGTTAAGCCTTTTATAAGCGAAAAGCAGACGAAGGTGTTGTAGCGGAAGGTCCGTTTTGTAAATAAAATTTTTCCAGAGGGCGATACGGCGTATTTCCATAAAGATATACCGGCGCAAACGGTATAAGTATCTCTGCTTAATAATGAAGCGCCACAGTTAAGAGATTCTGGCAGTTTGTGGTTATCCCGCACAGTCAGAAAGACGGGGGAAGAGAAGTCTGATTATATGAATCAGCCGGGCCAGCTTTTGTGATATACGAAGCGGCCGGGCTGGTTTTATTTTTGTCTAATAGGAAAATGCTGCGGTGGCAGCCCGCCGCAGGCGGAGTATCCGGCGAAGCCGGATACTTTTTTATTATTTCTGCCGGATATCAAATGCCGGATTGAAAGCATAGAAGTTTTTGGAATCCAGGTGTTCTTTTACAATATTCAGTCCTTCACCGAAACGCTGGAAGTGTACGATTTCACGTGCCCGCAGGAACCGGATCGGATCGCATACTTCCGGGTCTTTCACAAGGCGCAGGATGTTTTCGTATGTGGAACGGGCTTTTTGTTCTGCTGCGACCTTGTAAAGACAACAGTAGCAGAAAACCTTGAAAAAGCGCAATGTCATTAACTTAAGGAAAAGAACAATACCGGATGTCTTTACACCCATTCAT
>CANRTU010000033.1 GCA_947642745.1 uncultured Eubacterium sp.
CGTAAAGATTTATTCAAAAGCAGCTAAGCCACTTTCAAATCTGTCTGGTGTATCCTGCAATATTCTTCCGGCGTCAGACAGCCGTTTGCTTCATGGATCCGTTTTCGGTTATAAAATATCCATATGTACTCAGATACCGCACTCCCGGCTTCCACCACATCAATATTATGTTTTACCTGAAATTGGTACCCTTGCCCATCATCCCAACCAGGCCGCAGCCACAGCCCTCCCGAAGCGTCAGCTATTTCCATAACAGACGGCAGTTATTTTGTGTTCCATAATATATTTCGGTGATCCGCACTGCTTTCCCCGAGTCAGACACGGACATGCGGGAAGCGGAATAAGTGCCTCCCCGGCTGGTTCCATGACCGCTTTTGACCGGTATGATTCCACGTTTAAAAAAAATAAACAGTTTGCCATCCTCTGTTGTAAGCTGATCTGTGGATATAGTTTTATATCCATCCGTGGTTTTGAGATGAATCACAAATTCAGATCCGGATACAGTTGCGTCCGTCAGGACGGCAGCGGGAGGCACAGTTACAAAAGGCCAGCGAACCAGACCAACGCAGACGGCGGATAGTAACAAAAGGATACAGCTGGCAGTATAGATTCCTTTTAGAAAGCTTTTTAGCAGTGATTTATTCCAAAAGACGACCATATTCTTCAACATGGTTTCTTCGTGCTGTTGCCGCATATTGTCCAGGCGGTATTCTGTGTGGATTTTTTCCAGCATACTGCGGCAGGCCGCACAGTCTTTCAGATGTGCTTCCACCAGGCTGCGGCTGTCCGTTGTAGATGCGTCGTCGTAGTAGAGTGGCAGCAGATCGCTTATGACGTCACAGGATAGTTTAAGCATTTTGGTCCTCCATTTCAGATATGATTTTTAGTTTCGCCCAGTGATAAGTCACTCTGGCCCGGTTTTCCGATTTGCCAAAAATATGGGCGATTTTTCTAAAGGGCAGTTCCCCAAAGAACCGCAGCATAAATACTTCCTTGTAAGGTTCTTCCAGCTGGTGCGGCAGCTGGTGTATCTGCATGGCATCCGCCTCATTGCATAAGAGCTGTTCCGGTGATGGGTACGGCGCTGGTACCGCCCGGCTGTCTGATGCTGGTGCGGCGGCAGACAGTCCCGGAACATGCCGCAGAATTTCCTGGCGGCGTTTTTGCTTTTTCTGGTCAGCAAAATACAGGTGTCTGGCAATCTGGCACAGCCAGACGGTTATTTTACAGTCTCCACGAAATGAGGGAAGCGTTTTCATGGCCTGGAAAAACGTTTCCTGGGTGATTTCTTCTGCTTCTGCGGCATTGCGGCAGAGAGAAAGCAGATAACGGTATACATCTTTAAAATACAGGTCGTAGATCTGTTCAAATGAATAGGAATCCACCGGATACCTCCTCTGTGTCCCCTGGTTTATGGCAGCTGCAGCACGAAGTCCGCCTATAAAATAAAGAAAAGAAAAAATCAATTCTGTGTCTCAATGTACCAGAGTCTGGTACCATTCGCAGCCTTGGACCAATGTGTCACTGTCCTGTATAAACGGAATTATTTTCATGTTTCCTGTGTTGTGATAACAGGGTGTGATATATAAGTCTGGTTATATATTCCCTCAGGCATATGGCCGGTTTTTTCAGGAACCATGTGGTGCGGTCCGGCTGGAATTATGGTTGTACGCTTTCTGGCATGGTTTCATCGTGGAGGTTATATGATATTCCGGATCTCCGTTAAGAAATCCCTGCGTTTTATCAGGTACCAGCTGGCGGCTGTGGCGGCCGCTGATGTAAGGGCTGTCAGTGCCGTCATAAGTAAAAGCTGATGGACTGGCAGCGCAAAGCGTATCTGCCATACCGGAAAAACATAGCAGGCAGGATGCGGGCAGGGCGTACAACATTCCGTGAATAAGACTGCGCAGCGCTTCCAGGGAAAGAATCTGTACCAGGTGCTTTTGCGTGCAGCCAGGAGACCATAAAACAGCAAAACCATGGCTGCGTTGCAGGCAGTGAAACAGCATGGTAGCGGCCACACTGAACAGGGCAGTGAAAAAAGGAGCAGGCAGATGCAGTTCATGGCCAGGTGGATGTGATGCATGGAATCATTCCAGAGCTGGACATTTTTACGGACATTTGTCAGACGCACCGAGGAATCTGAATCCAGCTGTCTGAGGAGTCTGTCATAAAGTGCTGCGTCTGTGTCTGCGAATAATCCGCATACCTGCATGTCATGGCAGACAGTCTGTATCTGTCTGTCTGCCGGCAGAGAGACGGTATTTACCGGAGGGCTCTGCCGGGATGATGTGAGAACCGTCGCAGAGGGCAGTGATGCGGCTCAGAGGAAGGATAACGGTAATATTTCCAGAGGAGATTCCTGGCGGAAATCCATCACAACAGGCTGTGGGCCGGATGCGGATTCCAGTGTCCGGTTCCGTTTCACAGATACCCGGGTAAATGTGGATCCCGTCTTTGCTGGCAGGCACACTCGTCCCGATATCCGTGGTACCGATCTGAATGCGGGAAATACCGCTGCCTGTTTTGCTGACAGGCACAACTGCCCGGACATCCGTGGAACTTGTTCTGTGTACGGGAAATGCCGCTGCCTGTTTTGCTGATGGACAAAACCGTCCGGTTATCCGGGAAATTATACTGAGTGCGGTAAATGGCTTCATCTCTTTCGCTGACGGACAAAACCGCCCGGACATTCGTGGAACAAAATTGTCTGTGGGAAATGCGGATATCGTCTTCCCCGGCAGGCACAAAGGTCTGGTCAGCCAGAGCCCTGTGTTGTATGTGGTTAATGGCCTTATTTCTTTCGCTGACGGACACAACTGTCCGGTCATCCGTAGAACAGGATTGTCCGGGGGTTTCTAATTCGATCAAGTGCATGAAATTCACCTCCTGTATATAAGAGGTGGCTGAGACAGATTTGTTACAGAAAAAAATAAAATTTAGAAAAATTTTTCCGGGATGTAACAGGAATGCCTGTGCCCGGTATATGGAAGCCGGGAACAGGGTTTCAGACAGGACCTTGTGTAAATGGACTTTTCAACAGGGGAAAACCGGACGTACAGACATGGATTGCTGTGACCATATCCGGCGGCAGCTATTGTGTATACAGGAAGAAAACCGGACGTACAGACACGGATTGCTGTGACCAGCCATGTCTGTACGGGCCGGTTTAAAAGGCGCTGCGGGAGATGAGTATGGTTAACAGGTACTGTGACCAGCCATGTCTGTACGGCATAGTTTAATCCCACCAGAAATACCATACATCTGAATCTGCCAGTCCGGCCGCCAGTTCCGATAATCTGTAAGTACGGGTTCCCTGGTCGATCCGGTCATTGCAGAAAGCGTAATGCTCTTTTGCCGCTTCGATGCCGTCGATGCCGTTTAAGCGGTCTGGCGCATAAAACTCCATGACGTCATGGGTAAATGCGGCAGGCACCGCATGGTATTTTTCGTACCAGTATTTGCATATCGCAATCATTTCCTCCGCATCCGGGCATTCATTCCATCCGCCCATAGGCAGATATCCGATAATTTCCCAGGGATGTTTTACTGGCAGCTCCAGCAGCAGTGTATCTGCTTCCAGCATTTTGTCACGAAAGGATATGTATCCCATAAAATGATGCAGCCTGTCCCCTTCGGTTTCGTTTCCTGTAAAGTTTTCCAGTTCTTTTTCATCCATATAATCTGTATATGTTTCAAAACGTTCCTGCAGAATTTCTTTTCCATTATCCCCGCACCCGGAAATAATCTGATCCCGGTCGGTTTCACCGCTTACTATATTCAGCCATTCTGACGCATGTTCGTCCAGTGAAAGGATTGCGGGCCAGTAACCGCCGTCTTTTGCGGCCGCAAAGGAGTTCATATAAGCTTCTTCCACCAGTTCCGGGTCTGTTCCCTGTTCAAAAATAGTGTAGTTACATTGAAATTTTTCTGCCGTCTGTTTTGTAAGTTCATTCATAATACGCACCTCCGGTTTCTGATTTTGATTGTTAATACTAAATAGCAGATTATTTGACATTTATATTGTACCTCTTTCTCAGTTTAACAGCAAGCTTCATATTGTATTTTTAGTACAGATAAAAACCGCCGAAGGAGTGAACCGGAAATGAAAAGACCAGAATCAGTCACAAGACCAGGGATGAAATATTTGAAATGGAGACGGTGGGAAAAGTATGGAACGAATCCGTCGTTGCTGCTGGTATTATGTCAATATTGCCTTAAAAGATGTCAGGAAATGACCTTTTTATTACCGGAATAAAAGAGTATTCTGTAATACGTAACAAAGATATATCAAAATTAAGTTAACGGAGGTAATTATTATGAGTACAATGACATTACAAAACCAGGCAGTAAGAACGAAGAAGAGTCTGTGGGAAAGACTGGAAAATTATTTCAGGGATAATATGGAAACTGTTGCACTGGGAGCAGTAGGAATGTATACTCTTTCCGGAAAAATGCCGGATGCGGAGATGCTTCGTGCGATGAATCTTCTGTAACCGGCAGGTATGACAGAAGATGGGAAAAATTCATACAGACAAAATGGTTAAAAAGCGTTTCGTCCGGCAGGCAGGCTGGGACGGGGCGCTTTTTATTATCTTATTAGGAAAGAGCGTTCTATAAGATAAAAACCCTCCGGGAGGATCGCCATGCGGCGGAAGGGAAAATGCTGCAGAGGCAGCCCGCCGCAGGCGGCGTATCCGGCTTTGCCGGATACTTTTTTATTATGGGAGTGGGAAACCGCGCTTTATGCGTTTGTTCCGGAAGAACCGGCTTTTTGCTTTACACGGTTTTTGAAAATGTATATAATATTTGTTGTGTAAGCAGTAAGCGGGTATATCTGATCAGAATAAATCTGTACATGCCAGAAACAGGTATGGGCGAAGATGTGCTGAAATAAACAGGTATATCTGATCAGAAATAAATCTGTACAGGAAAATAGCAGGGGAGGGTCGTGGATGAATATTCTGGTAATCGACGCACAGGGCGGCGGACTGGGCAGGCAGGTGATTACGGCGGTAAAAAAGGCGTTACCGGATATCGAAATTACAGCTGTTGGTACGAATGCGATTGCGTCTTCCAATATGTTAAAGGCAGGGGCGCACAACGTGGCGACCGGGGAAAATGCGGTTATCACATGCAGCCGTAAGGCGGATTATATTATCGGGCCGGTGGGAATCGTAATTGCGGATTCCCTGTTTGGTGAAATTACGCCCCGGATGGCAGTGGCTGTTGGGCAAAGCAGTGCGGTCAGGCTGCTGATTCCCATGAACAGGTGTGACAATCTGATAACAGGGACCCGTGGCAGGACGGTGGAAGAAATGATTGAAGAACTGCTGGAATATCTGGCAAAAGGAGTATAATATGAGCTGTATACTTGGAATTGATTTAGGAACCTCCAGCGTCAAAGCCATGATTCTGGATGTGGAAACTGGGGAAGTCTGCGTGGAGTCCTGCGGCTACGGGGTGCAGATACCGGCGGCGGGGCAGGCACAGCAGGATCCCGGGCTGTGGTGGGAAAGTACGTGCGGCATACTGGCTGCGCTTTCCAGGAAATATCCGGCTACCTTTGACAATATCAGGGCAGTAGGGCTTTCAGGACAGATGCACGGGCTGGTGATGGCGGACGCACAGGGCAGGGTGACCCGTCCCGCAATTATCTGGCTGGATCAGCGTTCCGCAGCGGAATGCGAAACCATTCAGTCAGAAATGAAAAAGCATGACTGGGACAGGATGCTGCAAAACCAGGTTTTTCCTGGCTTTGCGCTTCCATCCCTGCTCTGGGTCAGAAACCGGGAACCTTCTATTTATAAACAAACGGACCGGATCATGCAGCCAAAAGATTATATCAGATACCGGCTGACTGGAGAGATGGGAACAGATGTGACAGACGCTTCTGCGTCATTGATGTGCGATATTGGAAAACGGCAGTGGGCATATCCGGTTCTTGAGGCTTTGGGCATAGACAGCCGCATTCTGCCGGATTGTCACGAATCAATGGAAATAGCAGGCGTTATCACTGACAGGGCTCATGAACAGACCGGCCTGAAAGCGGGGATTCCGGTTATTTTCGGTGCGGGCGACCAGCAGTGCCAGAGTGTGGGCAACGGTGTGATTACGCCGGGACAGGTTGTGTGCAATATCGGAACCGGCGGGCAGGTGTCGGTCTGTTCTGGGGAGAATTGTTATGACAGCAGGCTTAGAACCCATACATTCTGTCACTGTTTCGGACAGGCGTATACGGTATTTGGAGCGGTACTATGTGCGGGAGAGGCGCTGCAGTGGCTCAGGGACAGGGTGGTGCATGAGGAAAGCTTTGCCGCATTAAGTGAAAAAGCCGGGCAGATAACGCCGGGAAGCGGAGGGGCGCTGTTTTTACCTTATCTGGCCGGAGAGCGGACGCCTCATATGAATGACCGGGCCACGGGAATGTTTTTTGGGCTGAAACTGGCTCAGGATGAGCGGCATCTGGCCAGGGCTGTCATGGAAGGCGTGACGTTTGCGCTGAAAGACTCCCTTCTCCTGGTACGGGAAGTTGTCCGGGGAGAGGACAGCGGAGACGGGAAACTTCTGGAAGAAGGCGTTATGATTGCTTCCGGCGGCGCATGTGCCAGTCCGGTATGGCTGCAGATGCAGGCGGATATATTCAGACAGCAAGTCCGGGTAAGCAGGATCAGAGAGCAGGCCTGTCTGGGAGCGTGTATTCTGGCAGGCGTGGGAACAGGCATACTGTCAGGGCTGGAACAGGCGTGCCGGACATACGTAGCGTATGAAGATAAAGTATATGATCCGGATGAGAAATATACGGACTGTTATGAAAATATGTACAGGAAATTTCACGGATTGTATGAGAAGGTAAAAGAATTTTACTGATTCTGTGGACATTCTGAGTCCGGAATCCTGGGATCATACAATGTACTATGATCCTGACGGTGGGATGTATTCCTGTTTCCCATGCTCTAAGTCGTGGAGAATGACACGCTTTAACCTTTCCTCTATGTTTTGGGTACTTGTAGCAGAAAAATGTACCCCGGCTAAATACCTTGTCTTATTAATAGTATGTTGTAAACAGGGCGTAATCCGCCCTGTGGCAGTGTTCTGAATGTTGTCGTTCATGCTACTCCTTTTGGGCGTAAAAAAAGACGCATGGTTTACAATTTACTGTTCCATGCGCCTTTACGCTGTTTTACTGGTATTAAATTGTTCTGTTGATTACGCCAGCTGCAGAACCCCGGCTTCAGGTTCGTTTAATTCTTCAAGTGATAATGACGGAACATAATCCGCAATTTCTTCCAGTGACATTTTTCCTTTCTTTATCATTGTTTATCATTCTTTCTGCGGTTTTCCTGTCTGCGTCATGCCTTTCGCTTCTGATAAATGATTTCAATGATATCATCTGTATCGCTTTCATAGATGACCTTTGCTTTTACTTTAATTTCAATATCCGCACCTTCAAAAAATTCTTTTGATAAATATATTTTATCGGGGTTTCGTCCTTTGTTTTGATTTCTAAAAATCTGTGACACAAGTTACGATATATTTTCTACTCCTTCCGCACTTCAATTATACAAAAAAGTCCCGTATTTACAATGAAATTTATATGAATTTTTCATATACTATATTTCCTTGTCAACCGCCTGCAAATTTATCATGGTAACTATCTGGTTCTGCATATCCTCAACAGTTTCTATTCTGATTCTGCCTGTATTTTTTCTTGTCAATTCAAAATCTATGTCGGAAAATAATCTTTCACAAAAACAATTTGTTTCGGGAAACGCCCCCATTAAAGCTGTTACAAGCGTATGAGTGTCAAACTGTCCTGACACTTCTTTCAGTTCCTTTTCAGAGATTGTTGAAATCTGTTCAAAATCCGTTATCTTCTGTGGCCGTATCTGCAACTTAGACATGATATTTCCTGTAACAATCATCAACACGCCAATGATACCAAAAACAAGCTGACCAGTATCCAATGAAACAGATGATAAATTTTCAACTTTGTTAGAGCTTGTGTAAAGGGAATAGACATTCAGGGCATTAAACAATACCAGCGCTAAAATACCTGCAATGATGGTAACATTTTTATTGTTTTCCCCATGTTCTTCCTGCTTCATCGCCAATTTTGCCATTCCAGGCAGAAAATACCCCATTAAAAAACTTATTATTGGAAACAGCATAGCCTCATACTTGTTTCCCCAACGGTCAGCCTGACTGTCAAATCCGTAATGAGCAGGAATTTCTTCAGGAAGATATGGCAATGCAATCAAAACAATCACTAAAGGAAGATACATCAAAATATAATATACTGTTTTCTTTGTTTTCATTTCTGACCTCCCCGTAACTCGTTAATCCACATGATAGTTTCATCAAGTACAGATAAATTTAATTCATAATAAATAAAGTTCTTAAACTTTGTCTCATAAATTAAATCTGCCTTTTTAACTTTGATAAGTGATATGATAGAGCTTGCGGCGTCATGCTCAAAGCATTATCTTTTTGTATTTATTAAGTATAAAATAAAGTATGAATTTGCATCTGCCAGAATGCGTTATACGAAATTTTTTCAGATACGATCCGAAGCGGCCTATACTGCGCCTTCAATTTCTGTCATGAAATGCCGGTGACCTTTCTTAAAGAAACGACTGTGTTGCAAACAGACGGTAGGGGATCTTAAACGTTTATGGGTACCGGTACCGATTTAACAATAAAAATTGACTAATTACCGGAAAAAGGGTATAGTAAGCTGAAAAGAATTTTAAAAATAAGGAGGAAAAATATTTTGAAGACAAAATCCAGAAGGCAGAACGCCAAGAACAACGTATCCCAGTCAGCCAGGAATGGAGCTGTGGCAAAACCGGCAGAAACGATAAAAGAAGAAATGGTCATTCAGTTTGGTCAGATTGAGATTACAACCGGGGATATCTCGGACAAGGTGAAAAACAGCTATAAAGAAAATGGCGGACAAGAACAGATCAAAGAAATGAAAATTTATGTAAAACCAGAAGAAAACAAGGCATATTATGTGATCAACGGAAACGTGGATGGCAGTGTGGATCTGGCATAGTGGCAGGCTGGAAACCGCAGGGGCGGCGGTATCTGTGCAGACTTTTAAAACTGCGCGGCCGTGTGGATATCATGAAAAAACGATTGAACCGGATATGATTTCCTGTTCAATCGTTTTATACATGCGTTTTCAGTCAGGATACTTCAGATTCCAGTGTTTCTAAGGGGAAATCCCCGCCTGATCTGTGGACATCCGCGATTTTGAGCAGTCCCTGCATATAGGCAGTCACCAGACTCTTGTCACTTCTTGGCAAACGGTGCCAGTCTGAAAGTAACTGCTGGTCAGAGATGGTCAGCTGTTTTGGCATAGTGCCTTCTTCATCAAAGAATTCAGCCAGAGTAATGCCAAATCCTTCACAAATACGCATCAGTGTAGAAATAGAAGGGACGTTGTTGCGGTGAAACGTATTGCTCAGGGTGGAATAACTGATGTCAGCTTCTTTTGCCAGCTTGTAAAGTGACCAGTGTCGCTCTTCACGGAGCTGTGTAACTTTTTTCAGAACATATTCTTCTTTCATAGTATAGCTCCTATCTTCTCATTTGTATTATATATGTATTGTATTAAATGGTTTTAGTAACCAAAAGATGTTAAAAAGTGCCATAAAGGTAAGACGCAAAGGGGTAACATTCGGAATATAGCAAACTATGAATATAATTATAATATATAACTGGCAGATTAAACAAGGATGAAATTAGTTGTTATATAGTTTTTATTTCAACAGAAAAGCAGGAGAGAAAAATGTCAGATTTAATTACAGAAAAAGAACTGCTCTGTTTCGGGCAGGCAGATGCGGACGAAATAGACGGAATTTTTGAACGCCATATGACAGACTATGATATTGACTGGGATGCGCGGGAGATTGGCCGGATACCAGTGCTGGCCCATTACTATGTGAAAGGGCAGGAGATCCATTATTATGTACTATCCCGTGTACACGACGAGGAAGACGATCTGCTTACCTGTGTCAGCGTCAGCCGGGGAAACAGGGAGCTGGTGCTGTTTCCGGTACGGATGTTTAACGGTGCGGTACTGGATGAACAGACACAGGAACATGCGTTTGCGGAAGAGAAATTATTTGGAAATGTATTTCTGCGGGATGTACTGAAATAGCGGGGCTGTGGAATAAAAAGACTGCCTGTTACAGCAGTCTTTCGATTTCTTCTTTGTAAGGCGGGTATTTTTTCTTTGCGTCATCCGGGTCCTGCAGATAAGGTGTTTCCAGAATTTTTGGCACGTCTGGAAAATCCGGATGATGGACAATGGAATAAATGGCTTCAAAGCCGATCTCTCCGTCGCCAATATTCGCATGCCGGTCTTTTGCGGCGCCGCATTTATTTTTACTGTCGTTAATATGAAATACAGCGATCTGGTCTTTGCCCAGTATCTGGTCAAACTTTCCAATTACACCGTCAAAATCATGGACGATATCATAGCCAGCATCGTGGACATGACATGTGTCAAAACAGACACGTAGTTTGTCATTGTGTACCACGCCTTCGTAAATGGCGGCAAGTTCCTCAAAGGATCTTCCAATTTCGGAGCCTTTTCCAGCCATTGTTTCCAGGGCAATCAGGCACTGGGTATCTTTTGTCAGCACCTGATTGAGGCCTTCGATAATTTTGTCAGTCCCGGCTTTTGTTCCTGCCCCCACATGGGCGCCCGGATGGAGAATTAACAGGCTGCTGCCCATGGCAATGGTACGGTCCAGTTCTTTAGCCAGGAATTCCACGGCAAGCGAGAAGGTTTCCGGCTTGATGGAATTGCCAAGATTAATAATATAAGGCGCATGGACCACAAAACTGTCAATGCCGTGTTCTTTCATATAAGAATGGGCGGCAGGAATATTTAATTCCCCGATTTCTTTACGGCGGGTATTCTGCGGTGCGCCGGTATATACCATAAAGGTGTTTGCGCCATAGGATGCGGCCTCTTTCACGGAATTCAAAAACATGTCTTTCCCGCTCATGCCCACATGGGAACCTATTCTGATCATGGCAGTTGCCTCTCTTTCTTCTGAACAATCTGATATTCCTGCTGGCGCCAGAACGTGTCCGAAATAAATGTTGCCAGAGACAGACTGCCGCAGCCGGATATTTTTTATATTATATAGGAAGTCTGCGGTATTTGTCCAGAATAAAAAAATATGGAAAATTTTTTTATTTTTTTGCAAGGATTCAGAAAGCCGGATCGTATTATTTATATAAGAACAGTCATTCACAAGCATAATAAGGAGGTAATTCAGATGAATTTATTAAAGAACTGGAAGAAAGCGGCAGTGGTAGCAATGACAGCCGTTATGGTATCAGGCAGTGTAACAGTGCCGGCCCTGGCCCATGGTCATCATGGAAGCAGCTATAGAGGAACATACTGTTCCTATCATCACACAACACACAGATACAAAACCAGCTGCTCAAAATATTGCAGTAAACACGGAACAACTCATGCCAAAGGAAAAGTGCACCATACGAACCATCATTAATTCAGAAGGACAATGTAAGGGATACAGACAGATCTCCTGCATTGTCCTTTTGCATGATTTTAGCGGAGCGTGTCTGAAAAATCATTTCCCTGGTCTGTATTGCGGAAAAGATTTTTCAGCTGCGTTCCCGGACTGTTGTGTGATACAATGTAAAAAAGCGCAGGGGGTGATTTGCGGGTGCGGAGCGAGTGGGAGGTAAACCATGCAGTAGAAGAGTATGCTGATATGGTACAGCGTGTCTGCTTTTATTATTTGAAAAACCGGGCAGATACAGAAGATGTGTTCCAGAAAGTTTTTTTGAAATATATGTTGCACGGAGAACCATTCAGTGATGGCGAACATGAAAAGGCATGGGTGCTGCGTGTGGCCATTAATGCCTGTAAAGATCATCTGAGAAGTTTCTTCCGGCGTAATACGGTTCCTTTGGAAATGATAACCGAAATGGCGGCAGAGGTTCCGGAAGATCACAGAGAGGTGCTGGAAGCGGTGCTGGCACTGCCGGAAAAATACAAAGATCCGGTCTACCTGCATTACTATGAAGGATATTCGGCGGCTGAAATAGGAAAAATACTTGGAAAAAAAGAGAATACGGTGTATTCTTTATTATCCAGGGGCCGTGCAATCTTAAAAGACAGGCTGGGAGGTGATGGAATTGGCGAATAAAATATATGATGCATTTGACGGTATAAAGGCGGATGCCAGGCTGAAAGAAACAACAATGCAGTATATAGGGACCAGATACGCAAAAAAGTCACGGCGAAGTCTGCGGATTTCATTTCGGAAAATGCTTGCGCTCGCATGCATGGCTCTGGTTTTTGTGGCGGCCGCAGGCGGTTATACGTGGATACAGACGCCCGTGTCCTATCTGAGTATAGATGTCAATCCCTCCATCGAGCTGGCGCTGAACCGTTTTGACAGGGTTGTGTCCGTAGCGGCATATAATGAACAGGGAGAGGAAATATTAAAAAATCTGTCCCTGAAAGGAAAGAAATATACAGACGCCATTGATGCGATTGTGGATGATGATACAATCAATGATTATCTGACGGAGGAAAACGGGGTCGTATTTACAATAGCAGCGGACAGCAGCCGGGAACAGGCGCTGCAGACCGGGGTGGAAAAGTGCTCCCGTCATATTGTGGGATACAGCGAAAGTGTGAGCGCAGATATCGGAATTGTTTCAAAAGCCCATGAATACGGCCTGTCTGTTGGGAAATACTATGCATGGCTCCAGTTGAGCCGGTATGACGATACGGTAACCGTGGAAGAATGCAAAGGCATGAGCATTGGAAAAATCCACGATCTGACCTGGGAGCATGCGCATGGGCATAATGAAGATGATATAGTGGAGGAAATACCGGAAGATGACGGCACAGGAGACGGGATTTCAGAAGATGAGACTCCGGAAAATAATGTTGTGGATGACGATGGGACGTATTATGAAGAAGATCATGGATGCTGTCATCATGACGGGCACGAGTAACAGAATATAATCAGCTGGGGATGGCTGTAAATTTTCCGGACGTCCCGGAAAGGCAGCCGGACCCTGCCGGCATTCCGGTTACGAAAAGCAGGAATCTCTAAGTTTTCTGACGGGAAGGCGTTCTTACCGGACGGACCGGCGCCAGTTCTCTGTGATCTGTGCTGGCGGTACCTTACAGCCACATGTGGCGGATAGTGAAAAAATACATTTCAGACTGGACAGACTGTTATATGTCCGGGCAGTACTTCTGTCCTGACAGACTGCTGTAAGCGCACGGCATACGGATGGTGCATATTTCCGGCGCGCCTTTCCGGGACGTCCGGAGTATGCCGGTTATCCTGTTGCTGTTCATATATAAAATAGCAGATCACCGTAGCGCCAGAGCGTGTTCTTTTCGCTGAATATGTGTCTGGATTTTCCACCCACCTTAAAAATATAAAATTCCGATCCGTATTTATTGAAATGGATAATAAAACGTATGGGCAACCGGGAAAGAGGTGTGGGATATATGGGCAGTAAAAAAAAGAGCCGGCCCGGGCGCCAGCCGATGGTGGTCCGGGTGAAAAAGGCACATATTAATCAGGACAGCGGCGGGGGCAGTTATGTATTGCAGCTGGCCGGGGCAGGTCTGTGTGATTTTTTCTATTATTTCTGGAAAGGATTTAAATGGATTCTGCTGACAGGCCTGATACTGACCGCATCAGTGGCGCTGTATTTCTTTTTGCGGTATGGGGATACTTACCGCCAGTATGAAAAGGAAGCTGACCAGCTGGTGGCGGACAGTAAAGCGGAGGATTTCCGCATGGATGAAATTACTTATATTTATGCGGAGGACGGCGGGGAAATCGCGGAATTGTCTTCCGGAAACGGAAGGTCCAGTTATTTAGAATATGACGAGATTCCAAAAGCGGCTGTAGACGCCTTTGTAGCCGTTGAGGACCGCAGTTTCTGGCGTAATATCGGGATTGACGTGAAGGGTATTGTGCGGGTAATTGTAGACTATGTCAGTGGAAACAGCGACAATCTGGCAGGAGCCAGCACGATTACACAGCAGCTGTCCCGGACCATTTATCTGACCAGGGAACGGTCATTTGAGCGGAAAATCAAGGAAATGATGATAGCAATCCGTCTGACCAGAAAATACAGTAAAGAGGAAATCGCAGAGTATTATATTAATACAGCCTGTTTTAGTAATGGAATATACGGACTGGAGGCGGCGGCAAAGGCGTTTTTTGATAAGAGCGCCTCGCGGCTCTCCCTGGCGCAGACGGCTTATCTGTGCGCCATTCCCAACCGGCCGGAATATTTCAATCCATACAAGCATCCGGAACGGGCCCTGGACCGGAAAGACAAGATATTAAGCGATATGTATGAGACAGGGTATCTGGAAAAGGCCGAATATGAACAGGCGCTGCGGGAAAAGATTCAGATAAAAAAATCAGCCGGGGAGTTTTATAATTATGAGACTACGTATGCAGTATACTGTGCGGTGGAATATCTGATGAAACTGCATGGTTTTGAGTTCCGGTATGAGTTTTCCAGCGAGGATGACTACAAAGAATATCTGGAATCTTATGATGCGGCTTATAACCTGGAAAAGAAAAATCTCTATGCGAAAGGTTACCGGATTACCACATCACTGAAAACAGACGTGCAGGAGGCGGTCCAGCAGATGCTGGATAATAATCTGGCGTTTGCCACATCTACCGATCCGCAGACGAATATTTATGAGCTGCAGGGGGCGGTCACCGTGATTGATAATACCACTGGCAAAGTAACGGCTGTGGTGGGCGGACGTTCCCAGGAAAATCTGGTGGATGTATACAGTTTAAACCGGGCGTACCAGAGCCACCGCCAGCCGGGCAGCGCTATCAAACCACTGGTGGTGTATACGCCGGCGCTGATGATGGGTTATACAGACCGTACAACGGTTTACGATATTGATGTGGAGGCGGCGCAGCAGCCGGGCGCAGATGTTTCCGGTATGAGCGGTCCGTCCATGCCGCTGCGCAGCGCGGTGGAACAGAGCAAAAATGGCGTGGCTTATTCGGTATTTAATGATCTTACGCCTGTATACGGGTTATCATTTCTGACAGCGATGAAGTTTGATAAAATCGTACCGTCCGATTATACGCTTTCGGCGTCGCTGGGAGGTCTGACCTATGGGACAACAACGGTACAGATGGCCAGCGGTTACAGTACGCTGGTGAATCAGGGAGAATACCGGGATCCGTCCTGTCTTACATCTGTCATAGACGCTTATGGAAAGGAATTATACGAAGAAGAAGAGGCGGAAACAGTATATACGCCCCAGGCTTCCTCACAGATGCTGGATATATTAAAAGGTGTGCTGACGGTGGGAACCGCTAAAAACATAGACTGGGCCGGTGAATCGGAGCTGGCGGCCGCGGGAAAAACCGGTACGACAAACGCCAGTAAGGACGGCTGGTTCTGCGGGGTGACGCCTTATTATTCCGTGGCGGTCTGGATCGGGTATGATACGCCAAAGACACTGGAAAGCCTGTACGGCGGATCATATCCTGCGGCAGTATGGAAAGACACCATGCGGTATCTGACAGAAGGCCTGCCGGAGATTGATTTTAATTAATGATGATTTGCGTGTATGATGCAAAGAAAGTCTGCCGGGGCATCTAAAGCCTTTATATCTGGGTGCCGATAAACAATTTGCGTATTTTTACGGTTCCGGGATATTCCGGGCCGGACTGTAACAAAGAATGCTGCGCAGGTGTGTCTGAATTTTGGTTTCAGGCACACTTGCGCAGCCGTATGTGTACGGATTGATGGAGGAAATAAAAATGTATGTGACATGTTTGGATCTGGAAGGCGTCCTGGTACCTGAAATCTGGATTGCGTTTGCGGAAGCTACAGGTATTGCGGAGTTAAAAAGGACTACCAGGGATGAGCCGGATTATGGTAAATTAATGGCTTTCCGCATTGGAATTTTAAAAGAGCACGGGCTGGGTTTAAAACAAATCCAGGATACGATTGCGACGATTGACCCGCTTCCCGGGGCACGGGAATTTCTGGACGAGCTGCGTTCCATTACCCAGGTAATTATTATCAGTGACACATTTGAGCAGTTTGCGAAGCCGCTGATGAAAAAGCTGGGCTGGCCGACAATTTTCTGCAATGCGCTGGAAGTAGCGGATGACGGGGAAATTACCGGATTTAAGATGCGTGTGGAAAATCCAAAATACGCAACCGTCAGAGCGCTGCAGTCCATCGGGTGTGAAACGATTGCCAGCGGGGACAGCTATAATGATCTGGGGATGATAGAAGCAGGCAAAGCTGGTTTTCTGTTCAGAACCACGCCGCAGATCAGAAAAGACCATCCGGATATTCCGGCATTTGAAGCATATGATGATCTGTTATGTGCTATCAAAGGCGCCATGGAAATCCGGTAAAACAAAAAATAAAAAGAAAAGGAATCTGCCCGGACAGTGATGTCCGGGTATTTTCAGGTGTCAGGAACAGACAGCGGAGAGCAGGCTGCCAGGCTGGCCCGGATCAGGCGGGACACAGCCGGCAGCGGAAATAACCGCTATATTACAAAAAAAGCCTTGACGTAAATTTTTATTCGTTTTAACATATATACACTGATCCGGATTTCCCGGATTAAATATTATAGTAAAGGAAGTGAATCCAGTTGATCAGAACGTTAAGTTCATACATCCGGGAATTTAAAAAAGATTCCTTTATGACCCCATGCTTTATGATTCTGGAAGTTATTATGGAAATGGTTATTCCGCTTCTGATGGCGTCTATTATTAATGAAGGCGTGGAAAAAAGTGATATTAACCATATTTACCTGATGGGGGCTTATATGGTAGTGGCTGCGTTTATCGGCCTGCTGGCAGGCGTGATGGGCGGCAAATACGGGGCCAGGGCATCGGCGGGATTTGCCAGGAACCTGCGGGAGGGAATGTTTGTAAATATCCAGAGTTTTTCTTTTGAAAATATTGACAAATTTTCCACAGCCGGTCTGGTAACCAGGCTTACCACCGACGTGACAAATCTTCAGAACGCCTACCAGATGATTCTGCGCATGTGCATCCGGGCGCCGTTTTCGCTGGTCATCGCAATGATTATGTCTTTTTTCATCTCCGTACAGCTGGCCAGTATCTATCTGGTGGCAGTCATTCTGCTGGGCGGGTTTCTGGCGGTCATTACGGTCAGTGCGTACAAATATTTCAGCGCCGCATTTGAAAAATACGACGAACTAAACGCCAGCGTACAGGAAAATATATCGGCCATCCGTGTGGTAAAGGCTTATGTACGGGAAGATTACGAAATTGAGAAATTCAAAAAAGCCAGCGGAAACCTGTACCTGATGCTTCTGAAAGCGGAAAATATTGTGGTAAACAATGCGCCGGCCATGATGTTTACGGTTTACAGCTGTATTCTTGGAATCAGCTGGTTCGGGGCAAAAATTATCGTATCCAGCGGCGCCACCAGTCTGCATACCGGAGACTTAATGAGCCTGCTGGCTTACTGCATGAACATTCTGATGAGCCTGATGATGCTGTCCATGGCTTTTGTGATGATTACCATGAGTTCGGCCAGCGCCAGGCGTATTGCGGAAGTATTACAGGAAAAAAGCACGATCAGCAATCCGCCGCAGCCGGATTTTGAAGTGCCGGATGGCAGCATACAGTTTGAACATGTGGATTTTACTTATAAAAAGAACAGTGAAGAGCTGGTACTCTCGGATATTGACGTCAGTATCCATTCTGGCGAAACCATAGGTATTATCGGCGGTACTGGAAGCTCCAAGTCCAGTCTGGTGAATCTGGTCAGCCGCCTGTATGATGTGACAAATGGATGCGTTCTGGTAGGCGGAAAGGATGTGCGCAGTTATGATCTGGATACGCTGCGCAATGAGGTGTCTGTCGTGCTGCAGAAAAATGTGCTTTTTTCCGGTACGATTTATGAGAACCTGCGCTGGGGGGATATTGACGCCACGGATGAAGAGTGCCAGCGGGTATGCCGTCTGGCCTGTGCGGATGATTTTATCCGTGCCATGCCAGAAGGGTATGATACATACATTGAACAGGGTGGTTCCAATGTATCCGGCGGCCAGAAACAGCGTCTGTGTATTGCAAGGGCATTGTTAAAAAAACCTAAAATACTTATACTGGACGATTCCACCAGTGCGGTGGACACTGCCACGGACGCCAGAATCCGTAAGGCTTTCGCTGAAGAGATTCCTGGTACCACAAAGCTTATTATCGCCCAGCGTATATCTTCGGTGCAGCATGCGGACCGTATCATTGTGCTGGAGGAAGGCCGGGTAAACGGTTTTGGCACCCATGAGGAGCTGCTGGCTCACAATGATATTTACCGTGAGGTATATGAGTCCCAGACTGAAGGAGGCGGGGATTTCGACGAACATAATGACAGACATCCGCACGCTGCGTCCGCAGATAAAGCGGAAAATAACGTACATTCTGTCAGTCATGACGTACAATCTGGTAATGGAGGTGATGTATAATGGCGGAAAAGGCAAAACCAGTCAAAGGTCCTGGCCCGGGACGGATGCACGGTCCAAGGCCGAACGTAAAAAATCCCTGGAAGATCATCCGGCGCCTGATGGGCTATGTAATAAAAAAATACGGGCTGGCGGTGGCGGTGGTTATTTTATGTATTTTTTATACGGCCTTTGCCAATGTACAGGGCACGTTATTTATGGAAGATCTGATCGACGATTATATCCAGCCGCTGCTGGCAAGCGAAACGCCGGATTTTGGAAATCTGCTCAGGGCGGTTTCAAAAGTGGCATTATTTTATGGACTGGGCGTGACGGCCGCTTTTATACAGGCAAAAATTATGGTTTATGTTGGCCAGGGCACCCTGCGCAGCATAAGAAACGACCTGTTTTCCCATATGGAAAAGCTGCCCATCAGTTATTTTGATACCCATGCCCACGGGGATATCATGTCGGTGTATACAAACGATACGGATACGCTGCGGCAGATGATCAGCCAGAGTATTCCCCAGCTGTTTTCCAGTGTGATTGCCATTATCAGTGTGGTGGGCAGCATGGTTTATCTGAGCCTGCCGCTGACGGCGGTCACCCTTTTTATGGTAGGGGTCATGCTGTTTATGACAAAACGGCTGGCAGGATTAAGCAGCAGGTATTTTCTTGCCCAACAGCAGGATCTGGGGAAAGTCAATGGCTATATTGAAGAGATGATGGAAGGGCAGAAAGTGGTAAAAGTATTCTGCCATGAAGAAACGTCCATCAGGGATTTTAAAGCGTTAAATGACCAGTTGTTTGACAGTGCGGATAAAGCCAACCGGTTTGCCAATATTCTGATGCCGGTGAATGCCCAGCTTGGAAATATCAGTTATGTGCTCTGTGCTATTTTTGGCGGGATTCTGGCCATGAATGGCGCCGGAGGGTTTACGGTCGGCAAACTGGCCAGTTTTCTGACCTTTAACCGGAGTTTTAACCAGCCTGTCAGTCAGGTCAGTATGCAGCTGAATGCGGTGGTCATGGCGGTGGCCGGTGCGGAGCGAATTTTTAAACTGCTGGATGAAGAGCCGGAAAAAGATGAGGGCTATGTAACACTGGTCAATATCCGCAAAGAACGGGGACAGATTATCGAAGCGCCGGAATATGAACGTACCGGGCTGTGGGCCTGGAAGCATCCGCACCAGGCGGACGGTACAGTCACTTACCAGGAACTGACCGGAGACGTGGTATTTGACGATGTGGACTTTGGATATGTACCGGAAAAAATCGTGCTTCATAATGTGGATCTGTTTGCGACGCCGGGGCAGAAAATAGCTTTTGTAGGTTCTACCGGAGCGGGTAAGACTACCATTACGAATCTGATTAACCGTTTTTATGATATTCAGGATGGAAAAATCCGCTATGACGGCATTAATATAAACAAAATCAGAAAAGACGCGCTGCGTCATTCCCTGGGCATTGTGCTCCAGGATACCCATCTGTTTACGGCCACGGTAATGGATAATATCCGTTATGGCAAGCTGGACGCTACAGACCGGGAAGTTATGGAAGCGGCCAGACTGGCAAATGCGGACGGATTTATCAGACATCTGCCGGATGGCTATCAGACGATGCTGACCGGGGATGGAGCGAATCTAAGTCAGGGCCAGCGGCAGCTGCTGGCCATTGCAAGGGCTGCGGTGGCGGATCCTCCGGTACTGATTCTGGATGAGGCAACCAGTTCGATTGATACCAGAACAGAAAAAATTGTCCAGAGCGGTATGGATAAGCTGATGAGCGGAAGGACTACGTTTGTTATTGCCCACCGTCTGTCCACGGTCAAAAACAGTGACTGCATTATGGTACTGGAGCAGGGCCGGGTGATTGAGCGGGGCAGCCATGAGAAGCTGATGGAAGAACGTGGGAAATATTATCAGCTTTATACCGGCAATATTGTATCTGCGTAAATGAATGAAAAAGCCTCAGATTGATATTATAATTAAAAAGGAGCTGAACGAATGGCAAGTGAAGCATATCTGGCAGCGAACCGGCAGGCGCAGCGTGCGTACCGGGCGGCCATTAATAAAGGGGAATACCCGTATTTAAGCGCACTGGATGATTTCTTATTGTATGAACAGACCGCAGGGGAGAAGTATATCGGGCTGATTGAAATTCCGCTGGATCTGGTAGTGGGTACCAAAACCGCCGGCCGGCAGAATTCTTTTGCGAATAATTTTATGCCTCTCCTGGATGAAGAGACAGAGTTTAGCCATAAATGGGCCAGCCTGTACAATGCGCAGGTGGAGGAAGGTATCCGGGACCCGATTGTGGTTTATGAATATATGCGCCGGTTTTATGTAATGGAAGGCAACAAACGGGTCAGCGTATTAAAAAGTCTGAATGCGGTGAAAATAAGCGCAAAGGTGACAAGAATCGTACCTAAGAAAACAGAGGATGCGGAAAATAAAATCTACTATGAATTTATGGATTTTTATGAGGATTCCCAGATTTATGACATCTGGTTTTCCAGGGAAGGTTCTTTCAAAAAGCTGAAACGTTATTATGGATATAAACCGGGGGATAGGTGGACAGAAGAAAGCAGGACAGCGCTGCGCAGCGAGTATTCGATTTTCCGTAAGGAATATAAGTCAAAGGGCGGAGATAAGCTGCATATGACTACCGGAGACGCATTTCTGGCCTATATCAGCATCTTTCCGGCCTGGCAGCTGCAGTCTTTTCACAGGGACCAGGTGCGGGAAAACCTGACTAAAATGTGGGATGAGTTTGTGACGCTGGCGCAAAGCCAGTCTGTGAAGATTCTCCTGGAGCCGCAGCAGAAAGAAAAGCCGGCCAGCGGGCTTTCTATATTAAATAAGATCATTGGAACGGAAATATTAAAGCAGTTAAAAATAGCCTTTATATATGAAAAAGCGGTGGGGGATTCCGCCTGGAATTATGCCCATGAAATGGGCAGGCTGTATCTGGAACAGATTTTTGGCGACAAGGTAAAGACCACGGTGTACGAACATGCGGAATATACAGACAATTCCGAAGATATTCTGGAGGCGGCTATCCGGGACGGAAACAAGATCATTTTTACGATTGCGGCGCAGCTGGCAAATGCCAGTGTAAAAACCGCCCTCCAGCATACGGAAGTAAAGATCTTAAACTGTTCTACAAACTCTGTGCACCGGGCAATCCGTGCCTATTACTGCCGGATGTATGAAAATAAATTTCTGCTGGGTGTGATAGCGGGCGCATTGTCTGAGACAAACCGGCTGGGCTATATTGCGGACTATCCGATATACAGTACGATTGCGAATATTAATGCGTTTGCGCTGGGAGCCCAGATGGTAAATCCAAGGGTACGGGTACAGCTGCGGTGGCGTTCCCTGACTGACGGCGCCGGACTGGAAGAATGGCCGCAGGATGTGCGTATTATTTCGGACATGGACTGGATCAGACCGGGAAATCCTACGAGAAAGTACGGTCTGTACCAGATTCGCGGCGGTGAGATTGAAAATATCGCTGCTTCCATCTGTCACTGGGGGAAATTTTATGAACAGATTGTCCGCAGTATTATGGAGAAAACCTGGAAAGCGGCTGATGAGAAAAATAAAAACCGGGCCATTAATTACTGGTGGGGAATCTCCGCAGGCGTACTGGAAATCGTATGTTCCCAGAAACTGCCGGAAGGTACGAGATTACTGATAGAAATGCTCACTAAAAATATAAGAAGAGGGGAGTTCAGCCCGTTCGACGGCACCTGGACGGCTCAGGATGGAAAAGTAGTGAATGAGGCAAATCACCGTTTCGATCTGGAAAAAATATTCCAGATGGATTATCTGGCGGAAAATATAGACGGACTGATTCCGGGGCTGGATGAGCTGAAAGACGAAGCAAAAGAGTTTGTCCAGCTGCAGGGTGCTTTCTGATGAAGATATTATTACTGGCAGACGTCGAGTGTAAAGCGCTCTGGGATTATTACCGGAAGGAAGAAGTGGAAGGTGTGGATCTGATACTGTCCTGCGGGGATCTGAATGCGGAATATTTATCGTTTATCGCTACCATGACCTCCCTTCCGGTGCTGTATGTCCATGGCAATCATGACACAAAATACAGTCTGCGGGCACCGGAAGGATGTACGTGTATCGACGATACGGTATACAGGTTCCGGGGGCTGCGGATTCTGGGGCTGGGGGGGTCCATGCGCTATAAAAATGACGACTGGCAGTATACAGAAGAACAGATGCGCAGCCGCATCAGGAAAATGTGGTATCCGCTGTGGCGGGAAAAAGGTTTTGACATCCTGCTGACCCATGCGCCGGCTAAAGGAATTCACGATGGCACGGATCTGCCGCACAGGGGCTTTGAAGTGTTTAAGAAACTAATGGATAAATATAATCCGGGTTATTTTATTCATGGGCATGTGCATATGAATTATGGACGGGATCATGTGCGGGAGGATATATATAAAAGCACCCGGGTGATCAATGCGTTTGAGCGGTATATCATTGAAATACCGGATTGAGAAATATGACAGGCAGTCAGGGCTTCGCATCTGACCAGAACCAGGTACCGGGCAGCCGGCAGCTGGACGTATATTTCCTGACTCCCTTCCTCCGGCTGTTTCCGGCAGAATAAGCCTTCCGTATGAAAATCCCGGAACTGCCAGGCTTTCCGGAGACGGAACAGCGGCAGCATGCCTTTCCACGGCGTCCGGAATATACGGCTATCTGCCGGCTGCCATGAAAAAATAAAAGATTACCGTGTATGAGCGGCCTGCCGCAGGCGCAGGGTTTGTAAAATTAGTCTCTGATCAGGAATCGCCAGTTCCGGCAAATGCCGGTTCTGGCGATTTCTTGTTTTTTATTCCTGTTTTTAATCCGCCTCCTCTGGATCGCATTCATTTTTATGCCGGCAGCTCCCACAGGATTCGCATTCCAAAAGTTCTTCCATTTTCCATACGGAATCTTATAAACAGGACGCCTGCTTTTAAAGCGGAACCGCTTCCCGTCCGGGCAGGGCAGGTTTCCGGGAAAAGATTCAGACAATATGCGGACTTATACCACTATTTGCGTTTTTTGTCCGGACAGTATTTTGGAAAAAGTTACCGGCTGGTTCCGCATGGGATTGCGGACGTAAGGCGCCGGATGCCTGAGCGTGTCTTAAAAATCATTCCTGTAATCCGCACTCTCCATTTTGCGGAGTATTCATCCCGTATTTAGCCATACAGCCTGTTATACCCAAAGGGTATGATGCAGCGTGCCACCTGGGTATGCCCCCGGATTTGTGATTTTCCATATTATGACCTTCAGGGTACAGACTGGGAGGCATATCATGCCCTTTGGGTACATTTTATGGAAAGCATTTTTCAGATACGCTCTCGTGTTTCTGGAAAAAGATATAGATCAATTCCCCAGCCGCTTCTGTTTTGAAAAGATGTGTGGTCTGAATGTATATTTATTCTGGAAATACGAATACTTGTATCGTAACCAGAAATGACGTAATACTCACTCCGTTAGTGAGATACACGGAGATTGATAATAAAAGGAATCGTAGAGATGGACAAAAATCAGACCAGACAGGCGCAGGTAAACCAGATGGAAAAACTGACGACCAGCGAACAGGTGCATCCGGTATCCATGCATATTAGTGAAAATAAGCAGATACTTCAAAATATGCTTGGCAACAGTGCGGATATTAAAATGCGGGAAATGGTACTGGGCAAAGAGCGGGTACGCTGCCTGGCGGCTTATATAGAGATTACAGCCGGTTCCCTGGCTTTTGAAAATTCGCTGATTGGCCGGCTGTTAAACGACCTGGCGGATCTGCCGGCGGAGCGGATATACGAATCCCTGGCATCCAATGGGCAGGGATTGTGTGATGTGACGCCTTTTGAAAATGTGGAAGACGCCGTTCAGTACGGCATGTTAACCGGTGATGTGCTGTTGTTTATCGACGGATTTGCCAGTGCGTTAAAAATACCGGATAAAGGCTATCCGAACATGGGTGTTACGAAGCCGGAATCTGAAAAAGTAATCCGGGGCTCCCAGGAAGGATTCGCAGATTCTGTCAAAGTAAATACAGCGCTGATCCGCAAAAGAATCCGGTCCACGAAAGTAAGGGTGGAAGAAGTAAAGGCAGGACTATATTCCCATACGAATATTGATCTGGTATATATGGAAGGGCTGGTGTATCCGGGGCTTCTGGAAGAAATTAAAAAAAGGCTGGACGACTATACGATTGACGGGCTTATGGACAGCGGCATGATCGAACAGCTGACGGAAGAAACCTGGTATTCCCCATTTCCACAGTTTCAGTCTACGCAGCGGCCAGACCGGGCGGCGATGGCAGTACTGGAGGGCAGGGTAGTCCTGTTGTGTGATAATTCTCCTTCAGCGCTCATTCTGCCTACCGATTATAATTCTCTGTTAAAGACCAGTGATGATTATTTTAACCGGTTTGAAATCGCTTCACTGGAAAGGGTCATCCGGTATCTGGCTTCTTTTTTTGCGGTGGCATTTCCGGCGTTTTATCTGGCGGTAACAACGTTTCATACCCAGATACTGCCTACGTCCCTGTTGTTGTCCTTTGCTTCTGCCAGGCAGGGGGTGCCGTTTCCGGCTGTGGTGGAAGTACTGTTAATGGAATTTTCTTTTGAACTGCTGCGGGAGGCGGGTGTCCGTCTCCCGGGAGCCATGGGCAATACCATTGGCATTGTAGGCGGTCTTATTATTGGTCAGGCGGCGGTGGAAGCCAATCTGGTCAGTCCGATTGTGGTGATTGTGGTGGCGTTTACAGCGCTTAGTTCTTTTGCGGTGCCAAATGAAGAGCTGGCTACGGCGTTCCGGATTCTGAAGTTTTATATGATAGCCCTTTCTGCCTGGCTGGGACTGTTCGGTTTTCTTGTATCGGCGCTCAGCATACTGATTCATCTGGCTGGCCTCAGAAGCTTTGGAATTCCATATCTGATGCCGTTTGTAGGTGCGGAACTGAGCCATTATCAGGATGAACGGGACAGCCTGATACGTTTTCCGCTGTCTATGATGCGTTACCGGCCGGTATATGCCAGGCGTCAGGAGAGGATGCGGCTGACATTCGGACAAAAAAAGAACAAAGGGAAGGAACGATAAAAGTGTTTTCCAATAATGATAAAATATCACCCAGGCAGATAAAAAGACTGCTTATTTTTGATCTGTTCGGAGCCGGATCGCTGCTGCTTCCATCCAGACTGGCAGAGTCCGGAGGCGGTTCCGGGATGTGGAGTATATGTTTTGGATTAATTCTGGCGGTCTGTTACTTATGGATGCTGCAGATCTGCTGCGGCCGTATGAAACAGGATTATATGGCATATCTGCAGTCGGGCTGGGGAAGTCTGGCAGCCAGATTTATGTATATCTGCTATGGACTGGTCAGTCTGTTTGTGAGCGGCTGGGCGGCGAAGCTGCTGGCGGACCTGGTATGTAATGAGCTGCTGGACGACCGGGAGTTCCCGGTGGCCCTGCTTCTGATCCTGCTGCTGGCTTTGTATGGCGGTGCGGCAGGGCTTGAGTCCAGGGCCAGGATTTATGAAATTATGTACTGGGTACTGGCCGTGCCGTTTGTGATCATGCTGCTGCTCTGTGTCCGGCAGGTGCAGACGGTACGGTGGTTTCCGCTGCTCCCTGTAACTTCCGGGACTGGATGGTCCCAGGGTGGTATTGTGTGGGGAAGTATTCAGTGCTTTGCCGTATTTCTGCCGCTGACATTTTTATTGTTTTTAAAATCCCATGAGCAGGATGAAAGCCGCACCGGCAGATCGGCGGTCAGTGCGCTGCTAATCAGCGGCGGTGCGGTGGCGGCGGTATATATGGTGCTGACTGGTATTTTTGGAAGCGGGGCGCTGGTCAGGGAAGCATATCCGGTCATTACACTTATGGGAATGGTGCGTATACCGGGGGATTTTGTGAAACGGCTGGATGCGGTTATGATCGGAGTATGGTTTTTTACGCTGTATGCGCTGATTGCGGCCACGCTGTATTACAGTGTGACCATTGCAATCCGGGCGCTGGCCGGCAAGGCTGCGCAGCCAGCGCCCGGCGGTTCCCGGGAAGCGGACAGGAGTGTACGGATCAGGAAATACTGGTTCTGGGGCATGACTGCGGCGGTATATGGGATTGCTTATGGGTTTCATCTGGAGCCCCGTATGGAGCAGCTGGCTTCAAAGGTTTTTTACATGGCAGGATTACCGTTTCTTGTGCTGGTACCATTGTTTTCAAATATGATCTGCAGGGTGCGCAGGAGAAAGCATAATCCTTCGGATACCGGTCAGGGTGCGTCCCGGAATAACCAGCAGTAAAGAACCTGCTGTTTCGCTGATCTGAATTTCCAACAGCACATGCCGGAAATTTCCGGCACAGGATCCGCTACGGATTTAGAGTGCGTCTGAAAAATCATTGTTGCCAGCTGCACACCCCACTTTGCGGTATATGCGGCCCTGCCGGTCAACGCAGCCTGCTATATCATGCCCTTTTGGTACGCCTCCCTCATCTGGGTCAAATATCCCATATCATTCGGGATATATCATGCTCTAAAGTATCATATCCTTCAGGGTACAGTTTGTGACGCATATCATGCCCTTTGGGTACTTCTGACAGAAAGCATTTTTTAAATACGCTCCGGAGCGTGTCTGAAAAATCATTCCGGTGATCCGCAGATCCGCACGCCCCATTTTGTGTAGAATTCATCCCGGATTTATGAGGCATGGCCCGCTACAGCGTGCCCCCGGGCAGGCCCCATAAATTTGGGATGAATATCTCCATATCATGCCCTTCAGGGTACTAAGTGTGAAGCATACCCTAAAGGGTATGATGTATCGTATTCTTTGGGTACATCCACAGAAAGCATTTTTTAAATACGCTCCGGAGCGTGTCTGAAAAATGTTTTCCGTGAGATGTACCCTGAAGGACATGATAGGGAGAATTTATTCCCCATTTGGGCGGCATACCCAGGGAGAACGCTGCAGGAGGCAGCCTGCCGCAGCCGTAATATGCGACAGAGCCGGATACTCTCTGGATCATGGTAAATCAGGAGAAACGAAGGGTCAGAAAGAAAGGACTGTAAGGGTCAGAAAGATAAGACCGGAATGAAAGGCTTAGACAGAAAAGATTAGACAGAAAAGATTAGACAGAAAGGATTAATATGATGCGATGGACGAAAAGAAAAAACACTGGTGAACCAGCCCCGGGAACTGCCAGCCGGTTTGTCCGCCGGCTGCTGTCCGCCAGTACAGGCGCCGCACTGCTATGTCTGTCCGGATGTGCGGCTACGGAACTGGAAAATAAAAGTTTTCCTCTGGCAGTGCTGGCCGGGGAACAGGAAGGGCAGTGCCGGGTCTGTTATCTTTCCCAGGATCTCTCCCAGGTGGCGAATGAAAATGCGGACGGACAGAATGTCACCAGCGCCAGTGCCCTGGGCAGTACTTATTATGAGGCGCAGAAGACATTTGAAAAAAATAACCGCTGCCAGCTGGATCTGTCCCATACGAAAGCGCTGATTTTTCAACAGAGTTTTTTTGAATCAGATAACTTTCATCTGTTTCTGGAAACAGTCCGGCAGGAAAATATGTATGCCAGAAACACACTGGTCTTTTTATCAGACGCTACAATGAAAGAATTGTCTGAAATGAACGGAGAGCTGGAAATGCCTCTGGGCAGTTATCTGGAGCAGATGATGGAAAATGAGCAGGATATCCGGGGGCAGGCGGTAGTGACTCTGGGCACGTTACTGAATGAGCAGGCGAACAGCAGTCAGACGATACTGATTCCAAAGCTGGTGGAAGAAAATGGACTGCCGGTAATTCATGCATACCAGGTCATGCAGGATTTTGTGCAAAAAGGCGAAGTGGATGTGGAACAGGCTATGGTTTGTTATCTGCTGGAAAACCAGCTGCAGCAGATGGATCTGAGGCTGGCAGAAGGGATACAGGTGCGGCTGAGGGATCTGCGCTGTAAAAGGGATTATACACTGCGGGCGGATACGGATCTGGCAGGCGCCGGACAGAAAGCGGTCAGGCCTGAAATAACAGGGCGGCTTACGGTGACTGCCACTGCCCGGCGGATTACGGGAAAGGAATCAGAAGAAGAGATCACACAGATGCTTCAGGATAAAATTGAAGATGTGTGCCGCAGCGTCTGGCGGGAACAGCAGGCGGATCTTTCAGACAGTTTCCGTTATCTGGCCAGGTATGCGCCTGACATATACCGGGTTTATAAAGAACGGCCGGAGGCATTTCGTGAACTGCTGGATTATCAGGTTCAGGTGGAGATACATCTGGTTTAAACGAATGCCATGACCGCGGCATCTGGTTCTGTTCGGAGGGGAGAGTCTGCCTGAAGCGGGCAACAGGGAAGCGGTGCCGGTCTTTGTCTGATTTGTTCTGTACGGGATTTTCCGTGTGGGAGGGCCGTGCAGAGGCCCGGTACCGGTCTGGCTGTCTGCTTCCGTCCGGGGGCTGTGTGGATCGGGCAGCAGGGAAGCGGTGCCGGTCTGTGCGTCTGATTTGTTCCGTACTGGGTTTTCTGGGCGGGGCAGGCCTGCATGAGGCAGATGGTCTGGTTGTCTGCGTCCATATCCATGTGGGGGATCCTGGTATGGAGCGGATGGTCTGGCTGCCTGATTTGTTCCGTACCGGTGGTTTTGTACAGGCAGGATAAACGCTGGTACCATTTGCAGTCCGGGCCATTCAGTTGTTAACAGAATGACGCTGACTGCATAGACAGGATGCGGCGAATGTGATATGATAAGCTGGACAACAGATACAGAAGGTGCTTTTCACATGGAGGTAATGCCATGACAGACAATCAGCTATTATATGCCATTTCAGAAATCGTTGAACAAAAAATAAAAGCAGAAACAGAACCGGTGAAAAATCAATTAAATAAGATTGAAAACGAAATGGGCCGGATGAAAGAACAGCTGGACAATCTGGAAATGAAGACAGACAGACTGGAAATGAAGGTAGACAGTCTGGAAACAAAAGTAAACAGCCTGGAAATAAAGGTAAATAGTCTGGAAACAAAAGTAGACAGTCTGGAACAACGGACAGGTAATCTGGAAGGTGAAATGGGATCGGTGAAGAAACAGCTGGAACAGGTGGATCACCGGTTGAAACGGGTGGAAATCAGTCTGGAAAGTGATGTGGTTCCACGTTTACAAACCATTGAATCCTGTTACCTGGATACATATAAGCGTTATCAGTCCGGAATTGACCAGATTGATACCATGCAAAGAGATATTGACGTATTAAAAAAAGTGACGGAAGAGCATAGTGAGAAATTAAGAAAGATATCGTAAGCTCAGAGTGTGCTGAAAAGATCAGGGAGTGATACAACATGCATGTAACAATTCGTAAAGCAGGCCACTCTGACCTGGCGGATATTCTTGGGATTTACGCATATGCCAGGGAGCAGATGCGGCGGAACGGGAATCCCACACAATGGGGCAGCAGCCAGCCGTCGCAAGAAATATTAACAGAAGATATAAATAACGGAAATCTGTATGTTATATGCGGTAACGGACAGACTGGCGGGGTCTTTGCCTTTCTTACTGGCGATGAACCCACTTATCAGGTGATTGCGGGCAGCTGGCTCAATGATCTGCCCTATGGCACGCTGCACCGGGTGGCGGGCAATGGGACGGTTTGTGGCGTAGTGGAGCGGTGTATCGCATACTGTGGCAGTATCTGCCCTAATATCCGGGTGGATACCCATGAGCGTAATGTGGTTATGCGGCATCTGCTGGAAAAAAACGGGTTTACGGAATGCGGGATTATTTATGTCCGGGATCACTCACCCAGGATTGCGTACCAGCGTCTGATAAAATATGAATCAGAATAAAAGCTTCTGGTAAAGGAGACGCGGCAGCAGGTAAAAATCAAACAGATGTATAAACAGGAAAAAAGTGGTTATGATTTTCTGTATCAGAATGATACAGAAAAACCGGAGGGAATAAATAATGACTGCTTTTTTTCGTAAATATTACAAACAGATGGACGCTGTACTGCTGATTATCGTATTTGCGCTGGGCTTTAGCTGGTTTTATCATGGATACCGCCTGCGGCAGACGCAGGTAAATATCGCGGAAAAAATATTACGGTTTCATGTGCGGGCCAACTCTGACAGCAGCAGGGATCAGGAGCTGAAATTAAAAGTGCGGGATGCCCTGGGCGGATATATGCAGACAAAGCTGTCCGGTGCGTCGGATCTTGACGAATGTAAAACAATTGTGAAAGAGAATCTGCCGCAGATCGTACATACCGCAGAGCAGGTGATCCGTCAGGAAGGATATGATTATCCGGTCAGCGCCAGTGTGGAAACAGAAACATTTCCGGAACGCACGTATGGGGATTATACCTTTCCGGCCGGGGATTATCAGGCGCTGCATGTGGAGATTGGCAGTGGTCTGGGACATAACTGGTGGTGCGTCATGTATCCGAATATGTGTTTTCAGGGTTCTGTTTATGAGGTTCCGGACAAGGAAGCGGATCAGCAGCTGCAGCAGGTTCTGTCGGAAGACGAATATGACGCTGTGTTAAAAAGCCGCCGTTTCCGGATACGTTTTAAATATCTGGACTTTTTAAACGATATTTTCTGATTGCCAAAATGCTTAAAAAGAGATAAAATGGATACGTTAAAGTGCAAATGCATAAAAATAAAGGGGAACGATTATGACAAAGGACGTATTATTAAAAATCAGCGGCATGCAGTTCACAGCGGATAATGAAGAATCCAGCGAACCGGAACCGGTGGAAATTATCGCTCCGGGAGAATATTACTTTAAAAATGGAAAGCATTACATTGTATATGATGAATTTATGGAAGGTTTTGACAGCGCTACCAGAAATGTACTTAAGCTGCAGGATGATTCGCTTGAAATTACCAAACGGGGAACTTCCAATGTGCATATGGTTTTTGAAAAAGATAAAAAAAATATGACCTGTTATACCACACCTTTCGGAAGCATGATGATGGGAATTGACGCCAGAAGTATTTCTATCGAAGAGTCTGAGCAGGAAATCTGCGCACAGATTGAATATGCGCTGGACGTGAACTATGAACATATGGCAGACTGTACGATTCATTTGTCGGTGCAGTCAAAAGAACAGCGGAATTTTTCCATAAACTGATCAATCAGAAAAAGATAAAATATGTAAAGCACAGATACATTTCCTGCGGCACAGGGCACAGTGTTCCGGCTTATCCTGAAAGGATCAGTATAGTTATGATCCATGGTGTGCCGCGGCATTGTGCCCTGTACGGAAGGAAAATTTCTGATTTCATTTCTTTTTACCGCCTTTTGCGGCTGGCGCTTTTGTGGAACTTGTTTTCGCCTGCATACTGTCCGCTTTTTCCCGCAGCCGCTGGAACAGTTTCTTTTTCTTTGGTGCGGTATTGCGCTGTAATGGTTTGCGCAGCCCTTTTACCCCGGTGATATACAGACCGCTGACAGTAACCCGTACCGATTCTTTCACGGGAATATCATCATATACGGCATTGTCACACATAAACGTCTGGATTTTCGGACCGACCTTGGCCTTTACCACAGGAACTTTCTGCCGGCGCAGCAGTTTCGGCGTCTGTTCATATACGGTTGGCGGCAGTCCGGCTTCTTTTAGTTTCATCTTCTTTTTATCAATAATTAGCATCGGAATGGTCTGGGATGTGGCTGCGATCTGCTTATCAGATTCCTCTTTTTTCTTCTGGAGTCTTCTGCCCAGGAAATAAAGAATAACCGTGGTAATCAGCAGGATCGCAGTGATGACCAGTAGAACAATCTGCCAGGTTTTCACATTAGTATCCTCCTCGAATCAAATTTTAAGCGCTGTTAAAGTGGCATCGCCGGACCGACATACATTATAGCATTGATTTTAAGAAAAAGCAATAAATCCTTTGATTTTTCACAATTCTATGGTATGCTTAAACAGAATGCGGGTTTGCGTGCGGGCGGTTATTGTGATACGCCGTCTGCCGGTATCAGGCGTGAAAGAGAAGGACGGATATCACAGGCTGCGGTTCTTTGGAAAAAAACGGCAGCAACGGTAAAATCTGCGGCATATAACCGGCATGTTGTGAAGAATATATTTATTATATAGAAGGGATCGGTATCATGAAAAAAAGGATAGTGATAATGCTTACCGCTGTCATGATGACGGCAGCACTGGCGACAGCATGTGCAAAAAGTGAAAAAGACGGGGGAAAGAGCGACATCCAGCAGATGCATGCTACAGAAGACGACGGTTCAAAGGCCGGAAAAATCCAGTATGATGCGAAGGATTGCGTAACACTGGGAGATTATTCCGCCTTACAGATATCTGTAAAAAATACTTATGAAGTGACACAGGAACAGATCGACGATTATGCCAGACGTATGGCGGAGTTTTATGCCCAGCCGGTTTATAAAGACACAGATAAGAAAGTGGTGGAAAACGGAGACACAGTGAATATAGACTATGAAGGCAGACAGGATGGCGTGGCCTTTGAGGGCGGAACGGCGAAAGGCGCTTATCTGACCATCGGGTCCGGCCGGTTTATTGACGGTTTTGAAGAAGGACTCACTGGCAAAAAAGTGGGAGAGACCGTGGATCTGAATCTGACATTTCCGGATCCCTATGAACCAGACCCGGATATGTCGGGAGCGAAAGTCGTCTTTACTGTTACGATTCATAAAATCGTGGAACCGGATGAGAATGCGAAGGTGGAGCTGACAGATGAATTCGTACAGGCCAATCTGAACGCTGACTCTGTCAAAGAATATAAGAAAAATGTAAAGGGATATCTGGAAGCGGACAGCGAACGTTCCAAACGGACGGATACAATACAGGCAGTTACGGACAAGCTGCAGGAAATCTGTACCGTAAATATGCCGGAAGGACTGCTGGAGGCAACAGTGGATGATTATGTTGTGCAGTTTACAAACAGCAACTGTAAGGACACCACACTGGAGGAATATCTGAAAAACCAGTTTAACGGTATGACAGAAGAGGATTTCAGAAAAAGTATTACTACAGAAATGGAAGTTAATCTGACCATTGAAATGATTCTGGAAACCATTGCGGAAAAAGAAGGCATTGAGCTGGAAGAGGACAAGTTTCAGGAATATGTGTCGTCCATGATGGAAGCAAATAATTATGAAACAAAAGAAGACTATTTCAAGGCAAACGGAGTCAGTGAAAAGAATGGGGAGGCCTTTGTGCGCAGGCTGTATGTGTGCAACCTGGCCCTTGAGCAGGTACTAAACCAGGCGGATGTGAAGTATGGCGCCGCAGACGGGGAAGAAAACGATCAGAAGCAAAGCGAAACTGACAAAAAGGATAAAAAATAAAAACCGGACAGTTAAAACAAAAAACAGAAAGGAAGAACAGATATGGAACTGACAAATATCAGGGATTTATTCCGGGACAGGCAGCGGTATATTGATCAGGAAGTAACAGTGGGAGGCTGGGTGCGCAGTAACCGCAACTCCAAAACCTTTGGATTTCTGGTTATTAACGACGGAACATTTTTTGAGCCGGTCCAGGTAGTATATGGGGACGGACTGGAAAATTTTGAAGAAACCGGAAAAATTAATGTGGGGGCGGCGCTGGTAGTAACAGGCACTCTGGTGGCAACACCGGACGCAAAGCAGCCGTTTGAGATACAGGCAAAAAAAGTAGAGATCGAAGGGGTATCCACGCCGGATTATCCGCTGCAGAAGAAAAAGCATGGATTGGAATATTTGCGGACAATTTCTCATCTGAGACCACGCACCAATACATTTGAAGCGGTTTTTCGTGTGCGCTCACTGACTGCCTATGCGATTCATAAGTTTTTCCAGGAGCGGGACTTCGTCTATGTTCATACACCGGTGATTACCGGCAGCGACTGTGAAGGGGCAGGGGAGATGTTCCAGGTAACGACAATGGATATGAGTGATCTGCCGAAATTCAGCGACGGAACGATTGATTATTCAAAAGACTTTTTTGGCAGGCCGGTGAATCTGACGGTCAGCGGGCAGTTAAACGGGGAAGCCTACGCCCTGGCTTTTAAAAATATTTATACGTTCGGTCCTACATTCCGGGCGGAGAACTCCAATACGACCAGACATGCGGCGGAGTTCTGGATGATTGAACCGGAAATCGCCTTTGCGGATCTGGAAGACGACATGTATCTGGCGGAAAGTATGTTAAAATACATTATCCGTTATGTACTGGAACATGCGCCGGAAGAAATGCGGTTTTTTAATAAATTTATGGATAAAGGGCTGATCGAACGTCTGGAGCACGTCATGAACGCAGATTTTGCGAGAGTGTCCTATACAGAGGCTGTCTCGATTCTGCAAAAAAATAATAAAAAATTTGAATATCCGGTATCCTGGGGCAGCGACCTGCAGACAGAGCATGAGCGTTATCTGACCGAGACTGTGTATAAGCGTCCGGTGTTTGTCTATGATTATCCAAAGGAGATCAAGGCGTTCTATATGAAGCTGAACGAAGATGGCAGGACAGTGGCGGCTGTGGACTGTCTGGTTCCGGGTATTGGGGAAATTATTGGCGGCAGCCAGCGTGAGGATGATTATGACAAGCTGCTGGAGCGGATGAACCAGCTGGGAATGAAAGAGGAGGATTACGGATTTTATCTGGATCTGCGTAAATATGGTTCTGCGAGACATGCGGGGTTTGGCCTTGGATTCGAACGCTGTGTGATGTATCTGACGGGCATGTCAAATATCCGGGATGTGATTCCGTTCCCCCGGACAGTAAATAACTGCGGGTTATAAGACTGCCTGGTAAGGTGTTTCACATAGAAATGAGCAAATTTACCGTATGTGTACGGAATTTGCTCATTTGTAGTTTACCAGATCTGCCGGACGTCTGGATTTCTGAAGGCTATCTGAAAGGACAGGGAGGAAACGATTATGAAAAAAGCAGCGGCGGTCATGCTGGTTACTATTGGTGTGGCTGCTTCCTTATATGGATGCGGCAGTAAACAGAAACTGGAAAATGAAAAAGCTTACCGTCAGACAGGCATCAGCCAGCTGGAAGAGGGAGATTATGAGGGGGCGGTGGAGTCTTTTAATCAGGCGCTCAACGAACGGACCGGTAAAGTAACAAACCTGGAAGAGGATATTAATTTTTACAAGGCCTTTGCGCAGATGGAAGCCGGCAGGACAAAAGACGCCATTGAAACTTATACCGCACTGGTGGAATATGATGAGAAAAACGCCGGCGCCTGGTATCTGCGGGGATGTGCGTATATCAGCGTGGGCAATGCGAAACAGGCCGCAGAAGATTTCCGGCAGGCGGCAAAATATAATTCTGACAGCAGCCAGATGTATGCCGGCATATATGAACAGCTGGTATCTGTGGGAATGCTGGATGAAGCTGCGGATTATCTGGATAAAGGGCTGAAAATAAAAGGGGATGGCGCCACGGATTATCTTTCCAGGGGCCGGCTGTATCTGGCAAGCGGCGCCTATGAAAAGGCGGTGGACGAATTAAAACAGGCGCTGGACAAAAAAGAGCCGTCAGCGAACCTGTATCTGGGGGACGCAGCCAGGGCGCTGGGAAATAAAGACGAGGCTTCGTCATATTATCAGGTTTATGCGCAGGAACATCCGGAGGATTCCAAAGTATTATATGCGCTTGGAGAAATGGAATTTGAGGACGGTGCCTATGAACAGGCGCTTTCCTATTTTGAACAGGGAATGGCTGCCGGAAGCGGCGCCAGTAAGCAGCAGCTCTGGTCTGGCAAAATCGCTGTTTTAGAAAATATGGGAGACTTTTCCGGTGCGAAAAAGGAAATGGAGAGTTATCTGGAAAGCTATCCGGAAGATGAAACAGCGCAGAGGGAGTATGTTTTCCTGAAAACAAGATAAGGCCGGATGTATCCGGTACGCTGTATGGATGTCACAGGCAGCGGGGATACTGGTATGGCAGGATAAACTTTGGTAAAAGGGGTGCGGCAGTATGGCAAATATGATGGATTATCTGGACTGGAGAGGAGATCTGACCTTTCAGCAGGCGCCGTTTAATGAGGTGGACAACCTGTTGCTGACGGAACTGGTTTATGTGGATTTTACCGGGATTGTACCTGCGCCGGGATTTAACGGGGCGGTTTTTCTGAAAGACGCATCCCGTCTGTTCTGGGAGCAGCATACAGATCAGGAGATTCTGGAACGGGTATCCATGACAAAGAGCGCTCCGTTTGTCATGAGAAAGATGGCGGAAAGCAGAAGATTTGAAAATATCTGTCTTTCTTCTTATGTCAGGGAAATCGACGCAGAGATGCAGTCCCAGTTCTCCGCGGTCTGCTGTGTCATGGACGACCAGAGTCTGTTCGTGGCGTACAGCGGGACGGACAGTACGATTGTAGGCTGGCGGGAAAATTTTAACATGACGTATCTGGAACATACCCCAGGCCAGGAAAAGGCTGTACGGTATCTGGAGGAAGCCGTCCGGGATACCCATCAGACAGTACGTATCGGGGGCCATTCAAAAGGAGGCAATCTGGCTGTCTATGCTGGAGTATTCTGTAACGAATCTGTCAGGGAAAAGATCCTGGAAGTGTACAGCAATGATGGTCCCGGATTTGCGGAAGGGGTATTAAGCTGCGGAGCTTACAAAGAGCTGCTGCCCCGTATCCGGCGGGTGCTGCCCCAGCGTGCGGTAGTAGGTATGCTGCTGGGACACAGGGCGGAATATGAGGTGGTGCACAGTACTGAAAATTACACAAAACAGCACGACATGCTTTCCTGGGAAGTACTGGGACCTGCGATGGTCTGTGAAGACCACCTGTCGGAACATAGCATAATGATTGATGAAATTTTAAAGACCTGGGTATCCGCTATGGACATTTACCAGCGGCAGCGGTTTGTGGAGACGATTTTTACAATGCTGGACAATGCCGGCGTAAAGAGTGTGGATGATCTGTTTCATATGAAATGGAGAAGTGTCTCTGAATTTATCCGCACCCAGCGTGAACTGTCAGAAGAAGAAAAAGAGATTCTCTCCCGTACCTGGAAAATGCTGGTAGGGGCGGGAAGCGGTAAGCTTCGAAAGACCATACAGGATAAAAGGAGGCAGGAAAAGGAGAAAGCTGTGGAAATCAAAAAAGCTGCGGAAATGAAAAAAGTGAAAAAAGCTGTGGAAATCAAAAAAGAAAGGAGCCTGAAATGACACTATTAATAAAAAACGGCAGGGTGACCGATCCGGCCACAAATATGGATGCTGTGGCGGATATACTGGTAGAAGACGGACGGATCGCCAGGGTGGAGCCGGGTATATCTGAGGAGGCAGATGACCAGATAGACGCCGCAGGCTGTTTTGTCATGCCGGGATTTATTGATCTGCATGTACATCTGCGGGATCCGGGGGCAGAGCACAAGGAAACGGTGGCCACCGGGGCGGCAGCGGCAGCAAGGGGCGGCTATACAACTATTGTGGCAATGCCAAATACCAGGCCTGTAGTGGATCACGAAGACGTGGTGAATTATGTCCATAACAAGGCCAAAGATGTGACAAAAGTAAATGTGCTGCAGGCAGGAGCCATTACAAAAGGCATGGAAGGAAAAACACTGGCGGATATCGAAAAAATGGTACAGGCAGGCAGTCCGGCTATCAGCGAGGATGGCAAATCAGTTATGAACGCCCATTTGTTGCGGGAAGCCATGAAAATTGCCAGGACTCTGGACATTCCTGTGCTGGCCCATTGTGAGGACAGCAACCTGGTTAACGGCGGAGTGGTAAATGAAGATGAAAACGCCCGTAAAAAAGGCCTGCCGGGAATCGCTAATGTGGTGGAAGACGCCATTGCCATCCGGGATGTACTGCTGGCCGGGGATACTGGCGCAAAGCTGCATCTGTGCCACTGTTCCACACAGGGCAGCGTGGAAATAGTGGAAATGGCAAGAAGTAAAGGGATACGCATTTCTGCGGAAGTATGTCCCCATCATTTTACGCTGACGTCGGATGATATCCCGGCTGGGGATACTAATTATAAAATGAATCCGCCCCTGCGTACAAAGGAAGATGTGGAAGCGTTGCGGGAAGGACTGAAAAATGGTATTATGGACGTCATCGCTACTGACCACGCACCGCATACAAAAGAAGAAAAAAATGATTCCATTATGATGGCGCCGTTTGGTATTGTCGGACTGGAGACAGCGGCGGCGCTGACTTATACGGAACTGGTGCTGGGCGGCTATCTTACTCCTATGCAGATGGCGGAAAAAATGAGTTATAATCCCGCAAAGGTCATTGGTTCAGACAGGGGAAGCCTGGAACCGGGCAGACCGGCGGACATCGTGATTTTTGATCCGGAAGTAACTTATCAGATTGATGCGTCAGCTTTTGCTTCCCAGGGCAGAAACACGCCGTTTCACGGCAGAAGCGTAACCGGTGCGGTACGCTCTACCATTGCGGGGGGCACAGTGATATATCAGGCAGAATAACAGAAAGTGCGGCAGAGCGCCGCTTAAAAGACAGAACAGAGGTAGATTATGATTCAGAAATTAATAGAAAAAATAAAGAAAACGCACGCTCCGGTGGTGGTGGGGCTGGATCCGGCGCTTTCCTATGTACCGGAACACCTGTTGAAAAAATCATTCGGGGAATATGGAGAGACACTGGAAGGAGCCGCAGACGCCATCTGGCAGTTTAATAAAGGGATTATTGACAGTACTTACGATCTGATACCGGCTGTAAAGCCCCAGATAGCCATGTATGAGCAGTTTGGCCTGCGGGGTCTTGAGGTGTTTCAAAAGACAGTGGACTACTGCCATGAAAAAGGGCTGGTAGTAATCGGGGATGTGAAACGGGGAGATATCGGCTCCACATCCGCTGCGTATGCCACCGGACATCTGGGCAGGGTCACAGTAGGAAACAGTCAGTTTTCCACCTTCAACGAGGACTTTATCACCGTCAATCCTTATCTGGGTACCGATGGTATCCGTCCTTTTATAGATGTGTGTAAAGAAGAAAATAAAGGACTGTTTATCCTTGTAAAGACATCCAATCCTTCCAGCGGGGAGTTTCAGGACCGCCTCTGTGACGGCAGGCCGGTTTATGAATATGTGGGTGAAAAAGTGGCGGAATGGGGAGCCATGCATATGGGTGAGTCCTACAGCTATATCGGGGCCGTGGTAGGCGCCACGTATCCGGAAGCAGGCAGGGTGATGCGTAAAATTATGCCAAAAGCATTTATTCTTGTTCCGGGTTATGGGGCGCAGGGCGGAAAAGGCGCTGATCTGGTCCACTATTTCAATGAAGACGGCCTGGGGGCGATTGTCAATTCTTCCAGGGGGATTATCGCTGCCCACCAGCAGGAACAGTATGCCCGTTTCGGAGAAGAGCATTATGCGGAGGCTTCCAGACAGGCGGTGCTGGATATGATACAGGATATTGACCAGGCGCTGCAGGCTGTAGTATAAAATAAAAAGCAGTGTGCATGGCAGTATCGTACAGGCTGCGCTGGCTGAACCGGAGATTTTTTACCGGATGGGGCAGGGACAGATTACGGAAGTGATTTTTCAGACACGCTCCGGGCAGGACAGCCGGAGCCGGGTGAAAAAGGAGTGGGGAGTAGTGGCAGAAAAATTTAAAGAAGAAGCGGTCATTATACAACAGGAAGAGCTGGTAAAAAATGTATACAGCATGTGGCTTCACGCAGATAAAATTTCAGCGGCGGCAAAACCGGGGCAGTTTCTGGGACTGTACAGTTCCGACGGCAGCAGGCTGCTGCCAAGGCCCATCAGCATATGCGAAACAGATATGGCGGACCGGGCGGTACGGATTGTCTACCGGATCGCAGGGAAAGGAACGGCGGAATTTTCCCATATGCGCACAGGAATGCCTTTAAATATTATCGGACCGCTGGGGAACGGTTTTCCACTGAAATCCCAAAAAGCGCTGGTGGTGGGAGGAGGAATCGGCATACCGCCGCTGCTGCAGCTGACGAAGGAGCTGGAATGCGAAAAGCAGGTAATTCTCGGATACCGGGACCGGGAGATGTTTTTGCTGCGGCAGTTTGAGGAGCTGGCTCCGGTACTGACTGCTACAGAAGACGGTTCGGCTGGTACGAAAGGAAATGTACTGGATGTGCTGCGCAACACGCAGCCGGAGGGAGATGTGATATACGCCTGCGGTCCGCTTCCCATGCTAAGGGCGCTGAAAGCCTATGCGAAGGAGCGGGACATGGAATGTTATCTTTCACTGGAAGAGCATATGGCCTGCGGAGTCGGCGCCTGTCTGGGCTGTGTCTGCAAAACAGTGCACAGGGATGCCCATACACATGTGCATAATACCAGGATCTGTACCGAAGGTCCGGTATTTCTGGCAGAGGAGGTGGATATCTGATGAATACAAAAGTGACAATCGCAGGTGTTACCTTTCAAAATCCCGTGCTGACCGCATCCGGCACATTCGGCTCGGGTGAGGAGTATTCGCAGTTTGTGGATTTAAACTGTCTGGGCGGCGTAGTAACCAAAGGGGTGGCAAATGTGCCCTGGCAAGGAAACCCGGCGCCCCGGGTAGCGGAAGTCTACGGAGGGATGCTCAATGCCATCGGTCTGCAGAATCCCGGCATTGACGTCTTTATCAAACGGGATCTGCCATTTCTAAAACAGTTTCAGACAAAGGTTATCGTAAATGTCTGCGGCAGATCGGAGTCTGACTATCTGGAAGTGGTGGAACGGTTAAACGACCAGCCGGTGGATATGCTGGAGATTAATATTTCCTGCCCGAATGTGAAAGAAGGGGGCATTGCTTTTGGCCAGGACCCGCAGATGGCAACCCATATTACAAAAGAAGTCCGCCGCCTGTCTGTGCATCCGGTGATTATGAAGCTGAGCCCTAATGTGACAGATATCGCCACAATGGCCAGGGCTGTGGAAGATGCGGGGGCGGATGCGGTATCACTGATTAATACACTGACCGGGATGAAAATCGACGTGCACCGCCGTACATTTGCGCTGGCTAATAAAACCGGGGGGCTGTCCGGTCCTGCCATACATCCGGTGGCGGTGCGCATGGTCTACGAAGTGGCGCAAGCCGTGAAAATTCCGGTGATCGGAATGGGCGGTATCATGAATGGGGAAGACGCACTGGAGCTGATACTGGCAGGCGCTTCTGCGGTGTCAGTGGGAACTGCGAATTTTACAAATCCTACGGTTACCATGGATATTATAAATGATATCCGTTATTTCATGATGGAAGAAGGCGTACGCAATATTAACGAACTGGTTGGCGCCGTGCGCTGAACGCTTTCCGGGCAGCTTCTTAATTATATAGGAAAAGAGCGTCTTATAAAGAAAGATCCTCCGGGAGGATCGCAGGGTTTTTATACTCCGTTCCGGCCGTTGCCAGGCAGCCCGCCGCAGGCGGAGTATCCGGCAGGGCCGGATACTTTATTACAGGAGGCAGGATGAGCAGACTTATTTATATCGCAGGGGATATTCCTTTCAGGGAAATCAGAAAGGAAAGCGGCGTTCATGGCCAGAGGACTATGACAGTGCGGGAAGCGCTGGATGAAGGAATTATAATTCCGGAATATCTGATGGAGCAGGACGACGGCTTACAGCTGCAGTTTATAGTGGAAGAAGATCAGGGCAATTATACAGGTCCGGAGGGATTTTCGGTATATTCCATCGAAAAAACAGCGGATATACGTACAGACAGACGGTACTGCGCAGCGCTGGAATGGGATCTGTGCAGGCCAAAATGCGGGGAAGTGGTCATCCGTTATATAAAAGAACTGCTGGAACATACGCCGGAGGTGGAGATCTGGCACATCTGGATGGGCAGCGGGTATCCAGAGCCCCGGATACGGTCAGTTACACTGGACGCTGACAGTCTGTCCACGGAAGTATTAAAGCAGATAGATGAAGCCCGGGATCCGGCGGATCATATGTACAAAGGATATCTGCCTGACGACTGGGGTGTATCCGGAGAGGAGCTGGAGCAGGATACCTGGCGCCGTTATGTGATCAGGGCGGCGTGGGAGAGAAGTGATACTGTGTGACGGGAAAGGAGCCGGAGGTGGAAGATTTATATCAAAAGGCAGGGGAAGTGGTACGGGAAGTAAAAAAAGTACTTACCGGCAAGGATGACTGCATTTTAAAAGCCTTTGCGGCCATACTGGCGGGCGGACATATTCTGATCGAGGATGTGCCGGGAGTTGGAAAGACGACGCTTGCGGTGGCGTTTTCGAAAGCCATGGCGCTGGAAAATCACCGGGTGCAGTTTACGCCGGATGTGACGCCATCGGATATTCTGGGATTTAATATGTATCAGAAAAGTACCGGAGAGTTTGTCTATTATCCCGGGACAGTCATGTGCAATCTGTTTCTGGCGGATGAGATCAACCGGACGTCTCCGAAGACACAGTCCGCACTGCTGGAAGTAATGGAAGAAGGCAGGGTGACAGTGGACGGTGTCAGCAGAAATGTTCCGGAACCTTTTATCGTAATGGCCACACAGAACCCGAAAGGGAGCGCCGGAACCCAGCTGCTGCCGGAAGCGCAGCTGGACCGGTTTATGATCTGTATGCAGATGGGATATCCGGATGTCCGGAGTGAAATAGATATTGCGAAAGGAAAAAGTGTCAGTACTGGTATGGAAGCGGTACACTCCGTGCTGGGTGCGCAGGAGCTGACGCAGCTGCGTGCCCGGGTTGCGCAGGTCTATGTACAGGACGAAATTTATGAATATATTGTGAAGCTGTCACAGGCAACCAGGGAAAATGATTATATTGATCTGGGCATCAGTCCAAGAGGCTCCATTGCCTGCACACGCATGGCAAAAGCCAGGGCTTTTCTGCACGGGCGCAGTTACGTGGTGCCGGAAGATGTGGCCGCTGTATATACGGATATCGCAAAGCACCGGCTGCTGCTCAATACAAAAGCCAGGGTGACCCATGTAACGCCGGATGAGGTGGCAGGAGAGATTCTGGCGTCAGTCAGGAAGCCGGTTTCTTATAAAAAAGCGCCGGTATGACAATGGTGTGAGGAACATCCGGTATGGCCCGGCGCTATTATAAAGGAAATAAAACAGATGTTAAGTATACTGAGATGGGGCGGCGTAATTGCCCTTACATTTTATACCTCCCTGTTGTACCGCAGTATCCCGCTGGCGCTGGCAGGTTACGTACAAATAGTACTGCTGGTGGCGGCGGGATTGTTTTTATTGTACCGTATGCGCACTTTCAGCGGCCGGATGCATATTCCGGTGTCTGTCGCAGAATGCGGCCATGATCTGACGGTGCGTTTTGTGGTGGAAAACAAAAGCTTTCTGCCCTGTCCGAAATTCCGGATCTGTCTGGAACAGGGCAGTTATTTTTTGATAAACCGAAGACGGAAATGGATTTCCGGCGGCATGGCGCTGGCAGGAGAAAACAGTTATGATTATTCCATTCGTTTTCAAAACTATGGCAGCTACAGGCTGAGACTTGTAAAAATCAGGATTTATGATTTTACAGGATTGTTTTACCTGAATCAGACGGTAAACAGCTGTGGAAGCGTGCAGATATTTCCGGAAATACAGGAAACAGGCGTACATCTGACGGAAGCTGTGCGTAATTTCTGCGGGGAGGCGGATGTGTACGATGATTTCCGCCCGGGACATGACAGCAGCGAACTATACGGATTCCGGCCGTTTTGCAAAGGAGACAGAATCCAGGGCATTCACTGGAAACTAAGCGCCAGAATGGATGAACTGCTTGTAAAAGAAGTCAGTATGCCAAAGGCCTGTCCGGTAGTATTTTTGCTGGATTACCGGCCGGCGGGGCAGCGGGACGAAAAAAAGGTCAATGTATATCTGGCGCTGCTGGCAGGAATTTCGTTTTCCATGATGGACGCAGGCTGTCCCCATTATGTGTCCTGGTACAGCGGCCGTATGAGGGATGTGGTAAGGGTACGGGTGGACGATGAGGAGAGTCTGTATCTGTTTCTGGGCTGTTATCTGGAAGAAACATTTCAGGATACCGGCCGGAACCTGCCGGAGGCTTACCGGGAAAAATACCGGGGAGAGTACTGCCTGCATACGCTTTTACTGAATGAATCACTGGAACTAAGAAAGAACCGGGATAAAATCGCAGAATTTAACAGAAAAGACTGGAAGGAACAGCTGCGGGGACTGGAGCTGGTGTTGTGATGTCTGATAAAATAAAATATAGCAAAACAGAACGCCCATGGGCAGAAGCGCTGGCCGATTGTATTTTTTTAGCTGTCTATACGCTTCTGTGCGCTTATTCCGCTCTCTGGATGGCGCAGGGTGTGTTTCCACAGTTTCGGATTTCCGCCGGGGCGCACAGATGGCTGTGCGCCCTGGTGTCTGTGACTGTGGCGGTATATGGGGCCGCAGGCTGGATCAATGGTCAGTATGCTGGCGGAAAGAGACAGATGCGTCTGAAAAGAACGGATCATACTGACGGATATGGAGCGGAAGACTGCGGATCTGGCAAAGCAATGCCAGGTGGGCTGCTGCGGCTGGCTGCTGCGCTGCCGGTAGTATTGTATGGACTGCTGTTTTACCGTTATATCAGCAGACGGCGGATTGACTTTGAAGACGGCAGCTGCGCCATTGTGTCCTGCTATCTGAAACAGTTTAACCGTCGTATGAAAACGTCTTTTTCTATCTGGCATGGGAAAGAGGAATTCCTGGAAATGGCGCTGGCAGTCTGGATCTGCATAATTGTACTGGCGCTGCTGTGTCTGGCATTCATTACGGGAAAGCGGATTTGTTCCATGCTGCTGCCTGCCCTGGTACTGCCTGCGCTGCTGCTGTCCGGAAATGGGCCGGGATGGCAAGGAACCGCATTCTTTCTGGCCGCCATATTCGTTACGTTTTCCGGAGCGGGCAGCGGCAGGCGTCATACCCTGCGGGCCCGTGGGCGGTCCGGGACAGGTACGGGGTATCTGCTGTCCGGCGCTGTACTGACGGTTGTGGTAGCGGCGGCTGTGTCAGCCGGCAGTATATTTTTTGACAACAGAGCCGCCGGAATGCTGGAACACGCTTCCACGGCAAAACGTTTTCAGAAAAATCTGGAACAGAAGGTGTCCGGACTGCTTGACGGATGGTTTACCGGCCAGCGGGAAACGATAGACAACGAAGCGCCGCATTATACTGGTAAAGAGATTTTAAGCATGACCATGTCGCAAGAGCCGGCTGCGGATGTATATTTAAAAGGTTTTTATGGGACAGATTATGAAAACGGCGGCTGGGTGTGCCGCAGACAGGCATTCGCACAGGCGTGTTCCACGGCGGACTGTACGACGCGGCAGGCGGCGGAGAACCTGTTATCCGGAGCCATGGTTTTTCTGGAAGCCGGGAAACTGGACTGGCCGGTTATGTCATCCGTAGTGGTGGACAGCCATACCAGGCATCCGGCAGAATATGTACTGGAATACCGGGACGGTGGCGGACGGAATGCCTGGGTGCCCTATTTTACAAAACCGCAGCAGGAAGGGGATGCATACCGTCTGTGGGGAGACGTGCTGGTACAAAAGAAGCGGGGAGCTGATGCGATGACGTTTTCCGGATGGAACGGACAGCTGGATGACAATGCGCTGACACTGGCCGTCCGGACAAAGGAACGGACAGGCGGTGACATACTCTCCTGGTATGATGCGTTTGCGCTGGACGCCTATCTGGACGGATCAGACCGGGTACCTGCGGCGGAAGTTTCCAGATGGCAGGCGCTGCGCCAGTATGAGGCCAATGAGAAACCAGAGCCGGATAAATATCTGTCCGCTTCACAGGATCAGTGGCTGACGGAACGGGTGACAGAACGGAATCAGATGCGTCTGTCAGTGGCGGAAAGTGTCTGTGATTTTTTACGAACTAATTATAAATACAGCCTGAATCTGAAAACGCTTCCGGAGGGCGAAGATGTGGTGAATTACTTTTTATCGGAAAGCCGTGAAGGATTCTGTGTGCATTTTGCCAGTGCGGCGGTACTGTTACTGCGAAACTGCGGGATTCCGGCCCGCTATGTATCCGGTTATCTGGCAAAAAAAGAGGAGTTCCGGCACTCCGGCGACGGATATGCCACAGTGGTCAGGGACTCTGACGCCCATGCCTGGGCGGAAATATATCTGGATGGATTTGGCTGGGTGCCGGTGGACGGCACACCGGGAGCCGGCAGGGCGGAACCAGAGCAGTCCGAAGATCAGACAGACACAGATGATTCTTCCGGAGAAACAGGGACACAGGATGCGGAAATAAATGACCGGACAGACGAGGCAGATCCGGAAGAAACCGGGGCGGATAAAGATTCAGTATCAGATATGGAAACAGTATCAGATACACAAACTGCCGGAGAAGACGGATCAGATACCGGAACAGACCGGGAAACCCGGAGTGCGGCGTCCCGGGTGGCGGTGATGTTACTGCTTTTGTCAGCATCCATTCTGTGCGCTTATATGCTGCTGCGCCGGGGAATCTGTATTTATCACTGTGTGCCGGAAAAGGAGATCAGACAGGGAAAATACCGCAGCGCCGTGCTGCGTATGAACCGGCGGCTTTACCGGAAACTGGCGCTCAGGGGCAGAATACGCAGAAACAGTTTGTCAGATGAGGAATACACAGAAATGCTGAAAGAAGTCTGGCGGCAGATACCGGAAACAGACTGGGACCGTTATATGCGGGTCGTACAGGAAGCGGCGTTTTCCAACAGACAGCCGGATGAGCCGGATGTCTGGTTTTGTTACCGGGTTTACCGGAAATGCTGATACAGCCGCTGTTTCCTATTGTTTTGCCAGTGGCCCGCAGACGGCTGGGAAGATAAGCAGGCCGGTCACATATGTAAATTTACAACTTCTGGTTAAATGTCTGTATGCATGAACCGATATAGAAAATAACTGGCATCCGCTCTGGTAAAAACGGGGACTTTATCCGGGTGCGGAACCGGATGGAACACAGGGAACAGCCACAGATGCATAAAGCCAGCCGGCAGAGTATCTGCGGCAGATAACAGAAATCGTGTAACAGTCAGTATCAGTCTGTGTAAAGGAGGAAACATATGGCAGTACAGGTAGGAAACAGCTGGGTATCAGAAGCGGCGTATGCGTATGCTACCAGGAAATCATCCGGTAAAGGGAAATCAGCGAATACACTGGAAAATCTTTCGAAGGAATTCAAAAATTTAAAGTTTACCACAGATACAAAACCGTATTCCGCAACCGGGAGAAATAATATGGCCATATCGCCGGAGATTTTAAAAGAAATGGAAAATAATCCGGACAAAAAGCTGGAATACGAAGCGTTACTTTATGATTGCAATGAGGCGGTGAAAAATCTGCCGGAGAAAACCGCAGATGGCGCTGAAATAAAGTCGTTTGGTTTTATACTTAATAGTGATGGAAGCCTTGGGGCCTGGAGTGTCTCTGAGGACAGCAAAAGTACGCGGAAACAGACATTTATCCTGGATAAAAAGAAAAAGAGCGGCTGGATGGATCAGATCGCAGGCAGAAAAACCAGCGGGCAGGATACGTACGATAAGTCTGACCAGCCTGATTCAGCAGTCTATTCTGTTCATAAAATGTCTGCGCAGGACCGGGCAGGACTGGTGAAAAGGCTGCAGGCGGAACAGGAAGCAAGGCAGCGGCAGTTAATTGATATTGTAAAACAGACGCTTAATAAACAGGCAGGCGCATACAACAAAGCCACAGACCCGTGGAAATTCCTTGCGGGAGGCGGCTTTCAGGTCGATGCGGCCACAAAGTCGAAGGCGCAGAATGATATTTCTGAAGACGGTTATTATGGGGTGAAACAGACGTCCCAGCGTCTGTTTGATTTTGCCTGTGCGCTGGCCGGGGACGATGTGGAACAGATGAAAAAGATGCAGAAAGCCATGGAAAAAGGATTCCGGCAGGCCACCGGAGCCTGGGGAAAAGAACTGCCGGGTATCTGTCAGGAAACCTTTCAGGCGGCCAACAAACTATTCCAGGACTATTACGCATCCAAAAAGGCAGAGGAGATTGAAGCATGAATATCAGTTTAAAGGGAATGATGGATGGTATCCGGATGTCTGGCGGCTTAAAGAGCACACAGCAGAAGATGGAGCGGAAGGAAAAATGTGAAAGCCAGGTGTCTTTTCTGGAAAAGCAGAAAGAAAACCTGAAAACCTTACAATGCGACAGTCTGGAAGAGATTGCCCGCAAACTGGAAATGTATCACTCTTATGAAGACCAGATTTCGGCGGCAAAGAAGGAATTTAATTTCAGCCAGATGATGCATGCGCTGGATGAAGCCAGGGAAAAAGGCGAAAAAACTGCGGAAGAAGCAGAAAAGACAGCGCCAAAGACGCCGGAAGAGCGCAGGAAAGATATGCGGGAAGAAGCCCTGGGCAAAGAAGAGGACAATGGCGTCTTAACAGAAGTGCTGGAAGAGACACTGGAGCAGTCCGTGGAGGAAACAGAAGAGTCGCTGGAAGAGATACTGGAAGAATCTGTGGAGGAAACAGAAGAGACGCTGGCAGAGACAGTGGAAGAAACAGAACAGATACAGACAGCGGCAGATGGCGGCCGGACAGTGACAGAATCTGTAGCGGATGCGGCAGACGCTGTGGGAAACGGCAAAGAAACGCTGACGGATCTGGTGAATGAAAGTGTGGAACAAAGGCGCCAGATGCAGAAAATTGTTTCAGATCCGTGGAGTTATAAGCATTTCGACCAGCTGGCTTAATACATGGATCAAAAGAATCAGCAGGGAAACACGTTTTTTGCGGGTCGTTCTTGTATGGGACAGGATGTTGTACATATCCTGGTGTTTGTTTTATTTCTTAGACAACTGGTAAAAATTGTATGGTAAAATTTTTATCCGGATGTGTTATGATAGTTCTGTACAAAATATTACCAGTTTAAGGAGGAATATCAGAATGAAAAATTATAAAAGAATTACATGCGGATGTCTGTCCGCCGCAGTTATGTTCACCGCACTGGCAGTTACGCCGGTAACCGCTCAGGCAGCCGCCATGAAGCTGAATAAAAGCTCCGCTACACTGACAGTAGGCAAAAAGCTGACACTCAAAGTCCAGAACGGGAAAAAGGGCGCTAAAGTAAAATGGTCCACCAGTCAGAAATCAGTAGCCACTGTGACACAAAAGGGAGTGGTGACCGCAAAAGCTGAGGGAAAAGCAACGATTAAAGCTGTGGTAAATAAAGTGACTTTAAAGTGCAATGTGACTGTGAATGATAAAGTGGTTAAAGATGAAAACGCTACGGATATAACTGCCGCACTGGCAGGAAAGACCTATAAAGGAACCGCTGAGATACCGGGGGTTGGCAACATGAATGTGATGAACCTTACCTTTGGGGAAGACGGCGCAGTTTCCGGGTCAATGCTGAGCGAAACAACATTTCAGCTGGAAGAATTTGCCGGTACGTATAAAGCCATGTTGTCAGGCAAAAAAGTGAATATCACTGTAACTGCAGACGGAGAGACATTTACTTATGGACTGACTGTGGAGAAGGAAGACTATTCCAGACTGTCCGCAAAACAGAAGGTGGGCGCACTGGAGATTACTGTTGTAATAGAAGAGGTGAAAGAAGAACAGTAAGTCATCCGTTGTGGACATAAAAATAAAAAGCGTTTGTGTTCCGGATGCTTTGTGAAATAATATTCCGGCAGGTTAAACAGGAACCGGCAGAAAATGACGTTCATTTTCTGCCGGTTTTTTACTTTATAGGAAAGAGCGTTCTATAAAGTAAACCCCTCCGGGAGGATCGCCATGCGCCGGAAGGGAAGATGCTGCCGGGGGCAGCCCGCCGCAGGCGGAGTATCCGGCAAAGCCGGATACTTTTTTCTTATGGGAAAGAGCGTTCTATAAGATAAAACCCCTCCGGGAGGATCGCCATGCGCCGGTCAGGCATTATCCGCAGGATCTTTCAGTCTGCGGTATACGGTCAGCCACATGGTTGTAAAACACGCCACCCCTCCGGCGAGATTGGATACCGGTTCGGCCAGAAATACGCCATTCACCCCAAGGCCCAGCATGGGAAGCAGCAGTGTCAGCGGCACCACAATGATGACTTTGCGAAATAGTGAAAAGAAGATGGAACGTTTTGCGTATCCCAGCGCCTGAAACGTACACTGTCCGGTAAACTGGAAAGCCATAAAGCAAAAACCGGCAAAATAAATCTGCAGGGCTTCCCTGCCTGATTCTGCCATGGACAGGTCACTGGTAAAGACAGAAAACAGCAGATGGGGAAACTGTATAACAAGTCCCCAGGCAATCAGAGTATAGGTAATGCCGGTCAGGGCGGTAAAACGTATTCCTTCTTTCACACGGGACATTTTCTGCGCACCGAAATTATAACCGATGACCGGCTGGGAGCCGCTGGCAATACCCATAACCGGGAGGGAGAGCAGTTCCCGTACGGAATTGAGGACCGTCATAATGCCTACATACAGATCGCCGCCATAATTTTGTAAAGAGACATTACATACAATCTGTACCAGTGAATTGGTGGCCTGTACGATAAAGCCGGAAGCGCCAAGTCCCAGAATTTCAAAAACCAGTTTACGGTCTGGCATAAGACAGGTCTTTCTGATCCGCAGCAGACACCTGTTTCCGGTCAGAAAACGCAGAACCCACAGTGCGGAGACGATCTGGCTGATAACGGTGGCAAGCGCAGCGCCCCGTACTCCCATATGCAGCGCAAATATGAAAACGGGGTCCAGAATCAGGTTTAGCAGGGCGCCAATCATAGTGGTCAGCATACTGACGCCGGGATATCCCTGGGCGCTGATAAAACCGTTCAGCCCTGTAGTCAGCATGGAAAACGTAGTACCAGCCAGATAGATCCGCAGATATTCGTCCGCATAGACATTAAGAGGCGTCGCTGGCCCCGAACAGAAACAGCACCGGTCTTCGCAGCAGATAACACAGGATCAGGAGCGCAAAAGAAGTGGCTGTGAGCAGGGAAAAGACGTTTCCAAGTATTTTTTCTGCCCGGGCTTCTTCCCGCCGTCCCCTGGCAATGGAAAATAAAGGGGTACCGCCGGTTCCATACAGGCTGGTAAACGCGGCAATGATTGTAATAACAGGAAAGGTCAGGCCGACGCCGGTCAGCGCCTCGTTGCCGGAGCCCGGCAGATGGCCGATATAAATGCGGTCAACAATATTGTATAAAAGCTGTACCAGCTGGGCCAGCGTAAGCGGAATAGCCTGACGGATAATATTGCGGGATACTTTTCCCTGTGAAAAATCTGTTGTCATTACAGCTCCTTTCCAAAAAGAGTGTCCGGGAATCAGTGTTGTGGCCGTTACCTGCAGTTTAGCCATAACCGGATGCCACAGATACAAAAAGTACCACGGGAAACAAAAGCTGCCATAGTACGTTGCCAGCTGTCTTTTGCAGACCGGATTTCCCAGCCGGATGTATGTAAGGATACGGACTTTACGGCGTGGCGCCGGGGCTCTGGCAAAACTGTGCCAAAAGTTATTTTAAAAGCATTAGAAGACTTGTAAAAAGATGCCACGTATGTTACGATGAACTCCATCGGAGACTATGCAAAAGTTGTTCAGGCGGGCATTTACCTGGCTGTTATTTTTACTCTCCGGAGGATCGCTCTGGTTTATGTACTCCGTTCCGGTGGCTGTCTGGCATCTGCCCGGGATTAAGTGAAGCTGGAGATACAGCCGCAGCAGGCGGAGTATCCACAGAAGCCGGATGCTTTTAATCATATCATACAGGAAATTGTGCCGCAATCCCCTGTATGAAATTCCTGCCGGGGAAGCAGACTGTGTGCCTGTGGAAGATGTCCGCCGGCGCAGAAACGCTCCGATGAGGCGTATCCGGCAAAGCCGGATGTTTTTCATCTTACAGGAAAGAGCGTCTTATCAGATGAAAGCCCTCCGGGCAGGATCACAGGGTCTGCCCCGGCAAAGCGGGGGCGCTGCGGCGAAGAAGAAGCTGCCGGAGGCATTCTGCCGCAGGCGTTGTATCCGGCTACACCGGATACTTTTTTATCATATAGGAAAGAGCGGCCTATAAGATAAAACCTTCCGGGAGGATCGCCATGCGGCGGAAGGGAAGATGCGGCCAGAGGCATCCCGCCGCAGGCGTTGTATCCGGCTACACCGGATACTTTTTTATCATATAGGAAAGAG
>CANRTU010000034.1 GCA_947642745.1 uncultured Eubacterium sp.
GGTATTAAGAGATTATCTGCGGTCGGTGTAACATATGTTTGACAAACTTACACAAATAAAAAAGTATCCGGCAAAACCGGATACTCCGCCTGCGGGGGGAACTTTAAAAGACGATCTTTCCTGTAAGGTTAAAAAGTATCCGGACAAGCCGGATACTCCGTCTGCGGCGGGCTGACTCTGACAGCATTTTCTTTTCCACTACAGGACGATCCTGCCCGGCGAGCTTTCAGACTTCCTTATGAAATAAATCAGTTATCACCAAAAATCCAGCCATACTGTTGTTTCATCCGTTTTTCCACGACAGATATATCGTACCGTTTCAGAGTCTCCAGATTATTTTTTACTGACCGGGCGGTCATAAATTTTAACTGCTTTCTGTCTGTCAGTAACGGTTCCAGACACCGTATCACATCATCCACCTTCTTTTCATGAAACAGAAAACGTCTGTCCGTAATAAGATCTGTATTGCCCCTGATATGGCTGCATACCACCGGCGTTTCACTGGCAACTGCTTCCATAAGCGCAACCGGCAGTCCTTCCTGACGGGATGGAAATACAAAAATATCTGAAACTTTACAAAGTTCCGCCACATCTGTACGAAAACCGGCCAGATGAACCTGACGTTCAAGACCCAGATCAGAAATAAGTTCTTTTAAATCTTTTTCCAGTTCTCCCTCACCTACAATAAAATACTGGATATCCGGATTTTGTATCTGTGAGAGCGCTTTAATGACTATTTCATGATTCTTCCGGCGTGACAGTTCTCCTACCGAAAGAATCATAATATCCGCCGGGGCAGCCCCCAGTTCTTTCCGCTTCTCTTTCACACAGACCAGACTGTTCTGAATCTTCTTTATGTCCACGCCTGCGCCTGGGATATATACGGTTTTTCGGGCGTGAAAATTCCGTCTGGCCCGTCTGTAATCTTCCCTGTTAATTGTGATCATAAGATCCGTCCAGCGGCTTAACATTTTTTCAACCGGATAAAATATCAGCCAGTTACGCCAGGGGGCGCCATGATAAAAGTGAAATCCATGTGCTGTATAAATTATTTTTGTATCTGTATAGTGGCCAGCGATACGGGTAAGAACTGACGCAACCGGTATATGTGTATGTATAAATTCATAATTTTCTTTTCGCAATAGTGCCGTGATCTGTTTTAATGCTTTGATATGCAATTTTATATCTGAAGGATTTCTCGAAAAATCAATCTGAAAGTTTTTTCCTCCACGCTTTTTTATCTCTCTTCTGAATTCATGGCTCTTTTGTTCCGGCCACACTAACTGGTCTTTAAAATCAGCTGCTACGTCCACCTGACAGCCCATATGATTCAGAATACTGATATTATTCATATTAAACTGGGCAATCGTTGAAGCCACAGTCGCTACCATCAACACTTTATTCATATTTTCCATTTCACTCCTGAGCGAGTCTGAAAATACATTTCTGCCATCTGTATTCCCCACTTTGCATGATCCTTTTATATCAGATTCAGACTATATAGTCTGCTGCTTCATGCCCTGCATTTATGGACATGCGCCAGTCAACTGGCATAAATCTCATATCATGCCAAATGGAATACATCTGTCAGAAAGTATTTTCCAGACATATTCTTCTTATCCTCATATTTGTCATTCTCTTAATTTTTCTGGGCAGAAAACTTCTAATAGATAATATTTATATTATAATAACGACTATAAGTAGTCAATGCTATTTTAGCATATTTATCAGATTTTATTTTGACATATTCTATAAAGAAGAAATTGATGCAGATAAATTTATTATACATTTTCATAGTAGCAATAATGAAAAGCTTTTTGATATAAAACTGCGAAGTATTTTTTGAGTCTCTAAATTTTTCTCCCCACCCCCAGCCCAAATAATCCGCTATACATTTTCCCCCGGATATGTTACCTTTATAGAAGTAAGAAAATCCCGGGCGGATTTTCACAACTTATCCGCCGCCTTAAAGGGCGGCCGGAAAACCTGACAGATTTGGAGGAAAACAGAATGGGAAATGTAAGACGTGTATTTGCGGAGAAAAAACCAGACTTTGCAGTGGCAGCCAGGTCCTTAAAACATGAGATTACCCACTACCTGGGGATTACGGGCGTCACAGATGTACGGCAGCTCATCCGCTATGATGTGGAAAATATTTCCGCCGGAGTGTTTGAAAAGGCAAAGGTCACTGTTTTTTCGGAGCCGCCGGTAGATGATATATATGAAGAAACCTTTGATGCCAGGGGAGGAACGGTCTTTTCTGTGGAGTATCTGCCGGGCCAGTTCGACCAGAGAGCGGATTCCGCCAGACAGTGCGTGCAGCTCTTAAATGAAACAGAAGATCCGCTGATCCGCACAGCCGTGACCTATGTCATTTCCGGCCACATCAGTGAAGGTGAGCTGGAAGCGATCAAAAAACACTGTATCAATCCGGTGGATTCCAGGGAAACGGGCATGGACAAGCCGGAAACGCTGGAACAGGAATTTGAAGAACCGGCGGACATTGCCATCTGCGAAGGATTTGTGGATATGGAGCGGCAGCCGTTAAAAGAACTGTATGATTCGCTCCAGCTGGCCATGACGTTTCAGGATTTTCTTCATATACAGAATTATTTCAAAACAGAAGAAAAGCGTGATCCGTCCATGACAGAAATCCGGGTGCTGGATACTTACTGGTCGGATCACTGCCGCCATACGACCTTTTCCACAGAGCTTACAGATGTAACTTTCGAAGACGGATATTACAAAAAGCCCATGGAAGAGACCTGGCAGGCCTATCTGTCCGCATTCCGGAATCTGTACGAAGGACGCAGCGACAAATTCATCTGCCTGATGGATCTGGCCCTGATGGCGATGAAGCAGCTGAAAAAAGAAGGGAAACTGACGGATCAGGAAGAATCAGATGAAATAAACGCCTGCTCGATTGTCGTTCCGGTGGAAATTGACGGAAAAACAGAAGAATGGCTTGTAAATTTTAAAAACGAGACCCACAATCATCCGACGGAAATCGAACCTTTTGGCGGGGCGGCTACCTGCCTTGGAGGCGCCATCCGGGACCCGCTTTCGGGCCGGACCTATGTATATCAGGCCATGCGTGTGACGGGAGCGGCGGATCCCACAAGACCGGTCAGTGAGACGCTGGAGGGCAAACTGCCCCAGAAAAACCTGACCAGGGGAGCTGCCAGGGGATATTCTTCCTACGGCAATCAGATCGGTCTTGCCACTGGGTATGTAAAGGAAATCTATCACCCGGATTATGTGGCAAAGCGGATGGAGATCGGCGCTGTCCTGGGAGCGGCTCCAAGGGCGGCGGTGCAGAGGCTGACCTCAGATCCCGGGGATCTGATCGTGCTGCTGGGAGGACGCACCGGAAGGGACGGCTGCGGCGGCGCCACCGGTTCATCCAAAGCTCATACGACCCAGTCCATTGATACCTGCGGCGCAGAGGTACAAAAAGGTAATCCGCCTACAGAGCGCAAAATCCAGCGGCTCTTCCGCAGGCCGGAAGTAAGTTTCATGATAAAAAAATGTAACGATTTTGGCGCCGGCGGGGTATCGGTGGCTATCGGGGAACTGGCCGACGGGCTGCGGATAGAACTGGACCGGGTACCGAAAAAATACGCCGGACTGGACGGAACGGAGATTGCGATTTCAGAGTCCCAGGAGCGTATGGCCTGCGTCATTGCAAGGAAGGACGTGGACGCATTTTTGTCCTATGCGGGGGAGGAAAACCTGGAGGCCGTTGTGGCAGCCTCGGTTACGGAAGAACCAAGGCTTGTGCTTGTATGGCGTGGAAAAGAGATTGTAAACATTTCCAGGGCGTTTCTCAATACGAACGGCGCTCATCAGAAGACAAAGGTGGCCGTGGAAATTCCAAAGAAAGAAGAGAGCTTCTTTGCAGGCATACAGTCCGAAAAAGTGGCCGGGCACCTGGCGGACAATGATATACGGGCCGCATGGCTGGATACACTGGGGGATCTGAATGTATGTTCACAAAAAGGGCTTGTGGAAATGTTTGACAGCTCCATTGGAACCGGCAGCGTACTGATGCCTTACGGCGGACGTTACCAGCTTACAGAAACCCAGTCCATGGTAGCGAAGCTTCCAGTGGCGTCTGGCAACACAGATACAGTGACGATGATGTCATATGGATTTGATCCGTATTTGTCCAGCTGGTCGCCATATCACGGTGCAGTGTATGCGGTGCTGGAATCCTTGTCAAGGATCGTGGCCTGCGGCGGGGATTTTCGCCATGTCCGGTTTACTTTCCAGGAATATTTCCGCAGAATGAGCGGCGAACCTTCCCGCTGGAGCCAGCCGTTTGCGGCTCTGCTGGGCGCTTATGCGGCGCAGATGGGCTTTGGTCTGCCTTCCATTGGAGGCAAGGATTCCATGTCCGGGACTTTTAATGAAATTGACGTGCCGCCGACACTTGTATCATTTGCGGTGGATATCGCTAAGCGGCAGCATATTATCACACCGGAGCTGAAGGAAGCAGGCAGCGTGCTGATGTGGTTTGACATTGAAAAGGACAGCTATGACCTGCCAGTGTATGGCCGGGTGATGAAGCTCTATGATACGGTCCATGGCCTGATGAGAGACGGGCTCATCCGTTCCGCCTATGCGCTGGATGGAAAAGGCCTGGCGGCGGCTCTTGGCAAAATGGCCTTTGGAAACCGGCTGGGCGTGACCATTGATACGGAAAGGGTGACGGCGGAGCAGTTGTTTGCGCCTGCCACAGGAAGCCTGGTGGTGGAAGTTCCGGCCGCACAGGCGGCAGCAGTGCAAAATGCGCTGGATGACGGAATGGCCCGTTTCTGCCGGGTGATCGGCAGCGTAACCAGCCAGCCGGAATTTGTATATGGCGGTATGGTACTCACAATGGAAGATGCGCTTGCGGCCTGGACGGGCACACTGGAAAAAGTATTCCCGACAGTGGCTGTGGATGACAAAAAAGAGCTGCCGGTGGATTTGTTTCAGACGGATCAGGTATACGTATGCCGGCATAAGACAGCGAGGCCTGTAGTATTTATTCCGGTGTTCCCTGGTACAAACTGTGAGGATGATTCTGCGAGAGCCTTTGAAAGAGCCGGAGCGGACGTGATTGTACAGGTATTTAAAAATCTGGACGGGGCCGGTATCCGGGATTCTGTGGCAGAATTTGAGGCGGCCATTAACCGTTCCCAGATTCTGATGTTCCCGGGCGGTTTTTCCGCCGGTGATGAACCGGAAGGTTCCGCCAAGTTTTTTGCCAATGTATTCCGCAATGAGCGGCTGAAAGAAGCTGTCATGCGTCTCTTGCAACAGCGGGACGGCCTGGCGCTTGGCATCTGTAATGGTTTCCAGGCGCTTTTGAAGCTGGGACTGCTGCCTTATGGCGAAATTACAGATCAGAAGCCGGAATCTCCGACCCTGACCTATAATACCATCGGACGCCATGTATCCAAAATGGCCACGATACGGGTAGTGAGCAACAAGAGTCCATGGCTGGCAAAGGCGGAAAACGGCGGCATTTACGTAAATCCGGTTTCCCATGGGGAAGGGCGTTTTGTAGCGTCGAAGGAGTGGTTAAAACAGCTGACAGAAAACGGCCAGGTGGCTACCAGATATGTGAATGAAGCCGGTATTCCAACGATGGATGAGACCTGGAATGTGAACGGTTCTTATCTGGCGATTGAAGGAATTACCAGTCCGGACGGACGTGTATATGGCAAGATGGGCCATGCGGAGCGTACCGGCCGGTCTGTGGCGGTGAATATACCTGGCGAACAGGATCTGAAACTGTTTGAGGCTGGAGTAGAATATTTCAGATAAAATGAATTAAAATATATTAGTTATCATATTTCAGCGGGCAATAGCGGATCGCTTCTGGCGATATACAATTGCCCGCTTTTGCTGTATTATGACGACATGCTTCCCGCTCTGCCTGAGGACTTTCAGGTACGGGGAGATGCTGATTATAAAATATAAATTGAGGCGTCAACGATCTGTCAAAGTGCTGCCAGTCTTTTTTAGTTGTAGAAAGAAGTATAAAACCTGTCAGTAATACAATACAGGTATTGTATTACACATCCAGAATGTAATCTGATAAAGTGTATAAACAGGCTGGGTACCCTGATATTTTCAAATGAGTCCGGATAAAAAAGTATCTGGCACTTTTATGTTATAGTATCAGATAATTCAGACAGGTAACATTTGTGTAATATTGTTGTCCATTAGTCTTTCCATATATTTTAACTATTCTGATTTTGGGAACTTTGCATAAGAAGATAGTAAATGTATATGTAAAATAGAAAAATATAACATGAAATATATTATACTTGCAAAATATAGTATCATAGTATAGACTACTTATAGTATATATAAGTCAAAAAAAATGATTCTATAAGAATTTTTTAAAATTAAATTACTGTTTTTAAATAACAATACTTACACAAATGTTATACAGATACGGGTTGGTACAAAACGGAAAAATGCTGAATATTGTTTTTCGGATTAACGGTTGTAAGAATTGTACACAATAATTTTCTGAAATGATAAACAAAACAGTTTATCAGAGAGAATGCCACGGAGGTGCTATAGTATCATGGCTGATAAATTACTTACTGTTTTTACGCCAGCTTATAACAGGGCGTATGTACTGGAACGTTTATACCAGTCTCTGGTACAACAGACATCGGATGATTTTATCTGGATAATTGTTGATGACGGTTCGGTGGATGAAACAAAAAATCTTGTGACAAAATGGCGCTGGGAAAGAAAGATAGAGATAAAGTATTACTTTCAGAAAAATGCGGGTAAGTCACAGGCACATAATAAAGGTGTGGAAATGGCGGATACAGAACTGTTTGTCTGCGTGGATTCTGATGATATGCTTGTGCCACAGGCTGTGGAACAAGTCAAAAAAATCTGGCATAAGGTACGCAATGCCGGTATTACTGGTATTTTATGCAGCTGTATTCAAAAAGACAGGAAAGAAAAAATCACAATCTGGAACAATCGTCTGGACCGGGTAAGATATTGCACTTTAAAAGATGCCTATTGCAAATATGGTCTGAAAGGCGATACGATGCTGGTGTATCGTATGGACCTGTTAAAGAAATACCGGTTTCCGTTTTTTGAAGGAGAAACATTTGTTCCGGAAGCGTATCTGTATGACCTTCTGGATCAGGAAGGAGTACTATATATGTCCAGAGCACCGCTTTATATAGTTGAATATCTTCCGGATGGATATACGGCGTCCATCAGAAAACTTCTCCGTAATAATCCGAAAGGATATAAGGTCTATATACAGCAGAGAATGCGCCTGGATACCAGAATCAGGGATAAAGCACAGGACATGATACGATATATGGCCATAGAATTTGTCCTGAAGGATTACCGGATGATAAAAACAAGCGGAAATCCGGTTCTGGCAGCTGTCTGTCTGTTTCCCGGATGGTTATTGTATATGCGCTATTATCGTAAAAATTAACTGCCGCTCATATAACAGACCGGATGGATAAAATTACTAATCATACATTTATTTACAGCTGGTTTTTTACAGGATGGAAAAACGGAAAAAACATCTGCCGGATTTTGCTGTTGCCTGAAACCTGGCTTAAAAATGCTTTCTGCCAACTGAATCCAATGGGCATGATATGGAGAATATATACAGAATTTATGGAGCATCATGGTCTATGTTGATCGAATTTGGGATAGAATTACCCTTATCATGCCCTTCGTGGTACAAAGTTAAGCGTGCGGCTCACAGGATTGATTTTTCATTTATCATTTCCCTGCTCCCCCGTAACTTTGATAACTTTAGCCGGATTTCCCGCCAGTACCATATTCCTGGCCAGAGAAGATTTCATAACCGCCGCTCCCATTCCGACAATGCTCCCGCTGCCAACACATATCCGGTTGCGGATTGACGAATTAATTCCCAGGAACACAGATTCCCCGATTTCCACAAATCCACCAATAACTGTACCTGCTGCTAATTCCGCATTTCGTTTTATATGTGCGTCATGTCCAATATGTACAAAAGAATCCAGTTTTACATAGTCCTCAATAACCGTATTCCCCACAGATCCCCTTGCAATATTATTAAAAGAACCGGCTTCCACATGATTTCCAATTACGACCTTTCCCATAGACGGAATACGTACTCTGTTTCCATCCTGGTCCTTCGCCATCGTATAACTATCCGATCCGGTTACCGCATACTCTTTTGAAACAAAATGGTCTCCGATAATGCTGTTTTTTATAATACTTCCCGCCAGTAAAACCGCATCATTTCCAATTATCGTACGTGTGCCTATTATACATCCCGGTTCGATATATGCGTGTTCTCCGATTCTGGCATTTTCACTCACGTAATATCCGCCTTCTTTCAAAATCAGCCGGTATCTGCTATCTTCCTTCCTCTGAATCTGTTCCAGCTTTTTTGCGCATTTTGCAAATTCATACTGTGGATTGTCAACCGGAATAACCGCATGCCGTTTCTTCAGATAATCAGAAACAATCATACCATCTTCGATAAACACAAGACAGTTTTCCGCTGTTTCAAGCATATCAATCATAGCAGACAGCTTTTTGCCTATATACATGACTGTATTAGATACCGGATCTCCAATATAAGATACTCCTGTAATCTCGAAATCATACCCTCTTATAAAACTATTAACATTTAACCGCACGTATGTCCTCCATTTTTATCATCCGATTTTAATTTCTCTTTTTTGAAAAGCTCATCCGGTTATCATTACCGGCCTCCCGTATCCTTCACTTTACGGAAAAACATAAAAGGATCCAACTGCATCCGTATCTGTTACAGATGTCCCATGTTATAGAAAATAACCGGCTACAGCTCCTGTATACCAGATCGCAGTAATGATTTTTCAAACAAACTCTGGCCTATACCCCCGATTAAAGCAAATGTTTACCTGCGCCGCTGAAACATCCTGTACAACTGTCTCATAATCCTTTTGACCTTTTCCATGTATTCTGCCTGAATTAAATATTTTCTGTCTTTGACACTGACCCCCTCTCTCGGGTTTCCTGTTATCTTCCAGGTCAGCTGAACCAGTTCTTTTGCAAAATCGTAATATACTCTTTTTTGAAAGTGATCAATCTGATCCACATAATCTTCCTGTCCGTGGATATATTCTGTATAATTTATTGTATATACATTATGCTTATCAAGAGCCCATGAGGCAATCTTATCATTTAGTTTTTTATGTTCCAGATGTCTGTTTTTGTAACTACTACCTGTCATTTTCCCACAATAGTATTCTGATCCAAGCATCAGTACAAGACTGACATTTTTACCAAGTTTCCCATACAATACATCCAGACACCGGATAGTCTCTTCGTATTCCGCATCCATCACATATTCATATTTACTGCTGAATTCTTTAAGTTCATCAGACGTATATCCGATATTTTCATCAAAAATTCGCCCACTGATGTACTGATTATGATATAATTCGTTGGTTATCGGACAATATCTGTCACTATGGGCAATGATCTCTCCTGTCGCTTTCCTTCTCAAACGTGCCAGAGAAGATTCCGACAGGGTAGACAAAAATATAATATCAAATGAATCATCCAGAATATCCGTGCGGAACCATTTCTCTGTAATCCAGCGTGCATCCGCTTCTATTTCTTTTAGTCTCTCTTCTGATACCGTCAGCGAGGTCACGATATTTGCCAGATTATGACCCTCCTGCACCAGATATCCTCTGTCGTCTGTTATTGTAAACTCAGTAACAATATTTTTATTTGTATTAATAAATGAAAATATCTGGTTGAGATCACAGGGACCTTTCAAAAGAATTCTGGCTTCTTTTATACTCTGTTTTATATTATTTGCTGTCCCATTTTTTACTGTCTGATTAATCCAGGAAGGTAATACATCCTGTTTTAACGGAGTTACCACTTCTCCTTTTACATCAATCACAGGACAGCCAGTCATGACATAGATATACTGTTCCACCTGCATTCCCAGTATTCTGCAGGAAAACAAAAAATGTACCGCCCGATTGTTTTGTAACGCAAAAAACCCTACAATTCCATAATCTCCGTAAATATCCCTGACATGAACAGTACCAGTTATTGTTTCCGGATTTCTGATCAGATCCGACAGTTTTTTTCTGTCATCCCTATTTTTGGTATAATTCAGCTGATTTGTCCTGGCCACAAGCTCAGCGATCCGGTCCAGATTTTTCTCACAGTCATAATCAATTTCGACTATAATATCTGATGACATCAGAAACTCTTCATTAGATGAAAAATCTTTTCGGAGAATCTGTCTGTTTTCCAGTATTTTATATTGCTTCAGACGTTTATTTGAGTTGTCTCTTTGTGGTAATTGCCTTAATTCCAGCATCAGCTGTCCGATCATATCCGGCAGGCAGGTGTGGATTCCTTTACAATAAAATTGTGCTTCTTCCAGATTCTGAATATTGTCATCCACAAATAGTACATTCTCTGCTCTAAGTCCTGCGGCAGATATCAGATCAGCCAGTCTCTTTCCTTTCGGAGTCCAGTTCACAGACGGAAAAATAAAATAATCCCAGAGTTTTTCCTGTATCAGATATTTTCTGACATCATCGAAATCATTTTTGGAACAGACAGAATTCATAATTCCCGCTTTTGTAAGGCCACTAATCAGCTCTGGAATTCTGTCATCTAATATAACCTTCTCTTCAGATATGACACCTTTCCATAATGTTCCGTCCAGATCCCAGACAATCAGTTTGATACATTCCAGCATTATTTATCCTCCCGTTTTCAGTTTAGAGTATGTTTCAAAAGTTCTTTTTGTGTGGAGTATCCCGACGGCAGAATATCCCCGCTCATCTGTTCCACAACATGTCCGGATCTGCCAGCAACAGATTGCAGTCCTTTATCATATACACTTCTTTTTATAACCGGATAATATCCAGCGTATCTTCGTCTACCCACTTTAACGCTTTTTCATAATCTTCATTTGTATCAAATTCTATCCAGCCATTCTGAAAATGGACTGCTTTTACCTCTTTGCCTGCTTTTATCACAGCATTTAACAGATCTGTCATATATGCTTTTCTGACTGTATGCCCCGACTGCTGCCAGGGTCTGTCCTTATATTCCCTGTAAGCTTTCTCCATCGTCATCCGGATAAAATCCAGTCCGGTTTTCGTAAACTTCAGCAAACCAATATATCTTGCACTGATTTTCCATGCTGGCGGATCTTCCTGTCCCAGCTCTGTAATACAGTCTTTTTCATCTATAACCAGACTTTCTGTATCAAAATCCACCCGCCCATATCTTTTCTGCCAGTAATATTTCCAGTTATCATCTACCGCCACAGCATAATCACCAGCCGCCTGTATCATTTTCTTCAGTAAGGACTTTTCGAATATGATATCTGAATAACTTATAATAATATCAGTATCAAACTCTTCCTCTGCGGTCATAAGCGACTCCACCATATTGGTATCAGCATATCTGACATTATCATAATACTTTATTCCCTCATATTTAATTTTGTCACGTTCATATCCACGAACAATAATAATGTCATCAATCCCGCAGGAACGATATAGTTCAATCTGACGACCGATCACTGTCTTTCCCATAAAGGACAGCATCCCTTTAGGCAGACCTTTCGTGTATTTGTTTAACCTGGTGCCCTGTCCCGCCGCTAAAATAACTGCTTTCATTTATTTCTCTCCCATTAATTTTTTTATCAGACTTTGATCCATTTCACAAAAAGGATGTTCCCGTTCCGGATGCCACATAGTGCCGGCAACCGGTAATTCCCTGTGCTGTACTTTTTCAATTACCCCATCTTCTGCCTTCATCACAACTTCCAGTTCATTATTTTTCAAAGACATACACCCCTGGTTATGATAACTGTTTACTACTGCGGTTCCTTCCCTGCCAGTTATTTTATGCCGCAGCGCTATATGCCCCTGCACATTTACAAGATCATTTCCAAAAAAATCCAGAACAGACTGCATACCCCTGCAAAATCCATACAAAGGAATGTTTTTATATATTGCAAGTTCTATCAGTTTTCTATCTGTTTTATCCCTCTCAGGAGCGTTTCCTCCATACCTGGCCAGACTGTTTCCGCCCGTCAGAATAATTCCCGCAGGTTTTAATTCATATATGATTTCTGAAACTATACAGGCATCATTCGGAAGCGGAACTGGTAAATATCCGGATGCTTTAATAAATCCGGCAATTCTCTGATCCGCACAATCCCGCTTTTCCTGATAGGCGGATACCAATTCTACTCTCTGGGTAAACACAATTATTTCCATGACAACAGTCCTGCCTTTTTCAAAATCTGTCCGGCTATTTCTTCTGGCATAACAGTACCATCGTTTATAATTTCAATATCCGGGCACCGGGGCTCTTCCGCCGTAACTCCAATGCCCGCCAGTTCATCTTCCGCTTCTATATATAGATTTTTCTGATTTCTCTGACGGAGCACCTGCAACGGGACCTTCAGATACACTTCAATATAATTTCTATTATGCTTCCTGTTCCATCTGCGTACCTGCTCATACATAGAAATCGTACAGCAGATGACATCTATTCCCTGAGAAGCCAGCAGATGGCTCATTCTGGCATTCCGTTCCGCACTTTTCAACCGGTCTTCCTGCGTATATCCAAGATCATTCCCAAATACCTGCCTTAAGATATCCCCATCCAGAAATACCACTGCAGGTTTTTGGGCCTTTAATCTTTCATACAGCAGTTTTCCCACTGTGGTCTTACCAGCTCCTGAAAAGCCGGTGATCCAGAATACAATACCATCCATGGTTCTGACTCCTCCCCGTTTTCTAAATATTTTGCTTTTTGTATTATTATAAATCCCCATTCATTTTCCGCAGGCTTATTTCTACAGTATACATACCTGCAAAACTTATATTTTACACTTATATACTTATCTCAAAACCCGTATTATTTTTTTCGGTGCGTCTATCTCCACCACAGAAGCATCGCACAGCATGTCATATATCCTGGAACCAGCTCCGATTACAGCAGGTATCGAAAGCTCTCCCGCACGGATAGCCATATGGGAGTTTGCACCGCCATACTTTGTAATAAATCCGGCAATCTGATGAGAAAAAATCCAGTCATACCCTGGATCCGCAGACTCCAGTAGAAAAATTCTGCCATCCGGATGATTTCCTTTCTGACTTATATCTTTATAAAGTTCTCCTACAATTCTTTTACTGGTAATATACGTCGGCTGTGATCCCGGAACATGGAACGAATACACTTCGTTTTCATTTGTAATTAACGGCGGAAGTACAATACCCCCGCCTTCCTCATATTTCTTTTTCCCTTCCATGACCGACTGGCTTATCAGCATTCTCTCGTCCGCCGCTTTGCTATAGGCTTCTTTTATAATCCTGATATCCGCATACGATAGTTCTTCTCTTGTAAATCCATATGTTCCACCCCACTCACCAGTCAGTCTGAGCAGCTCGCTTACATTATGCGTAAAAATAAATTTGGCCCATTCCCTTCCTTCGATCGCACCTTTTATAAAAGAAAACAGGCCAAGTACATCCTGGCCCATTCCATGACGCACCAATGTATTCTGGATACGTTCCATCTGGGACAGTGACAGCCTGAAACTATCCCTTTTTCTTTGAATCTGTTCGTCTCTTCTGTCCCATGTAAAGTATATATCAGGTGCCTCGTCATACCTTCTGGCACATATATCGTAAGTTCCAGGCCGTAAAAATCCATATTTTCTGATAAAATCTTCTCTTCCTATGGAAGCATAATCCATTTTTATCTGGGAACCTACTGTCTGCAGATCATTCATAAAAGCCTCATGCTCTTCCGGAGTGATCATGCCCTTGTGAACCATGGATTTTAGCAGCTGGACAGCAATAAAACCGGCACGTGCGAGTCCGGCAAATGGCAGTGTCCCATATCTTTTACAATCTTCCAGAAGCCAGAACGCCCTGTCCACCCTGTTCAGTCCGCTGTCTTGTATTGTCTTCCTTCGTGATTCCAGAATCTCTAATTTTTCCGCATCTTTTCTCCATAATCCTTTTTTATAATCTGCAATACCTTTTGTCAGATGAAGCAGCGATTCTGTAATCGTATCGGTTTCAGACCGTGAAAACCCATATTTGCCCAGAATCTGAATACGTTCCGGCAAATCGAACGTATAACAGGAAAACACAATATCAAACTCCACTTTATCATGCTTCTGTGGCGTTTCCTCCAGCCGGTCAAGATAGTAATTCACGAGCTTCTCTGCGATTGCTTCATCCAGATCCGCCGGAATAAAGGAATTAAAACTTACTCTTACATCAATATAAGGAAATCCGCAAAAATCTACCATAAGAGGAAAACTTCTCAGCTTTTTGTATCCATAATTATCCCTCTGATATGCCCAGACTTCATCTGTTATAATCTCTCTGTATAAAGACGCCGCCAGATTACCCGGATGAATACCGATCATCTCTGCCGGATTCCAGTCAGGCATAACTCCATAAATTGTCCGGCTGCCATACAGAAATGGTCTTTTACAGTTTCCGGAATATATTTTTCCGGCAATGCGGCCTAAAACATCACACTGCTTTACCGGATCCTTTTTCCTGGTTTTAAGTACCAGGGGTCTTGCCTGCAGAATATATAGCTGACCCTTCGTAAATAAAAATTCCACATCCAGCGCTTCCCTGCCCAGCAGCTTTTTCATATTCGTAACCGCCCTGCAGATCAACGACATCCGCTTATCCACAGGATATTCTTTTTGCCCGGAAAACCAGTAAAACAACTTTGTTTCCCTGCCAGTACCAGACGTTACAGAAGACGCAGAGCCTGTGCTGTCATCATAATTGATAACATAATAAGCGCCTCCCGTATTTGGATCAATACTGAAAACAACACCAGAACACTGGACGTCTTCGATAGCCTGCTGCACCAGAACCTGATCATCCGGTTTGGGATTTTCGTAGGACCGGATGACTTTTTCTACTGTAAGTTCCACTGCCTCCCTGCAATTTTCACAAATAAGCGATTCGTATCTGCCAGCCATGGACGCCTGTGCCGAATCTTCATTTTTCGCACTGCTGCGCACAATTACACGCAATACGCCAGACATGGTACTTTCAATATCATTCAGTACATCTTTCCTGTTATTCTGCCATTTTCCCACAGTGAAATAACAGGGCTTTAGCACCAAAGCTTTCAGCCGGCTGCTTTTTTGATATAAATATTCCAGCGTTTCCGCCTTTGTCCCAAAAGAAAATGCATCTATACTGACTGTACCGTCCATGCTCTTGACTTATACGGAACCACAATCTGTGAATATGGTTCAATAATCTCCTCTATTTTGTTTAATATCAATTTAAATCTGTCTGGTCCTGCCTGTGCCTGTATATCATTCACTGACCGCCATGCGCCTATATATCTCTCTTTACTCATTACCACTTCATAATCTGCTTCCGTAAAAAACAGATGCGAAAAATAACCTGAAGATAAAAGCTTTGCCTCTATATCGCCAATATGTTTTCTGCTGCCAGAAGAAACCCGTTTCAATTCCGGGACTAGTTTTCTGATCACAGATTCTATCTCTTCATGCAGCTTATTTCCTTCAATACTGCGTGGATTCCATATAGCAGTAAAATATCCTCCTGGTTTGAGAATACGGTGAAATTCTTTCAGTGCTTCATCCGTTTTTGTCCAGTGAAATGAAGATCCCATAAGTACCCAGTCAAAACGATCAGAAGCAAGGCCGGTATGCTCAGCCGTGCCTTTTGACCAGATAAATGAAGAATCAGAAGAAAATAATTTCATTCCTTCCTGCCTCATGGCATCGTCCGGCTCAACCGCATAACCGCTAAGCCCCAGCTCTGCCAGATTTTCTGTAAGTTTTCCTGTACCAGCCCCTACGTCTGCTACCAGAAAATCCCGTCTGTCCATTCCGGCATTGCGTCCAATGACACGCAGTACATCCAGGGAATACCCGGGTCTGTTTACATAGTCTTTCGCCAGTCTGCTAAAATCTCCCAGTTTCATATTAACATGCCTCCCTTCTGTAACCGCCCGGTATTGGGACAAATGGCAACGGCACCAGCACCTGTATCACATACCTGATCCCCGGCAGAACTCCGGCGGTGGCAATGATCCAGTCCACAGCTTCCTGCGCATAGTCCGGACGCCTCAGATACGCATCCGCAACAAGCGTATAATCCCATTCCGTTTTTCATTATTACCCTCCTGTATTCATTTAAGATTATGCTGATTCAAACGTGTATTAAAAGATGCTTCAGGACATTTTCATACACGCTCCAGTAATCCGCATATATCCTCTACAATAAACCTGGATGCAGTCCGGCCATTTTTCTTAATATAATCCAGATTATCTGAAAAAAACCGCATCCTTTCCTCTCTTTTTGGATCCATTCCTTTTACTACAATCTGTTCCAGAAAACCGCATATGGTTTCATAATCAGTCCCTCCGGACTGATACTGACAGGCAAACAGCTTCCGTCCATATTCTGACAGATTCGTGTCATCTTCACAAAGCACAAGCAGCGGCTTTCCTGTATATTGGTAATTGGATACAAGAGAAGTCCCATCTGCGATCATGGCATCTGAACTCCATATAGTGTGATAATAGTCTCCTCCTGTCTGAACATCCGCATTTGGAAGCATCTTCCACATCTTCACATATGCCTCATATTCTTTATGATTTATAAGCCTTTTTGCAGCAAGTGACTGTCCCAGATATGGATGCGGACGGAAAATCCATGCAATATCCTGATAATGTCTGGCGGCACGATATAAAAGCTGCCAGCTGTCTGCAAAGGTAGAATATTCACATACCATTGTGGGCGCATAAATCACCCGTTTCTTTGCATCCGGATAAAAATTCCACATGCGGTCATCATTCTTTATGTACGAAAAAATATCCAGCTTGGGATATCCGGAATAAACCATATTTAACCTGCCAAGAACATTATACTGCCTTCCCTCATCTTCATGTATCTTTGTATAACAGTAATATCTCCAGATACACTGTGATCTGATAAACTTCCGGCTCTCTATATGATGTTCTTCACCTTTACCAATTAAAAACGCATAAGGAATGAGCACACACAGTTCGTTCAGATGCCTTTCCCGAATGTCCGCTCCTTTCTGCTCCAGGTCATATGGCGTAGCATAAATACAGATATCTGTCTGATACTTTTGATTATATTCGTATGCTTTTATTCTTCTCTTTCTGAAATACTGTATCAGTTCAGATACCGGTTTATAATTATTGCGCATTCTTGTAACCAGGACGCATACTTCAAATCTTTTGTCAGATTCAAAAAGTCTGTATATATCATCTCCACTCCAGGATGTATCCACATACTGGATAAAACAGACCTTTATCGTGTCCTTCGTCCGGATTTCTTCTACGGATGTTTTAAATATTCTGCTGCATAATGACCGGTATTCATCATCTGAAATTTCAGAAAGCAGACGCAAAACACTTCCCCAGTGAAATTTTTTCAGTTCTGACAGGGATAATTCTCCTTTCTTTTTCAAAATTTCCAGAATTTTTCTTTTTTCATATTTTTCCCTGTATGGAAGCCATATCAGATGTAAGGTCGTTGAAAAATGCCTCAGTCTGTATGCGTAAAATTTCCAATGTTCACGATCTATATATTTTTTCCAGTTGAGCTGTTTCAAAATAAAAATACCTCTTTTATCCGGTTTGCTACCTTTTCTGGTCAATAAAAAAAATCACATCCTGGACAGACAGTATCTGTCCATTGTAACCGCCTTTTGTACGCAGCATCTTTTCCATCCTGGTATGTTTTAATATATCTGTAATAATAACAGCATCTGTTTCCCGGGAAGCCATTCTGTTAAATTCTTTCACTGTATGAACAGGTATGCCTTTATAATACTCTTCATGTAAGTAGTCATTGATAATACATGACACTCCGACTGTTTCTTTAATACACAGAATAAGCTCATCCAGTAAATGGAACTTTTTATTCTGAATTTCATCTTCCCCACAATAAACCGCACAACTGTCTATTTTTCTATTTTGAAAATATGCTGCGTAAGAAACATTCTCTTTTTCATTTATAAACATCTGCCGGATGGTTTCCGTCTCCAGTCTGAACCTTTCCAGTCTTTGCATATGACACTTTTTTTCCCTCATGTGCCGCAAAATAACACCAGCACACACCAGCTTAAGAGAAATTGCTTTTATACTTTCCAGCTTCTTTTTGCATCTTTTATCTATACCCATATCTATACCCATTTTTACCTCACATACTTTAAATATTTATCAAGATCCAGCCAGCTGCCAAATACTTCATCATATCTGTCAGGTACTATTCTTCCTTTGCCGCCATTATGAACAAATGTAAGTTCTCCAAAATATGGCGTTTCATCACACATCAGAAAATCTACCCTTGTAAAAATAAAATCTTCAGATAACGTTTCCGCCATCTGAACGATCTGATCCAGTTTATCTGGTTTTTTAAAAATAATCGTCCGGTCATGGGGATAAGCCATAAAATCTACATTTAAAAGATTCCAGTCTGTATCATATGTATTCCCCACAGGTAAATTTCCATGGGCGCCCATCCATTTTGACGTTTCCCCTATATTTTTAGAAAGCCAGAATAGTTTTGGTACTCCATGAAAGCAAAACACCCTCAGATCATAAGGTACTTCTCCACTTTTTGTCAGCAGCAGCTTTTCACAGATAATCCGGGGATGCCCGTCGAATAAATAGCATTCCTCTCCGGTACCGGGAGCATACCTGGATCTCCACAACCATGTGGACAGCATCTTTTTCGTTGCCGGAATATCCAGTCTGCTTTTATCCGGAACAATGATATTACTGCCGCTGCTCTGTGTTACTTTCAGTACAAAGCTGTCTGGCAGCGCATCAAAATCAATTTCCTGCGCTGAATTATATATCCCGTATACTTCGTTCAATATATGTTCTGCTTCATTGCCCAGTTTTTTCCTGATATAATCCCTTACGTTATACTTATCATAACATTTTTGCAGCAGCTTCTTTTGCCTGTTTCCATTAATCAGTTTCAGCGCCCACATTTTTTCGGTAAATCTGTCAGGTTTTTCAAAGTCAGGCACCCGCATACAATCTTTAATATAATTTCTACGGATTGCCATTTTTCCAGGTACGATTTTGTAGTATATTTTTCGATATACACTCAAAACAAAATAATACATTTCCATGACAGGCGTATATCTTTTTGCCATATTTTTCAGACTTTTCAGTATATCCATTTTATCCGTTCCTTTTCTACTCATTTGCTAAATTATGTCTTTATCATAATAAGAACTGTTTCAACAGGCCATAAATTAAAAGGGCTTTTGGCGTAAAACACAGGCGTATCTGTGTCATACCGCCACACTATTTTAATTCCGATAAAATACGTTTTATGACATCCTTATTCTTTACTCCCGCAAATACCAGTAATACTGTGTAGAACAGGAATAACGCATATCTGATCAGATAATCCGGATAAAAAAAGGCCAGTATGATCTGTAATACACACAATATACAAAACATACCTCCAAATTTTCTGTTATCAAAAAGAAACCCCTTACCAAGCCTGTATTTAACTGCCAGATAGTTGAAACATAAAATAAAAAAATTACTGGCCAGCGTTGAATATGAAGCAGCGACAAATCCATACTCCGGCACAAACACCAGATTCAGAATCATATTTAAAACCGCAGCGATACAGGTTCCCAGAGAGATATATGGTATCCCGTCATAAAAATATTCAGCCTCGTAATAAAACGAATACAGAAAATTTATGACCATGGATAAAATCACGGCAGGCATTGCCCATATTGCCTCCCTGTATTCTGCGCCACCCATTATTAAAACAATTTCAGGCGCCGTGAACATAAGAAAAACGATCCCCGCACAATATAAGAGTGCATACACGCCACAGTATCTTCTTACGACGTTAAACCGTTTATTATTAAAACTTTCCCTTAACCAGGGTTTCCATGCCTGATTCATAGCCACCCCTATCACAGACGCAATGGAAGAAACCGCATAAGCCACAGAATAAAGAGCTGTCTGTTCTTCTCCGCAATACATAGTAATTACAATTCTGTCCGACTGCCCTAAAACAGCGGCAGACATTGCAGCTACCAGCAAAGGCAGTGATATACCTGCCGCATATGTAATCTGGTTCCACACAGGTCTTTTTCCAAGTTTCCAGATATGCTTCCATATAAAAAAACCAAGCAGAATAGTCGGAACGATATATCCGGCGATACGTGCATCCGATTTGTTTTCACAAATACTCACAAGGAAAAAAGACAATAGCAGCCTGATAACAGCCAGTAATATCGTGTATATCACATAAAATTTATACCTGAAAAACACATGATATTGTAACTGCTGTAACTGAAACGCAGCCAGAAATATAATATATACGCACAGAATCGTAATATGAACCCGGTCCATTCCAAATATCCGCTCAAAATAATCACCAGATATTAAAAACAGCACCAGACATGCCAGAGTAAAAAAATTTCCTGCTGATAAAACAGACAGTATAAACTGGTCATGATTTTTTTCGTATTTAAATACAGATTTTCCGATACTGTCTGCCATGTTCAGCGTCAGTACCGGATATAACAGCGCTTCCCAGGCAAAAAAGCTGGCAACTTCTCCATACTGGGTCTTAGACATCATCCTGGTAAATAAAGGAGTTGTAAGAAACATCATTCCTCTGACCAGAAACTGGCAGACCAGGTAATAAAACGCTGCTTTTGCAATTGATTTTTCTTCTTCAAAAATAAGTGCCTTTAATCGTGACACGATTTATCTCCCGATTTTTATTACCATTTTTATATCAGACAGTTTACTAATTTCTCAGGCTGTATCCCGTATAATATGCCCGCTCAGTGCGTAAACCTTCCAGTAAAATCCTTTGTTGCACATTTTTCTAACGGCAGTTTCACTATAGTTTTCTCCGCCGCTGATTTATATACAGCGAGCACAAGTTCCAGCGCACGCTTCCCTGCTTTCGCAGTTACATATGGTTCCCTGTTATTTATTATGGCATCTACAACATCCGCATAAAGCGGTATATGACCATAACCATACACATCTGGCGGATGCTCTGTATATCCGTTCACTATCACTCCCGGCTCGTCGAGTCCGTCCGCAAAGCGCCACTCCTCAATCCGGTTCACACTCTGTCCCCCTGCCTTGACAGTCCCCTTTTCTCCAAATAAATAAAGGGTTTCTTCCAGGTTCTGTGGATATAAATCTGTGGTGCCTTCTATCACCCCATAGGAGCCATTTTTGAATTTCACCAGCGCAATTCCCATATCCTCTGCCTCTATATAAGGATGATTCAGCTGGTCGGTCATCCCGATTACCTCATCAGCTTCATCACCCATCATCCAGCACAACAGATCTATATTATGGATACACTGGTTCATCAATGCTCCGCCGTCCTGTGACCATGTTCCCCGCCACTGCGCCCCAGAATAATAATCCCGATCCCTGCACCAGCGGATATGGGCTGTTCCGTAAAACATACGTCCAAAACGGCCTTTTTCCACCGCCTCCCTTATTTTCTGTATGGATCTGTTAAACCGGTTCTGGTGGGATACACATACTTTCAGATCTTTTTGTGCCGCCTTTTCTATAATTGCGTCCGCATCCGCAATGGAAAGAGCCACCGGCTTTTCTATTATGAGATTACATCCGGCGTCCATACAGTCCAGCGCAATGGCCGCATGACTGCCGGAAGGTGTAGCAACAGCCACCAGTTCCGGTTTTTCTTTATCCAGCATTTCATGATAATCCCGATAGATATGAACGTCACACAGATTATATTTTGTGATTTTATCCGCTGACATTTTCTCATCTGTATCACATATTCCCACAATTTCCAGACAATTCTTTTTTGCGGCAGCTATATGATTTGGTGAAATCCTTCCGCAGCCAATCAGTGCATATCTCACTGTATAGTCCCTCCCATCTCAGATATGTATTGACCTTGTCAGACAGTCTGTAAAACGGTATCCATCCCAGACCATCCCAAAATCCATTGTCCTGCCAATATCAACGATCCTGTCAATTCCCCGGACACCGGATTCCAGCATAGCGATAAGCTGCTGCCGGTCTCCCAGTACCGCAACTGTCTGACAACGGATGTCATCTGCCAGCTGTTCCAGCTCCAGAATATTATCGCAATCGTACTCGAAAAAAAATCCACAACTGCTTCTGTATTCCATCAGCGACGGTTCCACCCTGGTAACTACAGCACGGATAATCAGATTATCCGCATGTGGAAGAATGCGTAACCCGGGCACGTTTATGGCTGCCAGGCAACTGTCCGTGAGCTTTTGAACTCCCATTATGTCCGCAAATCTATATTTTTCCCGAACGAGAGAATGCAGACTTGTCCAGAATTTTTCCTTTGCTTCCTGCTTCCGGTTACCCAGCCATATGACTATTTGCGGACTGGTGCACGCATTCTGATCAAATAGATACGTATCATTATAAAATCCCAGATCCACGACCTCCCTGTCCGGCTGATTCAGACACATATACACATCTGAATCAATGACTGCCGCCGAATATCTGTCCGCAAATACGACTTCTGTCCCCCTGGGTGACAGCGGAGACATACGAATATCCGCAACCGTCTGGTCACCACCCCAGATAATACGTACATCCGCTATGGCAGACAAAAGATCGTTAATTACTTTCTGCCTTTCATAGCGGACCAGCGTAATATACTGCCGGAGATTTTTATGGTTTTCCAGTATTCTTCCAATTCCTTCTGTAATAATCCGTGTCTGTGGAAATTCCTTTGAAGGAATCCGGACAATGTTTTTGTTTCCACATAATAATCCGGCCGCCAGACTATACGCAAAATTTACCGGCACATTGGATGGAGCCACATGAAAAGCCATACCCCTGCCCATGCGTATACAGCCGCAATCATCCATATGATATTTTTCCGCCATTCTGACCACCGATCCCCTGCGAATCCAGAACGCAAAGGTTACGACATCAGGATACTGCCGTGCCTGTGGATGTTTCATCAGATACCCGGACAGATCATCCAGAAATTCTACCACATGTTCATTGAATGGTTTTTTTACCGGCGCCCTTACCGCATCCGACATCCCTTCCGCACTACCAGTCAGGAATGAAATCTGGTGGAAAATAATTTGTTCTTCTTTATTAAAATCCCTGTGCATATGTATCACTGCACCCCCTCATTTCTGCCTGTTTCATCCTGCCAGCCACCAGAAAACGGGTACCTCTGCGTCCACAAGGACAATCATCCGTTCCTGCAATTACTCCCTCATCCCCAGTAAGCAGACTATGCCCCGGATAAGATTCCGGTATCATACTGACCACCTGTATAATACCTTTTTCACCTGGGTTGCACAGACTAAAATCCACCGGACGTCTTATGATTACATCCGAAAAAATCCCAGCATGCAGATAACCATATTCACATTCCATATAGATGCATCCAGTCTGTTCAGCCATGCCATAATAATCATGGATTTCTGTTAACCCGCACACCCGTTGCAGACCATCATGAAACTCTTTCCGGCTGACAGCAAGAGAAGCCAGCTTCTTCCAGCCACCCCCGTGAATCAGAATCCCATCTGACAAATCAATCCGGATACCTGCTTCTCTTTCCAGTCGCACCAGCTCTTTGTAAAAATACTGCCAGACCATGAACGTAAATCCAAACAACAATATCCTGCTTCCCCTGTTAACATCCAGAAACCTGGCCAGTCCATCAGTATCCAGTTCCATATTATCATTCAATGCATATATCCTGCGGGTCCCGAATATGGAAAATCCCAGTATGCCGGCTCCCCGTGCTGAAAATACATCTCTGTTTTTCAAAACGCCGGGGCAGTCAATTATAACCATTGGCAGTCTGTCCTTACCAGTAAAGTCTGAAACAGTTTTTACCAATGCCCGTTGCTGGTTTGCGGCTGTCGCACGATCCAGAAAGATCCTGGCAGGCCGTTGTCCGGTTGTGGCAGAAGACGTTATTGTCTTTACAATATCCCAGTCCGGAACAGACTTTAGCTCCAGCTCTTTAAACAGCTGAACAGGCAGAAATGGCAGATCTCTGACTGACCCACAGCTGTGTGGATCAAATCCCATACTATCCAGTACTTTCCTGTATTCCGCACAGTTATTGTAATGATATAATGTAAGCTCTTTTAACCGCCTGGTCAGCACTGTTTCTTTCTCCTCTGCGTCCAGAGCGTATGGTTTCATATTCCATATGTCTTCAAATCCTGTCATACAATTTCTCCGTTGCGTTTCATGATACATATTTCATATCACGGTATATCTGTTTTTCATTTTCATGACACTTTATTCTTTATTTTCTGTAGCATTTACGCCTCCATCCGCTCCCTGACGATTGAATTACACATGCTTTTTGATATATCAGTTAATGGTATCATAATATCCATCCAGCTGTGCATACTGTATTTTTCCCGCATCATTTCTGGGTATCTGATCTATTACTACTGTCCGGAAAGCTGAAGGATGGAGTCCTGTTTTATGAATCACATAATCCCTTGCCATGCCGGCTTTTTCCTGGTCTTTCCCAGCGAGAAAAATGTACATATGATCATCTACACCTGCACAGGCAGTATCCAGACCGTATTTATTTCTGATCATGTCTTCCGTTTCATCCAGACTTATCCGGTTCCCAAATATTTTTAAAAACCGTTTTTTCCTGCCAGTAATATAATAACAGCCTTCCTCATCAAACAGGGCCATATCACCAGTAAACAGTACCCCGTGGTTCTCATCACCTTTTATCAGATCCTCTCCACACTGCGCATAACCTGGTGTAACATTCCTGCCCTCATAAATAAGTTCGCCCATGGTGTGCGGCGCATGGATCTGACTGCCATCCGGCCCGGCCAGCCAGAATCTGCCACCTGGTATAGCATAACCCATGGCCCCTTTCCTGCGTACCGCCATTTCTGCCGGGAGATAACCCATACGTGCAGTTGCCTCGCACTGCCCATACATAATATAAAATTTCCTGCCTGATTTTTGTGCATATTCTGCATACAGCTCATGTAATCCGGAGGATAATTTCCCGCCTGCCTGGGTCATAACAGACAGTGACGGCAAATCCATCTGCCGGAACCGGAGTCTTTCCAGCATCTCATATGTATAGGGAACACCTGCCAGGGAAGTTGCCCTGTAACAATTAAAAAATGTCCAGAACTCCTTCTGCATAATCGTCCGATTCGTAAGAAGTACACAGGCACCCACATCCAGATGAGTGTTAATAACAGACAGTCCATACGTATAGTACATCGGAAGTGTTGTAACCGGTCTCTGATCTGCGTTCAGTTTAAGATATTCCACAATGCTCTCTGTATTTGCACGAAGATTATCGTATGTCTGGCGGACAAATCTGGGACTTCCAGTGGATCCGGAAGTAGGCAGCAGCAGGGCCAGATCATCATGAAGCGGATATTCCCTGTCATAGTCAGTCCTCCACAGCATATAGCCGTATGCCTCAGATACCGGATGCGTATTTACATACAGTCTGCCCTGTTCTGCCGGTCCCCAGATAAATGAAGGCTGATACTTTTCCAGAAGCTGTTTCACAAGACCATGTTCCATCCTGTTGCCGGCCAGTATCGGAACAATCCGGTTCTGCAAAAAAGCAGCATACCCCAGTACGGATCCCAGGCTGTTTTCACAAAGACAGAACACCAGACACCGGTGTCCTGCCGCTTCTGCCAGGGAACGGCATTTGCCATCCAGATGACGGTAGGTAAGCGACGTACCCGTTTCATCCAGTAATGCGGTCTGGTCCGCATATTTATCAAAATCCCACATAATTATTAAAATTCTACTCCGTATTTCTCAGACAGAATTTTCTTTCCCCTTTCATATGAGTTGAAATCTATAATATCCGTAGTATCCATCATAATATCAAATGCATTTTCAATTTCTGACACAAGATTCATGTGTCCAACTGAATCCCAGGATGGTATTGCCTGGTAACACAGGTTTTTAGTCTGCTCCTTTTCAATTTCCAGTGTACTGGTAAAAATATCCAGATATTTTTCAGTATTTGTCATAATACTCCTTTCTTTTACTAAGATAATCTGGGCCTGATATCCACATTAAGTATAGCTGGGATTGATTTAGAGAACATCGTTTTGTAAACCAGGTTCTCCCATCACAAAATGCACTGACCGGCTACGCCTGCCTGCGCTATATAACCGCTCCGCCTCTGACTCCTATGACCTCACCTGTCATATAACCGGACATATCTGAAGCAAGAAACACAACCGCATCTGCCACATCTTCCGGAGTACCCAGACGTCCCATTCTGATGTTTCTGATTCTATCCTGTACATTTTTTTCTCCTATACTGTGAAACATATCTGTATCAATCATTCCAGGCGCAACAGCATTTACCCTCACATTGTCCGGAGCCAGTTCCTTCGCCGCTGTTTTCGTCAGCGCCAGCACAGCACCCTTTGACGCAGAATATACAAGCTGACCCGGATTACCCTCCAGACCGACAATACTGGACATATTTATAATACTGCCACTTTTGTGAGAAACCATTATCCTGGCAGCAATCTGGAGCATATCTATTACCGCACAGATATTGGTGGTAAATGTCTCTTCCATCTGTTCCCTGGTAATCATACCAGTCAGTGCGTCCTGCATAACCCCGGCGTTATTAACCAGAACGTCCAGTCCGGCCCGTTCTCTCCGGATCTGCAAAAATGCCTTTCGGGCTCCGGCCTGATCCCGTACATCAAAATATACCGGTATAATATCTGTATGGTACGTACCAGACAATTCCCTGCACACGCTGTCAATGCTTCCAGGCCTTCTCGCATTTGCATATACAACAGCTCCTTCCTGCGCAAACCTGCGTACAATACAGGCGCCAATCCCCCTGCTGGTGCCTGTAACCAGACAGATTTTATTTTGTAACAGACCCACTTTAATTTCCTCCTCCCACTATATTCTGATAAAAATATATCAGCCCCTGACATAAATGCCCTGGAACGTGTCTGAAAATCATTCCCGACATCCGCATTCCCCATTTTGTATCCTTCCGGAGTATACCATTACCTTCAGGGTATATCTCATGGAAAGCATTTTTCAAACACACTCTGGTACTTATTCAGAATTCGTTTCAGCCCCGTCACAGGCATATTTATCACAAAAACCTTCTGTAATCACGCATGGTTACCATTTTTCCATCATCCAGTATAGCAGCCGTATGATCCGGCATGTCATGTCTGATGGTCACTCCCATCCCAGTAAAACAGCTGTTTCCTGTTCTGACCTGGTTTTTTATGATTCCTCCGGGAGCAATATAACTTTTGTCCCCGATCTGTACGCTGCCTGCCACATCCGTCTGTCCGGCAACCATAACAGCCTTTCCAATCCGTACGTTGTGGGCAATCAGACAAAGACTGTCTATTTTTGTATCATCCCCTATGTATGTATCACCAATCGTTCCACGATCTATTACAGTATTGGCGCCTATTTCCACACGGTTCCCTATCCTCACCCCGCCAAAATGAACCGCTTTCCTGGGAACATTTTCCTTAGTAAAAGAAAACCCAAATCCATCTTTCCCAATGACGGCCCCGGCATGAATCAGACAGTTCCGGCCAATTGTAACACGATTCAAAATTGTAACATGGTCTTCTATTACCGTTCCTTCTCCAATACAGATATCTCCTCTGAATATGCACCCACATCCTATGGAAACATCTGGTGGAATATGTATATCTCCAATTAAGAATGTTCCTTTACCAGTTCCCGTTCTGTACGGACTGCTTCCCCAGAAATGTTCCAGTATAGCGAAAAAGATTGTTTTCGATGCTGGAGAAATAATCATTCCTGCTGAAGATATTCCTGCGTCTGTCTGTACGACTGCACACTGAAGGTTTTCAGGTCTGCCGCATTCTGCATATGTCCTTTCCTTTTTTACCCAGGTCAGGGTCCCCGGTTTATAATCCGCAAGTGATGAAAAGCCAGAAATTTCCACCGATTCATCACCGATAAAACGGTATGGATATTTCTGACTGTCAAGCCAGTCCAGGATTTCTTTTATTCTCATAATTCTTCCTCCCGTCCGCTTCTGTACACTTTTCCATTCGCATCCATACCTATCACCGCTTCCAGATCCGTAATGTTCGCCTGTAGTGATACGTACCGCTGACTGCCCGCATCGTTTACGAATCTCTCCAGTGTACCATACATGTCCGTTTCCACATCATTATACCAGAATGGATGAGTCAGGATATGAAGCCTCGGAAACATGCCGGAACATACAATTTCTTCTACCGGCTCCCGCCAGTGTCTCCTGGAATCCGAGAGGTATTTAAATCCCTGAAAAAATTCCGTTCCATAACTGTTAATCATGCCAGGAATGGAAAGACCCGTTTCCAGCATTCCCCTGCCTGGCCGGTGCATGGATACCGCTTTCACAGGAACACCTGCTGCCACACGCAGTATAGCTGCCTCCTGCAGAATCATCTCCCGTACCCCCTGTTCATCATACAGTTTTCCATTTTCTGCACTACTGAAAAAATCAGGATAACAGGTCTCATCAAAATGCAATCCAATGTCATGTCCATAATCTGCCAGCCTGTTCAGACCATACCTGGATTCCTTTGAAAATACATTATAAAAATCCGATGTAAGCTGCACGAAATAAACAGCATGTACATGCTCCCTAAACTCAAGCCCGGCCAGTTTTACCGCCTTCTGGATACTATTATCAATATCATGACGCAGGATAACGCACTGTTTTTTATCTTCCCAGTCCTCATAATCCGCAATCTCATATCCGGCATTCCGCAACCTGTCCACCAGTCTGAAATAATCCCTGTATGTAAAATTCATATATCCGCTCCTTTAGCTGCCACAACCTTTTGTTACTGTCCAGACAGCCCACAGCATCCGGTATTCCTGTGCACAGATCCTTTATCAGACGATGCCATCCGTTTTCACAATTGCAACACGCCGTTTTGAAACATTACAAAACCTCTATATTTTCTCTGTCTGTTAAGTGCTTCATAATATTTTTCGTATCAAAAACTGCCCTGGCATATTTTTGTACCATCCCGTAATCCACATTGTGGTGTGCTGTTGTAACTATAACCAGATCATATCCAGCCACTGTTTCCGGTGTTAATTCCGGCACACTTTTCCCTTTCTGACCATATATATTGTCAAATTCCGCTACCCACGGATCATAATACTCCACAGATGCTCCATTTTGTTTCAATTCCTTCATCACTTTTACCGCTGGTGACTCCCGACAGTCAGCAATGTCATTTTTATACGCAACTCCCAGCAAAAGGATATCTGCCCCGTTCATTGATTTGTTCTGGCGGTTCAGAATATGCATTGCCCGTTGTACACAATATCCGGGCTGGCTGTCATTGATGACCATGGAATTCTCAATCAGCGTAGTATGAAATCCATACTCCCTTGCTTTCCAGGCCAGATAATATGGATCCAGCGGGATACAGTGCCCGCCGGGACCAGGACCGGGATAAAAGGGCTGGAAACCGTATGGTTTTGTTTTTGCGGCGTCAATAACCTCCCATACCGGAATACTCATAGCGTTGCACAGCCTTGCGATTTCGTTAATCAGACCAATGTTTACATTCCGATATGTATTCTCCAAAATTTTTTCCATCTCCGCTACCGCCGGAGATGAAACTACAAACACTTCACCATCCAGCACAGCCCGGTACATGGAACTAATAACTTCTGCCGCATCGTTTCCTATCGCACCCACCACTTTTGGCGTATTCTTTGTTTTATATACGAGATTGCCGGGATCTACCCGCTCCGGACTGAATCCCAGATAAAAGTCCTGTCCACAGACAAGACCAGAGCCATTTTCCAGAATAGGCCTGATTAATTCTTCCGTTGTTCCCGGATATGTGGTAGATTCAAGAACTACAATTGATCCCCGTTTTAGATATTTTGATATTTCTACAGCCGAATCCCTCACATAACTGATATCCGGTTCCTGATGCACATCCAGAGGCGTCGGGACACAAATTGCAATGAAATCCACATCTTTTATAAAAGTATAATCGTTCGTTGCAGAAAGTTTTCCACACTGTACAAGTTCCTCAAGATCGTTATCCACTACGTCTCCAATATAGTTCTGTCCCCTGTTTACCATAGCCACTCTGGCCGCCTGTATGTCAAAACCGGTTGTCTTAAATCCGGCTTTTGCTTTTTCCACCGCAAGGGGAAGTCCTACATAGCCGAGTCCTACCACTCCGGCCGTCATGGTACGGTCCTTAATTTTTTTCAGAAGTTTCTGTTTCATCTGCTGTTTTGCTCCTTTATAACCGCTGTTTCTATCAGCTGTATTTCCTTTCTTACCCTTTCATCCCAGGAAAGCAGAGTTTTGCCAGCTGCAATCTTTAGTTTTTCCGCTATCTTCTTTCTGGCATCTTTATCCATATCACACAACGACTCAATAATCCTGCACGCTTCGTGGCCATTGTGGACAAAAAAACCATTTTCACCATTTTTTATAAATCTTTCCAGCGGCTTTTCATGATACGTAATAATAACGGCCCCTGCCATAGCGCATTCCAGGAACACATTGCCCTGATTCGAGTATCTGTCAAATAATGGGACTGCTACTGCATTGACGGCATAATTCTGCAAATCTTCCCTTTTAATATCTCCAAGAAAAGTCACATAACCTTTTAAATCATTTTTATCTATATATTCTTCCATTTCCTGCCTGTACTTCTCGTCCACAATATGACCGGCGAAATAAAGATGAAGTTTCCGGCCTTTTTTGTGCAGCATCCGTAGTAGCATAACATCACGGTGCTGCCCTTTATTCCTGCATATTCTGGCCGCATGAAACAGATATGGCTTTTCCGGAACAAACAGCCGGCAGCCGCCATAATCAATTTCTTTGTCCACCCCGTTCAGCCAGAAATATGATTTATACTTTTTTCTGAAACAAAGCTGGTCATAAACCTGATCACCATGCGTTCCATCATCCGTAATAATCATAAATTCTTTTCTCAAATTAAAAATAGCCGTATATACCGGAGATAACAGCATGGTTTTCATTCTTCCATACTTCTGGATCCGGTTTATGAGATTCACCGTACCATAAATCCGGTATCCACACCTGACACGGAAAAGATTTGCCATCAGATTACCTGTAAGCGCCGCAGTCCCATGACAGTATACAAAATCGTAAGTATGGCTCCCCAGGCATTTAGCCAGAATATAAAGCAGTTCTATAAAGCTGCACACTTTATTTACAGTTCTCTGTATCCCTTTGGTGGATACCAGGTCATGATTAATATTCGCAATAATATGATCTGCGGATATCCAGTCTGCTTTTATATCAAAAGCTTTGTTATAATCCGAAATCAGAATGATATCCGTCTGATGTCCACGTCTGAGCAGTTCCCGTAAAGGAAAAATAAAAGAAGGCAGCCCCCTGCTTTCGGTTTTTCCATTCAGTATATCCTCAAATCCGGCAACCAGTGGTGTAACATATAAAATTTTCATCCGTACACTCCTTATATCCTGCCACACACATGGAAAATACTTATTTCTGCTTCCCTGATAATATCCAGCATGAAAACCAGCCCTCATGTGTCTGCGTTTTCCCAATCCCATTTGATTTCTATTAATAACTTCCTTTCATAAGCCAGGTTCTGTAAGGCAGTATTCTGATCGTTTCTCCATAAAATCCACTGCAAAGTGCTATAAACAAAACCATACTGCCTGCATATAAAATAACTTTTATCACATTTCGTTTTTCCCGGTTACTTACGTCACTTAAAACCCGGGGCAGTAAAAATATTGAAGTCGCATTCATATAAAAACCAATTCTGGAAATTTCCGGAACCCAGTACATACCAGTATAAAATGCCAGAGAAAAAAGATTCAGATGAAAATACATCCGGTTCATCCGGTCTTTTTTTATAATATTAAAAAAAGAAGCACAAAGAAAAACAACTCCAAGAGACCTGACAATATTCATATATGAAATCCTGCCAGTATCATATATGCCAGATTCATATTGGGCATAAAATAAAAACACCAGCTTTCTGATGTATTTTTTTGCTGCCAATGTAAAACCTGTGCCGGACACAAGAAGTAAATAATATACTTTTTTCCATTTTAAATCTGCCAGTAAATACAATGGTATACAAACAAGTGCTGATTTATGAATAGAAGCGGCCAACAAAACTGTAAATATAAATGCTAATTTTTTATCCATTTCAATAAACCGGATAGCATAAAGTACCAGTGCCAGTGCGAAGTAATTTCTAATTGTATTATATGTCAGAAAATAATATCCCCAGGAAATAAACAGAAAAATACCCATACATATATTTTCGCTCTGCTCCCAGACTGCGCTGACAAAGAACCACGTAGTTGCAATCCCCACGATCATAATAATAAATACAGGCTCTGCACTTATTTCTGATAGTACCAGTACCAGTTTTTGAAAACCCGTTTCCATATAGTGCGGCACATGCTTTTGTATCAGATCAATATGATACTCATATGCCTCATAATCAATTCCTATTCTATATCGTACTGCGGAAAAAAAACCGAGCAATCCGGCAACAAGCCAGAAACCAGCATTCATACGAATCCTCCATGAACGATTTTTCCATAATCCGGCATGTGCCGTCAGCTTTCTGATTGTCTTCGTATGTTGTGCCACGAATGCCATCGCAGTCGCCATAAACAAAATATTTAAATACAGGAACATCGTTTACATTTCCTCTCCTCCCAGAATAAACTGTCTGATCTTTGCCCTGGTAAGTGCGGTCTGTTTATTTACAATTTTTAACAGCCTGTTACATCCTTTATCAAATGCTGTTTCATCAATTCCCATGTAATACCTGTATAACTTTTCCGCAAAATCAGGTTCATCGACATCAAGCGCTATTCCAATCGAAAATTTTTCTACCAGAGCCGCTTTATACGTTCCGGCTTCAGTGAATTGCGGAACACGATAAACGGCACCATCATAAAATTTATTTGATAATGCATACAGCGTCTCATAGCAATGTTCATATGAATTATTCAACAGATCCGCCTCCAGTATCAGATCCAGTTTTCTACGATTATCATATCTGCCTGTGAAATGTACGTCCGGCCATGAATGGCCTGACATGTATTCTTCATACATTCTGTACTGGGGTCCCTCCCCATGAAAAAAAAGTTCAAACCTCCCGTCCATAGAAAGTTTTTCTATTATTTTTACCTGATGATCAAAATATCTGAGCGCCCCCATCCAGACAACTTTAATCTTTCCAGAGTTCCTTTTTTTTAAACAGAATTTTTTCCGGTGATCACCGCCTACGCTGAGATTATGATTATACAGATATGGATATACTGGCAGAAAATGACGGAAGCCCGCGGATGAAATGGTCGTAAACGCAGAGTTTTTAATTATCATACGCTCTGCCATAAAATAAGGTATAAAACGTTCATAAGAATAATCACGGATATCAAAGATGTAACGGTTTTTATACCGAATCAGTTCTGGAAACAACAATATTCCGGTAAGCGATGAAAGAATCACCAGTTTATTGTATCTGTTCCTTTTCAATACCATGACCAGCCAGTTTCTATATGCCCAAAAATCTGCCGCTTTACGGACTTTATGCTGTCCGGTGTCAGCCGTCTTTTTATATGAAATATAATGATCCCCAGCAGCGTCATCCTGTCCCGAACGGTTCCAGTATATGACATCGTATTGCAATCCATATGTTTCCAGGATACTGATATATAGTGTTACATAGGGACAATAGAATAAATCTCCGATAAATACTATTCCAATCTTCTTCTCCTGAAACCTTTCATGCATTCTGATTCACTCCTGACCCTTCCATTTTTCTTTTTATATCTATGACGGTTACCTTGTTTTCCCTGTTCTTGTACCACTTTTCATTCTACATAAACAGGTCCTGTTTAATATTAATATATCTATTATCTTCCGATCCGCTCAACTGCCCACACCAGAATATCATATGTTTTGGCACGGTCAAATCTTTCCCTGGCACACTTTCGTGCATTTTCACCCATATGTTTCCTTAATTCAGGATTAGTTATTAATACACTGATTTTTTTAGCTACATCGTATGCGTCATTGTTTCTACAATTAAACCCCATCTGATATTTTCTTACAAGCGCTCTGTACTCCTTTCCTTCCTGTGTATTGATCACCGCAAGCCCCGCCGCCGCATAATCCGCATGTTTATTAATAATACTCTGGGCCGCCCCATGAGAGATAGGATTTACGGCTATATCACAGCTAGCTAAGGTAGCGCACATCTGATCATAAGAAAGCAACCCGGTAAACAGTACATCCAGATTCCGTACCTTTGCATATCTTTCAAGTTCCTTCCGCCTTGGCCCATCTCCCATTATAATAAACCGGGGAGCTTTTACGCCTTTCTTTTCTAGCAGGTACAAGGCATCCATCACACAAGTCAGATCATAACTGCTTCCCAATGTTCCACAATATGCCAGCCAGACTACTCCTTCTTGTTTTTCAGTAACCGGCACGCCTTTTGCATACTTTTCAAAAATATCAAGATCAGTACCAAGATAAACAACCCGGACGTTATCCGGTGATATGCATGTACACTTCTGAAAAATACGTTCTGTGGAATACCCTTTACAAAGAAGAGACTTCGGATTCCCAGAATTAGTTGTCTGATACATTCTGGCACGCCGCACCCGTTTTGCATAAGTATGCGACACTGCGCAAATACTGTCTGCTGACCGGTATATATGATCCGCAAACCAGTAAAATGGAAAATAAACGATCTGGCTGACCACCGGAAAATGAAAAACCATCTCAAATGCTTCCGGCCAGAGATCCTGAACATCTATTATGAACCAGACATCATGTTTTTCACAATAATCTGCCGCTTCTTTTGCCGCTGTCAGCGAAGGCACAGAACAATATATAACATCCGGCTTTTTTCTATTATTCAGATATTTTTTTACATTTTTTCCCCATATTAAATGACTGAAAAACCTTTTTAAACTAACATTTTCCGCATACCCCGGTTCATGCAGAAAGGTCACCTGAAACGGCCATTTCTTTCTGCTACTGCTTCTCCGGATTTTTTTCACATGCCAGAAATCACTTGTAACAATTTCCACATGATGTCTGTCAGACAGTTTTTGAGCCAGATAAATAAAACGAGACGTATCCCGCCCCGAAAAATCACCGTTAAACTCTGAAATTATTAAAATATCCAAATCCACAATCCTCTTTATGATGCACCCATACCGCCGGAACCCCAACATACGTCCCCGCTTCACCAATATCCCCGGTCACAACAGCCCCGGCGCCAATCATACAGCCGGGGCAGATATCCACCTGCTGTATCACCGTGGCTCCGGCGCCGATCCAGGAACCTTCCCCGGCTGTTACCTGCCCGCACAGGCAGGCGCATGGCGCAATATGACAGTAATCCCCGATCCGGCAGTCGTGCTCCACCACACTGCCTGTATTGATTACAACACCATTGCCAATGACTGTGCCGGGATTAATTACCGCCCTGGCCATGATGACCACGCCCCTGCCGGTCTTTACATCCCCGCCCACCAGTGCGTCCGGATGCACCAGCGTCGCCATCCGCCCGCCTGCTTTTTCGATTTCCCGCTGTATCCGCCTTCTGGCAGATATATTCCCAACCGAAACAAAAAACTCCGTATCACTGTCCAGATACCTGACAAAATCCGCAATCCTGCCTGCGGCAGTGTATGCCGGCTTATTGCTGTCATCCAGAAAAATAATGCTGTCATATCCATTCCGCGCCGCAATGTGCGCACATACTTTCCCATGCCCGCCGGCGCCTGCGAATACGATTCTCATAAGTTCTCCCGCCCTGCTTTTTATCTGTCTGATGCATTTCCCAAAAACTCCGGCATCGTGGCACTGCCCTGCGCATGTATCCCGTCTCTGCGAAATACCACGGCGCATGTGGCCGACAGTATTTTCAGGTCATTCAGAAATGTAATATTCTCCACATACCGCAGGTCTTCTTCGAATTTTTCTTCCCAGGAGAGGCTGTTGCGGCCGGATACCTGGGCCAGCCCGGTAATCCCCGGCCGTACATCATGGCGGCGCTTCTGCCGCTCATTGTACCTGGGCAGATATTCCGCAAGCAGCGGCCTTGGTCCTGTAATGGCCATGTCGCCCCGTACCACATTCAATAATTCCGGCAGTTCATCCAGACTCGTGCTTCTTAATATCCTGCCAAAAGCTGTCAGCCGCTGTTCATCCGCAAGCAGGTTTCCATAAATATCCCGCCCGTCTGTCATCGTGCGGAATTTGATCATAGGAAACAGCTTTCCATCCAGTCCCGGCCGTTTCTGTACAAAAAATACCGGACTGCCCAGTTTTATTCTTACCAGAAGGGCGGTCGCCGCAAACAGGGGACTTAACACGACCAGTGCCAGAGAACTGGAAAAGGCTTCCAGGGGACGCTTTATGACCGCTTCATAAGGTCCCCGTGGTACATGCCCGCCCCGACGGCGTGCTTTTTCCCGCAGTCTCTTTGTCCTGTAACAGACAAACGCTCCCAGACCTGCGCCGGCCGCTGCCAGCGGTATCATACGCTGTATTTTCATTTTCTTTTTTATTATCTTTTTTTCATTCTCTTATGTTTCACTTTATCCAAAGCACCGCCGGACTGCCGCTATCACAACATCCTGCTGCTCCTGCGTCATTTTAATATCAGAAGGCAGGCAGAGCCCCCTCTTAAAAAGGTCTGTGGAAACACCTGTTTCATTACTTCCATAGATGCCGCCACCGGCCCCTTTCCCATGTCCACCAGAAACGCTGACAAAGGCGTTCCCCTGATACAGCGGCTGAAGATGCATCGGTTTCCAGACCGGACGCCCTTCCGCATGGTACCTGTTTAGTGTTTCCAGTATTTCTGCCGGGCAGGACCTGCCAGGCTGCGGAAGGTAAAGCGCCCGGTCTGCGGATCTTACCATTTCCGTCATGGCCTGCGGCCCGGTCAGTATACAGCTTAGCCAGTAATTGGGCATGCTGGTATCTTCCGCCGGATTCATTCTGACCGGCAGATCCTCAAATCCCGCCCGATAGCGTTCATAAATCTCTTTTTTTCTGCGGATATGCTCTCCGATATATTCCCACTGCCCCCGGATCACACCCGCAATCACATTGGAAATACGATAGTTGTATCCCAGTTCCCTGTGTTCATACCAGGGTGCGTCTTCTCTGCTCTGGGTACTCCACTTCCTGGCCAGACGGGCGCTTTCTTCTTCATTTACAAGCAGCATACCGCCTCCGGAGCCTGTTATGATTTTGTTGCCATTAAAACTAAGGACAGCATAATCACCAAAAGAACCGGTCTGACGGCCCCTTACAGATGCCCCCAGGGATTCTGCCGCATCTTCAATCAGCAGCGCCTGATGGCTGTCGCATATCTGTCTGATGCGCTCCACCTTCGCCGGCGTACCATAAAGGTGGGCCAGTATGACCAGCCTGACTTGCGGATACAGCTCAAAAGCCCGTTCCAGCGCCTCCGGGTCCATGTTCCAGGTCCCATACTCGCTGTCTATAAATACCGGCTCCCCGCCTTCATAAACCACAGGATTTACAGTGGCCGCAAAGGTCAGATCCGAACAGAATACCCGCCTGCCGCAGAGCGACGCTCCGGTTCCTTTTCCATCCGGCGTACGGACTCCCGTGGACGACTGGTATAGTTTTTTCGCCGCAAGCTTTACCGCCAGATGCAGGGCCGCTGTACCGCAGGAAAGGGCGACCGCATGGGCAGCGCCGGTATAGCTGGCAGCCAGCCGCTCGATATCGTCAATATTTTCTCCCGCCGTGGTCATCCAGCCGGATTCATAAGCCTTCTGAATATAATCCGGTTCTGTTCCGTGCATTGTGGGAGAAGCTAATAAAGCCCATTGTTTCATGGGCAAAAGTTCCGGCTCTTTTGGATCATGTGTAAAATCAAACATTGTTCTGCTCTTTTCTCGTCTGGTGAATATGAATGCGGCCTGTCCTGAATTTTTGCATGGCTTCGCCATACACACCGGATTTTCGCTTTCCTGCTGTGTCTGATATGGAGCCGGGAACCGGAAATAATCCGGCAAAATCGTCCCACGCTCCCGTTATATCATATTCCATCAGATTTCCGTGCCCACGCTGCAGAAATCTCTGGAATAATCTTCATGAAATAAACTTTATATAATAAACTTCTTAAAACAAACTTCTTAAAATATTTTTTGTATGTTATAGATCTGAAAACGGACGGAATCATTACTTTCAGTCACTGGTTCACGTGCCGCTCATAATCTGCGCCACTGACTTCATAATCTTTGCATAAATCTCATAACTGTCTGCATCCCTGCATCCCGACTGGTTCCACATGCCATATAGGCTGGCGTCTGTCGGGTCCGGTATGCCCCACAGCAGTTCGTCGGCCCCGGTCTGCAGTATTCCGCAGATACACGCAAATGTATCCATGCTCATAATCCGTGTTCCCCGCTCAATATGCCCCATAAAAGACATGCTGATGCCACACTTCTCTGCCAGGGTCCCCTGGGACCATCCTTTTGCCTTGCGGACCTGACGGATTCTCTGTCCGATTTTTTTATAGTCCAGTTCCTTCATATACCGCACCCCCTTACTGGTACCGCAAATACCATAATCCGTATCCGTAAATACTTATCTGCTACTGACAGTACAGACTGGTACAACTACTACAGTTTTAATTTACATACAGTAATAACTTCAGGTACTGGCTGATGACGCCGCCCGGACACGGGCAGGTTCTGGTATTTCAGGCCGGATACTGTAATCAGTATTTTGTGAATAATGCCAGCAGGCACAACATTTTGTTATAAAAAGTTGTGCGTAATCCGGCTGTACTTTGCCGTCCGCAGACAGAATCATCTGCTTTCCCGCCGGTATCAAACCTTCCAGTCTGTGACCGGTCTTTTCTGATCGCACAGACTTCTGATACAGGATGTATTTCTGGTACATATCCGGACTATCATAAAATGCATCTGATACATTCCCGTATCTTTTGTCCTGGCTGTCAGAGTTATGGCTTTCATATTAGTTGTTTTTGTAAATATTTTCTAAAATGGAGGAAAATTAGAAAGAATATTTCGGCACAATTGTCTAAAATCGAAATAAGAGTTGCAAAATAAATCAGGATCATGTAAAATACTTATTGTTAACATTTTATAACAAAATGTTGTCATTGGTACATATTATATCTGCGACATCAGCTTTTTCTATCTTATTATAGTACCATTCTATCACACCCGGGCTGCCGCTGGTCAGAAGAACCCCGCCGGCACGTCTGTCACAGTTTATAAAATATTCCTGATACTTAAAACCAGTCCCCGGCACCCGCATCCCCGCAAACAGGATGATAGAAGCGGCAGTTATTAACAAATACTTAATTACTGCTGCTGATGGGAAAAAATATAAATCAAATCACTACAATCTTCAAGTCATTATTGCTGTTGGATTTAAAGTAAATAATGAGCGTGAGCGCAGTTCCGTAAACGGGCAGGGCAGATTGTGAAAGACTATACGATTCAAGGCTGGACAATGGATATTGAGCGTTTAAAAAAAGGCACTTTGTTTACATATGAATATTTTGACCGTCAGTTAGAAAATATTCGGGAAATCCGGCTTTCTGAAAGAAAATTTTATCAGAAGGTAACTGACTTATATGCCACAGCTTTTGATTGTGATAAAGACGCTAAAACCACAAGAACCTTTTTCAAATCAGATTACAAAACAAAATGCATTACGCTACCCATAGACATACAGCGGCGGAACTTATTGTAGAGCGTGCTGACGCACACAGAAAGAACATATGGGATTGACTTCGTGGGAAAGAACGCCATATACCAATGAGCATGGAGAATTGGGCAAAACGTCCGGATGGCTTTCCTGAATTTAACGGTACGGAAATACTGACTGGTCCTGGCAGGATAAGTGCAGAACAAGCCAGATTGTATGCCGATACGGAATTTGAAAAATATCGTATGATACAAGACAGACTTTTCATGTCCGATTATGATAAATTTATGTTTTTCCATAAATAATAATATAAATATCATTTAAAAATTCAGGAATAAAACTTTATCATCCGGCACATACCACAATGCCATGAAACGATTCATTCATTTGCCATTTTGATGCCACATTCCTGTAATCTGTGGTATCATATGATAAAACCCGGAAACTGGAGGAACGTGCCTTGATTCATATATTAATTGTAGAAGATGAAAAACCGATATCCAATCTGATCAGACTCAGTCTGAAAAATTCCGGCTATCATTGTGACTGCGCCTATGACGGCGCAAAAGCCGCTGATATGATCGAAGATAACTGTTATGACCTGATCCTTTTAGATGTGATGCTGCCAAACGTAGACGGCTTTGAGCTTATGGAATATATCCGTCCGCTGGAAATCCCCGTAATATTTATTACGGCGAAAAATTCAGTCCGGGACAAAGTAAAAGGACTGCGGATGGGCGCTGAAGACTATATTGTAAAGCCTTTTGAAATAGCGGAGCTGCTGGCACGGGTGGACGTGGTCTTAAGACGCTATAACAAAACCGCTGAAGTGTTTAACCTTGCCGGACTCATCATTGATACCAGATCCAGGAAAGTCACCAGGGACAACGAGGAAATCGCCCTTACGCCAAAGGAATATGAACTGTTATTATTATTTGCGCAAAATCCAAATACCGCTCTGTACCGTGAAACTATTTACGAGCGTATCTGGGGCAGGGAATTTGTCTACGGCAGCAAGACCGTGGATCTGCACATCCAGCGCCTGCGCAAAAAAACCCGCCTGGATAAAGAGCTGCAGGCAGTCAGTAAAGTCGGATACCGTCTGGAAACCGGAGAACATTGTGCAGGACATGGAGGGACAAAATCCCGGGACGCCATGGAGGACCGTTTATGAAATTCCGCCTCAAAATTACCTGCTGTATGATTATTCTCATGGCCCTTTGTTTTGGCGCCGGCAGCAGCGTACTCATATCCACTTCCTTTAAAAACTCCCTGCGTCAGGAAAAACAGAGCGCAAGAAAATCTTACCGTATGGTTCTGAACACCCTGCAGGTCGTGAACAATCTGGACCAGCTGAGTGATAAAAATGACATATCAAAAATCCTGGAACAGCTTTCCTCCAGAGGTACTTTCTGGGCGGCGCTCCAGCTTCATACAGTTTCAGATACCCTGTATTCCCAGGGTACGGCCGCCCCGTATTTTGTGGATCTGGGCAGCCGCACTGATAACACCCACCTGGCGGGCACTATCTTTACTGTACCGGATACCACCTGTTATCTCCAGCTTTCCGGTTCCTTTTCTGTTGGAAAGACGGAATTTCTGCTGGATATAGCATACGACATTTCTTCCATTTATGAAACACGGCTTCAGCAGCAGCATACGTACCGGCAGGTATTTATCGGACTTCTTGTAACCTGCGCCTTTTTTTCCTATATACTTGCCTATTTTCTGACCAGGCCCCTGGCACGTCTGTCCAGGGCATCCAGGGAGATTGCCTGTGGTAATTACGACTACCGCAGCAATATACAAAGCAGTGATGAAGTCAGCGCTGTTTCCAGGGATTTTGACCTGATGGCGGAACATTTACAGGACAGTATTGAAGAACTGCATGAAACGATGGAACAGCAGAATCTGTTTATAGAAAATTTTACCCATGAACTAAAAACGCCCATGACCTCCATTATCGGATACGCAGACCTGCTAAGAAGCCAGACTCTGTCGCCGCAGGACCAGGCTGACGCCGCCGGTTATATTTTCTCTGAAGGTAAACGGCTGGAACATTTATCTTTAAAACTGCTGGATATTTTTGTATCAGAGCACACAAACCATCTGTTTACAGAAGTATCTCCGGCGGATATTATCGCAGATTTTGTCAGTCATTTACAGCCGGGGCTTGCCCCGGAAAAGATTGATCTGACTTATGAGTGCGAGAGCGGCCGCTGCAGACTGGACACGGACCTGTTTGGCTCCCTGCTGGTCAATCTGATTGAAAACGCAAGGAAGGCGCTGCCAGAAGGAGGCTGTATCCTTGTAGGCTCGGTAATGACCGCTGCCGGATGCCGGCTGACGGTACAGGATAACGGAGGCGGTATACCCGCAAAAGCGTTGTCGCATATTACGGAAGCTTTCTATCGTGTGGACAAAGCCCGCTCAAGGGCACAGGGGGGAGCCGGTCTCGGACTGACACTTTGTAAAAAGATTGCGGAACTGCATCATGGAACCATTACGTTTGAAAGTATGGAAAACAGTGGTACTACTGTAACAGTAGAATTAAATGGAGGACGTGCATGAAAAAACCGATCACTACCTGTTTTTACCTGATTCTGACGTCTGCGGTTATTACGGCAGTTTTTTTCCTGCCCTCTGTCCTTTCCAGATATGAAGACCAGAAGATGTTCGCCAAAATCGAACAGACAGAAATTGAACCTGTAGAATTTTCCTATAGCTACAGTCTGTTTGATACGTTAAATCTGCTTTCTGGCAGCTACTATACTGTAGAATATCCCTCCAATGGCGGCAGCCATACAGCGGATGAAATATGCGAGATTACAGCGGATATATTTAAACGGATGAATCATTACGGCAAAAAAAACGGCCTGCTGTTTTTAAACACAGGGGATAAAATCATCGCCAAAAACGCTGTACTCCAGCTGGCTATTTCCAGCAATTACGATAATACGTCCGCCCCGGACGAAACCGCCAAAGCACCAGGATCAGATCAGACCGGTACGGATACCGGCACAGAATCCGCTACAGCCGCAACGGACAATTCCGTATCCACAGATGTTACCACAGCAGCCATCTGGCGCTGTCATCTTTACTCCGAATCCGGATATGTGGCTGAATTCCGAATTGATGATAAAAGCGGGAAAATAGCCGGCATCTTTTTATGGAAAAACCCGTACAGCTCACCGGACAATAGCGACTGGCCCGCAGAAGCACTTGAAAATACGTTTCAGAAATTTTTTCAGAATTATTATGGAACGCATACAGAAATCTTTCCACTGGAAAAAACCATGGTCAGTGATACATCCACAGACGCAATTACGGATAGTTCCGGCGCAGCTTCTTCCAAGGATGGTACCGCCGTACAGAATGCAGATATTTACCAGTCTACAAATCACATATATCTGACTGACGAATTTGGCAATACGGCCCGCATGATTATGAAAATTTCACCGGAATATGTCAGTCTGAATTAGCACCAGAGCGTGTCTGATTCATATCCGGCCGCTGCGCAAAACTATCTGAGTATATTCCATAAACACCGCCCCGCTCATTCATACTGCCACATGCCCGTGCGGATAAATTTGAAAACGATGCCAGTCTGATGCCGGAAACAGGTTCTTTCTTTGTCTGTATCAGTTATGATTACCCTTAACAGCAAAGAGACTTATGAATGTTACAAATTTATAATATGCTTTCCGGAAAAAAGCTTTCACGCATTCATGCCGGAAAACACTCCGTGCGCAAACCCCTGCGATTGCACCGGAGAAGTTTAATTTAGAGGGGCTTTATCCGATAATGTAAAAAAAGTATAAAATATGCAGATTTCATACCCGGATTCAAAAAAATCCGCTATAATAGTACGAGTACCACACAGACAGAGAAAGAGAGGTATCTCCATGCACACACCTGAGAATTTGTACTACCACCCACAGACTTCTCATGATAATTCCTCCTGTGAATTACAGGTTCATCCAATAAAATCCCAGCATTCCATTCCAGACAGCCAGCAGCCGCATTCCGGACATTCCGCCAGAAAAAGACGCCGCCTGCGCCAGTTCCAGTGGAAATGCGCCCTGAGCGCTTCCATTGTAATTCTCACGGCGGCCACCGGCGCCATGCTGTATCTGTTAAATACAAGTACAAATCCCCTGCAGAAAATTTCTTCCCCGTCCTATTTTTCTGATCTGGACAGCGGGCAGCAGGAATTATCCTCCGCCAGCGGACAGCGCCAGGGTAAGAAAACCGGCTCTGCCAGTATTCAGGAGGGCATTGTACATATTACTTCTTTTTCAGACGAATGGAACCTGATCCTTGTCAATCCCTGGAATCCGGTACCGGACGACTACACCGTAAACCTGGTACCAGTACAGAGCGGACATTTCGTGGACGCACGCTGCTATCCCGATCTGCAGCGTATGCTGGATGACTGTAGTGAAGCCGGCCTGTATCCGCTGATCTGTTCGTCTTACCGTACACAACAGACACAGCAGGAATTGTTTGACGAACGGGTAGATGAACTGACTGCCCAGGGATATAAGCTCAAAAATGCTTATGAGATAGCCGCCACTTCTGTGGCAAACCCCGGCACAAGCGAACACCAGATTGGCCTGGCTGTAGATATCGTGGATAAAAATCACCAGCTGCTGGACCGCACCCAGGAAACTACACTGGTACAGCAATGGCTGATGGAAAACTGCTGGAAATATGGATTTATTCTGCGTTATCCCGACGGCACCAGCGACCTGACCGGAATTATTTACGAACCCTGGCATTACCGGTATGTGGGTAAAAAAGCCGCAAAAAAAATTCACAAACGTGGCATATGTCTGGAAGAATATCTGGCAGAACTGATGTGAGCCGTTCCCCCGGGCCATTTATGGGCCCGGAGGCTGCGCCTGTGTCCAGAACCGTCTTAATTTTTCCGCCACAGTTTCTATATTACATACCTCACATCCTTCCCACTCTCTTGGAAACAGCGCCTGGTACTCCCTTAACAGAAACCGCTCGTCCAGCAGTTCGATAATTCCCACATCCGAGGCGGTACGGATCACCCTTCCCGCAGCCTGCAGCACCTTATTCATTCCGGGATAACGGTATGCGTAATCAAAGCCATTTCCGGAGCGGCTGTCATAAAACTGCTTTAAAATCTCCCGTCCGTTGCTGACCTGCGGCAGTCCTGTCCCTATCATAATGGCGCCTATGAGCTGCTCCTCTTTCAGATCAATCCCTTCGCCAAAAATCCCCCCCATCACGCAAAAAGCCATCAGGGAACGCTCTCTTTCAATCGTAAATTCCGCCAGAAAATCTTCCCGGTCCGCTTCATCCATACCGGTTTTTTGCAGCAGGCAGTCCATATCCGCTGCCGGAAGCGACTGAAATTTCTCATACACATCTTCAAGCATCTTATACGAAGGAAAAAACACAATATAATTTCCTTTTTTCTGCATACCGGTACGACGGATATACATAGCCATCCGGGTATATTCCTCTTCCCCCCGGCGGGTATATTTACTTGTTACATCATTTCCGATCAGTACCAGCTTTTGCTGCGGACGGAATATGGTTTCCGCATAAATAGCGTAATTATCGTCCCTGGTGCTCAGCAGACTTTTATAATATCCTATAGGAAGCAGTGTGGCGGAAAAAAAGACCGTACTGCGCCCTTTGTCCAGCCGCTTCTGCAGATTTGCGGAAGGATCCACACAGAACAGTTCCAGTTTAAACCGGCCATCCGCCGTATGCTCTGTGTAAATCACATAATTTTCATCCAGACATTCACACGTATCCAGAAACCTGCGCACCTGGTAATAAAACTCCAGCACAGTGTCCCGTTCCTCAAATTCCCTGTTCTGCTGCAAAAACTGATCCATTGAGACTATCAGGCGCATCAGGGCAAATACAAGGACAGATATGTCCTCATAATACCGGAACGTCTCACATTCCCGTTTGTAATCCAGCATAATCCGGTTGCACTGCTTTAGTCCCCCATCCAGCTTTCCAGTGTATTTTTTTACAATCTTTTTAATATTCAGAAAGTCTTCTTTATATAAACGGGCGCTGTACATTTCCCGGCCACGCTCCGCCAGATTATGGGCCTCGTCCACCAGAAATAAATAATCTCCCCGTATGCCTTCGGCAAAAAAGCGTTTCAGATATACTTTCGGATCAAATACATAATTATAGTCACAGATAATATTATCGGCAAACGAAGCAGTATCCAGACACAGTTCAAAGGGACAGACCAGATAAGCTTGCGCCTGTTCCAGGATCACTTCCCTGGTAAACAGATCCGCTTTGTGCAGCAGACCGTACACCGCATCGTTGACTCTGTCGTAATGCCCCTTTGCATAAGGGCAGGCCTGCGGATTGCAGACAGTTTCCTGTTGCAGGCACATTTTTTCCTTCGCCATAATCTGTACCGTTTTTGCCCGGTATCCGGACTGATAAAATAGTTCCAGGGTTTCCTTTGCCACAGTTGCCGTTATCGTCTTTGCTGTCAGGTAAAAAATTTTATCCCCGATCTCCTCTCCCACTGCTTTTACGGCAGGAAACAGGGTGGACAGCGTCTTGCCGGTACCGGTGGGCGCCTGGATAAACAGAATCTTTTTCCTTAAAATCGTGCGGTATACGCCGCTTACCAGCTTTTTTTGCCCGTCACGGTAGGGAAACGGAAATTCCAGTTTCTTTATGGAAGCTCTGCTGGTCTTTCTCCATTCATACTGGAACTGCGCCCATTTTTTATATTCATTCATCATTGAAAGGAACCATTGTTCCAGTTCCCCAAAGGAATAGCTGAAAGTAAAATACCGCCGCTCTTCCGTATCCAGACTGGCATAGGTCATACGCACGCCGGTCTGTTCACAACCGTTTTGCAGGGCGTAAATAAACGCATAGCATTTTGCCTGCGCCAGATGGACGGCCACAGGTTCTGTCATTTTTGTGACATCGGCAAAAACCCCTTTGATTTCGTCGATGGTCACTCCCGTTTCTTCTATTATAATACCGTCCGCCCTGCCCTCAAGCACAATCGTATAGTTTTCCTCTTCGAATTCCATTTTCAGCGGTACTTCCGGATGATAGAGAGACCCTGCTTTTTTCTGCAGTTTCCGGTGCAGCCTGCTGCCCCGCTGCATGGCGTCCGCCTGCATAACGCCGGTTTTACGGTTGTCGATGTCCCCGCTGCGGAAAATAAATTCCACAAGGCTGCGGACGGATATTTTTATTTTCATTTTATGATCTGGTTCTGCGGCTGTAGTATCCTGCATCTGTCTGTTCTCTCTCTGACTGGTTTTATTATGACTGTTTTTTTCTGTGACTGTTTTTTCTGTGACCGGGTTTATCCGTGACCGGATGATCTATTAAAACCGGATACTCCGTCTGCGGCGTATGTATGGAAATCATAACGGATGTGTCCCGCAATACAAAGGATCATGGCGCATATCCATGGATATCCGTCATGATCCTGTACGGTGAGTGTCTGTTAAACTGCCGGTTCCACATGACACGTATCATATCACAGGCAGGTCTGTTTTACAAGACGCCCTGCCGGCCCTTTTTACGTCTTTCCAAAACCCTCCGCAGTGCCGCACTGACATACGGTGACTGTCGCCAAAGACTTTCTTTCCAGTCTGTCTTTCCGGTTATGACCGGTATATACCACACCGGTCCTGTGACGACTTGCGTCCGCAGCTGTATCCGTAAAACAAAAGCATCCCGGAACCGGCGGCAAGATACAGAAGTCTGGCCAGAATCCATTTTGTATCCATGACAAACTCCGGCTCTCCTGTGGCTCCTGCAGGCAGTCCTGCCGGAACAGCCGCAAAATAGCCTGCGCAGGAAAAATCCATTCCATTTGTGACTATTCCGGAACCGGCTACAGCCGCAATGATCATCACGACACAGATCAGGCCGGGATGCACCCGCCCCAGCAGGTGTCCCAGACTGACCGCAAATACAAAGCAGGGCACGATAATTAACAGCGAGGGCAGTATCAGCATTACTGACCCGTAATATCCGAAAAACCAGATATAAAATACCCCGGCCGTAACTGCCGCCACCAGACAGACTACCCCAAAGCAGACAGTCAGAACAGCCGTCCGTATGAGAAAATGCCCTGCCGGCGTCACCGGTCCCGCCATCACAAGCAGATCCGCCTCCTTTTGTTTTTTTCCGTAATAGCCCGCCTGAAGCGCCAGCACGGCAGCCAGAGCCGCCGGCATTATTCTGCCCAGATACACGAGACAGCTCCATACTGAAAACGGAGCCGTATGACCGACGCCCATAATAATCTCCGACACAAGTACATACCAGTCAAAAACCGCATTTATGGCCAGCAGAGCCAGAAACTGCCATCTGCCCGCTGTTCTTTTTAATTCATATCCAAATATTTTTCCCAAATCATCACCCTTTCTGTGCGGATTCCGCCATTAGAGTTCCAGGTCCTTCGCCTCTAATCCACAGTAATCCAGAAAATCCTCATAAGTAAACAGCTTACCGTCACTGTAGCGCTCCCTGTCCTGATACATCTTCTTTAATATCTGATCCATCTGTTTCTCTCCTCCCACCAGCTGTTCCGCCTTTAATATCATAAGCGGCATACGCATATACAGATTCGTTCCCTCATCTGTTTCCCGCAGCCTTGCCCGATACCGTTCTGGCAGTGCGGATAAGTATTCCGGATGCCGGTAATAAAAATTCCGCTCCTGTTGTTCCACCCCCTGCTTCCATTGCTCCACATAATACTGCCCGGCATACAGTTCCCCATACAGTTCCCTGGCAATACGGTACGTAGAATAAACGGTCAGTCCTTCGTCGGACCAGATATCCGTAATGTCGCATTCCAGCCCGAAACCGCCCCACCACTGATGAACCATTTCATGGATAAACACCTCTGTGGCGCTGGCGCCCCTCTGGGGATCGCTTAATGTAAGAGGAGAAAGCACTGTCTCAAACCATTCGCATATCCCCGGATGGGCAAACCCGCCCATAATCATAATACTTTTCTGGATCAGCAGCAGCCTGTTATCCTGCAGCTGGTCCAGCGCTCCATAATGCTTTCCGCAGTATTCAAATACCTTTGCCAGCGCTTCACGTATATCATATTCTTCCACAGCTTTTCGGTAATCCTTTCCATAGGAAAAATCAATGTCCACGCCGGCGGCGTTCACCCGGTCCATGACATAATGACCCGCCGCAAAATCCATCACATACGTATCACAAGAAGCCGTCCAGGTCTTTGTGCCGTCCCCGTTATCCACACAGTCTGTCATGGGAGAAAAATCCAGATATGGCGTCAGATCTTTTGGAATGGTAAAGGATATTTCAGCCCCGTTTTTACACGTATAAGACGTAAGGGGCGCAATGCTGGTACCACGCAGCTGGATATAATCCCGGTCCGCCGACTCGTCCACCATAAAAGAAGCCACATACGCCGCAATGGCCGGTATCCCTTCATATTCAATCACCAGTGTCTCTCCCGCCTGCTCCGGCAGACGGAACCGGACACGGCAGATCCCGTTGACCGCACGTTCATCCGCCAGAAAGTCCACCGGCTTCCCGCCATAAGTCATCTTTGTAATCTCATAGCCCGGGTTAATTTCCAGCAGATCCTCCCCGGTATACGGACGGATCATATCATACTCCGCCCTGGCGCTGACTTTGCCGGACCAGGGACTTGTAGAAATAAAATAGCGTATGGCGGAAGTCTTCACTGAGCGCATTGCTTTTACATCCGTTTCTTCCACAAATTCCTCCGGTCCGTTATCTATAAACGGCTGGCTTTTCCAGAGTCCCAGACCAGACGCCAGTAACAGCGCTGCCAGAACGGGCAGGTAACCTCTGCGTATCCCATACAAAAAAGATCCTGCCAGCTTTTTCCCATACCGGCGGATACAGATCAGCGACCAGATCCACAATCCGGCCGCCAGGCACAGCCACATCAGCCTGGTATAAAGCCCGATGCGTAACGGCCAGTAACTGATAAACCCATCTGAAAGGGACACCACATAAGGATTGATCCAGCGCAGGAAATAATCCTCAGACGCATAGGTGCTAAAGCTGGCATATACACATCCTCCGTAAATCAGAATCGTAACTGCGCTACTACAGGTAATCTGGTACAAAGCTTCCACAAAAAACACAGAAATACACCAGGTAGGAATCATAAACACCGCATAACAGGCAAAGTAAAATTCCGGGTGAAACAGATACTCCATTCCAGCTGCTGTAAAGGGCAGATATACGCAGGCACACACACCTGTTACGATTATGATAAGCGTAATCTCCGCCAGCATACGCACAATGGAACGCCGCCCGGGCGATATAACGGCGTCCGTCAGTACGTCCATGCCGGTACGCATGGGGCGGCTGGCTTCCGCCAGCGCCACAGCGGCAAAAATCACGGCGCCCATTGTTGTGCCTGCCAGTACCGGATTGGCAATCAGCTGTATGGACAGCGATTCCACCGGAGAAGTCCGCAGCAGCGGCAGATAACCGGCAAGCGGGGCGCAAAGACACAGCAGGCCTGCCAGCCAGATAGTTCCTGACCGGACCATCCTGCGGACTTCCACCAGATAAACTGCGTAAAGTTTCATTTGCTCCCCTCCCTGTGAATATAGTACAAATAGGCGTCTTCCAGCGCAGGCTCCGTCTCCCTGGCAAAATCTGGCAGCCGGTCCGCCACAATGCGGCAACGGATTCCTTCTGACACACTGACTTTCGATACGACCTGACAGTTACCAGGCTCCAGTTCTTCTGGTGTTGTCAGAAACACGCCCACATGTCCGGCTGCCTCCGCCACCAGCCCAGACGGGCTGCCGTCATACAGCACACGTCCGTCATAAATGACCAGTACACGGCTGCACACCGCCTGTACGTCTTCCACGATATGCGTGGAAAGAAAAACCAGTCTGTCCCTGGCCAGTTCTGAAAATATGTTGCGGAATCTCACCCGCTCTTCCGGATCCAGACCAACGGTGGGTTCATCCAGAATTATCAGCTCCGGTCTGCCCAGAAGCGCCTGCGCAATGCCCACCCGCTGCCTCTGTCCGCCGGAAAGATGACTGATACGCACTTTTTTATACGGCAGCATATCTGTATACTCCAGCGCTTCCGAAACAGCCTCCCGGCCTTTTACGCCTTTTAACGCCGCCATATAGTCCAGAAACTGTCCCACGGTCAGCTCATCATACAGACCGAAATGCTGGGGCAGATAGCCAGTCTTTGCCTTTAACTGCTTCTCCCTGGACAGCAGCGGGCTGCCGTCCAGCAGAATTTCTCCCCTGGCAGGCACAAGTCCCGCAACCATCAGCTTCATCAGCGTGGTCTTGCCCGCGCCATTGGGCCCAAGGATACCGGTAAATCCGGGACTTCCGGCACTGATGGAAACATCCTGCAGCGCTTTTTTGCCAGAAGGATAAATCATGGTAACATGATTCAGCTCAATGTTCATAAATCATACTCCTCGTATAATAAGTTTGTAAGCAAGAAAAACAGCTTACAGGCTTATTCT
>CANRTU010000035.1 GCA_947642745.1 uncultured Eubacterium sp.
TTCGCCGGGGCAGACCCTGCGATCCTCCCGGAGGGTTTTTATCTTATAGAACGCTCTTTCGGACGCTCTTTCCTATAAGATTAAAAAGCATCCGTCAGAGCCGGATGCCTGGTGCCCTGCGCACATTACGCTTCCCTCCGCAAGGTTTTATCTTACAGGTACCGCATGGCTGTATCCTGTCAGTATCATATACGCTCCCCAAAAAACCGGGACACAGAATTCCTGCCGGTATATCCGGAAAGCATTTTTCAAACACGCTCAGGGGCGTCTGAATAGTTCCATTTTAGCACACTGCCACGAACTTTGTAAACCGGATTTTAAAATAATAACAATCGTCTGATACATAGAAAACATGAGAGCGTGTTTGAAACATACTTTCTGTGAGATGTACCCTGGAGGACATACTATGCTTCATACTTAGTACCCACAGGGCATGATATGGAGAATTCATCCCAAATTTATGAGGTATACCCAGGGGACACGCTGTAACGGGCTATGTTGATTAAATTTGGGGTGAATTATCCGTATCATGCCCTTCAGGGTGCAAAGTGGAGAGTACAGATCGAAGTAATGATTTCTCAAACACGCTCCCAGGCGTAATTGAAACATGCTTTCTGTCAGATGTATCCTGAAGGCATACTATATTACACAATTTACGGGAATTTGCATCAGATAAAGGGCGATACACGGAGGCACGCTGCCTCTGCCCTCCCTGGTATAGCGGGCTGTGCAGCCTGAATCTGGTATCAATATCACACGAACCGGAACATGCAGGCGGTATTTCAGACTGTCTGGCAAATAAAACCGCCGCACTTAACATGCAGCGGTTTTATTTCATATAACCCCGTACAGGCGGTTACTTTTTATTACTATCTCTTAGTGAAACAGCTGTTCTTATTTGTAAAGCTCAACCAGTCTCTCTAAGTGTGTATAACGTTCTTTTGCAGCTTCTTCGGACTCTTTGAACAGTCTCTGTGCCCTTTCCGGGAACGCCCTGGAGAGACGTGTGTAACGTGTCTCGTTGTTCAGGAAATCCTGGTATGTTCCATCTCCCGGTTTGGATGTCAGGGTAAATGGATTCTTGCCTTCTTTCTTTAATGCCGGATTGAAGGAGAACAGGTTCCAGTATCCGGAAGCAACTGCTTTCTTCATTTCATCCTGGCAGTGGTTCATTCCGCCCTTCACACCGTGTAACTCACATGGAGCATAGCCGATGATCAGGGAAGGTCCGTTGTAAGCTTCCGCTTCAGCGATTACCTTAACCGCATGAGCCATATTCGCACCCATAGCGATCTGTGCCACGTATACATAACCATAGCTCATGGCAATCTCTGTCAGGCTCTTCTTGCCTACTTCTTTACCAGCAGCGGCAAACTGGCATACTTCACCAATATTGGAAGCTTTCGAAGCCTGGCCGCCGGTATTGGAATACATTTCTGTATCGAATACCATAACGTTTACATTTTCCCCGGAAGCAAGTACATGGTCTAATCCACCGAAACCGATATCATATGCCCATCCGTCGCCACCGAAGATCCAGATAGATTTCTTGCAAAGATAATCTTTTTTGTCAAGAGCGGCTGCCGCATCCGGACATCCTGCTGCCGCAGCTTTTTCAAGTTCAGCCACCAGAGCTTCTGTTGCGGATCCGTTCTCTTTTGTATTATCTTTTGTTTCCATGAATTTTGCGAATGCGTCTTTTAATTCTGCGCCAGCCTTGTCAGACTCCGCACATTTCTTAGCGCTCGCAATTGCCTGGTCACGCAGAACCTGCTGTCCGATCTGCATACCCATACCATGCTCAGCATTGTCCTCGAATAAGGAGTTTGCCCATGCCGGACCCTTTTTGGAATCCTTATGCACCGTATATGGTGAAGTAGCCGCAGGACCGCCCCAGATAGAGGAACATCCTGTCGCATTGGAGATATACATATGCTCGCCAAACAGCTGTGTGATCAGACGTGCGTAAGATGTCTCCGCACAGCCCGCACAAGAGCCGGAGAACTCAAGCAGAGGCTGGTTGAACTGGGAACCTTTGACTGTATTGTCTGCCGGCATACCAGGTTTTTTGCCTACGTTTGCTACCAGATAATCGAATACTGGCTGCTCTGCTGCCTGGGATTCCTGTGGAACCATCTGGATTGCGTTTGTCGGACATACAGTAATACATTCGCCACATCCCATACAGTCTAACGGGGATACGCTCATTGTATACTTGTATTCGCCAGCCTTTGGCTTTGTATCCGCAAGTTTGATATTATCCGGAGCGGCTTTTACTTCATCATCGCTTAACATAAACGGACGAATGGTCGCATGGGAACATACAAACGCACACTGGTTACACTGGATACATTTCCCAGCATCCCATACCGGAACTGTAACGGCTGTACCACGTTTCTCGTATGCGGACGCACCATGTTCGAACTGTCCGTCAGCGATGTCCGCAAAAGCGGATACCGGAAGGCTGTCGCCATCCATAATGGAAATCGGATTCATCAGGTCTTTTACCATCTTAACAGTTTCCGGACGTCCTGCCAGTTCAGCCGGAGCCGGATCTGCCTGCGGATCAGACCAGGAAGCCGGAATCTCTACTTTATGTACTGCATCTACACCGGCATCAATTGCCTTGTAGTTCATTTCTACGATTGCGTCACCTTTCTTGCCATAGGATTTCTTCGCAGCCTGTTTCATGAAATCTACTGCGTCATCAATCGGCATTACGTTGGCAAGTTTAAAGAAAGCTGACTGTAAAATTGTATTGGTACGTTTGCCCATACCAATTTCGATTGCTTTGTCAATTGCGTTGATCGTATATAACTGAATATCGTTATCTGCGATGTATTTCTTTGCTTCCGCATTTAAGTGATGTTCTAATTCTTCATCGGACCACTGGCAGTTGATCATAAATACGCCGCCTTTTTTCACATCCTGTACCATCTTGAATCCTTTGTTCACATAAGCCGGATTATGGCATGCTACAAAGTCAGCCTGATTGATGTAATACGGGCTTCTGATCGGCTGATCGCCAAAACGCAGGTGGGAAATAGTTACACCGCCTGTTTTCTTGGAATCATACTGGAAATATGCCTGGATATATTTGTCTGTATGGTCACCGATGATTTTTGTGGAGTTCTTGTTCGCACCTACCGTACCATCTCCGCCAAGTCCCCAGAATTTGCATTCTACGGTACCTTCAGAAGCGGTAATCGGAGCCGGTTTTACTTCCGGTAAGCTTAAGTTTGTAACGTCGTCCACGATACCGATCGTGAAACGAGGCTTCGGATCGTCTTTCTGTAATTCTGTGTAAACAGCAAAGATAGAAGAAGGTGGTGTATCTTTGGAGCCTAATCCATAACGTCCGCCTGTCAGTACAATTGAATCAAGTCCTGCTTCACGAAGTGTAGCGGCTACATCCAGGAATAACGGATCTCCCAGGGAACCAGGCTCTTTTGTTCTGTCCAGAACAGCTACTTTCTTCACTGTCTTAGGAAGAACTTTTAAGAATGCTTCTGATACCCATGGACGGTATAAGCGGACTTTCACCAGACCTACTTTTTCGCCCCTTGCATTTAAGTAATCAATGACTTCTTCTGCGACGTCATTGACAGAGCCCATGGCAACGATGACACGTTCTGCGTCTTCCGCGCCATAGTAGTTAAACAAGTCGTAATTTGTGCCGAGCTTTTCATTTACCATATCCATGTATTTGGATACGATTGCTGGTAATTCATTATATACTTTGTTGCATGCTTCACGATGCTGGAAGAATACGTCGCCATTTTCATGGGAACCACGCATAGCCGGATGTTCCGGGTTTAGCGCATGCTCACGGAATGCCTTTACAGCGTCCATATTGCACATTTCTTTGAGATCTGCGTAATCCCAGGTTTCGATTTTCTGAATCTCATGGGATGTACGGAATCCATCGAAGAAGTTAAGGAACGGAACCCTGCCTTCAATTGTTGCCAGATGGGCAATCGGGCTTAAATCCATAACTTCCTGCGGATTTGTCTCACACAGCATAGCGAAACCTGTCTGACGGCAGGCATATACGTCACTATGGTCACCGAAAATATTCAGCGCCTGTGTAGAAACGGTACGTGCAGATACGTCAAATACACATGGAAGCAGCTCACCAGCAATTTTGTACATATTCGGAATCATCAGTAAGAGACCCTGCGATGCTGTAAAAGTGGTTGTCATGGCACCAGCAGCGAGAGATCCATGCACCGCACCGGCAGCGCCTGCTTCTGATTCCATTTCTACTACCTTCACCTGATTTCCGAAAATGTTCTCCTGACCTGCCGCAGACCACTGATCCACTGTATCAGCCATCGGGCTGGACGGAGTGATTGGGTAAATAGCGGCAACTTCTGTATACGCATAAGCTACATGTGCTGCTGCTGTATTACCATCCATTGATTTTTTTGCTCTAGGCATTATGTTTATCCTCCTTCTTTTTTTGTCTTTAACGACTTTATGCTTTAATTTTAGCATTTAATTTGTCGATTGTAAAGATTCTTCTCTGTACTTATTACCACAATCTGTGAATTTTTTGAAAGACAATCTGTGCATATTAGATATTTTTATGCCGGGCGGGCGGTTTTGCCTGTTGTTTTTAATAATTTTCTTAAAAATATTCTATGTACTGTAGTGATCTTACAGACCATAACGTTCAGACTGTTATCACTTATTTCATATTAAAATACGTGACGGCCTCTTTTTTCCTTGAAATTATGAAGTTTTTATGTATAATAAACAGAAGTGGCCGAAAACAAAATAGAGAACTTGTGAGGATCTAATTATGATAAGTGCAAATAATGTAACACTGCGTTTAGGAAAAAAAGCTTTATTTGAAGATGTCAATATCAAATTCACTGAAGGCAGCTGCTATGGCCTGATCGGCGCCAATGGCGCCGGAAAATCCACGTTTTTAAAAATTCTCTCCGGCGAACTGGAGCCTACAAACGGAGACGTGGTGATCACTCCCGGACAGCGGCTTTCCTTCTTAAAACAGGATCATTTCCAGTATGATAACTTTACTGTCCTGGATACGGTAATTATGGGCAACCAGAAACTGTATGATATTATGAAGGAAAAAGACGCCATTTACGCCAAAGAAGACTTTACGGATGAAGACGGCATACGTGCCAGTGAGCTGGAAGCGGAGTTTGCGGAAATGGACGGCTGGAATGCGGAAGCGGACGCCGCCACCCTGCTAAACGGACTTGGCATTTCCACGGAAGAACATGCCTCTTATATGAAAGATCTGCAGGGCGCCCTCAAGGTAAAGATCCTGCTGGCGCAGGCGCTGTTTGGCTCTCCGGATATTCTGCTGCTGGATGAGCCTACAAACCACCTGGACCTGGACGCCATCGCCTGGCTGGAAGAATTTCTGATTAATTTTAACAACACCGTCATCGTGGTATCCCACGACCGGTACTTTCTGAACAAAGTCTGCACCCACACCGCAGATATTGATTATGGTAAAATCCAGCTCTATGCCGGTAACTATGATTTCTGGTACGAATCCAGCCAGCTGTTAATCCGGCAGATGAAAGAGGCAAATAAGAAAAAAGAAGAAAAAATAAAAGAACTGCAGGAATTTATTTCCCGGTTTTCAGCTAACGCCTCCAAATCCAAACAGGCGACTTCCAGAAAACGGGCCCTGGAAAAAATCCAGCTGGATGAAATCCGTCCTTCCAGCCGCAAATATCCGTACATTGACTTCCGTCCGGGCCGTGAGATCGGCAACGAGGTGCTGACCGTGGATCATATCAGCAAAACCATCGACGGCGTGAGGGTACTGGACCAGGTGTCCTTTATTATGGGCCACGACGACAAGATCGCTTTCGTGGGCAGTAATGAATTTGCCAAAACCACGCTGTTTAAAATACTTGCAGGTGAGATGGAGCCGGATGAGGGCAGCTATAAGTGGGGTGTTACCACAAGCCAGTCCTATTTCCCGAAAGACAATACGGAAATATTTAACAACGACCTGGCGATTACCGACTGGCTGACCCAGTTTTCCGAAATCAAGGACGCCACCTATGTCCGGGGATTTCTTGGCCGGATGCTTTTTGCCGGAGACGACGGCATGAAAAAAATGAAGGTTTTATCCGGTGGTGAAAAAGTACGTGTACTGCTCTCCCGTATGATGATCGAAGGTTCCAACGTACTGATTTTTGACGAACCGACCGACCACCTGGATATGGAAGCCATAACCGCATTAAACAACGGTATGATCAAATTCCCGGGCACGATTCTGTTTGCCTGCCGTGACCACCAGGTCGTACAGACTACCGCAAACAGAATTATTGAATTTATGCCGGACGGCACCATTATCGACAAAGTAACCACTTATGATGAATATCTCGACAGTGATGAAATGGCCAGAAAGCGGCAGGTATATTCCATGTCTGAAAGCGATGCGGCAGATAATTAAAATCAGGACGCTCTTTCTTATTATAATAAGATCAGGATGCCGAAAGGTATTTCTATCTATCATTCATTGTCTGAATACCTTCCGGCGCCCTGATCAGGCAATAAAAAACCGTAAGGTTCCAGCTGGACACCTTACGGTTTTACGGGTCCTTATGGGAATAATGTCCCAGACACACTTTCCCATAAGGGCGCATATGAACCGCGACGCCTGTGCGCACAAAAGGCGGCGCAGTTTCGATATGCATATATTACCCGTTTATTTTTTTGTATAACTCTATAAATTCATCTGCGATAATATGAAAACCTTCCGCACTCATCAGCTGGTCTTCTGCGTGCATCATCAAAAGTCCGCCGCCGGATGATTCGCCGCCGGCTTCTTTTGCCAGCAGATCCAGATGGACGTCGTGTCCCTGGTTAAATGCGTCATTTCCTTCTTTGATCATCTTTTCCGCTTCTTCATAATTGCCTTCTTTTGCTTTCTGGATCGCATTGATAAAGCAGGAACGGGCGGTGCCCACATATGTAATCAGCTGAAAACAGCTTGTTACCAGTTCTTCACTCATATTCGTTACCTCCGTCTGTTACAGAACGTGCCGTTACTTACCGCACAGCCTGTCACAATCAGCTTATATTCTTAATTTATAACACTTCATTTACATGATTTCATCATTACATCATGTATGACCAGATTCGGGACGCTGTTTTACCGGTTTTGTATCCGCCGCTTATCATTCCTGCGGTATTATCCGGACGCTTTTTACCAGTCCTCATCGTCATCAGCCGCATTGGCAGCCGCTTCTTCCGCTTTCAGGTTCATTCCGTCTACTTTACGGATGAACGGCAGATAGACCAAAAACGAAAGAATAAATATAATCACCTGCAACAGCGCACTACGCCAGCCCCCTACAAGGAACCCGGAAATAATCGGCGGACAGGTCCACGGTACCAGGATACCACTGTATAATGGACAGATTCCGGTGGCCAGCGCAAAATACTGGATCACACAGGAGATTACCGGCATTGCGATAAAAGGTACCGCAAGAATCGGGTTCATAACGACCGGAACACCAAACAGAATCGGCTCGTTAATATTAAATATGGCAGGTACCATCTCCAGACGTCCCAGTGTCTTTAACTGTTTGGATCTGGCAAAAGCAACCATGTAGATAACCATCCCAATCGTAAGACCCGCACCGGTTACATTTATAAACTGATCCAGAAACTGCTGTGTAACAATATGGCCGCCATTGGCAATGGTCAGTTCTTTTCCACTGTCCAGAATCGCCTGGTTTTCCAGTGTATTTGCCTGCAGCAGACCGGACATAATGCCGCCCACAATTGTAGAACCATGCACACCAAATACCCATAAAAACGGAACAAGAAAACACATGAGAATTGCGCCGCCCAGGGAATCTGTCATACCCTGTAAAGGTGTCTGGATCGCTTTATAAATCGCTTCCATAACGGTAGTGTGGAAACCCATGGAAAAAATACCATGAAGTACCGTTGCGCCGGTAATAATGACACCTGCCGGAATCAGTGCGGAGAATGCGTTGGCAACACCCGCCGGAACGCCTGCCGGCATTTTAATGCGGATATTTCTCTTTAAAAACCAGGCATATATGTAGCCTACAACCAGACCGATAATAATCGCACCAATCATACCCTGTCCGGCAGTCCATGTCTTATTAATGACCCCGCCTACTACTTCCCCGCTTTCAGTTGTAACAGAAGAAGGCATCAGAATCAGGAATATGGACAGACTGATAATCGCACCGCTTAGCGGTTCCTGTCCTTCAGATTTTACATAATTATAAGAAATACCGATAACAGCAACCATTGCGCTGATATTAAATGTAGCGCCGTATGCCTGATTCAGTATATCTGTGATTCCGCTCTCTGCCAGCGCATTCGCCACCGCCTCAATTGGAAAGTTTGCAAGAATCAGGAAAATAGAACCTACAATCAGAAGCGGCATTGAATATACCATACCGTCTTTTAACGCCTGGATCGCCTTTGTATTAATAAAGGCCATAACTTTCGGTATCAGTTTTTCGTTTAAGTATTTACTCATTTTCTAACTCCATCCCAGCGATCGCTTTATTTGTTTTTTGCCAGTTTATACGCAAATTTCAGCACGTTCATTCCATTGCACATACCGTAATCAGCCATTGGAATTACGTCTACCGGAATTCCTTTCGGTCCACAGATGGATTTTGCTTTTTCCAGCTGGAAGCCTACCTGCGGTCCTAAGAGAGCCACGTCAATATCATCTGACATACGTTCCATTTCAGAAATTGGAAATGCCGCAATATCCGCATCTTTTCCTTTTTCTTTTGCTGCTTCCTGCATTTTTGCTACTAATAAACTTGTTGACATACCTGCTGCACAAAATAAACGAATAATCATATCAAAACCTCCTCAGAATATTTCATAACGGTATTTATAACCGTTTTATTTATGATACTTTTTTACTTACATTTTTACACTAATAATTTTTTATTTAATTACATTTTACATAAATACAATTTTTACATACAGACAGAATTTCTGACGGCCGGTTACCGCAAGCCTGTTAAAGCACATCTGCGTTGCTTTCTATTACTTTACGGTACCATTCAAAAGAATCTTTCTTCTTTCTCTCCAGTGTACCTTTACCCTGATTATCTTTATCTACATATATAAAGCCATAACGTTTTTCCATCTCACCAGTTCCGGCGCTTACCAGATCAATACAGCCCCAGGGGGTATATCCCATTACCGGAACGCCGTCTTCTGTAATGGCTTTTTTCATTTGTCCGATATGCTCTTTTAAATATGTAACCCGGTATGGATCATGGATGCCGTCTTCTTCCACTTTGTCGTAAGCGCCAAAACCATTTTCCACAATAAACAGCGGCACACGGTACCTTTGATAAAGCAGCCGCAGAGAGTAACGCAGTCCCTCCGGATCAATCTGCCAGCCCCAGTCACTGGCTTTTACATACGGGTTTTTAGCTACGTAGAAGCCGTCTGCGGATTTCATACTGTCTTCCACATCCCTGCAGCTGATCGTATTGCTCATGTAATAGCTGAATCCGATATAATCCACACAGCCCTTTTTCAGCCATGACAGATCCTCTTCTGTTATATCCAGCTTCATATTACGCTGTTCATGGAATGCGTTTATATAGGCAGGATATTCACCAAATACATGCAGATCCCCGTAATAATACAGCCGGTGCTCCATCGTCGTCTGAGCAGTCAGCTGATCCTGCGGATCACATGTCCTTGGATAAAACGGAACCATGGCCAGCATACAGCCAATCTGAAAATCCGGGTTGATTTCATGTCCCAGCGCTACTGTTTTCGCACTGGCAACCATTTCGTAATGAACCGCCTGATGCAGTACTGTCTGGACATCTTCTCCTTCACGGTACAGAATACCGGAATTCGTCCATCCTGACCATGGCATGGCTGTGCCGGACTGGTTATTGATTTCGTTAAAAGTCATCCAGTATTTTACTTTATTTTTGTACCGTTCCATGACAGTTGTGGCAAACCGTACAAAAAAGTCAATCAGTTTCCTGCTGCGCCATCCGCCATATTCTGTCACCAGATAATACGGCATTTCAAAATGACTAAGTGTTATAACCGGCTCGATATGATAACGCAGTAGCTCATCAAACAGGTCATCGTAAAACTTCAGTCCCTCTTCATTCGGCTCTGTTTCGTCCCCGTTTGGAAAAATCCGTGTCCACGCAATGGAAGTACGGAAACATTTGAAACCCATTTCAGCGAACAGCCTGATATCTTCTTTATAATGTGAATAAAAGTCAATGGCCTCGTGATTAGGATAATAGCATTCCGGCAAAATTCCATCAGTAATTTTCCGGTCCACGCCATTTGCTCCGGCAGTCATGACATCCGCAATGGAAATTCCTTTGCCTCCTTTATTATAGCCGCCTTCCAGCTGATGTGCCGCAACTGCGCCGCCCCACAAAAAATTTTCTGATATTTTCATACTTCCTTTTTCCTTTTCTGTTTCAAATAATAACATTTCCGGTAGTTCGTTTTTATTTTCGTAAGCGCTTACGTTTAGTATGATGTTACATGAAAACATCTGAATTTTCAATTGGTTTGGTAATTTTAGACAAAAGGTTATGTGATTGATATATGTTACATAAAAAAAACAACTAAAAGAGATGTGGCTTTCAGGCCTCTTTTGGTTGTTTTCATCTGCTATTCTTTTGTTTCCTGTTTTCCATGTGATGAAGGAATTCCGCCTGACGCTGTCCGGCACAGACATGGAAATCAGAGGCAGACATGTTTATATTCCGCCTTCCTCCAGTGTCCGGGAAATACACAGTCATCCGTCAGCTGATCCGGTGTTTGAAAATAAAGGATAACCATGCATGATCCAGTATTGTTATCTGCGGTACCAGAGCGTGTTTGAAAAATGCTTTCTGACATATGTACCCAAAGGGTATGATACATCGTACCCTTTAGGGTATGCTTCACAGTTTGTACCCTTAAGGGCATGATATACCCGGAAGGGCATGATATACCCGGAAGGGTACAAAGTGGGGAGTGCGAATGCCGGGAATGATGTTTCAAACACGCTCTAATACTCCATATATAAAAGCCGCATCAGTGATTCTAAAATATAAACTACCGGGAGCTGGGTTGTCAGATTTATTTTGCCCACTTCCGGCAGGGAAAAAGCAACTGGCATATAATAAGCAAAATTCAGATCTGAAAGTCTGGCAACTGTGGAATGGTTTGTATTAGTAATACTGATGATTCTGGCTTTTCTTTTTTTATAGTTGTCCGCCTGAAAAATAATTTCGGGCGTCTCTCCGGATACTGACAGGATGATTAAAACTGTATCTTCCATATTATTGACCGGCGGCGGATAAAAAGGATCTGTAATAGCCATGGTAGAGATTCCCACACCGGCCAGAATGCGTGCCCCGAAATCGCACAGATTTCCACTGGTACCAATTCCAAGAAAGAGCACTTTCACCGCTTCCCTGCACATTCTGCACGCCGTTTCCAGTGCGTCCTCCATTTCTTTGGAATGAATGGATTTGTTCAGAAAATGGACGGCCGGCGCCAGTGATGATAAAAAAAAGCGTGATCCTTCCTTCTCCTTCTGTTCCTCCAGTAATTTCCCTATTTTGTATTTTAATTCTGTAAATCCACTAAATCCCATTTTCCGGCAAAACCGGAGAATGGTAGTAGTAGACATCCCTGATTCCCCGGACAGTTCCCTGATATTCATCTCCCTTGTCCGCTCCAGATGCTTTGTTACATAATTGTAAACAGAAAACTCGCTTTCATTGAGGGTATGCAGAAGTTCGTATTGAAATAATTCCATGGCAGTTCTCCTGTTCATACTACTGCGCCTGCAGTTGCTTTAAGGACACGGGGTCCGCAATATCATTGCGAATTCCCGGTACATGCGGCATACAACCGGCCGGCCAGTGTTTCCAGAATATAAATAACAGGCACCTGGGTTGTGATATTTGTATGATTTGCCATGATCAGTGGTACGTGATAGTAAATATTACAGTCTGATATTCTGCTAAGCGCAGAACCCGGCGTATTCGTGATAGAAATCAGTCTGCTTCCCCGCAGTTTCATCTGATTGGCCAGATTCAGCGTCTGCCGGGTAACGCCAGACACCGATAACGCAATCGTAACCGCTCCGTCCATTTCCTGCAGAATGGGCAGCCAGGGATCGTCCACAAACAGACTGAACCATCCTACATTTGAGAAAAATCTTGCCCCATATTTACCGAGTATTCCAGAAGAACCCACGCCAATAAAAATTATCCTCTGGGAAGCGGACAGCAGCTGGAATGCTTTTTCGATACTTTTCTCAAAATCTCCGGAATCTATATAAGAAGCAAAGGATTTAAATGCGGTCCTTTCCGTCACTTTCAGAGGATCTGAGTCTTTTTGCAAATATTCTTTGTAACACAGCTTAAAGTGACTGTAACCGTCACAACCTGCCTTTTTGCAGAACCGTTGCACCGTAGCCGTGGAAACATGGGCCTCATCCGCCAGTTCTTTAATGGTAATATGAGCGATATGCTCTTTGTGTCTGATGATACAGTTGTAAATAGATAATTCCAGATCATTAAAATCTGCCAGCATCTCCTGTGAAAACATAATATCCTCCTGTAAATTCCATGTCCCGCACATACCTGTTATCCTGACATTTTTCACACATGTTTTTTGTATCGTGTTTCCTAAAATATATCATAAATTACAACAATATTCTATTACTTTTTAAACTTCCCTTCCCTGATGCGTGTCTGAAAAATACTTTCCGTGAAATATACCCTGAAGGGTATCCCCGGATGGACTCCATAAAAAAGAATCCTGCTTTGCAGGATTCCCCGCCTGCGGCGGATCGCTTTAGCGATATATTTCCTCTCCGCCGCAGTGCGATCCCGCCCGGAGGGCTTTTTGTGATATAGGAAATCCGGAGGAATTTCCTATATCATAAAAAAGTATCCGGCGACGCCGGATACTCCGCTTGCGGCGGACTGCCCCCGGCAGCATCTTCCCCTCCGACGCTGGACGATCCCCCCAGAAAGGGATTTTATCTTATAGAACGCTCTTTTCTATAAGATAAAAAAGTATCCGGCACAGCCGGATACTCCGCCTGCGGCGGGCTGCCTCTGGCAGCATTTCCCTCTCCGACGCATGGCGATCCTCCCAGAGGGTTTTTATCTTACAGGACGCTCTTTCCTATAAGATAAAAAAGACAGGGCTTTCGCCCTGTCTGAAAATATGCTATTTTATAAGCGTATACTGCCGCGCATTTTCCGGCGTTTCTATTGTGCCCGTATAACCGCCCTCTTTATTGATTTCATAATACATTATATTTTCACCCTCTTTTATGGCAATCCGGCAGACACCCTTTTCATCAAAGCGGCTGGTGATATCCACCTTTTTCTGCTCACTGGCGCAATAAAAGAATATTTTACCCAAATCATCAAAGATAACCTCATCCCCGATGATATCCAGCACTTCCTGTGCGGTAGCCGGGCGCTCGTTTCCCTGGTCGTCGATTTCCACTCCGCCAGCCATAAATTCCTGAGACCTGCCCTCTGTATCAGTATACGAGTATTTATAACTGTTGTCTCCCTGTTTCTCCACATTCATCTGCGTCTCCTGTCCACGGAACCAGACCGTGAGCTTTTCCTGTATGCCGCCCAGATCCGCCGCATAGGCCGCTGTCATACTGCCTGACACAATAAAGACTGTCGCCGCTGCCGCCACTACTTTTTTCATATATTTATTTTTTCTTTTTTCCATGATCTCTTCCTCCATTAAGCTATTGCCAGAAGCATGTAAAGCAGAAAATGTCCGTTTATATTTTTCTTTATTCGTCATAATTCCATTCCTCCTTTAATACTTCCCTGAGCATTTTCCGTCCCCGCATCAGCCGGACTTTGATAGTATTTTCCGTCAGCCTCAGAGTTTTGGCTATTTCACGGATGGAAAAGTCCTCGTAATAATACAGGTGGATCACAATCCGGTATTTGTCCGGCAGATTCATGACTGTCTCAAACAGCTCCCCATCTTCCGGCGTCTCAAAAACCAGCGTCTCCATATATTCCTCCAGCGGTACTTTGTGCTGCCGCCAGAACGAATGATTTATATTTTTCGCCTTATTAATTGCCACCCGTATCAGCCAGGAACGGATATGCTGCTCATTGTCAAAATTTTTTCCTGATAAATAATACTGCAGAAACGTTTCCTGTACAATATCGTCTGCGTCTGCGGCGTTTTTGCACATATGAAACGCCACGGCAAACAGATTGTCACGATAACGTTCTATAAGTTCATTCACTGACTGTTTCATGAGAGATCCTCATTTTCTATGATACTGAAAAGGCCCTTTCACTAACAATACAAATGAGAATTGGAAAAGGTTACAGAAAAATGAAAAAAATTTATATTTTATGCGTCTCCCACAGAAAACGGGCCGTTACATTTCTGTAACGGCCCGTTTTCACTGATCCATCTGCTGTTCCTGACTCAGACATTATCCGGTTGTGCGGATACATCCATGGAACATATTTTCCGGAAGGACGATGACGCTGCCCTTCCGGATACATCCCGCAGAAAACGGTTTTCAGATACGTTCTAGAAAAAGCTGTCCAGCATGGAGCCTGCGGAATAAGTAGAACTGTAACTGCCTGCCTTTGTATACGTATTGGATCTGGAAGTCTCGTTTCCTGTTTTGTATCCGATCATGGAAGCCTGTGATTTAATATTATTGGCGTATGACCCGGAACCGTGGAATAAAGACTTTACCTTATTCATATCCGCACTTTTAAATTTTTCTTCATCAATCGAGAGACGATAATCACTGCCGATGGTAATTCCAATAGCGCTTAATGCGGAAGCATTTTTCTCCGTATAATTAATCATGTTAATGGCTGATTTTTTAATACTGCTTGTGTTCACTCCGTCTGCGGCTTTAATCACTTTATTGTAATCATCCGCAAATGCTTTCACTGCGTCGTAAATCTTATCTGTATCATACCCGCTGGTAGTCTTGCCGGACTCGTCTGTTTTACTCACTTTTGTAAACATCGTGCCCCGTACCAGTTTGGAAGCGGAATCCTCCAGATCCTCTGTAGCGCTTTTCATTGTGCTAAGCGTAGAAGCGGAATCCTTCGAAACGGAATTTGATTTTGTCTTTGAATTCCCAAAAGCTTTACGAAATTCTTCTGCGTCTGTTTTGGCAAAATATGTCTTCATCAGCCGCAGGTAACTTCCACTGCTTACCATTTTATAATCAGCAATGGAAGCATTCATGGCGCTCATCGGGGATACTCCTCCACCAGAAGTCCCTGGCAGACTGGAAAATAATACACTGATTGAATTTGAATCGTATGCTGATATTGCTGCCATATTTACTCACTCCTTTGATATAACGGACATCCGTGTCCTGTTCTGTTTATAATTTATAGTCCCTGCCGCTGTCAGATGGATCATGCTGCGGGACCACAGCTGCCTGTAATAAAACGGCACCCGCACCCCGGACTATGTCTGAAACATTCAGTTAACTGTTACCGGAATGTGAATAATAGTTTCCACACTCCCGGTTTTACACCCGGAAGACATGATATCAGAAAGGCGTCGTCCGCCCCGGACATACGATACTCCGGTATCTTATATTATTCATCGGCTGTCCGTATCCGAATCTTTATACCAGACAATCTTCAAAACACAATTGTTCTAAATGTTTTCAATCTGCCAGTCCACCGGCTCCATGCCGTGTTCCCGCAAATAAGTGTTTGCCCGGCTGAAATGTTTACATCCAAAAAATCCCCGGAACGCTGACAGCGGACTCGGATGAGGAGCCTTTAAAACCAGATGCTCTGGATTGTCCAGTATCCTGCCCTTATTCTGTGCCGGACGTCCCCAGAGCATACAGACCAGCGGACGGTCCTGTTCATTGACCGCCCTGATAATGGCATCCGTAAAATGCTCCCAGCCCTTTCCCTGATGGGAATTTGCCTGATGGGCACGCACCGTCAGCACCGTATTTAACAGCAGCACTCCCTGTTTCGCCCATTTTTCCAGAAAGCCATTATTGGGGATATAACATCCCAGATCGTCCGACAGCTCCTGGTAAATATTCTGCAAAGACGGCGGTATGGCTTCCCCCGGCAATACGGAAAAACTCAGGCCATGGGCCTGATGATCATTGTGATACGGATCCTGTCCCAGAATCAGTACTTTAACTTCCGAAAGGGGTGTTAAATGAAGTGCGTTAAAAATATCTTCCTTTGGCGGAAAGATCTTCTTTGTACTATACTCTTCCTGGATAAATCCGTATAATTCTTTATAATATGGTTTCCGGAATTCTTCCTGAACTGCGGGAAGCCAGTCGTTTTCAATCATTCCCATAAAAAGTTTCCTCTTATGTATTACATGTTTATAATTGTATTTTCCACAGGCAGAACGCTCCTGCCACATATGTCTTTGTCATAACAGTCCGTCTGGTTCCTGTATTCTGACCGCAACTCCCCGGCGGGCCAGATCATTTTTCAGATCCATAATCTCCAGCTCTTTAAAATGAAACAAAGAAGCCGCCAGAGCCGCATCGGCTTTTCCACTGGTAAGTACGTCGTAAAAATGCTCTTTGGTGCCGGCGCCTCCGGAAGCGATGACCGGAATATTTACCAGACCGGCAATCGTCCGGGTAAGCTCCAGATCGTAGCCTGCCTTTGTGCCGTCACAATCCATGCTGGTAAGCAGGATTTCCCCGGCTCCCAGCCGTTCGGTACGCATGGCCCACTCCACGGCGTCAATACCCATATCAATCCGGCCGCCGTTTTTGTATATATTCCATCCGCTGCCATCCGGCCGCCGTCTGGCGTCAATGGCCGCCACCACGCACTGGCTGCCGAATTTATCCGCCGCCTCGCTGATCAGCTCCGGCCGGTCGATGGCCGCTGAATTCACGGAAACTTTATCCGCTCCTTCCCTCAGAATCATTCTGAAATCCGCCGTGGTACGGATTCCTCCGCCCACCGTAAAGGGGATAAATACTTTTTCCGCCACTCTGCGCACCATATCAGCAACCGTGGCCCTGGCGTCGCTCGAAGCGGTGATATCCAGAAATACCAGTTCGTCAGCCCCGGCTGCGTCGTAGGCAGCGGCAATTTCCACCGGATCACCGGCATCCTGCAGATTTACAAAATTGACGCCCTTTACTACCCGTCCGTTTTTTACATCCAGGCAGGGAATGATTCGTTTCGTAAACACCGCTTATACACCTCCCGGAATTTTTGTAAAATTATACAGGATTCTCAGTCCCACCCTGCTGCTTTTTTCCGGATGAAACTGACAGGCAAAAATCCGGCCCTGTTCCACGGAAGCATGTATGTCTGCGCCATACTCCGCCACTGCCGTGACAATCCCCGGATCTTCAGCCCGCAGATAATAGGAATGAACGAAATACACATACGGCTGGTCCGGCAGGCCGTCAAAAAGCCTGCCGTTATTTTGCAGCGTCAGCGAATTCCAGCCGATATGGGGGATTTTAAGCCCGGACTCTTTCGGCAGCCTGACGATTCTGCCCCGGAGAATCCCCAGCCCTTCCACGCCGTCGCATTCCTCACTGCCCTCAAATAACAGCTGAAGCCCCAGACAGATACCCAGAAATGGCACACCGGACCGGATCACTTCACTGATTACTTTATGCAGCTCATACTTTTTCATCTGGTCCATGGCCGTCCCAAAAGATCCGACCCCCGGCAGAATCACCCGGTCCGCCTGTTGTACCGTATGAAAATCCCTGGTAATGACCGCTTCTTCCCCCAGCTGTTCCAGCGCTTTTTTCACACTTTTCAGGTTCCCCGCATCATAATCCAATATCGCAACCATATTTAATACAATCCCAACCTGTTTAATATTTCATGCAGTTCCAGCGTATATTCGCTGCGCTTGCTTATCTTGTAAAGCAGCCTTGCCCTGCGTTTGCTCACGTCAAACTGTTCTTTCAGCAGCTGGTGGATTTTGGTTTCCAGCTCCTCCAGCTGGCCGGATACTCCCCATTCCTGTGCGTCCGCAGAATGCAGCTGGCATCTGCCGGCGCCCCGGACCAGCGCATCCAGCGCCATTTCGTACTGTTTGTTTTCCATCAGCGACTGGTAAGCGTTCAGCTGTGTCTGGATTCCAGCCAGCGTGGAAGCAGACTCGTACAGTTCTTTATCGGCCTTTTTGATTTTGACGCCTTTTAATCTCGCATAGGCTGTTACATAGTCTTTATTTTCAAAGGCTTCCTTCGCAGCGCTTACTGGTGCGGAATAGCCTAAGAGGGAAGCGGTCAGCAGAATCAGTACGAGCATGGACCCCGCCAGGGTCCACATCATAATCACTGGTACTTTAGGAAGTGGCGGTTCCTTCGGACCTTTTTTCTTTGGCTTTTTCTCTTTCTTCGGTTTTGCGGCTGCTTTTGCCGCTTTCTGGGCCGCTTTTTCCGCTTTCGCCGCTTCTTTTTCCTGTTTTTTTAGTTCCGCCGCTTCTTTCTTCTGCTGCTTCTTTAGTTCTTTTTCCTCTTTTTTCTTTGCCTTTAGTTCCTTTTCGTCCATTTCACCGCCAGCGGCAGCTTTGGCAGCGGCATATTCCGCCGCGGCTTCCGGATCCAGCTCCTCCGGAGTGCCAAACAGCACATGCGAGAGTCTGGCAAAAATACTATTCGGATTCTTTTGTTTTTCACGCTTTTGTTTTTTTCCGGCGTCTTCTTTCTGGCTGACTGCGGACTGGGCAAAACTGAAATCTTCCGCTGCGGCAAACGGATCATCTTTTTCAGGCCCCGGGCTTTCATTTTCCGCCGGCGTGGCTGCCGGCTGCGGATTTAAGAGATCTCCCAGCTCTGCCAGCGCTTCCTCGTCGGATTCACTCAGAATCTGGGACAGACCGGAATCTATTTCCGCAGAAAGATCCGGGTCCATTTCTATTTTCTGCCCGGACTGTGAATCTGTCTGCGCCGGCTGATCCGCAGCCTGAGCCCCGTCATCCGCCATACTTCCGAAAATATCGTCCAGGCCTTCCATTCCTTCCGGCGCCCCCTGGATCGTATTTTCTTCCCCTGAAAAATCCATTTCGCCGGATGTCTGATTTAAGGCAGTTGTCAGACTGTCCTCCGGGCCTCCGTTATCCAGCGCTGTTGTCAGACTGTCCGCAAGGCCCCCGTTATCCAGCGCTGTTGTCAGACTGTCTGCAGACCCTCCGCTATCCAGCGCCATTGTCAGATCTTCGTCTGCCGGGGCGCCTTCCCCGGTTACCATCTGATCCAGCGCCATTGTAACAGAATCGTCCAGGGCAGAGGTCTGTACGTCATCCGCTGCCGGAAAAGAACTGTCGCCGGACTGAGTGTCAGAAAACAGATCTTCCAGCACCGGATCACCCTGAAAATCATCCCGGAACAGATCTTCCAGATCACTCATCCCGGAATCACCATCCCCGCCGGCTGGCGAATCCGGCTGGAGCGGGCCGGAAGAACTGTCATTCCCGCCCAGCTCCTGTTCAAAAGCACGGATAAAATCATCTTCCGCATTGTCTGCCTGAAAATCCTGCTCGAATTCTCTCAGGAAATTATCATCCCGGATTTCGTCCAGCGCACTCTGTGTCCTGGGAGGAAGGTCGTTCTGTGTCTGATAGGATTGTGTAAAAGATTCCCTGTTCTGCTCAAAATCATCATCAAACTCACTCAGTTTATCAGTAACCGAAGTTAGCAGATTATCCAGATAATCTTCGTTTCTGCTCATATCACTATCTCCTTTGTCATTGTAAAATATATTGCAAACAAAAAGGGAGGGTGCCGTCATACACACCCCACGGCCTCCCTCTCCCCATCATAGTATACGCGCATGTTTCTGCAGATTCCATGTTTATGAACCGATCATCTTGTCGATCAGACCGTCTATTGTTTCCACCAGCGAACCAATTTCCGGTTTGGTCAGCTGCGCATCCGCTCCCAGCGCCTCACCTTTCCTGCGCATTTCATCATTCACCAGTGAAGAGAAGATAATCAGCGGAATCCGCTTCAATACATCATCCGCTTTCACAAGCTTCGTGAGACGGTGGCCATCCATAATCGGCATCTCAATATCCGTTATGATACAGCGTACTTTGTCGTAGACATTATTGCTGTTCTTATATGTAATCAGTTTATCCCAAGCTTCCTTACCGTTCATGCACATGGTTATATTGATATAGCCCGCCTTCTTTAAACTGTCTGTAATCAGCTTGCCTAACAGCGGTGAGTCTTCCGCAATGATAATCGGTGAATCATTTCTGTTCCGCTCGCCCAGAGCCTCGATATCAGATACTTTAAGACCTGTTTCCGGACTGATATCCGTAACAATCTTCTCAAAGTCCAGAATAACAATCAGCTTATCTTCCAGTTTGATAACGCCGGTGGACACCCCGCCATTGGATGTGCCGTCCTTTTCCGTATTAATGGTGGAATCCGGTTTAATAATGTCTGCCCAGGATACACGGTGAATTCCGATGACCTGATCCACATGAAAAGCTATGTTGAGCTTGTTAAAGTTTGTAATAATGAATAATCCTTCATTTTCTGTAGCCGGAAGACCCAGACATTTCTTTAAACTGATGACTGTAATCATTGTGTCACGCGGCATAAAAATCCCTTCCACACTCGGATGTGCGTTAGGAATTGGCGTAATCGGCTGATATGTCAGGATCTCACGTATTTTTGCGACATTAATCCCATAGTGATTTCCATTCAATGTAAACTGCAATACTTCTAACTCGTTCGTACCGTTTTCTAACAGAATGTTTGTGTCCATACCTATCTCTCCTCCCGAAGCCAATCTCAAATTATATTCAGTATAACATAAGTTTAGTCAAAATTATATACTTTTTTCTTTTTTTTTTTCATGCTTTTTGTTACGCTCCATGACTGTCCACACCCACGTCATACACTCTGACGTATGGCATGAACCGGCAGGTAAACCGTACCAGAAGCGGCCCTTACCTGCTTCTTCTCAATAGGCGTAACTGCCTGCTGGCAATTTTCCGGCTGGATGAAGTGTCAGTTCCGGACAAGCAGAACCTGGGAAGCTGTTCCATTGATATTAACTTCAAGCACCATATTTTTTATTTTTTTCAGCGTTCCTTTGCGGGCCTGAAATACCAGAACGGTTTTCTGTGTGCTTCCGGCCTGGATATCGCCCTGATAAGTTCCAAAATCATTCAGTAATAAAGTCGTATCCGCACTCATACTGACGGTATCGTTAACAGTCAGACGGAAAGACGGCATCTTCGAGAGAATATCGCATCCGGCTTTTTTTCCTGAATTATTTTTCAGATCTATATGCAGAATCAGAAGTTCATTTCCATCATTTGCCGTCACCAGAAAACTGTCTGTCGTATTGTATGCGGTTGTCTTTTCATAGCTGCGGTACACAGCATCAATGCCCCCGAGCTTTAACGCCTGGTTTAAGGAAACGTAATTAACCTGCTCCTGCTGCGTTGCGCCGGTATTTTCCGAAGGTTTCTGGTCAGCAGGCTTCTGTTGGTTTTTCTCTTCTTCCTGCTGTCGTTTCTCTTCTTCTTTCTTTTGTTCTTCCAGCTCTTTTTCGTCTGCCATTTTCTTTTCCAGCACCGCCACATTCCGAATGCCTTCTGTCTGTCTTAAGTTAAATTTTGTAACAGCACGTGCTGCATAATTAATTACAGCTGCTTCCTCTGTATCTGTTAAGTCATACATTTTCTGGCTGCAGCCGCAAATTGTCATGGAAACTGCAAGTGTCAGTGCGCCTGCAGCGAATCTATTCTTCCTCATCTGCTCACTCCCATACTTTTCCGTGTTTCGTCCTATTATTTATGTTAGCATTTTTCAATTGATTAGGCAACAATTTCTTCATTTTTTGTATCAAGTTCCATCCAGAACTCTACGCCGTTTTCCCGGTTGAACACACCGCACTTGCGGTGCAAAGAGTCCATAATCGCCCTGACTATGGACAATCCGATGCCGCTTCCGCCGTATTCCCTGGTCCTTGCTTTATCCACTTTATAGAATTTAATCCATACTTTTTCTAATTCTTCTTCCGGAATCTGTCTGCCGGTATTAAAGACGCTTACCCGCACACAGTCTTCTTTTCTTGTATAAAAGATCTCAATCCGCTTTTCATACATCGCATAGTGAATGGCATTGCTTAAAAAGTTAGTAATAACTTCCTCTATTTTAAATTCGTCCGCCCATACATACATGGACTGGCTGGCGTCAAAGCAGACTGTAATGCCGCTTTGACGGATCAGGATGTCCGAAGCGTGTATCACGCCGTTGATAAGCTCCGTAAGGTCAAACCGCTCCATTTCCAGTGTATCGCTGCCGGATTCCAGATGATTGAGCGTCAGCAGTTTTTTTACCATCTGGTTCATTTTATCCGCTTCGTCCATAATGACCTCGCAGTAAAACTCCCTGCTTTCCGCATCGTCATTGATACATTCCGACAGCCCTTCCGCATATCCCTGGATCAGCGCCAGCGGCGTTTTCAGCTCGTGGGATACGTTGGATAAAAATTCCTTACGCATTTCATCTATCCTGGTTTTTTGTTCATTATCCAGCAGCAGCTCATTATTCGCTTTTTTCAGTTCTGAAATCGTCTGCTCCAGCTTACCGGACATTTCGTTCATCCGTTCCCCCAGAAAGTCGATTTCGTTTTTATGCTTTCTGGATAGCGTATATTTAGCCTCAAAATCCAGCCCGCTCATTCTTCTGGAAAGTTCCGCCAGCTCCAGAATCGGGTTTGTGATCCGTCTGGTCACAACACCTGCCAGTATGGCTCCTATAACAATGGCAATACTGCCAATCATAAACAAAAACCGGTTGGTGAGGCTGCTGCTTTCATGGATGCTTTCCAGTGCGGTACGGGCCATAATCAGTTTTCCGTCAGACAGTGTGCCCCACATTACCAGATAATCCGACTCCATACGCCGGTCCCTCTGCTTCTGGATCACATAGCCGTCGCCGGAAGCAATCGGGTCCATATCTCCCTGTGCGCTGCTAAAAAGCAGATCCATAAAATGGCTGAGCATCGTTTTATTATCACTGACAGAAGAATGCACGATCATATAATCCGCATTAATAATTATCATCGTCAGATTGCCATTGGCGCACAGCCTTTCAAACTCTATGGCGAATTCCTCGCTGTCCAGACTGCCTGCCTGTGCGGCCGTATCTACTTTTTTATAGCTGGCTGAGAGAATTTCTGATTTGTTCCACATATAAAAACGCCCGAGAAAGATCGTATTTAAGATCCAGCATAAAATAACCGTACCGGCTACCAGCGCAATCATTACGGTACTAAACTGCCTGGTCAGGGAATGCCGGCCGAACGAACGGGTATCCTCGCACATTTTCAGCGTTTCCCCGCTTTCCCTTCACTGGCGGCGCTCACTTCAAATTTATATCCCATTCCCCAGATGGTCTTTATAAAATCGCCTTTGGCGCCCATTTTGGACCTTAGTTTTTTCACATGGGTATCTATGGTGCGGGCGTCGCCAAAGTAATCATAATTCCAGACGTGATTTAAGATTTTTTCCCTTGACAGCGCAATTCCCTGATTTTCCATAAAATAAGACAACAGCTCAAATTCCTTGTAGCTAAGATCCATACGTTCCCCCTCAATAGTTACCAGATGAGCTGTTTTATCCATGGTAATGCCGCCGGTTTCCAGCACCTGTCCGTCCGCCAGCTTGTTGGAACGTCTTAAAATAGCCTCCACTCTGGCTACAAGTATTTTCGGACTGAATGGCTTGGAAATATATTCGTCCACGCCCATTTCAAAACCGAGCAGTTCGTCGCTTTCATCCCCTTTTGCCGTCAGCATGATAATTGGAACCCTGGAATTTTCCCGGACTTCTTTACAGACTTCCCAGCCATTCATTTTTGGCATCATCACATCCAGGATAAGCAGGGCTATATTTTTTTCCCGGTAAAAAATATCCAGCGCCGCTTCCCCGTCTCCCGCCTCCAGCACTTCATAATTCTGTCTGGTAAGAAAATCCTTTACCAGTTTGCGCATCCTGCTTTCATCATCTACTACCAGTACTTTTAATTTTTCCATTTCGTCACCTCGGTTATTATCTTATCACAGGACTATGAAAAAAGTGTGTGCCATAACAGGCAATTTTATGAAAGTCTTTCCGGAGCGTGTCTGATGAATCATTTCCGCCATCCGGCGGCCCGCGAAAACCGTATACCGGGTTATTCCGCATAAATATCCTGTCCGTTTTCCAGCTCCTGCTCCCTGGCACGGACGGCGTTTTCCCGTTCTGTAAGCTCCTGCTCCCATTGTGCGTAACGGTCCTGGATTTTGTTCTCATAATTGAGAATGGTAGTCTGGCCGCTGGTAGCGGCAATGACAAACATGACAAGGATAGACAGCACAAATATCAGATTGGCCGCCAGGGACAGCCGCAGCTTATGCTCCATCCGCATAAGCCGTTTGCGCCAGAACGCAGTCAGTCCGGACGTATCATCCACCACCAGGCTGGGCGCAACGGGAATCGGCCGGATATCCCCGCTGCTGATTCCGGGCATGGTCAGTAAATAATCCTGCAGCTCTTTGAGATAATGGTATCCGATCTGTGTCTGGAACATTTTCTGATCCAGAAGCCGCTGGTAGACATTTAGTACCTGATCCGGCTTTGACATATCCGTTTTTGCCCTGACATAACGGACTCCTTCCGCTTCGGTACGTGCCTGTTTCGCCATATGTTCATCTGTAAAAGCATAGCCGTCAATAATCACTGGTTTTTCCATCAGGACTCCTTATTATCCATTTTATGATCCGCGTTTCCCACAGGTCCGTCCGGGTCCTCCTGCAGGTTTTTCTGCGCAGACCGCTCCGCTGGTTTTACTTTTTCTGACTTTACTTTTTCTATGATATAGAAATACGTACCGTCCTTTTCCCGCATACAGAATTCCTGTTTCAGACTCAGATCATCCTGCAGACGCAGGTGTTTTTTTACAAACCCGTTTTCATTTCCATATAAAAAGATTCTGCCGTGCTCTTTTAACAGGCTCTTTGCATGTATGAAAAACGACTGGTATAATTCGTCCTGTTCTTCTTTCGTTCTATTTCCCCTCGCCGGCATATCCGCCCATATTTCATCAAAAGGATACTCGTGGGTAAAATTCATAAAATCACGCTGTACGAAATTGATATTCATATGGGCAATGGCCGCATTTTCCCTGGCGCCTTTTACTGCCTCCCCAAAAGTATCCGTGCCGTATGCCGTGCGCACGGCCAGTGCGTACATACGCTCCATTAAAAGCGTGCCTGTTCCGCAGAATGCGTCCATTACTCTGGCGTAGTCTTTCAGCCAGCTGGAAGAAAGTTCCACCAGCAGCGCCGCTGTGGAAGGGTGCATGGAGGAAGCGGTCGTATACTTGCGGTAGGAAAACCGTTTCATCGGAAGCGTAAATAGTTTTAAGCAAGGGTAAAATCCGCCGGTACGGTTTTCCATCAGCCGGATTTCCACTTCATAATGCTCTGCGGAATTTACAAGAAAATGCCTGGTACGCTGTTCCAGTTCCGCCGCAATCTTTTTTACAAATGCGCTCTTTTTGTCCAGGGGCATGGCGCTTTTAATTTCCAGACGGAAATAAAAAGGTGCCTCCCCTTCATGCAGCTCGCTTAAAATCCGGGTAAGATCTGACTGGGCCAGTTCCCTGGCAATTACAGAAGGCTGGGAAGGCAGATTTTTACGGCAGCGCAGGGTAAACAGCAGTTCCCTGAATGTACGCAGATTCAGCGCCTCCCGGATATCCCCGCCGGCCACCTGTACGCCCATCGGAATGATTTTGAGTTTCCCGAACTCCAGCTGCACGGCTGTGGTATCCTGATAATTTTTCACCGTGGTGAGTATAAAATTCTGTGGTTTTCCATATCCGGTAAACCGGTGTTTTGTAATCCCGCCTTCAAACTGTATAACAATCCTGCGCAGTTCTTTAATCTCTTCCTGCACATGTTTCAGATCTTCCTGTGAGGGCTCGCAGGCAAGAAGCTGCTGATAACGGTCTTTTAACTGTTTTTCATATGCTCTGCAGTCTAATTTCTGCATGGCGGAAAGATATGAACTATTTACAAACAGCTGTGTCTCCGCCAGATAGGCGTCCCACAATTTATCCATACTTTCCTGGCTCTGCAAAAGTCCGAGAATAATCGCCGCATTTTTCCGTATTTTCGGGTCCTGATTCTGTAAAAAAGAAGCAATCAGCTCGTCATCTTCCGTCATGGACAGATACGTATCCAGCGCCCCTTCTTCTTTCAGCATTTGTTTTAGTTCGATTAAATTACTACGGATTTCATCGCCTTGTTTTAAGGCCTCATAGACTTTCTGCATATGATCCTCCTATGTTGATTGATATACACCATACCGTTTCAGATACTCCCGCACATCTGTCAGAAAACGTTCCCACTTTGCCGGATGATCTACAAAATATTTTGGACATAACTTGCCGGTAACATCATAATGACGGATGACATCCGGCACCTTCAGATGGTAATGCTCCACCAGCCAGGCCGTCAGATGCAGTACTGACTGATAGGTCGCCTGATTAAACCTGCCTGTTTCATCCTCAATACAGCATTCGATAGAAATCGTATCCTGATTGCGCTGGTTGGAAGCATATGAGATTTCACTGCATGGAATACACTGTACAATCTCTCCTTCCAGACCAATCACAAAATGACTGCTTGCCTTCGTCAGATGGGAATCTTTTAATCCTTCAAAATAATTCCGGTTTGCCAGTGCGCTGGTGCCGGGATTGGCCGTATAGTGGATGACTACGCCCTTTACTTTCTCAAGGGCCGTTCCCGGCCTGGAATATTCATTCACTGTCAGAAGCTTCACGTCCAGATCCGGCCCCGGAATTCTGCCATCGCCTGTCTGCGTAATCTGCCGCTCCCTGTAACGCTGCCGCTGTAAATACAGCAGACGCACCGTAATACAGACAGCAATGATAATAAGAATACAAAGCAGTACCCGCAGGACGATCTGCTGTTGTCTTCTCTTTTTCGCAAGATACCTTTTTGTATTTGTTGTTCCTGTAGTTGTATTTTTTCTTTTCGAACCGGTTCTGTTCATACTGGTTCTGTTTTTATCTGATCGTTTCGTAAGTTTCCTCTCTTGTTTTTCCATCGTTTCAGACCGGATGTGCCGGAGACTGCCCTTTCAGTTTCATAAAATACGCTTCCGCAGCCTGCAGGGTTTCATCCAGCTGTTCCTTCGTATGGGCCGCTGACAAAAACATTGCCTCAAACTGTGACGGGGCCAGATATACGCCGTGGGAGAGCATATAATTGCAATACGCCGCATATGCCAGGGTGTCCGAAGTCTTTGCGCCCTCATCATCCGTTACCCTGCGGTCTGTAAAAAACAGACATCCCAGGGAACCGGTATAGTTTACCGTGTAAGGCAGCCCGGCTTTTCGCAGCAGCCGGTCCAGTCCGCCAAAGAAATATTCCCCCGCTTCACGCAGCCGGATATAGATCCCCGGATCACGCTTTAGTATATCCAGCTGGGTAAATCCTGCGGCCATGGCCACCGGATTGCCGCTTAACGTGCCTGCCTGGTACACCGGTCCCAGGGGAGCCACCTGTTCCATAATTTCACGACGGCCGCCATAAGCGCCCACCGGCATTCCCGCTCCGATAATCTTGCCAAATACCGTCAGATCCGGCGTAACTTCATAAACGCCCTGGGCTCCCGACGGTCCCAGCCGGAATCCGGTAATGACTTCGTCAAAAATCAGCACTGTGCCATAACGGGTACAAAGGCTGCGCAGTGTTTCCAGAAATCCCGGTTCCGGCGCCACTACGCCCATATTGGCGGCCACAGGCTCTACAATCAGCGCAGCGATCTGCTCTCCCATATGGTCAAAATGCTCTCTGACACTATCTGTGTCATTATACACCGCCAACAGCGTATCCTGCGTACATCCGGCAGGCACGCCCGCACTGTCCGGCAGGCTCTGGGTCAGGGCGCCGGAACCCGCTTTTACCAGCAGACCGTCCGAATGCCCGTGATAACATCCCCGGAACTTGATGATCTTATCCCGGCCGGTATAGCCCCTGGCTGTGCGGATAGCGCTCATAACCGCCTCCGTGCCGGAATTTACCATCCGGACCAGTTCCACCGAAGGTACCATTTCACAGATCAGTCTGGCCATATCCGTCTCAATTTCTGTCACCGCTCCATAGCTTAATCCCCTGGCGCAGCTTTCCGTAACACGTTTTAAAATTTCCGGATGGCTGTGCCCCAGCAGCATGGGGCCCCAGGAACCTACGTAGTCTGTATACTGTACACCGTCCACATCCCACAGACAGGCGCCACTGGCTTTTGCGATAAACCTTGGAGCCCCTCCAATGGGTCCAAACGCCCGGACCGGAGAATTGACGCCTCCTGGTATATATTTTTTTGCCTCTTCAAACAGTTTTTCAGATCGTGTCATTTAACCGATGATTCCTTCCTTCATATACCCGGCCAGCTCCCTGGCAAAATAGGTAATGTATATGTCCGTGCCTGCCCGGTAAGCGGAAGCCGCCATTTCACAGACTATGGACCTTTCGTCCAGATAACCGGCCGCTGACGCCGCTTTTACCATGGCGTATTCCCCGCTGACACTGTAGGCTGCCACTGGAACACGCACCTGTTGTCTGATCTCCCGGATCAGATCCCCGTACGCCATGGCCGGTTTGACCATTACAATATCCGCTCCTTCTTCCACATCCAGCGCCGCTTCCCGGAGCGCTTCCAGACGGTTGTGATAGTCCATCTGGTATGTTTTGCGGTCGCCGCACGCCGGAGCCGAACCGGCCGCCTCCCGGAACGGGCCATAAAAGGAAGATGCGAACTTGACGGAATAAGCCATTACCGGCACATTCTGAAAGCCATGGATGTCCAGCGCTCCCCGGATGGCTTTTACCCGCCCGTCCATCATATCGGAAGGAGCGATCATATCCGCGCCTGCCTGCGCCTGTGAAACAGCGATTTTCTCCAGGTATCCCAGCGTTCTGTCATTGTCCACAGATTGTCCGCACAAAATGCCGCAATGGCCATGGGATGTGTACTCGCACATACATAAATCCGCAATCAGATACAACTGTGGAAAATCCTGTTTCGCCTTAAAAAGCGCCCGCTGCACAATTCCGTCCTGCGCATAGGCGCCGCTGCCGGTTTCATCCTTGTGCTGTGGTATGCCAAAAAACATAACCGCAGATACTCCTGCCTGTATCAGTTCCTGTAAGATTTCCCCCATCCGGTCCGTACTGTAACGGTACTGGCCCGGCATGGAATGTATTTCTTCTTTTTTATTTTTCCCTTCGGTTACAAAAACCGGATAAACAAGTGACGAGGCGTCCATGCGTGTTTCCCGCACCATCTTTCTGAGCAGTGGCGTGGTGCGCAGCCTCCGTGGCCTTACTGGCAGTTCCATTTCTGTCTCCTTCCAATTTTGACGTCTGCGGCGGGGTCCGGCGGATGCCTGCAGCCGCTATTTTAACAGGCTGCCCAGCCTGCGCCGCAAAAGGGACGCCGTTTCGGCTGTTTTTTTGTGGTCTCCCTGCGTGTTTGTGATTCCGAGAACCATCTGCTCTTCTTCCACCAGGGCCGGAAAATAAAAATCGCACTGGCTGCGGTCCGAGGCCTGGTTTACCGGTACCGCGCGCGCTCTGCATTCGCTGGCAATGGCCGCATTTACCAGAATATCGCTGGTGGCCGCCAGCACATAATCCGCTCCGTGCCTGCCGATCTCTCCCGGATCATAACCACGCTCTTCCAGCCGCAGCTGCCCCGGATACCGCAGACGAAGCCTGTAGATATCCTCATGAATACAGGGCGCTATGACAACCGCCTTTGCGCCGTAACGCAGCAGGACGGCCAGACGCCTGGCCGCAATGGCCCCAGCGCCAAATACTACAAAACTCTTATCTTTTATATTCATAAACAGTGGAAAATATACAAATCCTACCTGGCCTGGCTCTGCCATTCCTTCAACACTCCCAGCAATTTTTCGTTTTCCTCACGACTGCGCACAGTAATCCGGTAGTATCCTTCTGTCAGTCCTTCGTAATTACTGCAGTCCCTGAGCATAATGCCGTGCAGCAGGCCGAATACATGCAGCCTGGGACGGCCGGCAAAAAACACCATGTTGGCCTCCCCTGTTACTTTATCCAGTCCCAGCTGTTTTAATTCCTGTATCAGAAAGGTACGCTCTTTTTTCATTTCCCGCACAGTCTTATGTACAAACTCCCGTTCCCCGGCACAGGCAATCCCGGCCCGCTCCGCAACTCTGGAAACGCTGGACTGCCGCGCCCCAGGCAGACGTTCCATCAGCTGCTGATCCGTACAAAGGCCGTATGCCAGCCGGATGCCGGGCAGCGCAAACATCCTGGTAACATCTTTTATGATAAACAGCCGCCGGCTCATATGTTCTGATTTCATGGAAAACTGCCCTGCGTCCTCCACCAGATCCAGGGAACTTTCATCCAGCACCAGCAGCGCATGTACTTCCTCACACCGGCGTAAAACCGTCTCCACAAATGCTTTCCCGTACAGAACTGCCGTAGGATTATTGGGATTACATAAAAATACCACATCCGTATCCGGCGTAATCTGACCGCAAAAATCTTCAGCGCAGATACGGAATCCATCGGATTCCTTTGTGTAATACCAGGTAACCACACACTGAACCATGGACAGCGCCCGCAGATACTCTTCCAGCCCGGGTGCGGGCAGCAGCGCTTTTTGTGGCTTTAAAACCTGCATCAGCGTACCCGCTACTTCAGCGATACCGCTGCCACAGTACACATGTCCGGGCTTTACCCCGTTCCACTCCGCCACGCATTCTTCCAGACCTGCCTGTTGTTCCTGCTGATCCATTTGCGCTACCAGACCGCTTCTGGCCGCCCCCATCACTGCTTCAGGAAGCGGCATGAAATTCACGTTGGCAGAAAAATCAATACAGGTACTCTGGAAAAATCCATTTCGTCCCAGCTGATCCATCGTCTGCTCCTTTCCGCACAAAGATGCATTTGTGACCTGAAATTCTATCGTATAGCTATTATCATAACATATTATATGCCTTTATGACAACAATTCACGCAATTTTATTATAAACTGAATGCTGTTTCTTACGGTTCAGTCATGACGCTGGTGCGCATTCTCAAACCGTTCGCAGAACCTTGCGGAAAAAGAAGGCTGTTCCCCTGCCATAAGCAGATGGGTCACATCTCCAAAACTGCCCATGCGGAAAATGGCCGTTCCCTGTCTGCGCTCTTCGGTAACCAGCGTGGTAACGGATGAAGGCGCCGCACAGACGCCGTGCCACAATACCATGGGCGATACGTTTAGTAAATGGCTCAGCAGCACGCATTCCAGACCAAAGTGACAGAAAAACGCAATCGTATCCTCATTTCCCTGCCTGACCAGATAATAACTTCCATCCCGTTCATAGCCATGGCGAAAGAGTACTTCATCAAAGGAGCTCACCACCCAGTCATACTCCTTTGCGACCTGTCCGTCCTCCATACTTTTATGGGAGGTCCAGGCGTCTTTATCATAAAATTCCCGTATCTTTGTCCAGTCCTGCGGCAGCCAGTCCCAGACTATAGAATCCGGTTCCGCTTCAAAGCGGTGGATACGTGGCGCAAATTCCCGCAGCCACTGGCACTCTTTTGCTTCCATGTCATGCTTTCGCAGCGTAAAAGAAGCCGTATCCTTTGCCCGTCCCAGGGGCGAGACATAGATGTTACGGAATGTTTCGCCGGAAAGGCGTTCCGCCAGAAGTTCCGCTTCTTTCCATCCCCGGCTGGTAAGGGAATCTTTCTCATAATCCGGATCGGCGTGTCTGATAATTAATATTCTCATTTTAGTTTCCTTTCGTACTGGCCTTACGTATGTTACACTTCTTACAGTTCTTATGGATCTTATATAAATATCACGGATTTCACGGAAATTCCATCTGACGGATATACGCTTCCTGAAAATATTCATCCTGCGCCAGACACACCTCTTTATTTTTTTTCCGGATCTGTTCCAGCGTTCCGGCGCAGTCTTCTTCTGTCAGGAAAGCCAGCGCTCCTTTCAGGCTTGTATTCCCACATATAATAATATTGTCTTTCCATTCCGGCGGAAACAGTCCCATACATATGGCGGTATCCGGGGAAAGATAATATCCGAACCCGCCGGCCAGATAAACACGCCCCACTTTTAACCGCTGCGGACGCATAGCTTCCTGATACCGCAGCAGCAGCGTATCAATTCCGGCCCGTATGGCGGCCTTTGCCATCTGGATATTGCGGATATCTCCCTGGGTCAGCCGGATATCGCTGCCGTCTTCTCTCTGAGCCAGTACCAGACCGCTTTCAAATAATTCTGGCGCCAGCAGGCCGCTTTTATCCAGCAGCCCTTCCCGGCGCATGGCCGCCACAGCTTCCAGCGCTCCCGTCCCGCAGATTCCCAGGGGCTTTTTCTGCCCGATCGTCTGGATGCGGAGCCGGTGATAGAGATACGTTACCCGGGAAATAGCGCCAGATACCCCTGGCATCCCGCAGCTTAACCCGCCGCCTTCAAATACCGGACCTGCCGCAGTGGAAGCGGAAACAAAACCGTTCCGGTTTCCGGCGGCCATCTCCCCGTTGGTGCCAAGATCGAGAAACAGCGACACTTCCTGCTCCGGCGTCTGCCAGAAGCCGCTGCTGTACAGACCGGCTGTAATATCCGCCCCCACAAACGCCGACATGCCCGGCAGCAGATATACCGGACAGTCCCCGTCGTCTGTCTGCTCCAAACGATCCGCCGGTTTGGACAGATCCTGTACCGGCGGTTTACTTCCGCCAAAAACTTCCTCAAAATCCAGGCATTCCACATCCAGGTTTACAGGCTCAAACGGCGCCTGTCCCAGCTTCCCGCAGGAATACCCCCGCAGCATATGGAGCATGGCGGTATTGGCCGCAACGGCGGCCTTCGTAATACGAAACGACCCGTCCTTGGCATCGTCCCGGACACTGTCGCAAAGCCCTTCCCACAGCCAGCGCAGATCGCTGCGGATGCATGTGCGCAGTTCTGCCGCGCATCCATTTACCGACGCCTGTATTCTGGAAATCACATCGGCGCCGTACATGCTTTGGGAATTTACCGCCGTCCGCTGTTTCAGCACAGTCCCATCCGCAGCGGCCAGCACCGCAGCCAGCGTCGTGCTGCCCAGATCCACCGCAATGACGCAGGATGAGGGACATTGCGCTTCTGATTCTTCGCTCCAGCCCCTGACCTGCATCTGTCCGGTCTCTTCCGTAACAATGCGCACGGTCAGATCCCCGGTCACCCTGGCCTGGCAGGCAAGCCGGTATCCCAGGTCCAGCTCTTCCCCGGATAAATATTTCCGGTCGGCGGCAGTGATTCCGCAGTATCCTTCCACAATCCGCACTCTGCATTTGCCGCAGCGGCCGGCTGCGCCACAGACTGCGGGAATCGCTCCCGGCACAGGAAAACCGTTCCGCCGGGTAAGATCCAGCAGGCTTTCGTCTGTTTGATCTGTCTTTGTCTGGTATGTGCACCCATGAATCATCCATGTAACGTTACTGCTCATAATCCTCCATTTTCCGGAATTCCGGCATACGTACCGGAAGTCTCCACATTCCGGGCGCAAACAGCACCAGCACTGGAAACAGTTCCAGCCGCCCGATCAGCATATCGCACATCAGTACGATTTTGGAAAAAACGCTGAAATCACCAAAATTACCGGAAGGTCCCACGACGCCCAGTCCCGGCCCGATATTGTTCATTGTGGCCAGCACCGCCGTAAAATTTGTAGTCATATCAAAATTGTCAATGCTGATTAAAAGCACCGACAGCAGCAGAATCAGAATATAGGCGGTCATATAGCAAAGCGCCGTCTTTACAATATTATCCGGTACCAGCCTGCCGTTAATATGTACCTTTTTGACACTTCTCGGATGAATCATACAAAGCATCTCGTTTCTGACCGCACGGACCACGATCATCAGCCTGGACACTTTAAAACCGCCTCCCGTACTCCCTGCACAGGCTCCCATAAACATCAGAAGCACAAGAATCGTTTTGGAAAACTCCGGCCACAGGTTAAAGTCCGCTGTGGCGAAACCGGTACTGCTCACCAGTGTCGCCACCTGAAACAGCGCCGTATGAAAAGCTTCAAATATATTATGAAAACCGCCCCTTATATCTACGGTTATCACTGCCGCAGACGCAAAGACCAGGGTCAGAAACCATTTCACTTCCGAATTATTAAGCAGCGCTTCTTTCGGCCTGCGGATCAGAAGCAGGTAATACGTATTAAAATTAATGGCGCACAGCAGCATGAAAATAATAATAATTACCTGCACGGCATGACTGTACGACGCAATGCTGGAATCCAGCAGCGCAAAACCCCCGGTCCCTACTGTGGAAAAGGTCAGCGTGGACGCTTCATAAAAAGACAGCCCGAAAGTCATCAGAAGCAGAATCTGCAGTACGGTAATAATCAGATACATTTTGTACAGAATCACCGCCGTCTGTCTGACTTTTGGAACCAGCTTTCCTACAGAAGGCCCCGGGCTTTCCGCCCGCATCAGATGCATATTGGAACTTCCGGATAAGGGCAGCACCGCCATCAGAAATACCAGCACCCCCATACCTCCGCTCCAGTGGGTAAAACAGCGCCAGAATGCGGTAGCCCTGGACAGCTCTTCCACTGTGGAAAGCACTCCGGCTCCGGTAGTCGTAAATCCGGAAATCGTATCAAACAATGCGTCTATATATAATGTGTATTCTCCGGTAGCATACATGGGCACGGCGCCCATAAGACTTAAAAGCACCCAGCTGAAAGTTACCGCCACAAATCCTTCCCGGGAATAAAACACTTTGCTTTTTGGCCTGCGCATTCGTGCGCACAGCCCCAGTAAAAAACAGACGATGGCCGTTGCCAGATAATAATAACCTGCCTGTTCCCTGTAAACAACTGCCACAACAAACGGAACAAGCAGGAAAATCCCTTCGCAGCACAGGACGCTGCCCAGAATATAACGTATGACTGAAAAATTCATGACGCCTGTCCTCCTACTTCACCACATCCCGGATATCATGCAGTCCGGTCCGTGTCGTAATTAAAATTACCGTATCCCCTACCCGGATAACAGACTGTCCTTTTGCTATCGTGGTTTTTCCTTTGTGGGTAATACAGCCAATAATTACATTTTTCTTTAATTTCAGCTCCGCAAGAGGAATACCTACTACCGGTGAATTTTCTTTAATCAGAAACTCCAGCGCTTCAATCCGGTTATCATTCAAACGGTACAGCGTCTCTATGTTGCTGCCAATGGAATTTTTCATGGCACGCACATATTTTATAATGTTTACAGCTGTCAGATATTTCGGATAAATAATGCTGCCAAGATCCAGATTTTCGATAATATTATCATAATCAATCCGGTGTACTTTTGTAATCAGCTTTGCGTCGGAAAGACTTTTGGCAAACAGCGTCAGCATAATATTTTCTTCATCAAAATTTGTATTTGCCACAAAAGCTTCTGTCTCCAGAAGCCCTTCTTCCATCAGCACATTTTTGTCTGTGGCGTCCCCGCAGATAATCATCGCCCCTGGCAGCATTTCTGTCAGAAACTCGCAGCGCTTTTCGTCCCGTTCAATAATTTTGACCTTTACTCCCATTTCCAGCAGCTGCTTGGCCAGAAAAATCGTAGTCCTGCCGCCGCCGATAATCATGGCGTCCCTGGCCGCCGCCGTCTGCTTTCCCAGCTTTTTAAAAAACTGCAGCGTCCTTGCCTGGGTTCCCAGAATCGTAACCGCGTCTTTGGCGTGAAGTTCAAAATTACCATCCGGAATCATCACCTGGTCGCCCCGCTCCACAGCCGTAATAAGTACGTCGCAGTTAAGCCTTGCCGGCATATCTTTTAACTTTATGTTACATAAAGGACCGCCTTCCTCGATCCGGCACACCACCAGTTCCGCACGGCTTTTGGCAAACATTTCTATTTTTAAGGCAAAAGGAAATTTCAGCATAATCGCCATTTCCCTGGCTGCCGTCAACTGGGGGTTAATAATCAGCGATAATCCAAGCTCTTCTTTTATAAATGCGATTTCCTTGCTGTATACCGGATTGCTGACTCTTGCGATCGTATGACAGCCGCCCGCTTTCTTTGCGATCAGACAGCAAAGCAGGTTCAGCTCGTCTGATTCTGTCACCGCAATTAAAAGGTCCGCTTCCTCTACACCGGCTTCCGACTGTACCGTAAAGCTGGCGCCATTTCCCACGATTCCGAGTACATCGGATGAAATGGATACCGTTTCCACCAGCTGCTGGCGTGTGTCAATGACTGTAATATCATGCCCTTCCGTACTCAGCTGTTCTGCCAGCGCCGCGCCTACATTGCCGCAGCCAACAATAATAATCTTCATATCCGCTCCTGTCCGTTTCCTGTATATTAAAAAAGTCCAAAATGCTCCAGCGCATGGTAGATCCCGTCATTATGAAGGGAATCCGTCACATAGGAAGCTTTTTGTTTTACAAGTTCTGTACCATTTCCCATTGCGATGCTGTGTCCCGCCACTTCAAACATTGGCAGGTCGTTGACACTGTCTCCGAAAGCATATGTATCCGCCCTGTCAATGCCCAGCTTCTCACATACTTTCAGAATCCCTGTTCCTTTGGAGCAGCCTTTTGGAACTAATTCCATAACTTCTGAACTGTGCAGCAGCAGCTCGTAATCCTTTTCCAGATCCTGCTTTAACAGTAGCAGATCAGAATCTTTTGTCACACAGGAAAACTTGCTCACTTCCCAGCCGCTGCTTTCTGTACCAATGGGAAGCAGATCCTCCCCCATTTCCTCCCGCAGCCTTACCACATAGCGGTCATCGCCAAAATCATCCTCGTCCAGATATAAATGAAAACGGCCTTCCATAATCGTGGCAGCCTGATGCCGCTTCAGATATGCTATTGTTTTTTGTACCAGTACCTCTTCCAGCTTCCGGTAATAAATCACTTCGTCGTGGAATTCAATCATTGTCCCGCATCCGCTGACAATCCCGTCAAACCCGATATCCAGAAGTTCCTTCCCGCGGACAAACGCACGGCTTCTGCCCGTACACAAAAAAGCGTAATTTCCATTTGCCTGCAGTCTGTGTATCCCCTCCGTGGCGCTTTTTGGAATAAAGTTATTTTCATCCAGAAGCGTTCCGTCAATATCAAAAAATACTGCCTTTTTCATTTTATTTCTCCTAATCAGACTATTTTGAACCGGGTCCGCGGACTGAATCCGCAAACCCTCTCCGGCCAGATCCGCCGGTTATAAAGGCCTTTAAAAAACCGGCCCGCTACACGCATCAGGTCCTTGAAATCTCTATCAGCTTGCTTTTCAGCTGGTTTTCGATTTCCGCCAGTTCCGCTTCCGCCGCCCTGCGTCTTTCTTTTCCTTCTTTCTGGATATGCATGACTTCATCCAGCGTGGTAATCAGGGATTCATTGGTATGTTTTAGCGTTTCCATATCTATAATGCCCCGCTCGGACTCTTTTGCGCTTTCTATGGTAGCTATTTTTAACGCATCTGCGTTTTTCTTTAACAGTTCATTGGTCATATCGGAAACTTCCCGCTGCGCCTTTGCCGCCCGTGCGGAATGCTCCACTCCGATGGCAATCACCATCTGGCTCTTCCATAACGGAATCGTATTTACAATTGTAGACTGGATCTTTTCCGCCATCATCGTATCAGAATTCTGTACCATACGGATCTGGGGCGCTGTCTGGATAGATACCGTTCTGGTCAGCTCCAGGTCATGTATTTTCTTTTCAAACCGGTTGCACAGATCCGCCAGATCCCTGGCTGCCTGGGCGTCCTGGGGCAGACCGCTTTGTTCCGCCTGCCGCTGTGCCGCCGCCAGTTCCCTGCTCCTGGTCTTTTGCAGTTTTTTCTTTCCTGCCAGAATGTACATGGATAATTCTTTAAAATACGACAGATTCATCTCATACATCCTGTCCAGCACATCAATGTCTTTCATCAGCTGGATCTGATGGCCTTCCAGTATTTTGACAATCTGGTTGACATTGGCTTCCACTTTATTATATCTGACTTTCATGGCGGAAAGCCGGTCCCCGCCTTTTTTGAAAATCCCCAGAAATCCCCTGGACTCTTCCTCAGCGTCAAAACTCCGTAATTCGCTAACCAGTCCGGCGATCATATCGCCCACTTCTCCCAGATCTTTTGTCCTTACATTATTAAGCGCTTTTTCAGAAAAGTCTGACATCTTTTTCTGCGTACCGGCGCCATACTGCAGAACAGCCCCGGAATTATACAGATCAATCTGATCCACAAAGGCGTCCACCTGCCGCTTTTCTTCTTCAGAAAGCATGGAATCGTCCAGTATCTCCTGCTTCGGCTGCTCTGGTTTTTGAAATGAAGGGTCCGGCGCCTGCGGCGCTTCTCCAAATACAAGCGACGGCGCCGCTGTTGTTTTCTTTGCTGCCGCCGCAAATTCCTCAAAATTATCTGTCAATGCTTTCTCCTCCTGTATCTGTTTACTGTGAAACTCCTGACACCCCGGACGGCTCCGCTCCCGGCCCGGTATACGCCGCCATGCATTTCATTCTGACGGTGAGGCCTGTTATATGCCGGATTCCGGAAATCCCCGTCCGCAATCGTTATGGGCAGGACTCTTTTTTCTTTTTCAGGTTTACATGAAAATCTTTGTCACCAGTGAGGCCTTCCTGGGCCATCATTGTCTTCATGACAGATATATCAGATGAAATATCCCAGGCAGTATCTTCAAACATACTGTCCAGCAGATTTTCAAACGCTTCATTTATGATATCCAGCGTATCCTCGATTTCCCGTTTTGTAGCGGATATATGTTCACCGGAAATTTCCTGCCGGTCCAGATCGATATAGGCATGCAGCAGCTTTGTAGTTGTCGGCAGGTAATAATCCATAAATTTGTGCAGATCCTCCGCACTCTGCGGATGGCGCTCCACATGCTCAAAAATCCGGCGCATAATGCCTTCCAGCCGGCGCAGTTTTGCGGACATCTCTTCTTTGCGGATTTTATCCTTACATTCTGAAACCATACGGATATAGGCGTTGCCGTCTTTTAAAATCCGTTCCGCCTCCCTGTCGCAGCCCCGGACGTCTTCCTGCTGCTGGCGGGCCTGTTCCTGTTTTCGTTCCAGCTGCTCTTTTTCCCTGTTTTTCCGCTCCTGCTCCGCCTGCAGATACTGCTGCCAGGCTTCCCCGGTCAGAATAAAAGTGGTCTGTCCCTGATCCAGCCTGCCCTGTAAAAACATATGCTTTTTCATCATTTTTTTCAGGTCACGCACCACATCCGCCCGGCTGCGGGACGTATGGGAAGCCAGTTCTCCAATACCTATATAACTGCGTGAACCGATCAGTTTCGTATAATGATGAAAACGTTTAATCAGGCTGATTTTCCGGCTGCCTCTTATAATATCTGTAATGCCAAGCAGCGTCAGGCCGCTGAACACCGCCGCCAGTATGGTATACACCACGCCGCCCGAAACGGCCATCATAATGATCATCACAAGAGCTGTAATCCCGAATCCGCTGGTTGCCAGTATACCCCAGGCCAGCTGGAAGGGACCGCTGATACGGCCTGCAGGCTTTGTGGTGATAACCGACCCAGACATGGTATCATTCCGGGTTTTTGGCTGATACCTGTCCGGAGCCTGCTTACTGTCTGGTTTTGTATATATATCTGAATACCGGCTTGTTTCTTTTCCATGATGTATGCTGCGATAACCGGCCTGTCCTTTTCTGGTGTAAGCAGTCCTGCCATACTGGTGCACCGGGTCCCCGTACGTGCCTTTCCCAGCCTCTTCCTTCACCTGTTCCACAATCTGGCTGACCTTTTTGCTGATATTAGAGCTCAGGCCGCTGAAATCATTCCGGTTGATGGCATCCGCCACAAGATCAAGAATATCCCCGCCGGCATTACATATCTCTTTAATATCCATTCTGCTACCTGTTCTTTCTGTGTGCTGATTGCCTGTACGTTACCATATTTCATATTAGATTATAAAAGAGACCGGCGATTTCTGCAATAGCTATTTTCCTTTCTCTCTGGCCGGAACAAGAGGATCATGCATGGTTATCTTCTATTTTTATCACGGCAACCGGAAGATAGCGTATATTCCGGACGCCGGAGAAAGGCGGACAGTATTTTCACCTCCAACGCATGGCATTCCTCCCAGAGGATTTTACTTTACAGGATGATCTTTCCTATAAAGTAACAAGTATCCGGATCAGAACATTCACCGTCCGGCGCCTTATCCCCCGTCACTTAAGATCCGTGGCAGAAGATAAACCCCTGTCTTTACGAGAAAATTCATATTATTTATTGGTTATAATTCCTGTTATATTATGGAAGTAATTATAATAATGATATGCAAAAACTTATAGAAAATTATGAGTTTGTGATGGAAACAGATAGGAAACGAAGATGTTTTTAAGTCCTGGAGCGTATTTGAAAAACGCTTTCTGTGAGATGGACCCAAAGGGCATGATATATTTCATAATTATACCCTGAAGGGCATAAAACAAAGAATCTATCCCAAATTTGGGAGGTGCAGCGGACTACATTGACCAAATCCAGGATGAATTCGCTATATCATGCCCTTCAGGGTATATCATGCCCTTCAGGGCACAAAGTGGGGAGTGCGGATTACAGGAATGATTTTTCAAACACGCCCTACTGTTTATTCTTTCTTATCCGGTTTTTCTGACTTTTCAGATTTACCGGATTTTTCTGTTTTCTTATTATTTTCGTTATTTTCACTTTTTATAGTTTTTTCCGGCTTTTCTGTTTTTTCTGACGTTTCTTTTTTCACAGGCTTTTCAGCCATTTTGTCTACCTTCTGCTGCAGTTTCTTCATGTCCGCCCGCAGCTTTTTATTTTCATCCCGCAGTTTTTTCAGTCCGATGGCCATAAAGCGGATCATATCCTGCTGCATAAACGGATTGTTTTCTGTCCATTTGGGCAGATCCGTAATATTGGTATCAAACAGATCGGAAAAGGATTCCCCCAGATATTCTTTTGCCACACGGCGGTTACTCTTTTTATATTTACTTATAATTTTTTTACTTTCATCTTTGGAAAGCATGGCACAAGGATAGGCTTCCTTGCTCGGCCCCGCGCATTTCTCCAGAATTCCCCGCATAAATTTCAGATCGTCGTCGCTCAGATCATTCACACCGTTTAAAATCCGCTTAAATTCATGGGTATTGCCCGGCAGGTTGAGGTTGCGTTCTTCTTTTGAAATATGATATTCGTCTGTCATCTCCAGACCGATAATCTGCATAAAGTCCGCATAAATAGAATCCTGATAAAATGCTCCCCGCTGGAACCGGCGGGCAACAATATTTTCTTTGCCAAAATACGCGGCCATGGATTCCAGTTTCTGGAAATAGTTCATCTGGCGGCTCTTTGGAATGTCTGAAATATACTCCTCCCAGGTCATGGTGATCCGTTTGTCCGGTTTCACGTCTTTAATATCCTGATTCCAGCGGGACGCCATAAACTCGTCCTGACGGCGCAAATATACAATGATCTTTACCGTAAATCCATATTTCTCTCCATCGTCTTTTAATTCCTGCCAGAGCGATTTACGCCTGTTAAAGGTGGTCTGGAATATGTCTTCATCAGAAAGGATCACATTATCATATGTTTCAAACGCCTTCACCACAAGATCCATTCCTTCCCGGTATTTCGCCGCCACAGCCTTAGCCAGAGCTTCTTTATCATCGTTTTCCACTTTGATTTTCTGAATCATAAAACGTGCGTTTTTCACCTTGATCGTTTCCGGGCACAGCCTGGACAGATCCGGATAGCAGTAACCATATTTGTTTAAGATCTTATTATTTTCCCAGCAAAAATTCTGAATTGATTTTGTCCCTGTCTTCGACATTCCGATGTGCAAATAAAGTGTCTTCATTACCCTTTCATCCTTTCCTTCTGTTAAATATAGAAAGCAGCGGCGCCTTTCCTTTGAAGTTGTATACGTGCCAAAAGCATTCTACATACCGCAGAATGCCACTAAAAATACAATACATATATTCAGAAACAGCGTCATTGCCGGCTTCCAGCCAAATTTTCGCACCATAAACAGATCTGCTGCCGCCATAACGGCCATGGCCGCCACGATTCCGGCAAAAGGAAGCCCGGTTACCTCCACCCCGTTTCTGCCCTGATTGCAAAGTGATAATATCACATTGCCCAGCAGCCCCGCAATAATCGGACGGATCCAGCGGCCGATTTTACGCACGGCTCCAAAGGAACTCAGGCTGTCATACAGATAGTATATCACAAAAAAGAATCCACAGGAAGAGGCAATGCTGCTGATAAAACCGGTGGCTGCGTACAACACCCCGCTTTGTACCGTTCCTCCCGTCTCAAAGCCTATAAAATATCCGACTCCCGCCAGCGTCTTGCACAAAATAGAACCCGGCAGAATATTGACTACCGGTACAATCTTTCCATAATAAGTATCCGGTGAAATCATATTGCTTTCTACAAATAACCCGTCCGCTATCGTAAGATAAGCGTCCCCGCCGCCAAAAGACATCAGGGCGGACACTACGCCTTTGCCGGCCAGTAACACACCGCTCCATCCATAAATAAGCGTAGGAACCGTAAATACCGCAAGGATTGCGATCCAGATCGCTGAACAGCTGCCGATCTGATGCATCGCCTGTTTTGGAAATCTGATTTTTTCATGCCCGGCCTGTTTATTCCCCGGACGAAACTTCGTGCTTGTCACAATCGCATACGCAAATGCTGCCAGCAGGATATGAAGCGTGGAAAAAGAATGCAGTGTGACCGGCAGCAGGCTGCCCAGAAGCTTGTTCAGGTTTTTCCCGCAGACAAGCACAAACACTCCGGTCATGACAATCACAGCTTTTCTCAGTCTGTCCCGGCTCTCCTTCCCGCAGTCTGTCAGAACCCGGATCATATAATCCACCAGCAGATATATGACAAAAGCAGACACCGCAATGGATATAAGCTCTATAATATCCAGAAATTCTTCCTGGGCAAAAGCCAGTACGGTAAAGAGCAGAATCGCTCCTATCGTTCCCGGCAGGCCCATCATCACTGGCGACAATACCATTCCAGCATTGCCCGCATACCGTCTGCCCAGGGAAGACGCCAGCTCTACCGGCAGCGCCCCGGGCGTTATATTTGCCACAATCACATCTTTGTCATAATTCGCTTTTGTATCAATCTCCCTCTTTTGTATAATCTCGTCTTCTATTACAGGAATCAGTGCGCTGCCTCCGCCAAATCCGATGCAGCCCACCTTTGCCATTGACATCAAAAAATCAAATATCCCTCTCATTATTACCTTCTTCTAATCTTTTTTACCGCTTTTTTCCAATAGACAGTAATGGGTTTTTGTTTTTATTTATGCTGCCGCCCAGTCTCTCCACTTCCCTGCCCAGCTCTTCATTTTTCTCCATCAGCCGCAGACAGCAGGTCACCACAAAACGTATCATATCGTCATACATATAAGGATTGTCTTTTTCCCACTTAGGAGTATCTTTAAAGGTCTGGTCGAACAATTCTTCCCCATTAAAAAACATGTCAGATACTTTCTGGTTTTCCGCTGCGTACTTTTGCATAAATTCCCTGGCTTCTTCTTTTGCGAACATCTCTGTTTTATATTCCGCCCCGGACACATCCGAAAAGGTAAGCAGTACGTCTTTGCTGAAAAATTTGTTTTTCTCCCGGTCCATACCGGGCATTCCGTTGATAATGCGCATAATCTCATGGGTATTGCCCGCAAGCTTTGCATTGCGCACATACTGGCTGAGCACGAATTCGTCCGTCATCTCCAGTCCTGCCGCATTGAGGAAATCCGCATAAATGGATCCGCCCACAAAATACTCTGGCTCAAACCGGCGGACAATTACATTTTCCATTCCCAGTACAGAAACAATATATTTTAAATTTGTGCCATATTTCATCTTGCCTGCCCGGCTTGGATTTTTTACAAATTCCGCCCAGGGAATCGTTTCGCTCTTTCCTTTTATATACTGGTTCCAGATAGAACTAAGATACAGATCCTGCCTTCTCAGATACACGATACTCTTAATCTGGTATCCGTTCCTTATGCCTTCTTCTTTTAAGGCCTTCCACATATTTTTACATTTGGAAACCGGCGTCCAGATGGCTTCATCTGACAGAATGATATTCGGAAACTTTTGAAACAGCTCTAAAATAGTATCCAGGTTTTTCCGGAACACCTCCGGATTTGACGTAAATTCTTCCGGTACCAGAAAATGACCGTTACGTACTTTAGCGATGGCATCTCCATAAATATGAGGCAGTTTTGGATAATCATATCCTTTCTGGTTCAGTATCTTTTTGTTCTCGAAACAAAAATTCTGTATGGCGGTTGTCCCGGTTTTCGGCATTCCGATATGCACATATAGCGTTTTCATCTTTTATCTCCTACTCATTTTCTTTTCGTAATTAATATAAATATTTCTAATGCATTCTATTAAATAAGTATTAAAGTTCTATTAAGAAAAGATATATGAGAATGTCTTGCGGAATTTATGGCGACTACCTTTATTCTGGCGCAAACTTCCATAGAATATACAGAATTATAACAGAAACGACATATTTTTGCAATAAGTTATTCCGGATTCACCGGAAAGCAGTCATCCGCCTGCGGCGGGCTGCCTCTGGCAGCATGTTCCATCCGCCCCCATGGCAATTGTCTAAAGTAAAAAGGAAAGCCGCCGCAGCCTGATACTGCAGCAGCTTTCCTTCCGGTATCCGCTGTTCTTTTGTCCCCGGAACCGTTTCATTTTTGAAAAGAAGGATCCGGGGAAGATTTTATGGAAGATACTGTTCATGGATTTTAAAAATTTCCTGTCCCTGTATCCACAGATGATAAGGAATTCTGACGTTTTCCTGTTCCTGTAAGGCGGATGCGAATTGTTCCTGCGTCACTTCCACCGGCTTAAAAGAATCTTTCCTGTCCAGGAGCGTATAACTACAGTCTTTTGAAACTGCCGCCTGTTTTATATCTGTGCTCCCGTTATACACATAAAATCCGCTGTCCTCATATTCCTCTGTAATCCCCAGCTCTCCCGCCCGTTTTCCGGGTACCGTAACCCACTCCACTTCATCAAAAGAGAGGCTGCCGTTATCAAAATCAGTAATATACGCAAGCATTGTTACCAGATCCGATACCGCAAAAGTATCCGTAATCACTTCAAGCCGGCGTCCCGCTCCTTCCTGTGCCTCTTCTGGATAGCTGTAAAATACTGCCCAGACGCCTTCTTTACATTCTGTGAATTTCACATGATGGATCATATCCCCTTCCTGTCTGTACATCTGCCCGCCATTCTGCCTGTAACCGTCTGCCGCCAGCAGCTTTTTCACCTGCTTCAGGGATTTTCCTCCGTAACAGACCGTCTGAAAACGGACCTGTCTGTTATGCACATACTGCCAGGTATCCTGCTCCACCAGCTTCCAGTCCTCTGGCACATAAACAGAATATCCGCTGCCTGTATACAGGATGGCTTTCATCTCCTCTTGCATGCCTTCCAGGGTCACGGTAAGTGTTTTGTATAATTCTGTTTCTTTTTTATCCGCTTCTTTCTGATCCGCCTGCTTCTGATCCGTCTGCTTTTTCTGGCTGCGCTCCTGCTCCCTGATACGCAGGGCCGCTATCGGACGGACGGCGTCATTGGTAACAGCAGCGGACTCCCCTTGAGATTCCGAAAGTGAACATCCCACCAGGGACCCGGCCCCTATAGTCAGTACACATGCTCCCACTAACAGCAGCATTCCACTTTTGACATTTCCCGGTACCATAATATTTTTAAATCTTTTCTTCATAATCTGTTTCCCTCCATAAAATTGTGTTGACAGGCTGGTATTCTTTACAAATTTACTTCCCAGCGTGGATAAAAGCGTCTCGCTGTACGCCCTGCGGCCGGCAGCATCCATATGCCGCACCACCCTTTCATCACAGGCCAGTTCCATATCCACCGCAGCTTCTTTTGCCATAAGCCATACCAGGGGATGAAACCAGTGAACCGCACGGGCCAGTACAAAAAGCATCTTTACATGAACATCCCGGCTTTTTAAATGGACCAGCTCGTGTTTTAATATGAAACGAAGTTCTTTCTGATCGTAGCCGGCTTCAGGCAGCACCAGTACCGGATGCAGAAAACCAGTCACCTGGGGGCTGGCTGCCTCTTCATATAAAACAGGTGTCAGCCCGCACTTTATATTCAGCGCCGCAGACAACTCTGATAACGTTCCCAGTACCTGTCTGTCTGTTATAACAGTCCCAAGGGACCTGAGCCGTCTCTTATAACACCGGTAACTATATAGATGAAATCCCAGTACACAGATACACCCGGTCAGCCAGACCGCTGCCGCCAGGTCCAGAACTGTCAGATTCATAAACCGGAATTGCGGCTGTGCGTTCTGCCTGCGTGGCAGTACACTGGCTGTCATCTGCGGCGGAAGACTGACTCTTACCTGAAACCGGGGCATCCCTTCTTTCCCCGTTTCTTTCCCCGCTTCTTTCTCTGTCTCTTCCCTCCGGACAATCTGCGCCTCCGGACGTTGTATGATATTGCGGACTGCCTCGTATACCTGTGTTCCGTTGACAGGAACGACAAGCCGCAGTCCCAGAATAATCCACAACCGGTATTTCCATCTGGCCGCATAACGCCGCTGAATCAGTGGCGAAAGCAGCAGCGCTGCCAGTATCAGCAGGCTGGTGGAAAATGAAATATCCAGAATCGTAAGAAATAGATGTTTCAGCATTGTCTTCCTCCTGTTCCTGTCAGAATGTATTCATCCTGATCTTTCTATTCGTTATACCTTTGCATAACATATTATACATTCGCATAACCAATTTGTCAATAGCCGGTTCATTTTTATATCATATCGTCCCCCCTCTGATTCTGTCAGAAATATATTCATCCTGATCTTTTTGTATGTTATACCTTTGTATAACATATTATACAGTTGCATAATGAATTTGTCAATAGCCATTTTTTTATTTCATTACAGGCAGCAATGTATGTCTGTCTGCGGTTCACGTATGTAAAATCCCCCGCAGCAGACTGCGGGGGATCTAAGACTGTGCGGACAGCCTCCAGATTACGACAGGCCATATCCGGTCCACAGGAATAAACAGCACAAACGGCAGGCGGCAGTTATAACAACTGCCCCTGCCGTAAATACATATACTGAAAATTAATGGCATCCTTTGCACCGGCTGCAGTCACCGCAGCAGCCGTTTTTTCCTGTTTTCTTATCATGCGCCAGTTTGCGGATAATCAGGCATACAATGACTGCCAGAACCGCTCCTGTTACAACTGTTCCCATACTTTTTCCTCCTGCTTTTTATATGCTTCATTGCTTTCAGAGCCGCATCCATATATTTTCGGGCGTATCTTAAAATACTTTCTGCCAGTGATACAGACACACAAGAGCGTGTTTGAAAAATGCTTTCTGTGAGATGTACCCAAAGGGTATAATATGCTTCACACTTAGTACCCAAAGGGCATAAAGCAGGGAGGGCAGATCGTAGGAATGATTTTTCAGACACGCTCTGGTACTACAGCGTCTTACACAGTCCCTGCCGGCATTTTGCCGCTAATTTGCGCAGCCGTATTTTCCTTATACGGTCTTATGAGCAGCCAGATAAATACTGCCACCAGCGCAACTGCCGCCACTGTCAGGACTCCAAATGCTCCTGTCGTAAACAGCATCCCCAGCTGGTATATACACAGGGATACCACATATGCCAGTCCGCACTGGTATCCAATGGCAGTCCAGAACCAGCGGATACTGTTCATTTCCCGTTTTATGGCGCCCATGGCCGCAAAACACGGTGCGCACAGCATGTTAAATATCAGAAAGGAATAAGCTGCCACCGGCGTGAGTTCTGCCGCCAGTCTGCCATAGATCTCCGCACCGTCTTCCGCCACTTCCGCAAATCCATAAAGCAGACCAAAAGTACCTACTACATTTTCTTTTGCCACCAGCCCGCTTACAACAGCAACGGCCATCTTCCAGTTTCCCCAGCCAAGCGGCGCAAAGATCCCGGCCACCAGGCTGCCGGCTGCGGACAGTATGCTGTAGTTTAACTCTTCTGCTTCCAGCATCCCGAAGCTGCCGTCTTTCCAGCCAAATGACATCAGAAACCAGATCACGATCGTAGACAGCAGAATAATGGTACCTGCTTTTTTAATAAATGAAAAGCCCCGTTCCCACATACTTCTCAGTACGCTCCCGGCTGACGGCATATGATACGCCGGCAGTTCCATGACAAAAGGCGCCGGATCTCCGGCAAACATCCTGGTTTTTTTCAAAATAACACCTGAACAGATGACGGCGCCGATTCCCACAAAATAACAGCTGACTGACACCCAGGCCGCATTGTTAAATACAGAACCCGCAATGAGCGCAATAACCGGCAGTTTGGCGCCGCACGGAATAAAAGTTGTCGTCATGATCGTCATCCTGCGGTCCCTGTCGCTTTCAATTGTGCGGGACGCCATAATGCCCGGCACTCCGCATCCGCTGCTGATCAGCATTGGAATAAACGATTTACCAGATAAACCGGATTTGCGGAAAATCCGGTCCATAATAAATGCGACACGGGCCATATAGCCGCAGCCTTCCAGAAACGCCAGGAATATAAACAGCACCAGCATCTGCGGTACAAATCCCAGCACAGCGCCCACACCGGCCACGATACCGTCCACAATCAGTCCACGCAGCCAGTCCACGCAGCCCATTGTCTGTAACAGATCGTCCACAAACACCGGAACACCGGGAACTTCCAGACCAGCCAGACTCCATCCATCGCCAAACACACCGTCGTTCGCCCAGTTTGTGACCCGGTCGCCCACCGTCGTAACCGATATATAATATACCAGAAACATGACGGCAGCAAATACCGGCAGCGCCAGCCACCTGTTTGTAACAATCCGGTCGATCCGGTCCGATACTGACAGTTTTTCCTTTTTGCTTTTTGTACAACAGACACTGGTAACCGTGGAAAGATACTGATACCGTTCATTCGTTATAATGCTCTCCACATCGTCGTCAAACGCTTCCTCCAGCGCTTTTATCTCATCCGATACATCCGGAACCACAGAAAGCCGCTGGCTGATCTGTTGATCCTTTTCCAGTAGTCTGATGGCAAAAAAACGCCGCTGCTCCTCTGCCACCTCCGGCCCCAGTTTTTCCGCGGCTGATTTTATGATACGCTCTGCTTCCGGAGAAAATTCATGTACACATACCGCCGGCCGCTTTTTCCCGGCAAGCGCCACTGCCTGGTCCGCCACGCTCTGGATGCCTGTGCCTTTCAGGGCGGAAATCTCTGTTACCTGACAGCCCAGATGTGCGCCCAGCCGGTCTGTATGTATCTGGTCTCCTGTTTTTTCCAGAATATCTGCCATATTCACCGCCACGATTACCGGGATTCCCAGTTCCAGAAGCTGGGTAGTCAGATACAGATTCCGTTCGATATTTGTACCGTCCACGATGTTAATAATCACATCCGGCCGCTCTGTGATCAGATAGTTCTCCGCCACAATCTCTTCCAGTGTATACGGCGATAAAGAATAGATTCCCGGCAGATCCGTAATGATAACGTCCCTGTGCCCTTTTAGTCTGCCCTCTTTTTTCTCTACCGTGACCCCCGGCCAGTTTCCGGTAAACTGACTGGAACCGGTCAGTGCATTAAATAATGTGGTCTTGCCACAATTTGGATTTCCCGCCAAAGCGATTTTTACAGCCATTCCCTGCTCCTTTCCCACACATTAACAGATAACCGCAGACTGGTTTTCCGTTTTTTTGTTCAGTTTGTTTCTTCTATTTTTTATTATTATCAGCTATTTATCATTATATAAAGCTATTATATATTAGTTATAGCTAACTATTGATCAAAAAAAATATGCCCTTTCATCCGCTCATTCCCCCGGCTGGTTTACAATGACTGGCAGCTTTGTATCTGTATGTACGCCAGCGCTGTTGTTCTTCCATATCTACGCTGCAGTTTTCACCGCCGCCTCATCATCAGGCCAGACTGCGTTACTTTACCTCAATCATTTCCGCATCCGCCTTTCTCAGGGAAAGTTCATATCCACGCACGGTAACTTCCAGTGGATCGCCAAAAGGCGCTACTTTTTTCACATATATGGTTACTCCTCGTATAATAAGTTTGTAAGCAAGAAAAACAGCTTACAGGCTTATTC
>CANRTU010000036.1 GCA_947642745.1 uncultured Eubacterium sp.
AAAAAAGTATACTTTTTTGAATAAAAAGTGATAAAGAGGGAAATAAAGCAAGAAATAAAGGGATGGAGAGAAAGCAATGAGGCGGATATATGGTTATATACGTATCAGGGTTTTCGGTCAGAATGCGGATGAGCAGATTATTTCCATGCGTGAAATGCAGGTGCCGGAAAAAGATATTTTTATAGACGGACAGCAGGAGTATGGCTCTGAATGCGAATATCAGAAACTTCTGCGAAAGCTGAAAGCCAATGATTTGCTTTACATTAAGGGTCTGGACGCTCTTGGGTCAGATTTCCGGGAAATAGGGCAGCAGTGGAGAATACTGACAAAAGAAAAAAGGACCGATATTGTGGTGCTGGATATGCCCCAGCTGGATACAAGGCGTGGAAAAATGCAGTTTGATACACTTGTGGCGGATATTGTATTGTCCATGCTGGAATATATTCCGGATGTGGAATGGCTGGAACGAAAGCAGCGGCAGAAGGAGGGTATCGCAAGAGCCAGAATGCGGGGCGTGCAGTTTGGCAGACCGGAACTGCCAGTGCCGGAAAATTTCTCACAGGTATACCAGATCTGGCGAAATAAAGAAATCAATGGCGAGAAGGCAGCGGGATTATGTCATATGTCAAAAGCAAATTTCTACAAAAAGGCACGTGAACGCAGGCAGCGGGAGATGGCCGAAAAGCCGGGAGGTTAACAGAATCAGTTGAAGGGGTCGGAGTCATGCAAAAAGCGCTAAAAGAACAGGCGGATAATTTTTTACAAATACTGGGACATGCGCATGAAATATGCATTCAGACAGTACAAAAAAGAAACTACGCAGTCGTCTGTGAAATTCTTTCGGACGCCCGGCAGGGAGCCATAGAACTGGGAAAACGCATAGAATTGTCTGAAGGCGCACAGACGGCGGCCATTGCCTTACTGGAGCAGTATTGTGAGACCGCTTACCAGGTTTACCAGACACTGGCAGGCAAAACAGCTGCGGATGCGGTGGAGCTGTTAAAAGAGCTGGAAAAACAACTGGCAGAAATAAAAAAAAGCATGGAACATGATATCAGAATCCGCCCGGAAGTGGTTTTTCTGCCTTATAAAGCTTCTATGTGGGATTCACTGGAAAGTGTGTGGAAAGCTGCCAGGGCAGATGAGGATTATGATGTTTATGTAGTTCCCATTCCGTATTATGATAAAAATCCAGATGGAAGCTTTGGGGAATGGCACTACGAAGGGGAAATGTATCCGGAATATGTGCCGGTAACCGCATATGAGGATTATAATCTGGCAGAACGCAGACCAGATATGATTTTTATACATAATCCTTATGATTCATGTAACTATGTAACAAGTGTGGAACCGCATTTTTATGCGGAAAATCTGAGAAAGTATACAAAACAACTGGTATATATTCCCTATTACATTTTAGGAAATATAACCGTGGATGATAAACAGGCGATGGAAGAGGTCAGAAGTTTCAGCGCCAGTCCGGGAGTTCTTTATGCGGATAAGGTTGTGGTGCAGTCGGAGGATATGCGGCAGGTATATATCAGACTACTGACGCAGATGAGCGGAAATGAGAAAAGGCGGAGATACTGGGAAAATAAAATACTCGGCCTTGGATCGCCCAAAGTGGATAAGGTACTGGAAGTAAAGAAAGAAGAGGCGGATATTCCAAAAGGATGGATGACGGTGATCCGGAAACCGGATGGAGGCCGCAAAAAAGTCGTTTTGTACAATACAGGAATCAGTGCGCTGCTTCAGCATAATGAGCGTATGCTGGCAAAAATACAGGAAGTATTGCGGATATTTAAAGAGAACAGGAATGAGATTGTGCTGTTGTGGAGACCCCATCCACTGATCAAAGCTACAATCAGCTCAATGAGGCCGAAGCTGTGGGAAATGTACAAAGCGATTGTTATACAGTATCAGGCTGAAGGATGGGGGATTTATGACGATACGCCGCAGCTGCACAGGGCAATCGCAGTCAGCGACGCATATTATGGAGATAAAAGCAGCGTGGCAGAGTTGTGCCGGAATGCCGGAATGCCAGTAATGATTCAGAATGCTTATAGAATGGGTGAGTGATTATGGGAACGTATATACAGGAATTGATACAGAAACTGGAAGAGACTGAAGTATGGAAAGATACAACGGAAAAGATGGCGGATTACGAAGCGGGAATGAAGCTTTTGACAGATCTTTTCCGGGAATACAGGCAAAAGAAGGCTAAAGTTTTTTTTATAGGGAACGGGGGCAGTGCGGCAATCGCTTCCCATATGACTGCGGATTTTATGAAAAATGGAGGGATGCGTACATGCAGTCTGTATGACGCTGCGTCGCTCACCTGCATGGGAAATGATTACGGATATGAATATGTATTTGCGAATCAGATGAAACTGCTTGTCAGTCCCGCAGACCTGGTGGTGGCGGTCAGCAGTTCCGGAAATTCAGAAAATATTATAAAAGCAATTGATACAGCAAAACAGCTGGGGGCACATGTCATTACGTTTACCGGATTCGGGCCGGATAACCGGGCAAAAAAAGCGGGTGACATCAACGTATACGTGCCATGCGCAAAGTATGGAATTGTGGAATCCATTCATAATCTGATGCTGCAGCAGGTTGTGGATACACTTATGGACCGGGATGACACAAAAGCGTGTTAACGGAAGATAGCGTGTTAATGAAAGAAAATGTATTAATAAAAGAAAGCGTATTAATAAAAGAAAAAAGGCCGGCGGTATTTCTGGACCGGGATGGCGTGCTGACCATTGAAAAAGGATATGTACGCTCGGTAGAAGAAATGGAACTGTTTCCATATGCGAAAGAATGTGTGGAAAAGATTCATGAGATGGGGTTTTATGCCATTGTCATTACCAATCAGAGTGGAATTGCCAGAGGTCTGTTTACTGAAAGCGCATTATTGGAAATGAACCGGACGCTGATGAGGCGGACGGGTGTGGATGCGGTATATTATTGTCCTCACCACTGGCAGGGAACGGTAAAAAAATACAGCCATATTTGTGACTGCAGAAAGCCGCAGACCGGAATGCTGGCGCAGGCATGCAGGGAATTTGCCATAGATCTGGAACACTCTGTTCTGATCGGAGACCGGGCATGTGACATCCGTACAGGAAAAAACGCCGGAATAAAAACCATATTGTTAGAGTCTGGTTATGGAAGCGCAGAACTGGAAGAAGCCGTACAGCCCGGCGGGATATGCGCCGATCTGAGAGAAGCGCTCAGAATCTGCGGGGAACAGAAAAAAACGAATCATAGTATCAGTGGAAAGGAAAGTAGATAGTAATGATAGCGATCGTAACAGGAGGCTGCGGTTTTATCGGTTCTCACATGACGGACCGGCTGCTGGCAGAAGGATACAGCGTCCGGGTCATTGACAACTGGTCCACCGGACGGCCGGAAAACCTGGCTCATCAGAAAGACAACGAAAATTTAACAGTATACCATATGGATATCCGTAACAGGGAAGAGATTGCGCCTGTATTTAAGGGGGCGGATTATGTGTTTCATCTGGCTGCGCTGGCGGATATCGTGCCTTCCATACAAAGGCCCTGGGATTATTATTCTTCCAATGTGCTGGGTACGTATCATGTGGCGGAATGCGCAAAAGAAGCAGGAGTCAGGAAGCTGGTTTATGCGGCATCTTCTTCCTGTTATGGGATACCGGACGAGTACCCGACGAAAGAAACAGCCGGAATACGTCCGCAATATCCGTACGCACTGACAAAACGGCTGGGAGAAGAGACAGTACTGCACTGGGGACAGGTATACGGCCTTCCGGTCATTACGCTCAGACTGTTTAATGTATATGGAACCCGTTCCAGAACATCGGGAACGTATGGGGCGGTATTTGGCGTGTTTCTCGCACAAAAGCTGGCTGGCAGGCCTTTTACAGTTGTAGGAGATGGAAACCAGACCAGGGATTTTACATATGTGACCGACATTGTGGATGCGTTTTATACAGCTGCCATATCAGATGTTACACAGGATACATTCAATGTTGGAAGCGGCGGCACCTATCCGGTAAACCAGCTTTGCAGTCTGCTGAAAGGACCTGTTGTCCATATTCCCAAAAGGCCGGGTGAACCGGACTGCACTTTTGCGGATACGGCGAAGATAGAACAAAAACTGGGCTGGAAAGCGAAAGTTACGTTTGAGGAAGGTGTGCAGAAAGTACTGGAAAACATTGATTACTGGAAAGAAGCTCCGGTATGGACACCGGACAGTATTGGTACAGCCACGGAAGACTGGTTTAAATATCTGGGAAAATAACTTCGTGGATTTTAAGAATATCAGATAAGGGCAGAACGGAATTTATGGACAAGATTGTTTCTAAAGAAGTATTTAAAAACAAAATAAGACCAAAACTGAAGAATGAAAAAAAGACCATTGCGTTATGCCATGGAGTTTTTGACCTGGTGCACCCTGGACATATTGTACATTTGAAACAGGCAAAGGAAATGGCGGACGTACTGGTCGTATCTGTCACAGCGTCAAAATACGTGCGCAAAGGGCCCGGAAGGCCGTACTTTAGCGATGAGATGCGTATGCAGTTTCTTTCTGCGATCTCATATGCGGATTATGTGATGTGTTCTGAAGGGTACACAGTGGACGATATTGTGGAAAGTGTGGAACCGGATTTTTATGTTAAGGGCGAAGAATATGCCAGGGAAAAAGATGACATTACAGGCAGGATTACAGCGGAACGGGAGCTTGTAGAGAAGCATGGCGGAAAGATAGCTTATACCGGCGGTCAGACATTCAGCTCTACAAAGCTGATTAATACGGCAATGGCCGGACTGCCGGAAGATGTGGTCCGCTATATGGAAGGCTTTAAGCAGAAGTATTCGATGCAGGATATCCGTACTTATGCGGCGAAGGCGGAGCAGCTGAAAATACTGGTGGTAGGGGATGTGATTATTGACCAGTACACGTACTGCGGTATACAGGGACTTATGAGCAAGGATATGGGGTACTCTGCAAGAATGGACCATTCGGAAGAATATCCGGGCGGGGCTGCGGCCATTGCCAGACATATTAGTACTTTTACAGAGAATGTGACGCTGATGTCCATTGTGGGAAATGAAGAAGAAATGCGGCTGCGGCTTTTTGACGGGCTGGTGGACAAGATGCGGTTAATGCTTACTTATAGCAGCCAGTTTCCTACGATTATCAAGCACCGGTATCTTACAAGAAACGCGAAGAGGGAAGAATACAGAAAGATATTTTCTATTAATAATATTCCTGAATCCGCAGGATATGAACCGGAGGCAAAAGAAAAGTTTCTTACTGTGCTGGCGGAAAAACTGGAGGAAGCGGATGTCGTATTTTTATGCGACTTCGGTCACGGCCTTGTGGATGATAAGGTAAAAGAAATGATCGAAAACAGGGCGAAATTTTTAGTATTAAACTGCCAGACGAATTCCACAAACCAGGGACTGAATATTATAACGAAATACAACAGGGCGGATGTATTTACGCTGGATCAAAAAGAGCTGAAACTGGCATTTCCGGCGTATGCGCAAAATGAGCGGCTTGCGCTGGAAAAACTCTGCGCACATCTCCATGGAAAGGGATGGCTCACAAGAGGGTCTCTTGGCGCCTGTGGGATGGACGGCGCCAGTCTGTATGACTGTCCGGCGTTTACACTGTCGGTGAAAGATACAGTTGGCGCAGGTGATGCGTTTTATTCAGTTGTGGGTCTCTATGGGGCGGCAAAAGCGCCGGCGGAGCTTGCGACGGTGATGGGAAATATAGCGGGAGCCCTTGCGGCGAATATTGTGGGAAATAAGAAAGCTGTGGAACGGGTAAACGTACTGAAATATGCCAGTACCCTTTTAAATATATAGCAGGACACACAGCGCCGTTTATGTTTAAAAATTCAGACTATGTAAGGAAAAATATGAATGCGATTTTATACAGTGCTCCGATAAAGATCGGGAAAACATACTGGTTTACCTATGGAGATGTGATTTACTGTTTTGAACAGGACCGTTTCAAAATAGAAAAAGTGCAGGAACTGCATATTCCTGATATTCATCCGAATGCGTATTGTTATATGACAGGCGCAGACAATCAGATTATTTTTTCACCGTTTTACGCAAAAGACATAGCGGTATACGATACCAGGACCGGGAGTATACAGTATATCGACTGGGGATACAAAAACAGATATGCATATTACAGAAATGTGGCTGCCTATGGAGGCAAAATTTTTTTGCTGCCAGGAGTTATGGACGGCGACATTATAGTGGTGGATGAACGAAAGAAGATCAGGCATATCCGGATCGCAGACTGGAACTGTAATACGCAAAGAAGCGAGTGGACATCAGAATCTGTGATTCAGGGCAGGTATTTGTGGGTAACCGCACATTATTCCAGCCAGATCTTAAAGCTGGATATGGATACAGAGCAGTATGAGTTTTGCCAGACGCACGGCCATGCCACCGGATATACCGGCATAGCGGCTGACCGGGACATACTATGGCTGGCGGAGTCCGCAACAGGAGCGATTGTAAAATATCAGATACAGACTGGAGATACAGAGATCTTTCAGGCGCCGGATACACTGGGTTGTTGTAAGACAGGAAAAAAATATGTTCATTCAGGGCTGTATGATTTTGACAACTACGTGGTGACTATTCCTGCGCTATCAGACCAGATGACGGCGCTGAATAAACAAACCGGAGAATGCCGGACAGTAGATACTGATTTTTTTGATCCTGTGACAAAGGACGGCCGCTATCAGTATGAAAACAGTTCCCTGTGCAGTTTCGGAACAAAGGCGGATGATGCCACGCTCTGGGTGCAGCGTGCCCTGGACGGGGAGATCGCATGTATGACAGTGGGAGATACATTTTCCTATCATACTTTTTCACTGCGACTGGATCCTTTGCACATGTCCGGGATGCGTGAGCGGATATACAGCTGCGACAGGGAAATCTTTCTGGAAAACGATCTGACGACTTTAAATTCCCTGCTTTTTTATATAAAAAATACGGGCACAGACAACGGCATACAGGGAGTTTCCGGTGTGGGCCCACGGATCTGGGAAAAGCTAAAAACCAGAGAATAATGCCGGCTGTGAATGATCCGGCGGGCTGATATGATACAAAATGACGGAACGGATATCAAAGGAACAAAAATATAAAAGGATCAGAATCATGAATATAAATGAACATTTGCTGGAACAGGCAGAAAAAAACAGGTTTCCGGTTGCTTTGTATGGAGCCGGAAAATACGGCAGGATTGCGCTGGCTAATATAACCGGGAAATATCCCCACATTCCGGTTGTGTGCTTTATAGATGATGATTTAGCCAGAAATAACAGCCGGGTGGAGAATCTGGAAGTTGTTTCACCCGGACAGGCAGTTTCGGCGTATGGGGAGGGGGAATTAATAATTGTTATTTCTAATTATTATATCAGGGAAACAATGGTCAGGCTTCAAAAAGCGGGCATAGATTTACAGAGCGTATATTTTTCAAACGAATTACTGATTGAACCGGTAGCAATAGATTACATTCAGGAAAAAGCGGATGAATTGTCACAGGTATACGATCTTCTGGCGGATTATGAATCCAGGATGATATATAAGACACTAATAGAATGCAGGGTTACCCGCAATATAGATCTGCTGGGCAGAACGTGCCGTGACAGCCAGTATTTTGAGCCGGATATTGTGCGTTTTGGCGAACATGAAATATTTGTGGACGCCGGAGCTTTTGATGGCGATACGATTGATCATTTTCTGAAACTGGTAAAAGGGAAATACCGGTATATTTACGCATTTGAGCCGGATAAAAAGAATTATGAAAATCTCAAAGCCGGGCACAGACATGAAAATATATATCTGTATAATATGGGGCTTTACAGTGAAGAGCAGGAAGTTAGTTTTTTATCTGGTAAAGGAGGATCTTCACAAGTATATCCGGATGGAGAAGATGTGATAAAAGTATGCGGCTTTGACCGGCTGGATGTTCCGGACCGGAAGGTATCATTTGTGAAAATGGATATTGAAGGCAGCGAACTGAACGCTTTGCGGGGCATGGCGGAAACAATCAGCAGATACAGACCCGCACTGGCCATCTGCATCTATCATAAATTTGAGGATTTATGGGAGATTCCTTTATTTATTCACCAGCTTGTTCCACAGTATCAGTTGTATATCAGAAACTATACGACTTACCTGGATGAGATCGTATTATATGCGGTGGCGCCAGACGCAGAGTATACGGCAAAGGGAGAAACAGAATGAAAAAAGTATATAGTGCGGTTAAAATATTTCACCATAAAGAAGCCCTGGACGTGATAGAACGGAGCGGTATCAGCGTGCCGTTTTATATCCGGCTAAAACCCACCAATATGTGCAATCACCATTGTGCGTATTGTACCTATGGCTCCGGCAATACAACGCAAAAAACAGAAAACAGAGATTGTATTGACCACAGGGCTGTGATGCCATGGGAAAAAATGATGGAAATCATAGACGACATGGGGCAGATGCACGTGAAGGCAGTGACTTTATCAGGAGGCGGGGAACCGCTGACCTATCCCCATATTGTGGAAGCGGTAGAAAAAATCAAAGACTACGGGATGGATCTGTCGCTGATCAGCAACGGAGAGCTGCTGGATGAAAAGAGAGCGGAACTGTTTTATGACGCAAAATGGGTCCGGATCTCGTTTGATTCGCCAGATGCTGGGGAATATGCCGCTCTTCGTGGAATATCAGTAAAATCATATGAAAAGGTAATACAAAACATTGCCGGGTTTGCGAAAAATAAAAATAAAAACTGCGTGCTGGGAGTTAATTTTACAATCGGCAGATATAACAGCAAAAGGGTGTATGAGGCGGCTGGGCTGTTAAAAAGTCTGGGAGTGGATAATATTAAATATTCTGCGGTTGTGGATAACAGACAGCATTATCATGATGAAATAAAAGACGGGGTAATTGCGCAGATTCACAAAGCAAAGCGGAATCTGGAATCGGACAGCTTTCAGATTATCAACCAGTATGAAAAAGACTGGATGGATAAAAATTTTTCCACACAGCCATTCCCGGTATGTTATACGTGCCGTTTTGTAACTGTGATAGGGGCGGATCAGAAAGTATATCTGTGCCATACAAAGGCATATGATTCAAATGCCGTTGTGGCGGATCTGAAAGAACAAAGTTTCCGGCAGGCGTGGTATTCGGACGAAGTCCGGGCAAGACTGTGTAACGTAAAGCCGGAAACCGAATGTAGAAATTTCTGCGCATACCAGGAAAGAAATGAGCTGATACAGTCATATTTTGATGTTAATTATGATCACGTGAATTTTATATAGGAGGTTTTGTGGATGACAGAGAAAGAACGATGGCAGGAAGTCATGGATGAATTAAAGACCATGCCTTTGACACTGAGTCCAAAACTATCAGCTACAGCAAGACTGTCGCTTGCTGGTATGCTCTTTATTCTGGCCCGGTACAAATTCGGGATGAAAATGATGCAGAACCGTCCGGGCATAAAGATCATAGATCTGGGCTGTAATGACGGTCTCGGGGATCTTATGATACGCCAGAATACGGATGCGCAGTATATCCTTGGCGTGGATTTTGATACAGATGCGATAAAGTGGGCGAAAGAGAATCTGGAAGATGGGATTCTGCGTTTTGAGGAAGCCGATTTTCTGGGGCGGATATATGATAAGGACGGAGCGGACGCTGTCATTTCACTGGATGTGATTGAACATATTCCGAAGGAAAAAGAAACTGTCTTCCGGGATACCGTGTATAACAACTTAAACGAACACGGGTTTGCCATAATTGGAACGCCAAATATTACCATGTATCCGCATACGTCTGAATTTAATAAAAAGGCTCATATTAATAATTTTGACCAGAAACGCTTATATGAGCTTTTTGCGGAAAGGTTTGCGAATGTTTTTCTGTTTGGTATGAACGACGAGACAATCAATACAGGATTTTATCCGTTTAGCTGTTATATTATGGCTTTATGCTGTAAATAGTTGTGTTGTAAATAGTTGTGTTGTAAATAGAACTGTCTGTTGTTTATTGATCACAAAAGATCATACAAAACTTATAGGAAAGGGCAGATAAAGAAATATGCTGTTAAAAAAAATACCTTGTAAAATGTCAGAACTGATCAATGAGCTGCAGAAAGCAGGAAGCTCTGTGATGATCTATGGCGCTTCCGACGCAGGAAGAAATTATGTGAACGTTTTGCGGTCCTATGATATTCCTGTTGCGTGCCTTGTGGATGACGACCCGCAAAAACAGGGTCAGCAGTATGAGGGGATCCGTATCGTTTCTTTAAATGATTATAAAGAAAACAGGACGGGAAAAGAGACGATATTAATTGCCTCATACAGTCCCGGCGTCATCATACAGAAATTAAAAGCGGAAAATCCTGATTTATATAAAAGCGTAAAATGGTCGGATTTTTATTTATGGGAGAACGGGCTGGATTATTACGCCTATTACCAGAAACATATGGAAATGCTTCAGTCCGTGTACGGCCTGCTTTTTGATGAGAAGTCAAAAGTAGTATTTGAAAATCTCCTGAATTATAAAATTACAAGGGACCCTGCGCTTATAAAAGACATACAGGATGATGTGAGGAAACAGTATTTTACGTCAGAGATTATGCGTTTTACAGATAAAGAGATATTTATGGATCTGGGAGCTTATACAGGGGATACAATTATTCATTTTAGTGATTCGGTTCATGGAACGTACGAAAAAATAATAGCGGTTGAGCCGGATGAAGAAAATTATAAACAGTTAAGAAAGAATACAGATACATTTACGGATATTGAGTACTATCCGGATGGAATCGCGGAAAAAGACGGTGAAGCCAGATTTATGGCGCAGGCGTTATATACGTCCCACTTTGATGAAGAGGGAGAACAGTGTATCAGAACAAGGTCCGTGGACAGTATTCTGAAAGGGGCGCAGGTAACTTTTGTGAAAGCGGATATCGAAGGTCTGGAAACAGAGATGCTAAAAGGGGCACGGGCCACGATCGAAAAATATAAACCAAAGCTTGCGGTTGCTGTCTATCATAAAAAAGAAGACATCTTCCGTATTCCCCTGTTGTTATACAATTACAGAAATGACTATAAATTTTTTATGCGGCATTATACAGAAATGCCAATTGATACCGTGCTGTATGCGGTCTGACAGAAAGGAATCCGGATAAATGAAACTTCTGATTTGGGGAACAGGCAGTATTTGTGAGAAAGTGACAGATAAAATAAAAGCGGAGTATATCGCAGGTTATGTGGCGTCAGATAAAGAAAATGCCACATATAAAGGCAGACCGGTCTATCCGGCGCACGCCCTGCCAGAAACATATGATCTGCTGTTTATTGCGGATACCTGTGGCAAAGATATTCTGACTGAGCTGAAGGAGAATCATATTTCTCTGGATAAGGTATGTTTTTTTGATCTTCCAGTGCGGCCTGTTGTGGATAAGACAGATAATTTTAATAAATGCGCAGCCTTTTTGCCAGATGAAATTCTGGTATCCATACCGGGATACGAAGACAGTGAGACTCACAATTTTGTAAAGCGGGATCTGGATTTGTATAACCGCTTAAATCAAAGAGACGTCATGCGTTATGACGAAGCTTATAAGAAATTTATTTACATGGATAAATACGATCAGGCCGGAGAGGTACGCAATTATTTCTGGCAGGATCTGTGGGCCGCACAGCTGATTTATAAAAATAAACCGTTGATTCATTATGATATTGGTTCAAGAATTGATGGATTTATTGCCCATCTTTTGTCTTTTCGTGAAAATATCGTACTGATTGACGTCAGGCCGCTGGATGAAGAAATTCCCGGCGTGGATTTTATCTGTGCGGACGCAACCAGTCTGGACGGAATTGAGGATCATAGTATTGAAAGTCTCAGCGCTTTGTGCTCGCTGGAGCACTTTGGATTAGGAAGATATGGAGATAAAATTGATCCTGAAGCCTGCTTTAAAGCTTTTGACGCTATTTCACGCAAAATGGCTCCGGGGGGAATGGTATATCTGTCCGTTCCGGTGGGCAGGGAACATGTGGAGTTTAATGCGCACAGAATTTTTTATGCGGATACGATTGTAAAAGCTTTTAGCGATATGGATTTAATCAGATTTGATGCGGCGGATACAAATAAACTGGTATATGGGCCGGATCTTCATGCGTATGATAACCGCAATGAATCCGGATGCAGGACATTCGGACTGTTTCAGTTCAAAAAACATTAAGTGAAGGGATCTGGATCAATGAATATGGAGCTTCAGGATATGAAATTTCAGGATATGGAACTTCAGGATATGGCGCATAAAATCAGAACAGATATATTGCGGATGTTTTATATTTCCAAAACAGGGCATCTGGCTCCGGCACTGTCCTGTGTGGATATTTTCACAGCTTTATATTTTGAACCTGTAATTAACTGGGAGAAAAGATTTACAGAGGACAGGGACAGAGTCATTCTGAGCAAAGGGCACGCATGTGCGGCATTATATGCGGTACTGGCGTATGCGGGATATTTTCAAAGAGAAGAACTGTTTACGTTTTATCAGAATCATACCAGACTTGGAGGGCATCCGCATATTGCGCTTCCGGGTATTGAAACCGCAACCGGTTCGCTGGGCCATGGAATCTGCTTTGGGACCGGCACGGCTCTGGCGGCTAAGACTGACGGCAGACCGTACCGGACATATGTGATTCTGGGAGATGGGGAATCACAGGAAGGCTCAGTATGGGAGGCAGCCATGTTTGCCGGAAATCACGGGCTTGGAAATCTGACAGTTATTATGGATCATAACGGGCTGCAGGCAAGCGACCGTGTGGACAATATTGCATCGGTCAGCCTGTATGAAGAAAAGTGGAGAGCCTTTAACTGGCATGTACTGCATGTAAACGGACATGATTTTACGCAGCTTTCCCGGGCGTTTTCTGAAGCGAAGGAATATAAAAGCGGTCCTTCGATTATCATTGCGGATACGGTCAAAGGAAAAGGAATCAGTATTGCGGAAGACAGTGCGCAGTGGCATAGCAGGACGCCGCAGGATCATGAATGGGAAACTGTATGTAAGGATCTGAATATTTCATTTGAGGAGATGAGAGCGGTATGAGAAATGCGTGTACCCGGGTCGTTTATGATCTGGTAAAACAGGATAAGAGAGTGATGGCGCTTACTGCTGATAACAGAAATGAAATATATGACAGTATACGCAGGGAGTTTCCGGGACAGTACATAGACTATGGGATAGCGGAATGCAATATGGTGGCATCTGCGGCAGGACTGGCTTCCTGTGGTAAAATACCGTTTTTGTATACAATTACAAACTTCATGTCGATGAGAGCGTTTGAATTTATCAGAAACGACGTATGCACAGGCAGACAGAATGTGAAATTTTTAGGGCGTTCATCCGGGCTGGTCAGCAGCAGTATGGGGCCCACACACCAGGGGACAGAAGAACTGGCCCTGTTAAGGACACTGCCCCATATGCTTGTCATTACGCCAGCTTCACCAGCAGAAGCCGGGGAGGCGGCAAAGTTCGCTTATCAGCATGAGGGGCCTGTTTACATCCGGCTTGAGGGCTTTGGTGAACACGAATTGTATGATTCTTCTTATCAGTTTGAACCTGGGAAAGGACGGGTCATACGGGAGGGAAACGATGCGGTTATTATTTCAATGGGTCCGGTTATCCAGGAAGCCATACAGGCTGCTTTTGCGCTGGAGAAGGAAGGAATTACCGTAAAAATACTGAACATGCCAATGGTAAAGCCGCTGGATCACGGGCTGATCTGTGAATCGGTGCGGGAAGCGGGGGTACTGATTACGCTGGAAGAACACAGTATTTACGGGGGACTTGGAAGTGCGGTGGCAGAATGTATCGCAGAAGCTGGTATTTCAATCCGGTTTATCCGCATGGGACTGGACTGCATTGCGTACGGGTGCGGCAGCAGGGCGGATATCAGGCAAAGCAACCGGCTTTCTGCTCCATATATTATACAGAATATTAAAAACAGTTTAAGATCATGACAGGATGTGATAAATCATGGCAAAGATTCTGGTAACAGGCGCCGGAGGCAATGTGGGGCGGTATATGGCGGAGAGTCTGTTCCATGCGGGACATGAGGTGGTGGGTATTTATCGCAGCCGCAGGCCCCCGGATGCCCTCTATGAATGCATACAGGCGGATCTGTCAAAGAGTATACCGCAGGTGCGGGACGTTGCCGTTATACTTCATATTGCGGCGGGACTTTCCGGGAGTACGCAAAAACTGGTAAATGATAATATTATGGCGACCAGGAAATTAATCAGCTTTGCGCAAAATACAGGCGTTTCCAGATTTGTATATATGTCAACCGTCTCTGTTTACGGGAATGTGGCGGGAGAACTATGTGAAACCAGCAGCCGGACAGATCCGGACTGTTATGGGGTGACGAAATATATTTCGGAATGTCTGGTAAGGGAGTCGCTGGTTCCGGAGAAGATGGTTCTTCAGCTTCCAAGGATGTTAGGTCCGTTTGTGGATCTGTCAGATACGAAAGGGTCCGGTTTTTTAACGATGGCAAAAAAAATATTGCATGGAGAAACCGTAAACTGCCACATCTCACAGGCGGAATACAATAATTATCTGCATGTATCAGAGCTGGCAGAATTTATGGAACAGCTGCTTGGGCGGGATGAGTGGCCGGATTTACAGACAGTGGTTTTAGGAGCCGGAGAACGGATGACGATGCTGGAAATCCTGCGGGTTATGAGGGAAGCGGTTGATAGCGGATCGGAAATTTTATGGGAAGATAAAGGCATCAGACCAAAATGCGCCCTGATTCATACCGGCCGGGCAAAGGAACTGGGATTTTGCCCGGATAGCGCAAAAAATATGCTGCAGCGTTTTATGAGGGAACTTCGTGGGGCACAGCAGAGAACTGACGGCCGGGACAGTACTGTGACAGAGAGGAACGTGCTGTCCCGCAACAGCCTGCCGCAGCCGGATACTTTTTCAGAACAGGAGCGGAATGAATATGGACTATGAGATACAATTGCTTCGTATCAGGGTAGACAGTTTAGAGGATTACCGTGAAAAGACAAAAAGGATCAGGAAAGAAACTAAGAAAACTGACAGGTTCCAGTTATGTATAAAGAGTAGTCTGCTGGATGAGCGGTTTTCAGATGAAATGCTGGCGGAAGGCGCAGCAGGAGCCAGGTATCTGTTAAGGATAGAAGCGGATGCGCCAGTCTCCGCTGCGGTTTTATATAAAATCAGACATCTGCTGCATCAGGTTGTCGTGATCGCCGGATATGAGCAATGGGTCAGACAACTGGAGCATGATTGTGGACAGACGGGGATTTCGTTTAGAAATTTTTTGCAGGAAAAAAATAATGTCTGCAGTCAGATGTGCAGATACAAAGAAAAAACAGACGCATATTTAACAGAAAAGAAACTTACGCAGGCCATCAGGGAGTATGCGTCTTTCGAACGTCAGGATTCTCCGGGGCTGGATGATACAGCGGAAATTATTTTAATTCCCGCAGGGGCAGGTCTGGCCTGTCAGATATTTTCTTATTTGTTTGCCGTGTATGCGGACCAGAATACAAACCGGAAGGTGATTCTGGATGACTCAGGCAATTATATCCGTAACAGCAGGTCAGGAAAAGATAAATTTATAGACGAACTGATGTGGAATTATCATATTGATAAAAACGAGGCGGAAAAATGCGCAGAAAAGGCGTATCAGGTCATTTCCCATTTTCAGTTTGAGGGCCTGGAACTGGCTGAGATCTTCAGTCTGAAACTGCCGTTACTCAGCAGCTATTTTACAAAAGAAGAATGGGGCCGTCTGATTGAGACATGCTGTGGCCGGAAATTTTCGCAAATACCGGAAATACTGGAAATAATGGGTTATTCTGTATGTCTGGTACGGGATAATACGGGTGTGGAATTTCAAAATAATCTTATAAGCATGGTATACGAAACCGGGTTCAGGGACGTGTATAAAGACGGGTCGGATGATGAGCGCAGGCTTAAGGACATACTGGGCGGGAATCTGCATAACTTGTATTTCAGCGTGCTGGCTACCGCCGGAGATATTTGCGACAGTCTGTTTTGCAGGCGTAAATGGGTCCGGTCGGTCCTGAAATTTCCGGAGCTGACAGATCAGGTAAATAAACGGATTTATATGCAGATGAGCAGGGTGAATGCTGTAATCATACATATCAGGCGGGGCGAGAAAATATATTCTGGCTGGACACTGGATTGCGGGTATTACAGGGCCGCAATTGATGCGGCTGAGTCATTGAAGATTGATGAAACTACAGACAGGCAGAAAATATATTTTCTGTTTTCTGATTCGGTTCAGTGGTGCAGGGAACACGAAGTGGAACTGGGACTGGACAGAATCAGGGACCGGTTAGTCTATGCAGAGGCGAATACAGGAAAAGACAGTTACAAAGACATGCAGCTGATGTCCCGGGGAACGGTTATGATTCCGTCGCCGGCCAGCAGTTTTGGCATATGCGCCCTGCTTTTTGGATCGGTCAGGAAATGTGTGGATACAAAGATATTTCTGCAATCAGGAAAGATATCTGTGACAGATATCCTGGAGGAGTAAATGTGGGATATTATGATGAACTGTTAGATTTTTGTCACAGATATAAGAGTATATATTGTTATGGCGCCGGGAACTACGGGATGCAGGTTTTAAAATTTCTGAAACGAAATAAAATAATTCCTGAGTGCTTTTTAGTTTCAAAGCTGTCAGAAGATGTGAAGAGGAATACAGGGACAGAGGTACAGGCAGGGACTGGGAAAGAATCAGAAGCGGAAATAAAAGAAACAGATATAAAAATAAATGGGATTCCTGTCCATACACTGGATCATATAAAATCACAGGCAGATCTCCAGTCCGGGATAATTTTGTCACTGCACGAAAAGCATCATAAAAGTATTATCAGTCATCTGCGTCAGTCTGGTTTCAGAAATATTTTTCCGGTTACCAGTGACGATATAGATCTGAAAATTTATCCGGAACTGTCAGATGATTTTTTACTCGAAGAGCTTATGAGTGACAAGTCCGATGCCCATGACAGCGTTCTGGAATTGAAACAAAAAGCGGAACGTTTATTAAAACAGTACGAAACGGTGGAGCTTTCCTATATCTATATGAAACAGATCGGCGGAATGGCCTACTGGATGTATTACAATTATCTTAGGGAACAGGACAGGTCTTCGAAGTATTATTTGTATTATCCTATGTCAAACCAGACGGAAACAAGTAATATTCACCATATGGCAAATGATTTTCTGATGACAAAGTTAAAAGGCACAGGGATCGAAGTAATCAATGCCCGGACGTTGTGTTTCTGGCAGTATTTCGTAAAAACATACAAAGACAGAGTGCATATCAGCAATGGATACTGTCCACGTCTTTTGTCTGAAGGGATCAATGAGGCCGTTTCAACAGGAAGGATGGACGTGGGCGGACCATACATACATCTGAGTGAATCCGAGATCTGTCTGGGAGAGCGGCTGCTGAAAGATACAGGCATTGGGGATTTTATATGTATTGCCAGCCGGGACAGCGTATACCGCCGTGAAGTAATGAACTATACAGATAAGAAACTGGATATTGTAGATTTATACAGAAATTCCGAAATTGAGAATTTTGAACTGGCCGCCAGAAAACTGAAAGAGTGGAAGATAGCGTCTGTGCGGATGGGGGCAAGGGTTGGGAAAGCAGTAGAAAAAGACAGCGTTATCATTGATTATGCGTCTACGATGCGCAGTGATTTTGGAGATGTTTATTTATGTTCAGCGTGTAAATTTCTGATCGGGGATTCATCAGGCATACAGGTGATTCCCAAACTATTCGCCCGTCCGGTTATCACCATTAATCAGGCGGCGCTGACAACGAAGACAGATACCATACTGCCCTCAGATGAAAAAACAGATCTGATGATTCTGCAGAAATACCTGGATCCTGAGAAAAAACGTTATCTGACGATCCGGGAGATGATAGAGATGGAACTTGAAAGTGAACAGGAAAAACTGGACGAACACAGACCAGCCGGCACATGCCTTTTATATTACCAAAAAGGCATAAAGCCAGTGAAAAATACGCCTGAAGAAATCTGGGAGATTGTCAGGGAAATGATTCAGAGACTTCGTGGAGAGGCTGTGTATGATGAACTGGATTTACAGCTAAAAGATAAATATGACGCAATAAAAAAGGAATATATGCAACAGGGCGTCTATTTTTTTAATATGCGCATTGGCAGAGAATTTCTGCGCAACAACCAGTGGATGCTGGACGACCGGGCAGGAAGTGAAATCAAAAAGAGTAACAGAAAATGAAATGGACGAAACACAGGTTAAAGGGGGCCGTCATGCAGTATTTAATATTAGGGGCAGGACCGGCTGGATTAACAATTGCGAATGTTCTGAAACGAAGACATAAATCCTTTCTTTTGCTGGAAAAAGAAAAAGAAGCAGGAGGACTCTGCAGGAGTGTAACTGTGGATGGATATCCGGTTGATACAGGAGGCGGTCATTTTCTGGACACACGTAGTGAACCGGTCGTAAAATTTTTGTTTGAATTTATGCCGGAGCACGAATGGAATACATATGAGCGCAATAGTCAGATTTATCTTCATGGACAATATACGTCACATCCTCTGGAAGCCAATATCTGGCAGTTTCCGCAAGAGATTCAGAATGAATATCTGTTATCCATAAAAAATGCCGGCTGCAATAAAAAAGAACCCGTCCCCGGGATCTTTACAGACTGGATCTACTGGAAATTTGGAGAAAAAATCGCCAGGGATTATATGCTGCCTTATAACAGAAAAATGTTTGCGGAAGACGTCAGCCATCTGGGCACTTACTGGCTGGAAAAATTGCCGGATGTAAGCTATGAAGAGACGCTTCGAAGCTGTCGGGAAAAGAAACCATATGGAAAACAGCCGGGGCATGCTGTATTTTACTATCCGAAAACCTGTGGATATGGAGAAGTATGGCTTCGCATGGCGGAAGAAGTAAAACAGTATGTCCGGTATGAAAAAGAAGTAAAACATGTGGACATGATGACCCGTACAGTCGTAACGGCGGATGGAGCCCGTTATACATCAGACTGTATCATTAATACGATACCATGGGATTGTTTTACGATGGATGAGATCAGTACCAGCATACTGCAAAACGCTGTGAGTCTCTTAAAACATAATTCCGTAGAAATACGCTATTTTGAAGAAAACATAGATTCAAAAGCGCACTGGATTTACTATCCACAGGAAGAACTGCCATATCACAGACGCCTTCTGAGAAATAATTTTGCTCCGGGAAGCAGAGGCCACTGGACGGAAACCAGGCTGGAGCGGACATATCAGTTTCAGGAGACAGGGAAATTCCAATATGTGAATGAATATGCGTATCCTTTAAATACAACCGGAAAACTACAGGCGGTGAAGAAAATATTAAACTATGCGCTGTCCCATCAGATCGCTGGTATCGGCAGATGGGGAGAACACAGACATTACAATTCGGATGTGGTTGTGGAGAAGGCGTTAAAGCTGGGAGAAGTTCTGTAAAGCAGGTGACAGGATGGAAAAATTAGTTTTATTTGGAGCCGGGGAACTGGGCAGAAAATGGGCGGACAGACTGGGAAGCGAAAATGTATACGGGTTTGCCGATTCAGATCCGGCGAAAGCGGGACGCCGGATAAACGGCGTCTTGTGCCTTGGAATACAGGAACTGGTTAAACGCAGGAGAGAATTCAGTATTTTTCTGACTGTATCAGAAAAATACGCCGGCGAAGTCAGACAGTTTCTGGCAGAAAATCATCTGCGGGACAGGATTGTGGATACTCCCTATGATCCGGACGTGCTGCGTGTACGGCCGGGGAGCACATTTGATCCGGATACGGTATTTGAAGGGCGCAACCTTCTGGATGAAGGCAGCCTGGTATTAAGAAGCGAACTGGGATATGCCACATACATTGGAAGAGATACAAGATTAGACTGCACAAGAACAGGCAGATACTGCGCAATAGGCCCTGAGGTATCTGTGATCCGGGGACAGCATCCGGTGAGGAAATCGGTATCTGTTCATCCCGCCTTTTATTCGCCCTCCCATGACGCTGTGACGGTGCATTACTGTAAAGAACAGCTGTTTGAAGAATTCAGGTATACAAAACATGGATATGCGGCTGAAATCGGAAATGATGTATGGATTGGCGCCGGCGTGCGGATTATGGAAGGTGTGACGATTGGAAATGGAGCCGTGATAGCTGCAGGAGCTGTAGTTGTAAAAGACGTTCCGCAATATATGATTGCCGGTGGTGTACCCGCAAGGATTATTTGCGGCAGATTTCAGGAAAAAGAAACAGAGTTTCTGGATAAGCTTCAATGGTGGGATAAGCCGGAGTCATGGATACGCACATACGCCGCTTATTTTCATGACATACAAAAGCTTATGCGTGCTGTGGAGGGGCGGAAAGCTAAGGAGGGATGAAATGCCGTACATCAGTGTTGTCATGCCTGTATACAATAATGAAAAATATTTTCCGCTGGCTGTGCAAAGCGTTCTGGAACAGGATGATTCAGATTTTGAGCTCATCATTGTGGATGACGGATCGACGGACGATACGTCTGCGCTTGCCGACCAGATTGCTGCATCTGACCAGAGAGTGAAGGTGATACATCAGCACAACCAGTGGATCTATGCCAGTTTTAACAACGGCGTCAGGGCCGCCTGCGGTGAATACATATATATTTTAAATTCAGATGATAAAATAAGGCCCGGTTCCCTGGCATTAATGGAACGGACCGCCAGAAGATACCAGCCGGATGTGATATGGACAAAAGTACTTGCGCACAGATGCGGTCCGGATCAGGAAATTCTGCGCTACGACACAGACGGACTGGATGAGAAAGTGTCAGAGGAAATGTATTTTGGAGATACCGCTTCGGTGCGCAGGGCATGGCCTTATTTTGTATCAAGTGTGCTGGCGCATAATCAGGCGAATCTGTACCGCAGAAAGCTGGTATTACGGCATCCTTTCCGCAACGACGTGTACGGGGCGGATGTGCTGTTTAACATTGCTATCGCACCGGATGTCAGGTCTGCGTATGTGTTAAAAGAAGTCGTGTATGATCATTTCATATATGGGCGGGAGGAGATGAACGCTTCCGTCAATAAGTATTATCCTTATGAACATGGAATGTTTCACGAAATATTTACGCAGTACAACGAATTATTCCGAAAATGGGACATACCAGAGCAGGCGTATCTGGATATGATCTGCGGCCGGAGATTTACCCAGTTTGCCGGGGAACTGCGTGCGCTGTTGTCGGCAAAGTGTCCTTTATCAGCGGAGGAGAAATTAAAGCGTATATATCTGGAATATGCGGACGAACTGACAGGCCGGTGTGCGGCTGTGCTAAACAGGACAGAGGAATATGAGAGCCGCATTTTGTCCCTTACAAGGGAAATTCTTTTCAGGGAAGGCCTCTCTGCGGACAGCGGCATGTATTTTCTGACCGGACTTTTAGACGGGCTGTTATGTTATGAAAAGGACGGGCAGGATTATCAGAAAATAAAAGAAGCGCTGAATCATCCGAACAATCCGTCACATATCGGAAAAACGTTTTATGAGAAGCTGATCAGGGGGAAAAAGAAGGAGGAGGACATAAGTGTTTAAAGGAAAGACGCTGTTAATAACAGGCGGGACAGGCTCTTTTGGAAATGCGGTGCTGAAGCGGTTTCTGCATACAGATATTCAGGAAATCCGTATTTTTTCCAGGGATGAAAAAAAGCAGGACGATATGAGACACGCATATCAGTCTGCGTATCCGCGGCATTCGGAAAAAATTAAATATTATATTGGCGACGTACGCAATATCCAGAGCATAAGAAATGCGCTGCCCAGAGTGGATTATCTGTTTCATGCAGCGGCTTTAAAACAGGTGCCGTCCTGCGAATTTTTTCCAATGGAGGCGGTGAGTACAAATATCATGGGAACCGATCATGTACTGACAGCGGCGATTGAATATGGCGTCAGAAAGGTCATCTGCCTTTCTACGGACAAAGCGGCATATCCGGTTAATGCCATGGGTACCTCAAAAGCAATGATGGAAAAAATATTTATATCCAGGGCCAGGATGGCGGACCCGGAGCAGACGCTGATCTGCGGTACCAGGTATGGCAACGTACTCTGTTCCAGAGGTTCTGTAGTGCCGCTTTTTATAGATCAGATTATGGAAGGAAAAGAGCTTACTGTTACAGAGCCCGGGATGACAAGGTTTGTGATGAGTCTGGAAGAGGCGGTGGAACTGGTTGTGTATGCGTTTCAAAACGCTTCTGCGGGAGATATTATGGTGCAGAAAGCTCCGGCGTGTACAATCGGAGTTCTGGCACAGGCAGTTGCGGAGCTTTTTGGGATTACGTCCAGGATGCGTGTCATAGGGATACGCCATGGTGAGAAAATGCATGAAACACTTCTTACAAATGAGGAATGCGCCAGAGCCATAGACTGCGGCAATTATTACCGTGTGCCGGCGGACAACAGAAATCTGAATTATGATAAATATTTTACCAGCGGAAATCTGACACGGGCAAATCTGAAAGAGTTTACATCTGAAAATGCCGTGCGGCTTAGCGCAGAACAGGTAAAAGAAAAACTTTCGCATATAAATTACGTAAAAGACCGGCTGGAAGAATGGAGAAAAAACAGGTGAAAATATTAATTACCGGTCCGGATGGATTTATCGCCAGAAATCTGACTGCCAGGCTTTCTGCCTGCGGATATACGGATCTGATGTTATGCGGCCGCAGCACAACAACGGAGGAACTGCGGGCCTTTGCGGCATCCTGTGATGCGGTGCTGCATCTGGCCGGCGTAAACCGCCCGTTGACAGAACAGGAGTACTGGACGACAAATGTGGGCTTTACAGGCAGACTGTTAGATTACCTGAAAGCGAACAGACACTGTCCACATATCATATTTGCGTCGTCCATTCAGGCGGAAAAAGACAATCCGTATGGAAAGAGTAAGGCGCAGGCAGAAAGAAAATGTATACAGTTTCTGGAAGAGGCAGATGCCAGGCTTACGATTTACCGGTTTCCAAATGTATTTGGTAAGTGGTGCAGGCCGGATTATAACAGTGTCGTAGCTACTTTCTGCTACCGGATCGCACGGAATATGCCGGTTGAGATCCACGATGCGGATGCTGTGGTGGAACTGGCATATATTGACGATGTTGTGGACGCCATGATCTATTCACTGGAACATGGCGGGCAGGAAGTTTATGGGCAGATTCATCCGGTATATCAGTGTCGTGTAGGGGAGCTGGCGGATCTGATCATGTCTTTCCGTAGCCAGCGTTTAAATTATGAACTGCCGGATACAGGCAGTGATTTCGTAAAAAAAATGTACAGTACTTATATCAGTTATCTGGCGGATCATGATTTAAAATATCCGTTACATACCCACGAAGATACCAGGGGTTCCTTCACAGAGTTTCTGCGCACAGACAGGATGGGACAGATCTCTGTCAATGTTGCGAGGTCAGGAATTGTAAAAGGAAATCACTGGCATCATACAAAAACAGAGAAGTTTCTTGTCGTAAAGGGAAAGGCGCTGATCCGGCTGCGGCATATGGTCACAAATGAGATTCTGGAGTATGCTGTTTCAGAAGAAAAACTGGAAGTAGTTGATGTTCCGCCCGGATATGTTCATAACATTACGAATACAGGAAAAGAGGATCTGGTGACGATTATGTGGGCAAATGAGACATATGAACCTGAAAGGCCGGATACCTGTAATGAAAAAGTATAACTGTAATCAGTTAAAGAAGCCAGACGGTAATTCAGAAATAATCAGATGAAAACCGTAATACTTACGGGATCAGGAAATGAGAGAAATATGTATAATGTAGTGATCTGGGGAGCGGGAGCAAAATGTAAAATAGTTTTAGAGGCAATCAGAAAAGATAAATGTAATTTTGTCGGGATTGTGGATTCTGATAAAAATCTGCGGAACAGTCTTTATCAGAACAAAGTACCAGTACTTGATCCAGAAGAGACAGTAAATGAAACGATAGATTATGTTGTAATATCTGTGCAGGACAGCAATGGAATTGCACGCCAGTGCGGGGAACTGGGCGTAAACGGCGACCGGCTGATTCATTACTGGAATTCGGATGAAACATATGATTTTATTGACGCAAACGTAAAAAAGATCTGTCTGCTGGAACAAGAGCTTGACAAATGTAAAAGCCGCCTGCGAAATCTGCCGTATGAACTGGGGCTCCGTCAGGGGCCACGTATCCGGCCCGCAGAAGAACTGCTGGAAAAGATTATCAGAGAAAAAGTATCACTAAGCCGTTTTGGTGACGGGGAGCTGGAAATTATGCAAAAGAGAGAACGGGCATGGTTTCAGAAACCGGATGATAAACTGGCACGTCGTCTGGAAACGGTATTTGAATGTAAAGACAGGCGGATTGTGATTGCGCTGGCGGATGATTTTGGCAGTCTGGACGCCTATACGGAATACTGCGCAGACGCAATACGGGAATACCTTGATCATGGCAGAAGGGAAGATTTAATGGAACGCATAGATATGGACCGCATTTATTATGACGCTTATGTGACACGGCCATATTTTATGTACAGAGACAAACGCCGTGCGCACCGTATCTTCCAGCTGTTCAGACAGATATGGAAAAACAGGGACGTGCTGATCGTAGAAGGGAAGATGGCGTATAACGGAATCAGAAACGATTTGTTAAAAGGCGCAGGCCGTATCCGGCGCATCATTGCACCGTCTGAAAATGCGTTTGACGTATATGGGGATATTTTGTGCCAGGTCAGAAAACATGCGGCTACGGACACACTGATACTGGCCAGTCTTGGACCGGCGGCCACGGTACTGGCGTATGATCTGGCAATGGAAGGGATACAGACGCTGGATATCGGCCAGCTGGATAATGAGTATGAATGGTATTTAAGAGGTGTAAGGGAACGCATTGCGATACCGGGAAAACGTGTGGCTGAGCTGGGAAAATATCATGAAGTGCAGGAACTGGCGGATGAGACGTATAACAGCCAGATTGTCAGTACGATCGGAATATAACAGTATATGCGTCTGGTAATGCTGGCATACAATTTTATGGAAGGGTGGCGGAGATGACAGAACAGATTAGTGTAATTACTCCGGTCTATCACGGCAGTAAATATATAAACGGTCTGCTGCACCAGCTTGAAAAATGTGCGGCTGAAAGCCGGGGCGCATATACGCTGGAACTTGTTCTTGTGAACGATGATCCGCAGGAGCCTCTGGAAATGTATACTTCCGGAAAATTAAAGATACAGATTTTACAGACGGACAAAAACAGAGGCATTCATGGAGCAAGAGTATACGGGCTGGCGCATAGTACAGGCAGTTATATACTGTTTCTGGATCAGGATGATCATATTGAATCCGGTTATTTTCGCAGCCAGCTCAAATGTATGGGAGACAATGATGCGTCAGTATGCAGACTGCTGCATGAGGGAAAGCAGTTTTATGATACCAGGATGCCGTTTACTTCCGTCATTAACAGAGAATATATGACTTCAGTACGAAATCCGATTATTTCCCCCGGGCAGGTTCTTATCAAAAAGAATAAAATACCGGAATTGTGGAAACATGCCAGACTGAAAAATAACGGGGCGGACGACTGGCTGCTCTGGCTGTGTATGCTGGGGGAAAACAGCAGCTTTGCCTTAAATCCGGAAATTTTATTTGAACATGTCGTGGATGGGCATAATGAGTCCATGAATATGAAACATATGATGGATTCGGAAGAGGAGATGTATCATGTGTTATCTGCGGGCGGGATTTTTTCGGATAAGGAGCTGGAGTGCGTGCACAATGCGGTGCGAAACGCAGCCAGAGAGCATATTAATACATTGTGCAGATTCCAGAAAATGTTTTTTGTGTATGAAACATGGATACGATTGTGGGAAGACGGACTGTATCTGCATGATTATTTAAAACAGAATGGAATACGCAGCGTGGCTGTTTACGCAGCGGGATACATAGGCAGAAGGCTGTATGACAGCCTTAAGAAAAGCGGAACCAGGGTCTTATATTTTATTGATATCAATGCAAAGTATCTGCGGATGGATATTCCGGTTTACTTACCAGATATGTGCCTGCCGGATGTGGATATGATTATTGTATCGCTTCTGGAAGAAGAGCGCAGCATTATAAAAAAGCTGTCGTCCGTGTCGGATGCGCAGATATGCAGTGTTACAAAACTGCTAAATGATGTAGGCGGGATGAATCATGGCAGGGAGATATAAACCGCAGATTGTCTGTGTTGAGCGGAAAGGGGGGAACGCACGAATGAATATTCTTCTTTTTGGTACAGGAGAATATTACGAAAGGTACAAAAAGTGGTTTTATCAGGAAAATGTTCTGGCGCTTCTGGATAATTCTTCTGCAAAGCAGGGTACGCACATTGACGGGATTCTGGTTCTTTCACCAGAAGAGGGAGTAAGACTTGCGTATGATATTGTCGTAATTCTCAGTTTTTACGTAAAAGAAATGAAGAAACAGCTGTTAGCGTGCGGAGTTGCGGAAACATGTATTTATCATTTTTATGATCTGAACGCCTTATTTACAAAAAAAGTATTCGCCAGAAAGGAAGCTGCGCACCCCATACAATATTATGGAAACCCGCAAAAGATTCTCTGCGCACCGCCTTTAGAGGATCGTAAAAAAGTAGTGCTGATTTCCCACGATCTTACGCTGGGAGGACCTGCCATCGCACTCTTTCATGCTGCGCAGATTTTGAAAAAGAACGGGTATGATGTTGTAGTTGCGTCCATGATTGACGGTCCGTTAAAAGATATTATACTGGAAAACAAAATTCCGGTTATCGTGGATGTCAGTCTGCAGGTGAAAACCATGGCGGAAGTATCCTGGGTACAGAATTTCCAGATTGTATTGTGTAATACGAATGCCTTCTGCGTTTTTTTATCAGACAGGGACACCAGTATTCCGGTTATCTGGTGGCTGCACGACTCCGCTTTTTTCTATGACGGAATTAATAAAAATCTGCTGCGTAAGATCAGCCGGAAAAATCTGGCTGCTGTTTCGGCAGGTCCGGTTCCGGAGAAGGCCATACAGAATCTTGTGCCGGACTTTCCGGCAGGGAGGCTTATTTATGGCGTGGCGGACCACGGCGCATGCGGCGCAATGCGCAGGAAGACGGACAGAGTGGTATTTGTTACGATCGGATACGCAGAACCAAGAAAGGGACAGGATATACTGGTTGAAGCAGTACAAAGAATCCGGCCTGAGATCAGAAAGAAGGCAGTGTTTTATCTGATTGGACAAAATACATCGCTGTTTGCGCAGGAATTGAAAAAACGTATTTCCTGTCTGCCGGAAATTGAAATGTTCAGCGAGGTAGGCAGAGAAGAAATTAATGATATTCTGAAAAATGCGGACGTAATGGTATGCCCGTCCAGGGAAGATCCAATGCCCACTGTGGCGGCGGAGGCAATGATGCATTCTGTGCCGTGTATTGTGTCAGATGCCACAGGCACTGCGGAATGCATCACCGATGGTATCAACGGTTATATTTTTAAAAGTGAAGATATACAAAACCTGTCTGACAGGCTGGCATGTTGTATCGGACAGAAAGAAAACCTGAAACGGACTGGTCAGAAAGCAAGAAAACTGTATGAAAAGTATTTCTCCATGGAAGTATTTGAAAAAGAGCTGTTGCGGCTGATGACAGCTGTGGGACAGCTTTACCAGGGCTGAAGTCCCCACAGTATACATTACTTTACAGGCAGAGGATTTAGACATATGCATAATTTATCGCAATTACTCCGTATGTATCAGCACCATACAATCGCTTTGTACGGACTGGGTATAGAAACGAAGAAAGTATTGAAAGAACTTGGAGATAAATTTCATGTTGCCGGACTCCTGGACGGCTACAGACAGACAGGACATTTATATGGGACACCTGTTATTTCAATCGAACAGGCGGTTGCGGACGGAGTAAAAATGATTCTTGTTGTGGCCAGGCCCGGCTCCTGTAAAGCGATTGCGAAGAGGATTGGAAAAATATGTCTGGCAAACAGGATAGACCTGATGGATATAAGAGGGAACAATTTATGCGAAGAAGCAAAAGTCATTTATGATTTCAGAAATATCCGGGGAATGACCAGAAAACACCTGCTGGATACGGCGGAAACATACGACGTGATAAGCGTTGATTTATTTGACACACTGATTATGCGCAGGACACTGTTTCCGGAAGATATCTGTGAGATTGTGGATTACAGACTGAAAGAAAAAGGAATTGTCATCCGGGATTTTTGCAAACGGCGTCTGGCCAGTGAGAAAGTGTTGTCGCAAACCAGTGCGCCGCAGCTTGTGGAAATATACAGCCATATGCTGAAACAGCCGGACGCTGCCGCATCCGGTTCCACGGCTGGCGTTTGCGCACAGGAGCTGGCGGAACTGGAGTGGTCTGTGGATTATGAACTGGCAGTTCCACGTCTGGAAATGTGTGATGTGATAAAAAAGCTTTATCAGAAAGGAAAAACGGTATATATTGTTTCTGATACTTATTATACAGGTCCTCAGATCGAAAAAATACTTGGAAAATGCGGGATTGATTTTTATTCACAGCTAATGCTTTCATGTCAGTATCAGACAGGTAAAACCCAGCGGCTGTTTGGGATTGTAAATAAAAAAATTTGTGGACAGACATGTATACATATTGGGGATGATTCTGTTGCGGACGTAAAGTCTGCTCAAAAAAATAAAATTGTGCCATATAAAATATACAGCGGCACAGAGCTGCTTGAAATGGCGGGATATCTGGGCATGTGGAACAGTCTGGAAAACCTGTCTGACAGAATCAGGGCGGGAATGTTTTCCGCTGTACTGTTTAACAGTCCGTTTCAGTTTGAACTGGAAAATCATAAAATTGCGGTAAATCATGCTTATGACACAGGGTATCTGTTTTTTGCCCCTATGATCAGTGATTTTGTCATATGGCTGGACGGGCAGATCAAAAGCAGAAATCTGCGCAACGTCTGGTTTAGTTCCAGGGACGGATATCTGATTCGTAAACTATATGATCTGGTAAATACGGCGGATGTGGAAACAGTATATTTTCTGACGTCACGTATGGCGGCCATCCGTGCGGGTATGGAAGATGAACGTGATATCCGGTATGTGGGAGAGATGAAATTTAGCGGGACACTGGAAAAACAGCTCACAGAACGGTTTGGAATCAGGACGGACCACACAGACAGAAAGAACCGCCTGCTTGATTATAAAAATGAAATTTTAGAACAGGCGTCAGTACACAGAAAGAATTATATGACTTATATAGGCAGTCTGAAAGTGGAAGAAGGGGAGATTGCATTTTTTGATTTTGTAGCCAAAGGCACCGGGCAGATGTATATCAGCCGTCTTACGGACAGGCATCTGAAAGGATTTTACTTTTTGTGGCTGGAAGAAGAAGATATGAAAAAAAAGGGACTGGATATTCTTCCGTTTTACAAGAAAGAAGAAAAAGAAAACAGTGTGGTATTTGATGATTATTATATTCTGGAAACCATGCTGACGGCGCCGGAGCCGTCGGTTTTAGGATTTGACAGTCAGGGAAAGGCCTGTTACGCAAAAGAGACGAGAAAAAAAGAAGATATTGCCTGTATGATGTCCGCACAGAATGGCATTGAGGATTATCTGAGAACATATAAAGCAATATGCCCGCAGCAGGCGGTCACAATAAACAAAAAACTGGATGAAATTTTATTATCGCTGATACACAAAATTGTGATTCTGGATCAGGATTTCCTTAATTTACAGGTAGAGGATCCTTTTTTTAACCGGATGACAGACATTACGGATCTGATCTGATACGTACATACAGCCGGGTCCTTTTTATTATCACAGGAAAGAGCGTATGGACAGTAGCAAAGGAGTAGGTAAACATGGACTTTGAATTAACAGCTTCTATGATGTGTGCCAATTATGGCAATCTGGAAAAAGAAGTAGCAGAACTGGATCAGGGCGGGATTGATTCATTTCATATAGATATTATGGATGGAAGGTATGTGCCGAATTTTGCCATGTCTTTAAATGATATGTGTTTTATAGCAGGCGCTACCGGACGGCCCCTGGATGTACATCTGATGATTGAACATCCCAACAATCATATTGGTTTATTTTTAAAAAATCTGCGGCCGGGAGATACCGTTTATATTCATCCGGAAGCGGAGTATCATCCATCAACGACTTTGCAGTCTATTATAAATGCCGGTATGATCCCGGGAATCGCCATTAATCCGGGAACTTCTGTAGAAACAGTTATGGAAATGCTTCGCATTGTGAAAAAGGTACTTGTAATGTCAGTAAATCCCGGAAATGCAGGACAGATGTATCTGCCCTACGTTGGGAAAAAAATTACGAAGCTGCTTTCTTTAAAAGAAGACATGGATTTTGAAATTTACTGGGATGGCGCCTGCAGTGCGGATAAAATTACAGAGTATGCGCCGAAAGGTGTGAGAGGGTTCGTGCTCGGCACTACGCTTTTGTTTGGAAAAGACCGTCCATATGAAGAAGTGTTAGAGGCTGTCAGACAGTTTGAATTCTGAGACAGGAATTACAATGGGAAAAACCTTTACACACGGGTTATCTGGGGATAAACAATGATATTCTCAAAAAAACAACATGAATAAAAACTAAATACCGTCCATATGAACCAGAAGGTGTAAGGTCTTAATAACTATTAAGGCCCTGCACCTTTTTTCATCTTATAAGAAAGAGCGTCCTGTAAAATAAAACCCTCTGGGAGGATCGCAGGGTCTTCTACACTTAAATACGGACTCAGTGAAAATGAATCATAAACGGTTGGAAACAATCAGTCTGCATGATATAATAGATGCGATAAACAGCTTTTACATAGAACATTAGAGGACAGAGAGCATCCTGTCATGGAATCAGCAAAGGGTAACAATGTACAGGATCGCCCGGAACATTCCTTATCAATAAGCAAACATCTATTTACGTCAAACAGGAGAACACACAATGTCACTACAGTTTATTTTAGGCAGTTCCGGCAGCGGAAAATCGGACTGGCTCTGCCAGTGCGTGATGGAAGAAGCGATGGCGCATCCGGAAAAAAGGTTTCTGTTCCTGGTGCCGGAACAGTTTACCATGCAGACCCAGAAAGAATTTGTCAACCGCCATCCCCGCCATTCCATTCTGAATATTGATGTGCTAAGCTTCCAGCGGCTGGCTTTCCGGGTATTTGACGACCTTGGCATGACGGATTTTGTCGTGCTGGAGGAGAACGGTAAAAATCTGGTGCTGCGCAGGGTGGCTGCGGCCAGGGAAAAGGATCTGCGGATTTTGCAGGGAAATATCCGTAAAAGAGGATATATCAGCGAGATGAAATCCCTGCTGTCAGAGCTTACCCAGTATCATGTGACGCTGGAAGATATTGCGGGCGTGCGGGACCGGCTGGAGGAAAAAAACGCCCTCTGGTATAAATTAAACGATATTCTTATTTTGTACCAGGGGTTCGGGGAATTTTTAAAAGGCCGTTATGTGACGGCGGATGAAGTGGTGACGCTGCTTACAAAAGTAACGCCGGAGTCCGGGATGCTCAAAGACAGCGTCGTTGTGCTGGACGGGTTTACCGGATTTACACCGGTGCAGAATGAATTTTTACAGCAGTTGTTACCATATGCGGAATCAGTGCGGGTGGCGCTTACAATGGATGAGAGAGAGCCGTTATATGGCGAACCGGATATCCAGGATCTGTTTTATTTAAGTAAGAAGACGATCCAGTCACTGAGCGCAATCGCCATGGACTGCCAGACCGGAATTCTGCCGCCGCTCAGAATGGAAAACGGCAGACACAAACGCTACCGGAAAGCGCCGGCGCTGTTTCATCTGGAGCAGAATCTCTTCCGCAGCCGGCCGGCCAGGTATACGGCGGACCAGGAAGAAATAACAGTCTGCGGTTTTTTCCAGCCCGGGGATGAACTGCACTATGTGGCCGGGGAAATCCGCAGGCTTGTGTCCGGCGGGGATATCCGGTATGTGGAAATCGGAGTGGTGACCGGCGATGTGCCTTCCTATGCCAGCTATGCGGAGGAGATTTTTGAATTGTACCAGATTCCGCTGTTTATTGACCAGAAGAAAAATATTCTGTTTCATCCGCTGACAGAGCTGATACGGGCGGTGCTGGAAATGGAAACGTCAGATTACAGTTATGAGAGCATTATGCGGTTTTTCCGCAGCGGTCTGGGCGGTATGGATATCCGGGACATAGATTTACTGGAAAATTACCTGCTGGCCCATTCCATCCGGGGCTGGAGCGGCTGGAACAGAAAATGGGTGCGGACGGCGGCCTGGCTGGAAGAAGAGGAATTATCCTGCCTGAATGAGATGCGCCTTGCGTTTATCAGCCTGCTGGTCCCGTTCCATGAAACCTTTCATAACAGGCAGTCCACAGTCCGGGATATGACAAGGGCGCTTTATGAGCTTCTGGTAAAGCTGCACGTACAGGAACAGATTCTGGCGCAGAAGGAGCAGTATGAACAGCAGGGAATGCTGGCGCAGGCCAGGGAAAACGAACAGATTTTCACCATTGTGACAGAACTGGCAGACAAGCTGGTGGAACTTCTGGGGGACGAGACTGTTTCCGGAAAGGAATTTTCCGAAATCCTGGATGCCGGATTCGAAGCGTCAAAAGTGGGGATCATTCCTCCCGGATATGACCGTGTACTGTTTGGGGATATCGAGCGTACCAGGCTGGAACATATCAAAGTGCTGTTTTTTATCGGCGTCAACGACGGCATTATCCCGGGAAGCGGCGTCAGCAGCGGTATTTTGTCCGAATTCGAACGGGAAAAACTGGCGGACTATGAAATCGGGCTGGCTCCCACTGCCAGGGAAAAGGCGTTTATACAAAAATTTTATCTGTATCTGAATATGACAAAACCTTCCCGCAAACTGTATCTGACCTATGCAAGGGCCGGCCAGGAGGGGGATACAAGGAGAAAATCCTATCTGATCAGTGCGGTTTTAAAATTGTTTCCGGGACTTGGAGTCCGCACACCCGGGGAAGAGGCGCCGGCAACGCCCCACAGCAGTCTGCGTTATTTCCTGGGCGGGCTGGACGGGGCAAAAAACGGAGAGGCCACAGAGGAATGGATTGCGCTGTATGCCTGGTATATGCGGCACGGGGAATGGACGGCTCCGGTGAAAAGATATGTGGATGCCGCTTTTTTTGCCCATCAGGACTCCAGGCTGACGGCGCAGCTGTGCCATGCCTTATATGGAAAAGTGCTGGAAAATTCAGTTACCAGGCTGGAACGCTTTGCGGGATGCGCTTTTGCACATTTCCTGCAGTACGGACTGAAGCTTTTTGCCAGGCAGTCAGGGGGTTTTGAACCGGTGGATTTTGGAAATATTCTGCATGACGCCCTGGAGCAGTATGCGAAACGAATGGAAGCAGGCGGTGACAACTGGTTTCAGATCACGGCTGCCCAGCGGCAGAAATATGCGAAAGAAGCTATTGAAATGGCTATCGCTTCCTGCGGCAATCCGGCGCTGGCGGATGAAGAGCGTACCATATATCTGGTGCGCCGGATGGAAAAAGTATTAAACCGGACCCTGGAAGTGCTGGAACGCCAGATCCGCAGCGGAAGCTTTGTGCCGGAGCATTACGAAGTGTCGTTCCAGTCTGTCAGCGATCTGGAGTCAGTCCGCTTTTCCCTGGGAGACGAGGAAAAAATGCGGTTGCGGGGCCGCATCGACCGGATGGACGTCTGGGAGCGGGAACGGGAAGTCTATGTCCGGGTCATTGACTATAAATCAGGGAATACCAGCTTTTCGCTGTTAAACGTTTATCACGGTCTGCAGCTGCAGCTGGTCGTATATCTGAATGCGTCCATGGAGCTGCTGCGCAAAAAATATCCGGGAAAAGAGCTGAAACCGGCGGGTATTTTTTATTACCATATGGATGATCCGCTGCTGGATACCGATGAGGAGCTCTCAGAAGAGGAAATCCGGGAGCGGATATTTGCAAAATTAAAACTGGACGGATATGTCAATTCCGATCCGCGGGTTTACCGGGAGATGGATCATGACATGCAGTCGTCCTCCAGTATTCTGCCGGTAACAGAAAATAAAGACGGGACGCTGCGCAAAACGTCCAAAGCCGCTTCTGTAGAGCAGTTTGGCACGCTTTCGGAATATGTGGGCCGCAAAATCAAAGAACTTGGCACCCGGATGATGCAGGGAGAGATCGGAGTCAGTCCTTATGAACTGGGAGACGCCACTCCCTGCGGGTACTGTCCATACAGAAGCGTATGCGGTTTTGATGAACGCATAGACGGTTATGAATACCGCAGGCTGGAAAGATTTGATTCTGCGGAGGAGATTATGGAGCAGATGAAGCAGCTGCTGGAATAAGGTATTAAGGTACCGCTGCCGGAAGAAAAGGAAGAAACGTTCAGGGGTTTATGTTATAAAAATATTTCTGACAGAAGTCCGGTCAGCCCGGACAGTGAATATTCTGGTTAGAGCCTGACGTATCCCGTAAAATCGTATCAGGATTATATTAAAAGAAAATGGCGGGATATAGATGGGTAAAAAGGTGAAACTGCCAAAACCGGAATGGTATGTGATATATACCTGGATACGGAAAATATACTGGTGACAGGAAAAAAATAATAGTATCCGGCGGGAAGATGAAAAAAGCAGACAAATTATTTAAAATGAATGAATATCAGATAAAACTGGCGGGGAATGTTAAAATTATTTCCGCCATCCGCATTCCCTGATTCATGTGATATTTACACGGGATTCAGGTTACATAACCCGCTATACCCAAAGGGTACGATGCGGACCCTTCAGGGTATAACATGCCCTTTGGAGTAAATCATGCCCTTTGGGATAAATCATGCCCTTTGGGGTATAACATGCCCTTTGGGGTATAACATGCCCTTTAGGGCACAGCTTACGGAAAGCGTTTTCAGACAGGCTTGGTATGTACGGCCGGCCGGTACAGGGGAAGCCGTCAGTCCGTCTCAGGTATGGCAGCAGGAAGAGCCGGCCAGCTGTAATGGACGTAAAAAACTTTACATCACCCGGACCGCCTCTTGTATCATGCGGGAAGAGCAGGCCAGCTGTAACGGACGTAAAATTTATAAAAGGAAACAGGTAAAGACGTATGGGAGTAACATGGACAGAAGAACAAAAACAGGTAATAGAATTAAGAGACCGTAATATTCTGGTGTCCGCTGCGGCAGGTTCCGGCAAGACAGCGGTACTGGTGGAGCGTATTGTGAAAAAAGTGCTGGATGAGACACATCCGGTTGATATTGACCGGATGCTGATTGTGACTTTTACGAAAGCTGCGGCGGCGGAAATGCGGGAAAGGGTGGGCCTTGCCATCGAACAAAGAATGGAGGCGGAGCCGGACAACCGGAATCTGCAGCGCCAGTATACGCTGGTACACCATGCCCAGATCACAACCATTGACAGTTTCTGCCTGTATGTGGTGCGCAATTATTTCCAGCTGATTGACCTGGAGCCCTCCTTCCGGATCGGAGACCCCGGAGAACTGCAGCTGCTGCGGGCGGATGTGGCGCAGGAGGTAATGGAGCGTCATTACAAAGAAAAGCAGGAAGGCTTTATCCGCCTGGCGGACCGGTATGTGACAGCCAGAAGCGACGCCGCCCTGGTGGATTTTATGATGCGGCTGTATGACTATTCCCAGAGCTATCCCTGGCCGGAAGAATGGCTTTCTTCCCTGCCGGAATTTTACCGGATGGAACATGCGGGCCAGATGGATACGCAGCCCTGGATGGAAGAGCTTTTGCGGTATATGCACAATATGATCCTGGATCTGAAGCGGCAGATGGAATATGCGGCGGCCCTGTGCGCAGATGCGGACGGCCCCGGAATGTATCTGGAAGCGGTCAGTGATGATATCCGTCTGCTGGAAGGTCTGCTGCGGTGCGGCAGCTACGACGATTACGCAGCGTCGCTGGGTGCGTTAAGTTTCCGGAAACTGGGCGTAAACCGCAAATATGAGGGCAGCGTGCAGAAGCAGGAGCAGGTGAAAAACCTGCGCAAAATCATGAAAGATACGCTCTCAAAACTAAAGGCTTCTTATTTTTATCAGGCAAAAGAAGACATTTTTGCGGATTTATTAAAGATCCTGCCGGATATCGAAGCGCTGGCGGAGCTGGCGGCTTCCTTCGCAAAGGCTTACCAGGCCGGGAAAGAAGAGAAAAACCTGCTGGATTTTTCTGATATAGAGCATTTTGCTTTAAGAATCTTAATTGACAGTGAGACAAAAGAGACGACGGCGGCAGCCAGGGAACTACGGGAACAGTTTGAGGAAATCATGATCGACGAATACCAGGACAGCAATTATGTCCAGGAAACGATTCTGCGGGCTGTTTCCAGGGAGGAAGCGGGACATAACAATATCTTTATGGTGGGAGATGTCAAGCAGAGTATTTACCGTTTCCGGCTGGCCAGGCCGGAGCTGTTTATAGAAAAATACAAAACTTATACGTCCACAGACTCCTGCTGCCAGAAAATTGACCTGCACCAGAATTTCCGCAGCAGAAAGGAAGTGGTGGAGAGCGTAAACCGGATTTTTTACCAGATCATGCACGAAGACCTGGGAAATGTGGAATATGATAAACAGGCGGCGCTTTATGCCGGAGCGTCCTGGTATGAGGCGGCGAAACAGCCGGATGTGTTTCAGAGCGAACTGCTGCTGGCGCCTGCGGAGCCCAAAGAGCTGGAAGGGGCCGGCATACACGATCAAAGGGAAGCGGAAGCAGGGATGACCGCCGTAAGGATCAAACAGCTGCTGGAAAACGGCCTGGTGACAGATTCAGAAAGCGGCCGGCTGCGGCCGGTCCGGTTTAAGGATATCGTGATTCTGCTGCGCAGTATCAGCGGCTGGGCGGATACGTTTTCCAGGGTGCTGGCGGAGGCGGGTATTCCGGCGCACACGGCTTCCAGAACCGGTTACTTTGGCACTATTGAGATCCAGACGATTTTAAGTCTGCTCTCCATACTGGACAATCCGCTGCAGGATATTCCCCTTGCGGCGACGCTTACCTCTCCGGTGGGCGGCTTTGACGGAGAGCAGCTGGCACAGATCCGGACAGAGAGCAAAGAGCATTTTTATTACCTGGCGCTTGTGGACTACGCACAGTACGGCTCACAGGAGGCGCTGCGGGAAAAGGCGGCAGGATTTCTGCGGATGTATGACAGGCTGCGGGGCCTTACGGCTTTTACCCCGGTACACAAGCTGATTCAGACTGTTTTGAGGGAAACCGGATACGGGGCTTATATACAGGCTATGCCGGCAGGCGCCAGACGGCGGGCAAATGTGGATATGCTGCTGGAAAAAGCCATTGCCTATGAAAAAACCAGCTATAAAGGACTGTTTCATTTCATCCGTTATATCGAAAAGCTGAAAAAATATGAGGTGGATTTTGGGGAAGCTGATATTACGTCTGAAAATGAGGACGTGGTGCGGATTATGAGCATACATAAGAGCAAAGGTCTGGAATTTCCCATTGTATTTGTCTGCGGTATGGGAAAACAGTTTAACAGGCAGGATACACGCAGCCGGATGATTCTGCATCCGGAGTATGGCATTGGCCTGGATTTTATTGATGCGGACCACAGAATCCGTAAGCCCGGATTTATCAAAAAGGTACTGGAAAACCAGACAGGCATGGAAAACCAGGGCGAGGAGCTGCGGGTGTTGTATGTGGCGCTGACCAGGGCGAAGGAAAAGCTGATTATGACAGCAACTGTGAAAAAAGAGCCGGACACCGGGCAGATACGCACCCTGGCGGACGATGCGCCCATGGATTATGTTTCCAGAAGCCAGGCCTCCTGCTATCTGGACTGGGTGCTGCCTGCGGCAGCCGGCAGCCGGATGCTGTTTCAGATCCGCATATACCATTGTAAGGAACTGAAGCTTCTGGAAGCGGCGGAAGCGGCAGTATCCAGGCTGGACGCATCCAGGATGCGGACGCTGTATCAGACCGCAGTGCGGGAAGTTTATGAACAGATAGACCAGAAGCTTTCCTGGAAATATCCGTTTGAGGCAGACACGGTATTAAAGACAAAGATCTCTGTATCGGAATTAAAACACCGTAACAAAGTGCCGGAAACCGCAGAGCTGCCGGCGGAGGAAATGTTTGCGCAGGAACAGTTCGTGGAAGAGCCGGAGCTTTTGCTGCCCGCATTTATGCGCAAAGAAGAGGAGACAGAAAACCGGGGGGCGCTGCGGGGCAGTGCGGTTCATAAAGTGCTGGAAGAACTGGACTTTGTACAGATGCATGAAAGCGGCGATCCCCTGGCGGATCTGCGTCAGCTGACAGAAGATATGCTGGTACAGGGGCATATAACACCGGAAATGAAGCAGCTGTTAAATCTGCGCATGATCCGGCAGTTTCTGGACAGTCCTCTGGCAGTCCGGATGGCAGAGGCGCAGAAAGCAGGCGCCCTGCACAAAGAGCAGCCCTTTGTCATGGGCATCCGTGCGTCTGATATTTTCGGGGGAACCAGCGGGGAACTGGTGCTCATCCAGGGAATCGTGGATGCTTACTGGGAAGAAGGAGAGGAAATTGTGATCCTGGACTATAAAACAGACTTTGTAAAAGAAGCGGGACAGCTGCTGGAGCGCTACGCCATCCAGCTGAATCTGTACGGGGAAGCGCTGGAAAAGGCCACCGGAAAGCGGGTGAAGGAAAAGCTTATGTATTCCTTCCGTCTAAGGGAAGTGGTGGAAGTGAAAACAGGAGCAGAAGTAAAAGCGAAAGGAAATCCGGTATCCGGGCCGTTTGTAAATACATATTTTCATCCGGATAGTGAATGATAAGGAACAGAGTGCGAAATATGATAAACAGGCAGGCAGATCCGTATGATTGTTTATGACTGCGTTAACGTTTCCTGACTGTCCTGTTGTTATTGAATTCCGGGATCAGTTCCTGTAATCTGAAATTACTATAGGTTGTTTTTGCATGAGGGTGTTTTCATATCTGCATCTTAAGAGAAAAACTGCCCCATGCAAAGACTTCTTTTTACTCAGGTGGATATTTATAACAGAGCATTGTTGCCTGAATATTAAAAGTTATTGTTATCCGGAAGGATAAACCCAGCCGCCGGAGGAACGTATTCCCCAGTGATACAGCCCTGTTGAAAGCCTCGTACCTGGCAACTTTTGGGGCCGCAAAAAAATGGACGATGCCAATCCGCAACTGGGCGCAGGTGTATGGAGAACTGGGGAACATGTATGAAGGGCGTCTGCCAGAATGAATAAAAAGCTGTCAGAAGACGGCTGGCTGATGCCGGCTGCTCCTGACATACCCGTCTGCGACTGCTATATATAAAGCAAGGGCGAAAAGCTTATTTTAAAGCCTTTCAGCCGTTATTATCATAGAAGATCTGCATTTACAGACTTTTTTTCATAGTCTCCCTTCCCTCCACCTTTTCCGATGCGAAACAGTTCTTCTGCCTGGTTCCTGGTATAATACAGGGAGAGGATACGCTCCTTTGGCCAGTGCCCTTGATGAAACCAGTATGAATAGGCCGGCTTCATGCATATGGCTATATGTGTCATCTGGAGGTTTATCCTCACCTCCTGCTTTAGCGGCAGCCCTTTGCATATCCCCTGGTTGTGTTGTGGGACCAGGGCACAGATAGCCATAGGATTTTCTGCCGGGTTTGTTCCCAGGCATCACGTCAGCCTGTTTGATATCGTTCCCCATAGCATCTCTGGCTTGCATAGCATTAAAATTCCCAAAAACAACAGCGCCAGCGCCAACAAATGATCCATATATATTTTCTCCCCCCCGTTTTTCCAGGCAGGATGATTTTTTGCTGAAGTTTTAATGCCCGCCCCATTGTTTTAAAAGCAGGAAACCATTTCTGATTCCCTGCTTTCATGGTACTGATAAGTTATAAAAACATAAGTATACAGGCTAATCCAGGTGCCCCAAAAATGGCACTGTCAATTCCTGTACTGACATAATTCAGGCCTTTACTGATAACCATTCACATCCAGAAACAGACAATCCCCATCTTCGGTTACTCCCACAATCGATTGACCGGCAACCATCAGGTCTGCCACATCCGGCCATCTGCCAAGAGCCTCCTGAATTGCAGCCGTAGATTGTCCGCCATTGTCCACGTAGTCTATCCTTCCGTCTCTCCTTAACCCTGCAACAAAATTAAACCCATGGCGCACTGCCGCCAGATTTTTCCACTCTGATACGTCGGGAGCTTCGATATCCATCCACCATAACACCGCTTCGCCGTTTTCTTTCAACCCTGCACACCGTGCCGCGGTTTCGGATGAGCTGATAGCAACAATATCGCCGCCGTTATACACGTTTTCTATCCCGTCATGCATGTAGTAAACGTTCCCGCCCTCCGTCAGCACATAACCACCCGACAGTGCTGCCGGTGTTTCCCCGGGCAGGGAAACACGCTTGAAATCATCCTCTTCTTCACACAGCAGTTCCCTGGATTGGAGCAGCGCCATAAAATCCAGATACTCCAGGTTCCCGTTAACGCCAAGAAACGGCTCCGTTTTGTTATATTCCAGCGCTTTTCCAGCCATATATCTGCTATAGCCTGCTGTGAGTGGAAGATTGTCTTCATCAGGCGGAAGATCCTGCCCATCATAAAAAAGGCTTCCGTCCTTCATCAGCACACAAAGCCGTTCACCGGAAAATACCTGCGCGGCCATCCCGTCCAATCTCATGGCCGACCATGTATGGGTGTCCGAATGATATTCATAGAGAACGCCGTTATCAAGTTTCAACGGTATTACATTGGTGCTGTCTGTTTTCTCTGAATAGCGGAACAAAAGAGCAGACTGATTGGGCCTTGCGGGCTGGTTTCCGTTCTGCCGGAAAGCACTGTACAGCAGGACCATAAACAATGCTGCCACACATGCTGTACGCATTGCTCTATTTGGGAAATGCCTGTTCATGTGATGTACTCCTACTTATAATTGTAATAAATGTTTCGTGAATATGCAACTGGGCTAAAAGTGTCAAACAACGTGCTAAATGATGTTACATTGCCATATCCTACAACACGTACATTTTTTATCAAACTTCCACCATATTTAAGTGTGCTGCCTGTTGTTCCGGTAAAGGGGCATGAGCCTGACGCATATTGACGCTTTGCTGTCGTGTAAGCATAGAAATGTAACTGTTCGGTAATATTGGTCGATACCAGAGATGTCTACTCAGATTTTGAAGTCGTTGTCAATAAAAGGCATGCCAGGTATGTGGAGTGACTCCATCTCTCTGTCGTAGTTGCGGGTTTTCTGGCATATTCAGTTCATAAATTCTGAAGTTAAAATTCTGTTGTCCTAATTCAAAAAATTGGTTATAATAATTATGTTTATGTATAGTTGCATTATAACATGTAGCGGAGGAAAGATGGTTATGGTTAGCCATCTTTTTCTCTTTTTATAGGGATAATTACAGGGAGGCATGTGACCCGGTGAGTCAGACGCCTCCCTGTTCATGACTATCTATTAACCGACAGCCCCTTTTAGGAAAAATAATATATATTTTTTTGTGATGATAGAGTATATGGATATTAATCTATATAAAATTTCCCCAAATGTAATAAGTCAATTTGTTTGGTTATATTACATTTAAAGATTTAATATACTGATCAATACCATTTTTTTCATGTAGCCCATACTTCTTATCCATCAAATAAAAATAATTCTGGATATCTTCATCATGGATTATATTTCTACATCTGTCTGCTTCATTTAATCCATGTCTTGCATTTTTCCATGGCTGTTCTTTATGTGTAAATTCTCTCAATATGCTGCCATTATAGATTCCGAAGTTCTTTAATACATAATCAATCATGCTCATTTCTTCACTGGATAAAAGATTTTCAAAACAGATATCCAATTCTTCATTTGATATTACTTCACGGCCGGATTTTTTATACTTTTCATACACAGTAGGAAACACAGGCCCATGAACCCATGCTTCACAAGATTCATTTAAAACATCTTTTTTCAGCAATATAAAACCAAATACTTTTATATAATATAGTAATTTCTGCAGCGAAAGGTTTGTAACTTCATACGAGGATTTGATTACATACATTGAAATCAATTCGATTTTTGTTTTATCATCCAGGAAATGCTCCCTTTCTATAATCGCTTTCATAGATTTATGAAATGCTTTTTCTGTTATATTACATTTGTTTTTATACAGAATTTCCCGCATAGCATTATCATCATTTAAAACCATCAATAACAAATCAGAATATCTTCTGGAAGGAAGCTGTCCATCCAGATACCTTGTAATTGTCAACTCTCCGAATCCAAGAAGGTTAGATAATGGGCGCTTTTCAATATTATATTTTTTTAAAATTGTATAGATATCATCAATGGTAATCAGTCCATTATTTCTGCGGTACAAGTTATCAAGATCATGTTCATTCGCATCGCTTAATCCTGGAACCATAACTTCTTCGCCACAGGTATTGCATACAGCATACTGTTCATTACAGGTATATTCAGTACCTTTAATTACACGTACACTTTTCCGGCGTTTAATTGTATATTCTGTCCTCGTCCTGCAATTCCAGCAAAGAACCTGTTGCTGTCCACTCCTTTCTGCCATGTTTTCCCCTCCTTAAAATGTGATTTCGTTGAATTGTACTTCATTAGTATTATGTAATATGTCGAATATAGTTTATAAAAACAGAAATATGTATAATGCGCTTACCACTCTGTCATATGGAATGACAGAGCGGCTACAATTCTTTATTTCAAATATTATCCTGATGAAAAGAAATGATAAACATGAAATTTTGTTCATCCGGCCAGGTAATTTTGATATATATCATTACATTACGGTATTCCGCATCTTCTATCCATTTCGGCATCAATATGACACTCTTTTTGAATACATATATAATATCTTCTGGATGCATTAAATTATTACTTTTTTCCTTTTTTATAAAATCTTTCGGTTCTAAATCCATCATTATTTCAATGATTTTATCATCATTTATATTATACTCGTGTTTCTGGTATTCGTTTTTTTTTCTTTTGCAAATAGTATAATCAACACCAAATTTTCCTTTTTGAATCGTTTCTTTCATGCGCCTTATAATATCTTCTGGATGATCATTTTTTTCAACATTCGACAACTTTTATGCTCCTTTCTCAAAATACTTCATTTTTCATTCCTCCTTTACCTATAAAATACCAAAATGATACACTTTTGTCAATAGTGTATCAAAATTTAGTTTAAAAATACAGCGTATATGTTACAAGTATCATAACCTGGTTTCATAAGTAAGGGAGATTTTTATGGTTTACGGATACCGCAGGGTGTCAGCCCGGATGCGGGCCAGGGATGGAAACAGCCCGCAGGTGCAGGAAAGGCTGTTAAAAAGAACGGGGCAGAGGAAAGATACACGGACGCACTGACCGGGATAAAAGCACACAGTCAGGGCCATTCCTACAGACAGGTAACGGAACTGACCGGGATTTCAAAATCCACGCTCATCCGTGCAAAAAATAAAACTGAACGAAACGCATAAACAATGACAGTACATACCATTTTTTATTTTTCTGGTATGCCTTTTTAGCCAATATGCAGCATTATCATTTCAAATTAACTTCAATCATCGAAGCAATCTTATCAGAAAGCATATCCGGATCTGACCTTTTATCCATGAAAAGCAGGTTATTGTATTTAGACGCTGAATGATCTTTTGCGGCTATGTAAACTTTTGTGGAACGCATGATGCCTGCATGGGGTCAATTGTAAAAGAAAAAAATTTATAATGAGCGCTTATTTTTGAAACACGTTCCGGGGGATGCGGATAATAAAAAAATATTTCTATAAGAAATGGTGGTGAATATGCAGCGTCCGATTATATCTGGGGAAATGGGAAAGGAAGTATATGACAGCCGGTAAACAAAAACATAGCCACAGCAACATGTTTTTCTTCCAGCTTAATATTATCATATATATTTCATGAATACAAGGCTGTTTGTGCGGGCTGATGTGTGTTAAACTGGCCAGGCAGTGATTTCAGTGAAATATTTTGTTTTCAGGGAGGTATACCCTCAGTGGACAAAGGGACATACGGTTTTGCACCCCGGATTTTTGATTCTGCCACGTTACTGTCGCTCAGCGTACGTCCAGTACGCTTCGTTCCAGCGCCTTGCAGAATCAAAAATCTGAGGCGCAAAACTCCTTCGGACCCCGGGTAGCGTCTTTTGGCGGCTGGCAAGGCAACGGAATGAGGCGTACCGGACGTACGCCGATTGACGTTAACGCCGCCAGCCACCAAAAGACGCTACCCGGGGCGTGTGTCCCTTTGTCTACTGAGGGTATGATTCATGGAGAATAATCAATCGGAAAAGCTCTACGAGGAAGAAAGATTAAAACAGACGTTATCTATAGCCGGGGAGCAGTTAAAACAGGCGTCAGATAATGCGGAAAAAAAGAAATCTGAAATTCTGGAAGCCAAAAAAGAAATACGGGAAAATACAGTACATGGAATTGCGAGTCTGTATACTTCGGACGGATTTGAGGCGCTTGTTGAATTAAGTCAGTATATGAACCCTGTAACAGATAAAATTATTGATTATGAAGAAGAGGAACATAAGATACTATTGCTGCAAAATATGATAAAATCGCCTTATTTTGCCCGGATTGATTTTAAATTTGAAGATGAGGAGGAAGCTGAAAAAATATATATCGGACGTTCTTCATTAAAGAAAAACAGTTATCAGGAAATGTATGTTTATGACTGGAGGTCTCTGGTTGCCAGTGTTTTTTACCGTTTTATGAAAGGAGAAGCATATTACGAGGCGCCGTGTGGACGGGTGACAGGAGAGCTTGGATTAAAGCGCCAGTATGAGATACACAATGGAACGCTGGAATATTTTTTTGATTCGGATGTACAGATTGTGGACGAATTTTTAAGAAATCTGTTGTCAAAAAATACGAATGCGAAAATGAAAGCAATCGTTGAAACGATACAGCAGGAGCAGGACGTTGTTATCCGGGATATGGAGAATGACCTGTTAATGGTCCAGGGAGTGGCGGGAAGCGGGAAAACGTCCATTGCGCTTCACCGGGCCGCATATCTTATGTATCAGGGACTACAGACAAAACTGTCCGCAAATAATATCATGATTATATCACCGGATACTGTCTTTGAACAGTATATTTCCAATGTATTACCCGAACTGGGGGAAGATAATGTTGTTTCAGTGGTATTTGAAGATATCCTTCATGGAATATTAAAAGAAAGGAAAATTCAGTCCAGAAATGATTTTCTGGAAAAAGTAATAGCACATCAAGAGCACATGAAAATATTGAAAAATAGTATCGAATTTAAGACATCCGGGCTTTTCCTGGAAATGTTAAACCGTTTTCTTTGCGACATCCCGGAGAGATGGATCAGATTTGAGGATGTTTACTATGAGGGAAACTATATTGTAAGCAGTGAAATTTTAAAAGAGAAGGTCTTAGAAAGAGCCGGAACGCCGTTAGGTACAAAAACGAAGCAGTTAGAAGAGTATATTTTAGAATTAATATTTGGTACAGGAAAAAGGCGTGGGCAGAAAGCGGAAAGAGAATCAGTAAAACAGGAAATCCGCAAATTTGTAAAGCCGGATGTGTCTGGACTGTACCGGATTTTATTTGATAATGAGGACTATTTTTACAGCCTGCTGCAGGATGAAATGCCGCCGGAAAATATCAGGAAAATCTGGAGGAACACAAAAGAAAATCTGAAAACAGACTATCTGCACTATGACGACGCAATAGCTATGGTTTATTTATATCTGAAAATATACGGAAGCACTGAATACAGAAATATCAGACAGGTTGTGATTGACGAAGCCCAGGATTATTATCCGCTCCAGTATGAGATTTTCAGATTGTTATTTCCAAACGCTAAATTTACCGTTTTAGGAGATATGAACCAGACGCTGGCAAAGAAAGAGGATCTCTCGCTCTATGACCAGATACAGAAAATACTGGAAAAGAAAAACTCATCGCTTATCACATTAAATAAAAGTTTCCGCTGCACAAATGAGATATTAAATTTTAGTTTAAAGTTTATTGACCATAGTCCAAAAATCAATAGCTTTAACCGGAAAGGGGACAGCCCGGAAGTATTTACAGCGGACGGCCCGAAAGACTATATGGATAAAATTGTAAAAGAGGTAAATTTGTGTCAGGAAAAAGGATTTCAGTCCATATGTTTAATTTGTAAAACGCAAAGCAATTCCATGCGCTTATATGAGAAAATAAAACACAGACTGGATATTCAGCTAATCAGCGACGGCAGCACATCAGATTTACAGGGAGTATTTATAATACCGGTATATATGTCCAGGGGACTGGAATTTGACGCCGTTTTAATCTGCGACGCGGATCATCAGAATTACCATAGTGAAGATGATAAAAACCTGCTGTATGTGGCCTGCACCAGGGCGCTTCACAGACTTAATTTATTTAGTGAAAAAGAGGTTAGTCTGCTGGTAACCGGCAACTGGACAGCCGGTAAGTAGCGATGCCGGGGGAGGGCAGCCTGTCCCCGGGGGTCTGAAATGCCAGCTGGTCCATGGAAAGATCTCCATGGAAAGATCTCCATGAATGATCCAGTATGATTCGCTGTAGTGCCAGAGCGTGTTTGAAAAATGTTTTCTGTCAGATATACCCTGAAGGGCATGATATACTTTGCATTTGTACCCTGAAGGGCATCATATGGAGAATTTACTCCGGATGAATGAGGCATACCCGGGGGGGGGGGGGGGGGCCCCCAAAAAAAAAACAAACCGGGGACAGGCGGGCTAAATTAATTAAATATTGAATGAATTATACAAAAAATACCAAGCAGGGTACGGGCGCGT
>CANRTU010000037.1 GCA_947642745.1 uncultured Eubacterium sp.
ACGCGCGACCTTGCCAAGGTCGAGACCGCGGGTTCGAGCCCCGTCTATCGCTTTTTTATCAGAGCATCCAGCTTTGCCGGATGCTCTTTTATTTTACATGAAATTGCGCATATAAAGTAAAAAAGTATCCGGCTTCGCCGGATACTCCGCCTGCGGCGGGCTGCCTCTGGCAGCATTTTCCCTTCCGCCGCATGGCGATCCTCCCGGAGCAGAAAGACAGACTGTCTGTGATCCGGGACAGTCTGTCCTTCTTTTCCGGAAACGCTCTCTTTTGGGACAGAACTATATTTCACCATCCCTGACCAGCCGCAGTACCTCATGCAGACTGTCGCAAATCCGAGCACAGTCCGCCAGCAGGTCTTCCGTAGGCGGCACCTGATCCGGCACCATTACCGTGGTACAGCCCGCTGCCACTCCGGCCCTTGCGCCGTTGATTCCGTCTTCAAATACATAACAGTCCTCCGCCTGACAGCCGATCTGTTCCGCTGCCAGCAGGAAGATATCCGGCGCCGGTTTGCTGTGTTCCACTTCATTTCCACTGACCACCGCATCAAAATAATGTTCCACGCCGGTCTGACGCAGATTATTGCGGACAATCGCTTCCCTGCTGCTGCTGGCCACCGCCATTCTGACGCCATTCTGGTGAAAATATTCCAGTATTTCCCGCATACCCGGTTTTTCCGGCACCTGTATGGCTACCAGTTCCGCCACCCGTTCTGTCACACGGGCAATAAACCGCTGTGCGTCAATATCCGGATAATACTTATGGACTACTTCTACCATATGATCCCCGCTGGTACCTGCCACTGCCGGAGGAAACGCCGGATCCGGTATCTGTCCAAATCTTTCCGCCATATATTCCCAGCTCTCCTTATACAGCCGCTCTGTATCAAACAGCAGACCATCCATATCAAAAATTGCACCTTTTTTCATAATTACCTCCAGATTCATTCCCAGAACACATCTGAAATATCCGCCCTATCAGACACACCAGCAGACAAATTTCCAGAATACGCTCTGACCTGCGGATCAGATCCGTTGTCTATTTTACGATATCCCGGATATCCTGTAAAGCCCCGCCGGCCCGTCCCGGCAAATTTCTGCAGGCACCGTTTTCATTACGTTCTGATTCCTGACGGAATCATTGTGCCGGCCATTACTTCAGATTCCCGGTGAAGCTGTTTTCACATCCGGTAACCGCAACAAAATCACAACAACAGAAAAAAGTGCCCGCACCGACTGATATTAACTGTATAGTTGCCTTAATGGCAGGAGAGGATATAAGCTAAAACTATCTTCAGCCGGATACAGACGCTTTTTTCTATTGTTGTGATTCTGAAACAGAAAATTCTTAATCAGCCAGCGCTTTTAACCGCTCTTCCAGCGCTCCTTTTGCCTCTTCAAATCCCGGCTTGCCCAGCAGCGCAAACATGTTTTTCTTGTATGCTTCCACACCCGGCTGGTCAAACGGATTCACGCCGATCATATAACCGGATACAGCAAGGCTCTTCCAGAAGAAATATACGAGCTGGCCAAACGTATAATCATTCAGTCTGTCAATGGAAATAATCAGGTTTGGCACGCCGCCGTCCACATGTGCCAGCAATGTACCTTTCATGGCTTTCTCATTCATTTCCTGCATGGATATGCCGGACGCAAAGTTCAGTCCGTCCACATTCGCCGGATCATGAGGCACTTTCAGTTCCTGTCTGGCATTCTGCACCCAGAGAACTGTTTCAAACATAATCCTTGTGCCGTCCTGGATAAACTGCCCGATGGAATGCAGATCCGTTGTAAAATTCGCTGACACCGGAAACAGTCCTTTGTTTTCCTTTCCTTCGGATTCTGCCATCAGCTGTTTGTACCATTCGCCAAACATGGTCAGGGAAGGTTCGTAGCTTGCCAGTATTTCCACGCTCTTACCCTTCATCAGCATCAGAAAACGCAGGGCAGCGTACAGCATCGCATCGTTGCTCATAAAATCCGGATTCCGGTATGCCTCCATCGCATCGGCACATCCTTTCATCACCTGGTCAATATCCATGCCGCCGGCAGCCATAGGAAGCAGGCCCACCGCACTCAGACAGGAGAAACGGCCGCCAATATTATCCGGTACTACGAACGTCTCATATCCTTCTTTTTCCGCCAGTCCACGAAGCGCTCCTTTGTGTGCGTCTGTGGTGGCATATATTCTGGACTTTGCCCCTTCTTTTCCATATTTCTGCTCCAGCTTTTCTTTAAAAATACGGAACGCTACCGCAGGCTCTGTGGTTGTGCCGGATTTGGAAATAACGTTGACAGAAAAATCCCGGTCTCCAATTATATCCAGAATATTCTGTATATAATCTGAACTGATATTGCTCCCCGCAAAATAAACTTCCACACTGTCTTTCTGTCCCAGCTGATTGCCAAACGGTCCTTTGATAAATTCCAGTCCGGCACGGGCTCCCAGATAACTGCCGCCGATACCGATTGCCACCAGTACCTCGCTCTGCTGGCAGATACGCTTTGCCGCTTCTTTAATGCGGGCAAATTCTTCCCTGTCGTAAGTATCCGGCAGATCATGCCAGCCCAGCATTTCGCTGCCTGCGCCTGTACGCTCTGTCAGCTGGCGGCAGGCTGCCTCTGCCAGCGGGCGGATATAATCCAGTTCCTTTTCCCTGATTCCCGCATTTTTATAATTTAATTTTATGGCCATATCTTTTCCTCCTGATTATTTTAATAAAACCACTTTTTCCGGAAATACGACTGTATTATTTTATATCATTTTCATATGTTTATTCTTCTACAATCTGAATCTGTGTACCTACTTCAATGACAGGCATCGGTTTATCTTCTACGTAAATTGTTCCTGCCAGATCCACGGTTGTCTGTCCGCTGAAATTAATAGTACAGTGTCCCAGTCCCGCCAGTGTCACCGGAGCCTCATGCCCTACAGCTGTGATTTTGTAAGAGCTGTCACCGATTTTAAGCGTCTGTCCGGCGCTGATAGTACCCTGCACCGGATTTACATCTACGGAATAACAGTAATCCCGCAGTTCCTCCGGTGCGTTGTCTCCAAAAATAATAAACATTTTTTCACTCTGAAACTCACTGACACAGCTTCCCAGAGCTTTTACCCTGTTTTCATAAATTACTTTCATTGGATGATCCTCCTTTCACCGGGGCTGCCTGGCGGCAGCCCTCCCTACAGGCTCTCAGAGAGCCGTATTTTATGCGGCATACAGTCCAAAACTTGCCAGATATGCGATCAGTACACGCAGCCATCCTGTAAAGAAACGGGAATACATGACAGATACCACACCTACCTCAATCGTTTCTGTTTCTGCTTCTGCCAGACCCAGACCTACCGGAATAAAGTCACAGGCGCCCTGGCAGTTGATGGCGAACAGCGCCGGAAGCGCCAGCTGCGGAGCCACATTTCCTTTACCAATCTCAGCGCCGATCAGAGTACCTACTATCTGGGCGATAACCGCTCCCGGCCCAAGCAGCGCAGACAGACCAGGAATGGAACAGATGATACCAAGCACTGTCAGTCCGAAAATATTACCTGCCAGCGGCGTCAGTACCGAAGCAAAGGCGTCGCCAAATCCGGAACCATTAATTATACCAATGAGCATGGATACAAACGCCATAAATGGCAGCAGCGTCGTGATACAGGTCTGGATCGCATCCCTGGCCGCCTGGTAAAAGGTATTGACCACTTTACCCGCTCCAAGACCGATCTTTGTAATCAGAGACTTGTTTTCCTGTTTCGCAAGCGTTTCGGATACTTTCATATCCGCTGTAAACTTCGCCCCGTCGTCCGCAGGCTTTTGATTCTCTGACGCCTGCCCGTAACTGCCCGACGCAGGCTGGGAACCATCCGCCAGTGATACCTGGGCGGACGTTACCGCTGAAACATATATACTTTCTGTAATAAACTGGGCCATCGGACCGGATTTTCCCACCGGCATGACATTGATGGTCGGTATGCCTTTTTTCGGATAGATCCCGCAGCGCAATGTACCGCCGCAGTCAATAATAACCAGCGCCAGCTCTTCTTCCGGACAATTGGTCTTAAACCCGTTTACCGGCACAAGCCCTGTCAGCTCCACTATTTTTTGCAGACATTCCGGCTCTGCGCCGCCGCCTGTAATATACATTACTTTATTTCTCTGTTCCGTCGGGGTGATTACCAGCGGTCCTCCGAATCCGCCCGGACCTCTTTCCACACGGATAGAACGATATTCTGCCATTTCTCTCTCCTCCTTATTTACCTGCGATCCTGTATTCACGGTTCAGCGTAACGCCCTGCTGTTTTTCTACCATTTTTGTAGTGAAATCTGTCGCCCATCCGGAAATAAAGTTTGCGATCAGACCTACCAGCAGATAACGGACTGCCAGCGGCGTCGTATCCAGTCCCAGTGCGGTAATGCCGTTGGCAATGCCCAGCCAGATAAACAGTTCTGAAGCGTTGATATGTGGAAAAATACCATTATTCGTGTGACAGTGATAAGTAACAGAAGCGTAAAAACTCGGTTTATAATATTCAGGCATAAATTTACCGATAGACAGCGCCATCGGATTACCAAGCATAAATGCGCTGACAAATGGCAGAATCATATACCGCAGTACCGGATTTCCCGTACATACATGGGCCAGTTTTGCCACTGCCTGTTCCCCGGCCAGGGCGATAATGGCGTTCATCAGTACCAGCAGCATCAGTATCGTAGGAATAATTCCACTGACCCAGCTCATAAACTGTTCGCCGCCCAGCGTAAATAAATTCATAAAGCCAGAGGCTAATTTTACGATAAAATCCATATATTTTCACCTTTCTTTCTCTTTTCCCGTGATCTTTGTCCTGTATCCGGTCTGCTGGCAGACGCCTGCGGCCGGTGCGGGACAAAGGGATGTTTTTATTCCATACCTTACACCGCCGTTTTTCCAAAGCCCGCAAGCGTACGTCCTACCCGCTGGAACGGTGAAGGCGGCTGCGGAATATCCTCACCAGCCATAAATTTGTTATAAGTATTGCGTGCGTCCAGAATCGCTTTGCGCAGATTTTTGCCACGCTCAGGCAGGTCGCTTTCTGTCAGCTGCCCGATATGTCTGCCTTCAAACCCCTTCAGAGGCCGTACTCTGGCGAAACAGGTCACGCCCATAAGCATCCTTCCTTCCCTGATGATGCCGTCGTCCCCGATCAGAAACATCACCACAGCCCCCGCATGGAATCCGCCGGCCTGTCTGCCGCAGGCTACTTTGCCCTGCCTGCGCAGCCGGATAAATTCCTTTGAAAAATGGCGCATCTGGATACTGCTTAATACTGCCTGAAGCGCAAACATAATTATAATAATAATTCCAAGTTTCCCCATAAGTCTTTCCTCCTGTATCAGGCCCGTTCTCCGGCCCACCGGTACAGCGCACGCAAAAGCGCCTGAAAGCTGTCCGCCTGCGTAATTTTATTCAGTAAACCTGTGTCCTGCGTAATGCTGATAATCTCATCGTACACCCGGATCAGCAGGCTGTCGTCAGACGAAATCTGTTCCGGCAGTCCCAGCAGGAAAATCACCCGGATCTCATGATCGTGATAGCGGATAGGCGCCGGATATACGCCAATGGCCAGTACCAGCCGCTCTCCCGCATACTGCACGCTGTGGGGAATTGCCACCGCATGGTCAAACACCATCGTGCCTTTGCGTTCCCGCTCATGCAGCCGGTCCAGAAATCCTTCGTCCACCTGCCCAGATCCAGCCAGGGAACAGGCCATACGGGTAACAGCGTCTTCGTAAGATTCCGATCTGTCCAGAATAAAAAAACGGCTTTCGTCCAGCAGACCTACCATTACAAACCAGTTGTTGTCCAGAATCGGCACATCCACCTGGTTCCAGTATCTGGTTTTTTCGATTTTGTGGCGCAGCTCCTGTTCATTAAAGATTTCATGAATCCGTATTACCGGCCTGCTGCTCTCACAGGGCAGCTCCACCGTTGTAAAAATAATATCATACGCATCCAGAATCTGTGAAGAAACTTTTTCATCCGCCATCAGTGTCAGTTCAACCGAACTGTCCAGTACCTTTTTCAGCTGCGCAGCCACCAGACGGGCAGTAATCCGGCCTGTACCAGTCACCACCGCCACCTGGAACGGCTGGTTCCGTTTCAGCCCGCTTTCTTCCAGAAAGACGCCAAAGTACGAGGCCAGATATCCCCGTTCATCTTCTGTCACATCCAGTCCATATGTGGTATGTACCACACCTGCCGCCACACCCGCGATCTGCCATGCCAGCGGATATTTTTCCTTTAATTCGTCCAGCATCGGATTCCTCAGCTGCACGTGGAAACGCAGACGGTTTAACATAAACATCAGATGATACAGAAATTCTTCAATAAATTCCGGACTTTCGATTTTGATATCCATTTCCAGCTGAATCTGGCGGAACATCTTTTCCATCAGCGGACGAATTCCGTCGTCTAATACAATGGAATGCATATCCTGGATATCCGCCGGCGTACGCATACCGATAATCGGCAGCAGCACAAACAGTTTCTCTTCAATTGGAAATTCCGTACGCAGAATCTGTTCAATCTGCCGTATGAGCCGCGCCACGATCGCAAACTCCGGTCTTGCCGTCAGGTTGTAAAAAGACGGGGACAGTTCTCCGATATAATGTCCGGTAAGAAACCGGTCCAGCATTACCGTCAGAAACTGTTCAAACGCATTCTGCACACTTTTGTCAAAGGAATTCTCAAGAAAAATCCCGCTGACTGCCTCTGTAATCTCTGTATCCAGCGGATACTGCTCATAGAGCTGCCCGTAAGCGTTTTCGATGACATAGTTGCGGATATCGCTTTCCCAGCCCTGAAGCACAAGCCCTTTGCTGGTCTTTCCAAGAATTGACAGACGGTACGGCTCTATTTCCGCCCGTAATTTTTTCAGGTCATTGAGCAGCGTGGTACGGCTGATATTCATCTCATAAGCCAGATCGTCCGTGAGAAGAGGTTCCCTGGAGCGCATCAGTCTGCCAAACGTATAATCCATCCGGTTGCGGGGAGAATTGAGAAACTCATCCGCTTCCATCAGACGCACGCAGACTTTGTGAAAACGCTCGCTGTCATAAATATGAAGCGTATATTTTCCCTGTACGCCTTCAATGACAGCACAGTCTTTCAGCTCTGTATTCAGCTGCCTGATGTCGTTGCGCACTGTCCGTTCACTGACATTCAGCTTCAGGGCAAGGATACCTGGCATCACGACCTGGTTTCTACAGAAAAACTGCAGGGTATCCGCTATGCGGTTGTCACCAAATACGCTCTTCATAGTATCCCCCTCTTTCTGCACCGCAATCTGTTTCATCGTACTACGGCCATCCCGCCTGTGTCTGCCTGTCAGACAGCTGAAAATCTGATCTTTTCCGCTTCATCCGGTATTGCGCAGCTGTTGCGGGATATTGTTCTAGTGTACTGTATCATTGATACAGTACACTAGTTATTATCCCCTGGATTTTCCACCAGAAATATTAATGGTTGTACCCGCAATATAGCTTGCCCGGTCTGAAGCCAGAAATGCCACCAGATCTCCTACTTCATCCAGTTTGCCGTCCCGTCCCATCGGAATGACCTTGCTGTAATCAGTGGAAAGTTCCTCCGGCTTACAGCCTCTCGTATAAGCCAGCGCCTCGTTGTAGGCATCTGTTCTCAGACCTGTGGCTTCCATAATGCCAGGGGCACAGGCAAGTACACGGATATTGTGTTTACCAAGTTCTTTCGCCCAGGATCTGGTAAAGCTGTCCACAGCTCCTTTTGTAGCGGAATAAGCGGACTGTCCCTGTGATCCTTCTTTTCCTGACTCAGAAGACATATTAATAATTACTCCCCCGCCCTGCTTCAGCATCTGTTTCGCACATGCCTGGGCGCACAGGAATACACCTTTTACGTTAACATCAAACATTTTGCCAAATGAATCATCATTTAATTCATATTCCGGCTTTTCCCCTGCCACATCCACCAGCAGACGTGGCAGATTGATTCCCGCATTGTTAACCAGTGCGTCGATCCTTCCGTACTCTTTCACTACCGCATCTGTCATGGCCTGTACACTGTCACGGTCCGCCACATTACACTGCACGCAGAATTTTCCATCCTCTGTGCTGCCTGTCTCCACGTTCATATCCACAACCGCAACTTTTGCCCCCGCCGCAGCCAGTGCGTCCGCCACATGCTTTCCAATACCTGACGCCCCGCCTGTAACAATGACTACATGGTCCTCCAGACCTAACCATCCCTGTTTCATGATATTTACCTCCTCTGATCTGATTATTAATTTTTCCCCCGGTGACTTTATTCCGGAGCTTGTTGGTAAACTTATTATAGAAGAAACAGGACGGACATTTAATTCCGCTTTTTTCTCGACAACGGAAATAAATAATAACAGTATTTTTCCAAAAGACGGAAAATAATTGTGCAGGTTTTTATTATTATACCAGAATGTGATACAGCTGATATACATATAGCATAACTTACACAAAAAAGTAAGCCCCCGGATTACAAAAAATGCAAAAGATAATAAAAATACCCGGTTTATATGCGGCGGTCTGCCCCGGGCTGCAGCTCCCTTCCGCCGCAGTGCCCCCGCTTCGCTGGGGCAGACCCGGCAGTTTTTTTACTCTATAGGACGCTCTTTCCTATAGAGTAAAAAAACTGCCGGAAAATAATAATATTATTTCCCGACAGCTTCTGCAGATATTCTTTTATCCGGCGGCGTCCAGGCGCCCCATAAATGCCGCTACTGCCATTATGACTGGCAGATTAAATATTTTGCGGAAAAAGCTTCCATTGGAATCTCAAATACTGGTACCCCGGTTTTTCCTTTTAACGCCTGATACACTGTCCCGGCTTCATATGCGGTGGTACCTCCGAAACGTTTATCGTCGCTGGCCGCAAGCAGCCGGATGCTGCCTTTTGTTTCCCAATGCAGCGGATAGGAAACCGGCTGGTCAGAAAAATTAAACACCGCCGCAATTTCCCGTTTTCCGTCTGACCGTACAAAGGCGTAGACACATGGCAGCTTCTGTTCGCAATCCAGCCACAAAAACCCTGCCCGGTCATAATCCAGGGCCCAGAAAGCCGGGTATTTCAGATAAATATGGTTCAGTTCTTTCATAAAGCCATGAAATGCGTCATGCAGCGGAAAATCCATCAGCATCCAGTCCTGTTCCCGTTTTTCATCCCATTCACGAAACTGCCCGAATTCATTGCCCATAAAATTAAGCTTCTTGCCCGGATGTGCGTACATGTACATATAAAGCGCCCTTGCCTGTGGAAATTTATCATCATAACCGCCATTCATTTTCTGCAGGATCGTGGCCTTTCCATGTACGACTTCATCATGGGAAAATGGCAGCAGGAATTTTTCGTCATAATAATACATCATGGAAAAAGTAAGTTTATGATAATTTTCCTGCCGGTATGCGCTGTTTTCTTTCATATAAGCCAGCGTGTCGTTCATCCAGCCCATATCCCATTTATAATCAAATCCCAGACCTCCGGCCTCCGCCGGCTCCGTCACTTTTGGAAAAGAAGTGGAATCTTCCGCAGCCAGGATAATACCCGGATATCTGGATTTCAGACCGGCGTTCATATACCGGATGAAATTCACCGTATTGGAATTGACCCCTCTGGCCGGATTCCCCTGCCAGTAAATCATATTACTGATAGCGTCCATCCTGAGACCGTCCATATGGTATTCTTTCATCCAGTAGCTGGCGGCAGACTGTAAAAAGCTGCATACTTCCCCTCTGGAATGATTAAAATTTTTGCTCCCCCACTCGCTGTCTCCCACGTCTGTATGGGGATATTCATACAATGACGTACCGTCATAATCCGCCAGCCCGTAATCGTCCAGCGCAAAGTGAACCGGCACAAAGTCCAGCAGTACGCCTGTATCATTCAGGTGACACTGGTTTACAAAATATTTCAGATCATCCATGGTTCCATAACGGGAAGTGGGACTGAAAAAACCTGTGTTCTGGTAGCCCCAGGAATTATCGCTGGGATGCTCGCTGAGCGGAAGCAGCTCTATGTAATTATAGCCCCATTCCTTCACATATGGAATCAGCAGGTCCGCCAGCTCTCTGTAATTAAACCACTTGTTTTCCGCACCTTCCGGCGTCCGCCAGGATCCCGCATGCAGTTCGTACACGTTCAGCGGCCCGTTTTTACAGTCTGTCCTGGTACGCATCCAGTTTTCATCCTCAAACCGGAAGGCATTCAGATCCCGGATATAAGAAGCCGACTGGGGCCGCAGCTCCATGCCAAATCCGTATGGATCGCAATGATCGGTACAGCTTCCGTCCCGTTTATAAATCCGGTATTTATACATCATACCGGACTTTGCGCCGGTAATTTCACACTCCCAGAAATGCCCGTCCTCTATCCGGTTCATCCAGGTCTCTGACCACTGGTTAAACTCTCCTATCACAGCGATTTTCTGCGCAGCCGGCGCAAAAGTGCGAAAAACGGCTCCTCCCGGCGTAAGGTGGCACCCGAGATATTCATAGGCATCGAAAATTTTTCCAGTATAAAATCCATATCTGTCCAAGACTGTTCCTCCATTTGTTTCTTATATTTTTATTGACTATCGTCTGAATTCTTTTATAATTATTATAGTAACAATCCGGTTAATTTCCATAAACAATATACACAGGCTGTCTATTATCCGACAAAAGAAAAAAACTGTCGATAAACACCGGAAGACAAAGAACAGGAGGCGATATGGATTTAAGGGTACAGCGGACACAGCGTAATATTATTAATGCATTTCTCCAGCTGCGCACGAAAAAACCGATCGAAAAAATCACCATAAAGGAATTATCAGAACTGGCTTATATCAATAAGGCGACGTTTTATACCCATTACAGGGATATTTACGACCTGTCAGAACAGCTGGAAAATGAAGCTATTAACACTATGCTCAATGATCTCCCCCATCCGGAGTGTCTGATTGTAAATTCGAAGAAATGGATGAAAGAATTAACGGCCGCACTGCTGAATCCAGGAGAAATATTTGACATACTATTTTCCGGCACCCGGAAAACTGTTTTACTGGAACGCCTGGAAAGCAATATTAAAAATCATATCTACCGGAAATATCCGGCGTATAAAGATAATCTGGAGAAAGAACTGCTCCTTACCTTTCTGATCCAGGGCAGCTTCCACGCTTTTTTAACTTACCGGCGTGAAAATTATCAGGCAGTCATCGGTACCCTGGGAGATTTTACGGAATGCCTGATGAAAAATTACAGATAACTCTTCCTGACTGGCAGCAAATAAATCATATTCTGTCAATTTTCTGCCATGTAAGATACAAAAACACTACAAAAATATATACGCAAAATTATACGCAGAAAGGAAAATCATTATGGAATACGTATACAAAACCCACAACACCTGCTCCACCGAAATCCGGCTTACCATCGAAGGCGACGTAATATCCAACGTGTCATTTACCGGAGGATGCAACGGCAATCTGAAAGCCATTCCTGCCCTGGTGAACGGACTCACCGTAGACGAAATTGAACGCAAACTGTCCGGCATTACCTGCGGATTAAAACCTACTTCCTGCGGGGACCAGCTGGCAAAAGCATGCCGGGCAGCACTGGAATACCAGCAGTCCCATACCTGATCCCATCTGCCTCTCAGCGGCGCCCTGCCAGAGCGGGAGCGGAAGAGCGCCAGCATAAATCCGCCGCAAAAACAAAAAGCCGCCGGAAAACGGCGGCTGCATCCTGCGTCTGAAACACTCCTGTTTCAGACACTGTGTGATGCGTCAGTTCCATTTTCTGGCAGCCTTTTTCCATGCTTCCTGTACGGATCAGCAAGGATATGACGGCGCTATTTTGTTCTTATGAAAGTACGGCCCTGGTTCTTTGCCTGCTGTTCTTTTGCGATTAATATCGCATTATTCAGCGAAAGCATTTTCTCATCCAGCTGTGACACAATATCGGAACATTCCCGCAGGTCACTACTGATATAATCCGGCGCATTGCCTTCAAATTTGTAATAAATCTTATGTTCCAGACTCGCCCAGAAATCCATTGCCATTGTCCTGATCTGTATTTCCACGCTAGTATTGACGACACGGTCCGATAAAAAAATCGGAACGGTGACAAGCATATGATAACTCTTATACCCGCTTTCCTTTGGATTTCTGATATAATCTTTTAATGATACTACAGTCAGATCATTCTGCCTGCCGATCATGTCCGCAATGCGGTAGATATCGGATGTAAACGAACAGACGATACGTATACCCGCAATATCATGCACATATGTGACCATATTTTCAATTGATACTTCTTTACCATAACGCTTTAATTTCTTGCAAATACTTTCCGGAGACTTTACTCTTGATTTGATGTACTCAATCGGGTTATACTGATGTACATACTGAAATTCATCATTTAATATCTCAAGCTTTGTCCCCACTTCTTTAATTGCCGAATTGTAGAGAAACATCATCGTTTCCCAGCTCTCAACATCCTCGCTCAGCTTTTGTGGTGCATCCATTTAAAACCTCCTAATGCCCCGGAGACAAATCCACTGACCAACGATAGCATATACACTTTGTACCCTTCTTATGTCATACTCTTTGCCTCCCATGTTTTACCGAAAAATCCGTCAACCCGTGTATATTACTATACAAACATTATAGCACATTTTATCAAATATGGTTCACTTTTTATTGAAAAATTTAGAAATTTATACAAATTTTAAGATTTCATCCAGTTATTCCTCTATCACGTGCATTTCCAGGTAATCAAAATCAATATCATCTACAAAATGATCGCTGGAAAACCGTGTTCTGGCGTGTTTTTTAAATTCCGCAATATTAGCGTCCAGCCAGACCGGCCTGCTCAGATCAAATTCATAACATGCCTGTTCCAGGGCGTCGAATATTTTATGGGTTCTGGTATCTTCCCCATCGTTACATACTACCATATCCCGGATCATATGGTTATCTTTCCATTTTTTAAACCAGATTCGCAATTATTTTCTCCTGTCCGTTCTGCCGGTCAGAAAGTTCCGCAGACGGTTTCTTCCTGTCAGCGTCTCTGCCGGTTTACTTCGTACATCAGTATGCCGGCGGCCATAGCCGCATTCAGTGATTCGAGGGAGCCCTCCATTGGAATACGCAGATACTCATCCGCCAGGGCTGCGGTTTCTTCCTTAAGACCCGCCCCTTCATTGCCGATCAGAAACCCGCAGCCCTCTCTGTAATCAAAGGTATCGTAACATTTATTTCCATTTAAGTGCGCCGCATACACGGTAATTTTTTTCTGTTTCAGCTCACGGACCACTGCCCGCAGATCCTCTGTAATATAAAAAGGCACCCGGAAAACACTGCCCATGGTAGACCGGATCGTTTTAGGTGAGAATAAATCCGCACATGTCTGGTTCATAATAACGCCGGTTGCTCCCGCACCTTCCGCCGTGCGGAACATCGTGCCCAGATTGCCCGGATCACGGATGTCTTCCAGCAGCAGCAAATGCGCCGGACCAGCATCCGTCAGGTCAGACAGCTCATACCGGGGCCTGCGTACCATACACAAAATTCCCTGGGGCGTCTGTGTATCAGAAATCCGTTTAAAGATATCGTCTGATACTTCCCGGTAGTCCCGTCCTGCCAGCCTGTTCTGGTTCTCCTCTTTTTTCAGAAATGATTGCGAGACCCAGACTTCCGTAATCTGTTCCGGAGGAGCCTCTTCATACATGCGGACGCCTTCTACCAGAAAAATGCCCTGCTTTCGCCGTTCATCCGGCTTTTTTGTCAGCCGCATAATATTTTTTATTTGTGGATTTGCCCTGCCTGTAATTATCGTACCCATTATATCTATTATAAATTCCTGTAAATATTCCTGTTAAACGCTCCAAAATAACTGCCGGCCGCAGACATGCAAGGTATGGGCCGCAATACCACTCATCATGCAGGATGACAGACAGGCTGGCGCAATTGACACACCAGCCTGCCAGATTGTTTTTTATATCCGCACTGTCTCCGTTCAGATATACAGAAAACCTCCCTGTCATTTCCAGAACCATTCACCTGGTTACACCAGGATCAGATATTGCCTGATCCGCCGTATCAGCCCGGGGCTGGATATTCACAGAGTTATGGTTTCTGTCATTAAATGGTTTTTACTTAAAAATTTTTATTTAATTAGTTTTTATTAAATAGTTTTTATAAAAACAGCTTCTGTTATATAGTTTCTATTTGGATAAGTTGCAGCTTACCAGATATTCATAGTCGTCAATTGCCTTTGTCATTGCCAGACCTTCATCAATATCCATATCCATCAGTCTGCCGCCCCGTTCGCCAACCACACGGTTGCTCTTGCCCTGGCAAAGAATATCCACGGCATAAGCGCCCATCATGGATGCCTTCATACGGTCTTTTGCTGTCGGTGAGCCGCCACGCTGCATGTATCCTAAAATCGTGGCCCTGGTTTCTACACCGGTAGCCGCCTCAATCCGCTTAGCCATACTGGTGGAATGGCCAATTCCTTCTGCGTTAATAATAATATGATGTTTCTTTCCTTTTTTACGGTTATTTATAATATTATTTACCAGCGCCTGTTCATTATAATCATATTTTTCCGGAAGCAGAACATTTTCCGCTCCATTTGCGACGCCGCACCATAATGCGATAAATCCGGCTCCACGGCCCATAACTTCTATAATAGAACAGCGTTCATGGGAAGTGGATGTGTCACGTACTTTGTCAATGGCTTCCATGGCAGTATTCACCGCCGTATCAAAGCCGATGGTATAATCGGTACATGCCACGTCCAGATCAATCGTACCCGGAACACCTACTGTATTAATACCAAGCGCCGCCAGTTTCTGTGCGCCACGGAAAGATCCGTCGCCGCCAATTACAATAATTCCGTCAATTCCATGCTTCCTGCAGATTTCAGCCCCCTTCTGCTGTCCTTCCGGCGTCGTGAACTCCGTACAGCGTGCGGTCTGTAAAATAGTACCGCCCCGCTGAATAATATCAGATACATCAATCGCTGACATTTCAAAAATTTCTTCCTGTAACAGACCTGCGTATCCCCGTTTGATCCCCATTACCCTTTTCCCATTTGTCAGTGCCTCACGAACGACTGCACGGATGGCAGCATTCATGCCTGGTGCATCTCCACCACTTGTCAATACACCAATTGTACTAATCTCGTTAGCCATGGTTTAATATCCTCCTTCATTTTGTCTATGCAATCAAATGCGGCCTGACCATACGGCCAGATGCATTTTCTCCCTGTATCTTATCATGAAAGTCCCACCGCCTCCGGCGACTAAAAGCATACATTGCTAATTTTATTTTAATCTCTTTTGCCTCTGTTTGCAAGTTTCTTTTCTACAACTTTCACATTATTTTGTCCGATGACCGCCGACAGGGCTCTGGTAAGGGGCTGCGTGGCAGCGACCCGCCATCCGGGCCCCAGGCGTTTCATTGCCCGCTGGTCCGCAATATAGATCACCACGTCGTCCTGTCCGTCGGACGTGCGCAGCTGTTCCAGCACCTTCTGCTCATGCCGCTCGTAGCTGTTCATATCCGGAAACTGCATCCACAGCTCTTTGGGGGTTTCATCGAACCCATATACTTTCTGCAAAATCAGCTTGCCGTTTTTTTCCTCTTCCACTGTTGTCCTGCCCTGTATAAATATCCGGGCGTCATTTTCAAAATACTGTTTATATTTTTCATAGGATTTTGGAAATACAATGACTTCCAGTGTGCCTACCAGATCCTCAATGGTCACAAAGGCCATGGCCTGGTTGTTTTTTGTATATTTAATCGTCCGGTCTGTCAGCATACCGCCCACCGTAACCTGCTGGTTATCCAGTACTTTTGTCTGTCCTGTTTCTTCATCATATAAAAAGTCTGTAGTTTTAGCAGTAATCTGCTTCATCCACTTATCCTGATATTCTTCCAGCGGGTGGCCGCTGATATAAATGCCCAGCACTTCTTTTTCAAAGCCTAAGAGCAGCTCTTTATCAAATTCCTCTACCTGCGGCATACGGATTTCGTAATCTTTCTTATCTTCTTCCGGTACCAGGTCAAATAAAGAAATCTGGCCGCTCATATTATTTTTCCGGTCATGGACAATGCCGTCCATGATTTTCTGGTAAATGAGCATTTTCTGGCGGCGGTTTCCCTCCAGACAGTCCAGGGAGCCGGATTTAATAAAATTCTCCATGGCCCGCTTATTTAATTCCATGGCGTTTACCCGGCTGATAAAGTCTTCCAGGTTTGTAAAGCTGCCGTTCGCTTCCCGCTCTTCCAGCATCCGTTCAATCAGGGAGTGCCCGATGCTCTTGATCGCAGACAGGCCGTAACGGATATTGCCGCCGGATACGGAAAAGCCGCTCTCTCCCTCATTGATATCCGGACTTAAAATCTGAATGCCCATGTTGCGGCAGCTCTGGATATATTCAGATACTTTGGATATTTTGTCGATCACAGAGGTCATCAGCGCCGCCATAAACTCCACCGGATAATAATATTTCAGATATGCGGTCTGATAGGAAACTACCGCATAGGCGGCCGCATGGGACTTATTAAAAGCATATTTGGCAAAATCTATCATTTCATCAAAGATTTTATTGGCTACCTGTTCGCTGATACCGTTTGCGATACACCCTTTTACGCCCTGCTCTTTATTTCCATAAACGAAGTTTTTGCGCTCCTCTTCCATGACTTTGCCTTTTTTCTTGGACATTGCCCGTCGTACCAGATCGCTGCGCCCCCAGGTATAACCCGCCAGATCACGCACGATCTGCATCACCTGTTCCTGGTATACGATACAGCCGTAAGTAGGCGCCAGCACCGGCTCCAGCTGCGGACAGTCATAGGTGATCGTGCCGTGATTATTTTTTCCCCGGACATAGGCCGGGATAAAGTCCATGGGACCCGGACGGTAGAGGGAAATACCAGCGATCACATCTTCCAGGTTCTGTGGCTTTAACTCTTTCATAAAGTTCTTCATGCCGGCGCTTTCCAGCTGGAACACCCCGTCCGTATGGCCTGTCCCCAGGGAAGCCAGTACTTTTTCATCATTATAATCTATCTGGTCGATATCTATGGGCTTTCCCAGACTTTTTTCCGCCAGCCGGACAGCGTTCTTAATCACCGTAAGCGTCCGCAGGCCCAGGAAATCCATTTTCAGCAGGCCCAGTTCTTCGATGGTCGTCATTGTAAACTGGGTGGTGATCACACCGTCTGTACCCCTGGCCAGCGGTACATATTCATCCATCGGTTTCTGGCTGATTACCACGCCTGCCGCATGGGTGGACGCATGTCTTGGCAGACCTTCCAGACGTTTTGCCATATCAATCAGCTTTTTCACGCTTTCGTCTTCTTCACAGAGCCTGCGCAGCTCCGGATTCATTTCCATAGCTTTCTGGATCGTAATGCCCAGCTCTGTAGGCACATTTTTGGAAATAGAGTCCACAAACGCATAGGGCAGATCCATGACCCGGCCCACATCCCGGATCACACCCCTGGCGGCCATCGTTCCAAAAGTAATAATCTGGGTTACACAGTCCTGTCCGTATTTTTTTACCACATAATCAATCACATCCTGCCGGTGTTCGAAGCAGAAATCCACGTCAATATCCGGCATGGATACCCGCTCCGGATTCAGAAAACGCTCAAAGATCAGATTATAACGGATCGGGTCAATATTGGTAATTCCTGTGGTATAAGCCACCAGAGAGCCTGCCGCACTGCCCCGGCCCGGACCTACCATAATGTCATGTTCCCTGGCATAATGAATGTAGTCCCATACGATCAGGAAATAATCCACATACCCCATGGAGCGGATCACGTCCAGCTCGTAAGTAAGGCGGGGCGCCAGTGATTCATGCGTATCCGGATAACGTTTTTTCAGACCGTCAAAGCACAGTTGATTCAGATATTCCCAGGCAGTGGTCCCTTCCGGCGTCTGGTATTTTGGCACTTTCAGATTGCCAAATTCAATTTCCACGTGACAACGGTCCGCAATTTTCTGCGTATTTTCCAGCGCCCGGGGCGCATAAGGAAACAGAGTGCGCATTTCCTCTTCGGATTTTACATAATACTGTCCCCCTTCATAGCGCATCCGGTCTTCATCCTGCAGCTTTTTTCCGGTCTGGATACAGAGCAGGATATCGTGGGCTTCCACATCTTCAGCGTACGTATAATGCACATCATTGGTGGCCACCAGCTCTATGCCGGTATCCTGGCTAAGACGCAGCAGCTGTGGATTGACCATTTTTTGCTGGGGCATACCATGGTCCTGCAGCTCCAGGAAAAAATTGCCTTTACCAAAACATTCCTGGTATCTGAGCGCCGCTTCCTTCGCTTTCTCATAACTGCCCCGCTGCAGCTCCCTCTGTACTTCTCCGGCCAGACAGGCGCTGGTGGCTATGATGCCTTCGTGATAAGTCTCCAGCACTTCCATATCCACCCTTGGTTTATAATAATAGCCTTCCACAAAACCTTTGGAAACGATTTTGATCAGATTGCCATATCCTGTATTATTTTCAGCCAGCAGCACCAGATGATAATACCGGTCCTCCCCGCCTGTATAATCCCTGTCAAACCGGGAATCCGGCGCCACATAAACCTCACAGCCCAGTATAGGTCTGATACCTGCGGCTCTGGCGGCTTTATAAAAATCTATAACGCCGTACATGGCCCCGTGGTCCGTGATTGCCGCCGCATTCATGCCCAGTTCCCTGACCCTGGAGACATATTCACTGATTTTATTGGAACCGTCCAGTAAACTGTATTCGGTATGAACATGCAGATGTATAAATGACATGCCGCCTCCTTTTTTTCTAAAAAATGAAATCGTATCCCCAGCGGACAGGGAACAGACCGTATTGCGCTGCGGACTTGTGATTCCGCCACGTTACTGTTTCCTCCTGTCCACAGAGGGCATCGTTGTACGGGGATATTTTAGCATATTTTAAAAGGTGTGGCAACGCAGCCGGATATGATCCGTGCATTTTCCCCGGCTGGAAAAAATCCGGTTTATCCGGCCTGGCTGCGGATGAACCGGCGGATCGCCGTATGTTTCCCGGATTATGCCGCACGCAGCCTGTATCCATCCGCCCGCACAGGCCCGGAAAATTTACCCGGATTACTTGTAAAACAGCGCTTTTTCGATTATAATGCAGAATAATCGCATCGCATATAAATTTGCGCAAAGCGTTCAAAAGGAGCCTCTCATATGGAAAACTATAAAATTTTTGATCTTAACAACTGGGAACGTAAAGAACATTATTTGTATTATACAAACAATCTGAACATCGAATTCAGCATCACCGTGCAACTGCGGGTGGATCAGCTGCTGCGTTACTGTCACACCAGCCACAGACGTTTCTATGCCATGTTTATCTGTCTGGCCGCACAGGTGGTAAATGAAACCGACTGCCTGAAAATGTTCCGGAATGAGACGGGGACGCTCTGCGTCTGGAACCATGTGCATCCGGTCTACACCCTGTTCCATAACGATGACAAAACTTTTTCCGACTGCTGGTCTGTTTATCACAGCGACCCGGACCAGATGTACCAGACGCTGGTATCTGACATGGAAACATACAAAGATATAAAAGGGATCAAAGCAGGAAATGGGCAGCCGGCAAACTTTTTTTGTGTTTCCTGCGTGCCCTGGACAAACTTTACCGGCTATACAAGCCGGGTAACAAACGGACAGCCCCAGCTGTTTCCAGTGATTACAGCCGGAAAATATCTGTCACGGGATGACGGCGTTTTTATGCCTGTAGCGGTAACCATTGCCCATGCTGTCTGTGACGGCTATCACATCAGTCTGTTTTTTGACAGGCTGCAGCAATTAATCAGCCAGTTATAAGACCTGTTTTATGCCTGAAATTCAAAAAAAGGAGGATCCTGTCACATGTCGTCAGTCCGCAATATGACCTCCGGTCCGCCGGGGCGTCTGATTCTGACCTTTGCCCTGCCGCTGATGCTGGGCAACCTGTTCCAGCAGTTTTACACAATTGCCGATGCCGCCATTGTGGGCCAGGTACTTGGCGTGGAAGCAATCGCCGCTGTGGGCGCCGGAGAATGGTTCATCTGGATGATGCTCGGTATGATCCAGGGCTTTACCCAGGGATTCGCCATTCAGATGGCCCACGAATTCGGAGCAGGCAACACGGGAAGGCTGCGCAATGTCATTTTCAATTCCGCTGTTTTATCCGCTGTCTGCGCCCTGATCCTGCTTGTTACCGGACAGCTGGCCGCAAAAGCGGTGCTGGACCTTCTCTATACCCCGGAAACCATACTGGCGGATTCCATGACCTATCTGCGCACTATGTTTCTGGGCATTCCGGTCATGATGGCCTACAATTTATTTGCTGCCATCCTGCGCTCCCTGGGCGACGGACGTACGCCGCTCTACGCCATGATCTGCGCCTGTATTATCAATATCGGTCTGGATCTTCTGTTTGTCCCGGTGCTGCAGATGGGCGTGTCCGGCGCCGCCATTGCCACCGTGCTGGCCCAGCTGTGCTCCGGCCTTTTTTGTATTGTTAAAATATTACAGATCGAACTGTTGAAATTCCAGCGGGAAGATCTGCGGCTTTCCGCCAGTCTGCAGCTGCGCCTGATGAAACTTGGCGCTCCCATGGCGTTTCAAAACGCTGTCATATCTGTCGGCGGAATGATTGTCCAGTCTGTTATCAACGGCTTCGGCGTTATATTTATCGCCGGATTTACCGCCACAAACAAACTGTATGGGATGCTGGAAGTAGCGGCTACTTCTTATGGATTCGCCATGACTACCTATACCGGACAAAACCTGGGCGCCGGCCGAATGGACCGCATCCGGCAGGGATACCGCAACGCCCTGTTTATTGCGCTTATTACTTCTCTTGTCATTGCGGCTGTCATGATATTTGCCGGCAAATGGATCCTGCTTTGTTTTATCAATGGCGATCCCCGGACCACCGCCGATACGCTGGCGGTTGCCTATCACTATTTATTTATTATGAGCGTCTGCCTGCCGGTGCTGTATTACCTGCATGTCACCCGCTCCTGTATCCAGGGGCTTGGAAATACGATCCTGCCCATGATATCCGGCGTTGCCGAATTCTGTATGCGCACCACAGCCGCACTGGCGCTGCCGTTATTGATGGGGCAAAACGGAATATTTTACGCAGAAATCGCCGCATGGACCGGAGCGGACATCGTACTGTTTTTCAGTTTCCTGTATGAAATGAAACGGAAACGGTTTTTTTAATCCGTTTCGTAACACACCGGAACCGGGACCCGTCAGAGATCCCAGCATTTCCCGGACATTATACCTGCTTATATCCCTCCATGATATGATTATACATCGTACGTACCGCCGGTGCCATAAAGTCCGGATTGAGGGCGGCGATTCCGATAATCCGGCATGCCTGTGGATGTAGCGGATAGCAGTCCACCTCATAGGGAATATCCCGCATCACCATCTCCGGCATCAGACAGATGCCAAATCCCTTTTCCACCAGCGCTACTGTGGACAGGTCATCCACCACATGATAACGGGACTGGATGCGCAGGGAATTTTCCTTTAAAAAATTCTGGATATCCGCATCCGTGCTTTCCCGCTGGGTCACAAACTGGTGCGCACGCATTTCTTCTATATTAATATAGGGCCTGTGGCTGTCCAGACGGGTTCCTTTGGGAAATACGCAAAGCAGCGGATCCTTGTATAACGGTTCGATCGGAATATCCCTGGCGCTGGATACTGACAAAAAACCAAGATCCACCACGCCGTTTTTGATCCAGTCATACACATCGTCGTAAGTGCCCTGGAAGACTTCGATGGAAATTTCTGTATACTGCTCCTGAAAAGAACGGAGTATATCCGGCAGCCAGTTGGTACAGACACTGGAAAACACGCCGAGCCTGATCTTTCCCTGTTTTAATCCGTTCAGCTCCGCAATCACCTGCTGTAAGCTTTCATTGCTGTTTAACACCGCATTCACATATGGCAGCAGCTGCTCTCCGTAATTTGTCAGGGAAATCCCTGATTTGCTGCGGGTAAGCAGGGCAAATCCCAGTTCATTTTCAAACGACGAAACCGCATGGCTGATTGCCGAAGGCGTCAGACCAAGTATATCCGCAGCCTTATGAAAGCTGCCAATCCCAGCCACAGTCTGGAATACCTGATAAGTCAGTAAAGTCATAATTTCCTCCCATGAACGAAAATACGTGCCTGCTCCCAGAGCGTGTTTGAAAAATGCTTTCTGGCATATGTACCAAAAGGGTATGATACATCGTACCCTTTGGGGTACAAAGTGGGGCGTGCAGATGCCGGAAATAATTTTTCAAACACGCTCTAAGCGGCAGCAGACAAAAACTCATGGTTATCCGTTACATTCTGTATCGTGGCAGCCACATATTCCGGCTGTTACGATACAGAATGTAAACGGATAACCATGGGTCATCACTTATGTCCGCTGTACGCCTGCACCTGTCCGCATTATTTTTAACAGAATTCCCCCTGCCCGCCATGCGCAGGCTATGTATCCAGACCGGGTAAACATGATTCCTTTCACACTCCCGTATCAGCAGGACGGGCTGCCATGTCTTGCGCATTTATACAGCAGATCTTCCCATCGTCTGTCCACTTCCGCCTGGAACTGCGCAATCAGATGTTCATTCCCAGACTGGAACAGATGACGGAACCGCCCCTGTGGTTTCAGGAAATCTTCAACCGGCAGTTTCTTTTTCGGCTCATAAGACAGTCTCCACTGCCCATGGTCCACTTCAAACAGCGGCCAGTAGCAGGTCTCCACTGCCAGTCTGCATATATTCATAATATCCGCCGTATCATACCGCCATCCTCTCGGACATGGCGTCATAATGTTCAAAAAAGAAGCTCCTTCTGTATATATGGCCTTTTCCGCTTTCAGATGCAGATCTTTAAAATCCGTCGTCAGCGTGGTCTGCGCCACATAAGGCACATCATGATCCGCAATAATGGACGCCAGATCTTTGCGGTTCTGCATTTTTCCGGCGGAACAGCTTCCCACCGGCGATGTGGTAGTATCCGCATACATCGGCGTCGCAGAGGAACGCTGGATACCGGTATTCATATATGCGCCATTGTCATAGCAGACATATACCATGTCATGTCCCCGTTCCATTGCTCCGGACAATGACTGGAAACCAATATCATATGTCCCGCCATCTCCGCCAAACGTGATAAATTTATACTGCACGTCTTCCGGCAGTCTTCCCCGTTTCTTCAGCGCCCGGTATGCCGTTTCCACTCCGCTTAACGTAGCGCCGGCATTTTCAAAGGCATTGTGAATGTAACTGTCCTCCCAGGACGTATAAGGATACATATAAGAAGATACTTCCAGACATCCTGTGGCATTGCCGATGACTGCCCGGTCACCCTCATGCAGCGCACGCAGCACGGCACGTACGCCAATCGTAGCCCCGCAGCCGGCGCACATCCGGTGTCCCGGCGCCAGACGTTCTGGTCTGTTCATGATTTCTTTCAAACGATAATTACTCACTGTGGGCCTCCTGTTTCCGCAATCCGATATACTGATACTGTTCCACCGGCCGGTTGTTTCCGATGGCGTCTTCCAGTTCTTCAAAAATCCCATACACATCATTCACTGTAAAATCCCGGCCTCCCAGACCATAAATATAATTCACAGCTTCGATCATGATTTTCTTTCGGAACAGCCCGGCCATCACTTCACATCCCAGCGGTCCTCCATTGCCATTGTAGCTTTCACAGCGGTCCATGACCGCCACAGCCTTGCAGCGGCGCAGCGCTTCCGCCAGCTCGTCCGCCGGAAACGGCCGGAATACCCTTAGTTTAATGACGCCCGCCTTCTTTCCTGCGGCACGCAGATCATCCACCGCCTGTTTCGCAGTCCCTGCGGCAGAACCGATCAGCAGCATAATATAGTCCGCATCCTCCGTCCGGTATTCCTCAAACAGTCCGTACTTTCTGCCGGAAAGCGCCGCATACTTTTCCGCTACTTCCAGAATCACGGCTTTGGCCCGTTCCATGGCCAGTTCCTGGTTTTTTTTCGCCTCCATCACATAACTGGATAAGGAATAAGGGCCCACCGCCACCGGTTTTCCCGGATTTAATAAATATTCCTCCGGCTGATAAGTACCCACAAACTGTTTTACCTGCTCATCTTCCAGCAGTTCTATATTTTCCACCGCATGGCTTGTGATAAATCCATCCTGGCAGATCATAACCGGCAGATGCACGTCCTTATGTTCCGCAACCGGGTACGCCTGGATAAAATTATCATAGGCTTCCTGGTTGTTTTCCGCATAAATCTGTATCCAGCCTGTATCCCTGGCGCCCATGCCGTCCGAATGGTCGCAGTTAATATTAATCGGGCCGGATAAAGTACGGTTTACCAGGGCCATCACCACCGGCATCCGGTTGGACGCCGCCAGCAGCAGCTCCTCCCACATCAGCGCCAGTCCGGCGGAAGATGTGGCCGTCAGGCTTCTTGCCCCTGCCGCTTCAGATCCGATAGCCGCACTCATGGAAGAATGTTCGCTTTCTACTGGTATAAACTCCGTGTCCATCTCACCATTGGCAATATAGGTGGATACCATCTGGGGAATTTCCGTGGAAGGAGTAATCGGAAAGGCAGGCATCACATCCGGATTGATCTGGCGGATCGCATAGGATACCGCTTCGTTTCCTGACATACGGTCTTTCTTTGCCATGACTATATTCCCTCCCTCATCTCAATGGCCCCGAACGGGCATACTTTTGCGCAAATGCCGCAGCCCTTACAGTGGTCGTAATCAAACGCCAGGCGTTTACTGTCCGCTACAGGTATACAGGAATCCGGACAGACGGGTGCGCACAGCAGGCACTGTCTGCACAGATCCTCATGAAGCACGGGCGTGTTTGTTCTCCATTCCCCGGTATGAAAATGCCTGGAAGTCCCTCCGGCAAACATCATCAGTCCTTCGGTCAGATCCTGATGACTGGTATGTTCGTTGATTTTATGTACGTCTGTTCTCATTTTATGTCCTCTCCAAATCTATCCCGGTTCTGAAAATTTTTTCAGGCGCTTTGTCTCACATTGTGTTTCAGCGCTTCTTCCAGAACGTCGAACGTCATCATCAGCGCCTTCATATTTCCTTCAATCACTTCCGGTTTCTTCGCAAATTTGTGCTCATAGGAAGCCCGCATTTCCCGGATAAATTCTTCCCGCTCCATGACGCCGCTGACTGCCACTGCCGCCGCCAGCATCGGAGAATTAGGAAAATATCTGCCCAGCGTCTCCACGGATATCTTTCTTGCGTCCACCGTGTACACGCCGCCTGAATAGCCGTTTAACAGAGGCAGCATCTCTTCCCCGGACCCGGACGTATTGATAATTACCGCACCTTCCGGTTTCAGGCCCGCCGTTACATCTACAGAATGCAGCAACGTCTCATCCACAACGACTACCAGATCCGGTGTATATATGTTTGAATGAACACGGATCTGTTCCCTGCTGATCCTGTTATAGGCGGTAACCGGCGCACCCATACGCTCCGGACCATATTCCGGAAATCCCTGTACGTACTGCCCGGTCTGAAACGCCACATCCGCCAGCAGTAATGCGGCGGTCTTAGCTCCCTGTCCGCCTCTGCCATGCCATCTGATCTCTAATCCATTGTTCATATTCTTAAATCTCCTTTTTAACACTTATCTGTGTGAAAATCTGAATTTCCCAACGTTTTATATTATAATAACACAGCCAGTAAAAGTAAAGTGAAAATGTGAGAAGTTTTCATTTTACAGATGAATTTTCCTCATTTAACACTGCAAAAAATATGAGATCCGCCAGAAATCCACCCTGTTTTCCATGTTCAAACACAACCCTTCCATTGTGGGCCGCCATAATCTGGCGGACGATCAGAAGTCCCAGTCCATGGCGTGGCTCTTTCGTACTGCCGTCGTTCATCATATAATGGGGCGTGATTTTAAGCTCCGCCAGCTGCCGGTCTGTGGCTCCTATGCCGTCGTCCTCGACAATAATATGGGCCCTGCCGTATTCCTGTTTCACACAGACTGAAATATGGCATCCCATAGGATTGTGCACCTGCGCATTGATAATCAGGTTGCTGACTGCCCGCAGCAGAAGCCTGTCGTCCCCCTGCGTCATACAGCTGACCAGATCTTCTGCTGTATCCCAGCTCACCGGATATTTTTCTTCCGTATCCATGTTGATAAAGTCCACGGCGGAGCGGCGGGCTACAGACACCAGATTCACCAGTCCCCGTTTCAGCGGCTGCATATTGTATTCCAGTCTGGAAAATAAATTCAGGTCGTTTACCAGATTTTTCATCCTGACACTCTGAAGCCGGATAATTTCCGCTTTTTTCCGTTCTTCCTGCGACAGGGCGTCATCCTGTTCCAGCTGGCAGGCATATCCCATCACCATGGAAAGAGGTGTGCGGATATCATGGGATACCCCGGCAATCCAGTTTATCCTGGCAGACTCCCGTTTCTTCAGGGCCCGTTCCTGTACCCTGAGCTTTTCCGATACCCGGTTAATAGCGGCCGCCAGCTCTGAAAGCAGTCCGTTTTCCCTCACATACAGCTCTCCTCCTTCCGGCAGCGCTTCAATTCCCCTGACAATCGGCTTTACTGAAAAAAGCACCCCGGAAGTGGCTCCCATATAAATCAGAAATATAACGCCCAGATTAATGCCCGCTATTACAAGCAGTGTTTTAGGCACATTTGTAATTGTTTTATAATCCCAGGTATTCCACGAATATTTCCAGTATTTATCCTTTGGATGACCCAGTATGACCAGATCGTTACCCCTGGCTGCCGTTGTGGTGGGATAACCGGCAATGTAACCCTGCGTCGCACCGGAAATTCCCGCCACAGAATAATGAAGGGGTACTTCCTGCGGCAGATTGCCGCTGTGCCATACCACATTACCGGTACTATCATCCACAAGAACTGCCCAGGCGCCGCTGTCTTGCAACAGTTCCTCTCCGGACGCAGTCAGGGCGAACTTACCGGATGTATGACTCACCAGTTCTTCTCCCAGCCGCTGCGCCGTAATCCAGCCGCTGGTATTATATATATCATCATAGATATAGTTCGTAAACAATATAATATTTAACACCAGAAGCCCCAGCAGCGATAAAATCAGAACCAGCACAAAGCGCCGGACCAGTTTCAGCGTACTCTTCAAGACTTTTACCCCCCCCCCATTCTCTGAATCAGCCTGTCCATCCCCCCCCCCCGGAATCCGGCGGGGCCGGCTGGTTCTCCTGCGGATTTTCCGCCATAGTTTTTTCGTATTTCCAGCGTGCAGCCGCCAGAGCTGTTTCCATCTACACTTTTTTACCCCCCCCCACGGGCGCAAAGCCTGCCCCTCTGGCGCTTTCTTTTCTTTTTATTTTCATCACATTCCCTCCAGTAACAGTTTGCCACCAGGCCTTTCACAGCTGGCAGCGGTCCGGGGACGGGTATTTTTCCCACGGACTCACAGGCCTGCCCCTCTGGCGCTTTCTTTTCTATATTATAACCGCATTCTGGTTTCTTCACATTCCCTTTAGTAACAGTTTGTAACCAAGCCCCTTTACAGTCAGCAGAGATTCCGGCTGGGACGGATATTCCTCGATTTTTTCACGGATTCTGCGGATATGTACCATCAGGGAATTCTCGTAACCAAAGGGATTTTCTCCCCAGGCTGCCTCGCACAGCTGCTCAATGGTCACAATCCTTCCCGCATTCCGGCAGAGCGCCAGCAGTACTTCCCGTTCTTTTGCGGTGATCTGGATATGCTCCCCGTTTCTGATTACCCGGGCCTGTTCAAAATCTATCCGGCAGTGGGCCAGCTCTACCAGCATCGGCGTATTTTTATAACACCGCCGCATAATCACCCCCATCCGCAGCGTCAGCTCCTTTGGCAGAAACGGTTTCACCATATAATCGTCCGCTCCCAGTCCCAGCCCCCGGAACTTATCTTCCTCTTCTCCCCTGGCTGTCAGAAACAGCACTGGCACATCCGAAAGCTCACGCATTCTGGAAAACAGCGAAAACCCGTCCCCATCCGGAAGCATCACATCCAGAATAGCAAACTCAGGCTCCCAGGTCCTGTATATGTCCAGTGCCTCCTCTGCCGTGGACGCTGTTTTGATACTGGTATAGCCTTCCTGCTTCAGAATCAGACAGACCATACGCAGCAGCTCTGTTTCGTCATCTACCACCAGAATTTTTCTGGCCTTTGTATATTCCAAATCCATATGCCGGTATCCTCCTTTGTATCAGACAGTCCGCAGACCGGTATACGGCCGCAATGGTTATAGTATATGCTGTCTGGGAAAAAAATACAATACCTGCGTATTCCGGAAATCAAAACGCTGGCATGACCAGTGTTGCTGCGGGATTTTTTATCTTATAGGACGCTCTTTCCTATCAGATAAAATAAAAACACTTTATGCGTCCGGGAATTTCCCTGCATAAAGTGTTTTTGTATACTTATAAGTCCTGCCTGGTTCAGATGTCTTTAATCGTCGTAGGAAAGCCAGGCGCCCTTCATCGGGCTGACTGCGTGTTCACTGAGCAGCCGCAGTACGCCCCGTTGATAGCGGGCTTTTCGTGGTTTCCAGCTTTTCCTGCGTTCCGAAAGAATCTGATCTATTTCTTCCGGTGTCATTTTCTCTCCATGAATGCCCACAATATTCAGCCGTCGTGCCGGAATGTCAATTTCAATTAAATCCCCTTCTTCCACCAGCGCCACCGGTCCGCCTTCAGCGGCTTCCGGGCTGCAATGCCCGATTACCGGTCCCGTGGATGCTCCGGAAAAGCGTCCGTCGGTAATGAGCGCTATGCTTCTGCCCAGCTCTTTGTCGCTGCTGATAGCCTCGGAAGTATAGAACATTTCCGGCATGCCGCTGCCCTTTGGCCCTTCATAGCGGATAAAGACCGCATCTCCCTTTTCCACCCGGTGTTTCAGCACCGCATCCAGGCATTCCTCCTCGCTGTCAAAAGGCCTTGCCCGCAGCACCGCCTGAAACATCTCCTTCGGACAGGCGGTATGTTTGATTACAGCCCCTTCCGGCGCCAGGTTGCCCCGCAGAATGGCAATGCTGCCGTCCGTGCCGATGGCCTTCTCTTTTGGCCGGATAATATCTTCTTTTGTAATACTGCAGCCATACCGCTTATTAAATTCTCCCAGCCAGTTTTCACAGCGGTCATAAAAACCGTTCTGCTTCAGTTCATCCAGATTTTCTCCCAGCGTCTTTCCAGTCACTGTCATGGCGTCCAGATGCAGACAGTCTCTTATTTCCTCCATGACAGCCGGAACGCCTCCCGCATAATAGAAGCATTCTGCCGGCCAGCGTCCCGCCGGACGTACATCCAGAATATACCTGGCATTGCGGTGCAGACGGTCAAATGTATCACCGGTAATTTCGAGCCCCAGCTCATGGGCTATGGCAGGAATATGCAGCAGACAGTTGGTACTTCCGGATACTGCCGCATGTACCAGAATGGCATTTTCAAAACTATCCATAGTAACCAGATCCGACGGGCGCATATGTTCAGAAAGCGCCATTTCCACTGCCCGCTTCCCGGCTTCCCTGGCAAATTTTAATAAATCCGGACTGGAAGCCGGCATCAGCGCACTTCCCGGCAGCGTAAGACCCAGCGCTTCCGCCATAATCTGCATGGTGGAAGCCGTTCCGATAAACGAACATGCCCCGCATCCCGGACAGGCGTTCTGTTTCGCCCAGTTCAGTTTTGCCTCGTCGATTTCCCCTCTCTGGAATTTTGCGCTGTACATTCCAAGCTGTTCCAGCGTCAGCATATCCGGTCCGGCGTTCATGGTGCCGCCCGGCACTACAATTGCCGGAACATTGACACGCATCAGCCCCATCAGATTGCCCGGCAGTCCTTTATCACAGCTGGAAAGATATACGCCCGCATCAAACGGCGTGGCGTTTGCGTGGATTTCAATCATATTGGCTATCATCTCCCGGCTGGCCAGACTGTAATTAATGCCATCCGTACCCTGACTTTCCCCGTCGCACATGTCTGTACAGAAATATCTGGCTCCAAAACCTCCCGCCTGCGCAATTCCTTTTCTGACCTCTTCGACAAGTATATTCAGATGAACACTGCCCGGATGACTGTCGCCGTATGTGCTCTCAATGATAACCTGGGGTTTTGCCAGATCTTCCGGCTTCCAGCCTGTTCCTATACGCAGCGGGTCCAGCTCAGGCGCCAGCTTCCGCATTTCCTGACTTTTCAGATTTTCCATATGTTTTATTCCGTCCTTTCTGTTTTCTTCTGCCTGTTATGAAATCATACTGCTACTTACGCAAAAAAAGATATGATTAATGCTATCACAAAACCAGTGCCGCCCACAAGTGTTTCCATAACCGTCCAGGTCTTCAGCGTCATTTTTTCGTCCATTCCCACCAGTGATTTCACCAGCCAGAAGCCGGAATCATTAAAATGGGAACAGACTGTGGCGCCGCCTGCCACTGCCGCTGTCGTACAGGCCAGGTACAGCGGGGATAATTCCGCAATGCCGGGGATTGCCGCAATAATGCCGGCCGCCATGGTCATGGCCACTGTGGAAGAGCCGACACAGATACGCACCAGCCCGGCTACCACGAAGGCCAGCACTACAATTGGAAGCGACATGGAGGATACTGCGTTTCCGATCACATCTCCAAGCCCGGAATACTGCAGCATATAACGCAGCACGCCGCCGCAGGCAGTTACCAGCAGTATCAGCCCTGTAGGTTCCAGTGATTTTGTCATTACTTTTTCCAGCTCTTCTGTACTGTATCCATGCCCCAGTCCCAGGATCAGCATGGCTGCCACAGTTGCGATCAGAAGCGCCACAAACGGTTCTCCCAGGAATCCGAACACCGGCTGCAAGGAAGACAGTGCCGGAACCACGCCTGTTACGGAATCCAGTATAATAAGTACAAGAGGTATGAGGATAATACCTACGATAGACCAGAAATTCGGAAGTTTTGATTCATCAAAATCCTCCTGGTTTGCCACATGTTCCGGTACCGGAATATGGTATTTCCTGCCACAGATGGACCCCCAGACTGGTCCTGCCACGACCATTGCGCATGTACCGCAGCAAATTCCTACCAGAATCACCCAGCCCAGATCTACATTTAACATGGTGGCTACCAGAATCGGTCCCGGCGTAGGCGGTATAAAAGCATGGCCCACCGCCAGTCCTGCCAGCAGCGGTATCGCATAAAACAGTGAAGAACGCTTTGTCCGTTTGGCAAGTGAAAATGCCAGCGGTATTAAAATAATCAGACCTGCGTCAAAAAATACCGGCATTGCGATTACCAGTCCGGTAATTCCCAGCGCCCAGGCAGCCTTTTTGTCCCCAAACCATCTGACCATGGTGACTGCCAGCGTCTGCGCACCGCCAGATATTTCCAGAATCGCTCCAAACATGGAACCGAGCCCTACCAGCAGCGCTATTCCTTTCAGTGTGTTACCGATCCCGTCATTCACTGCGGTTACAATATCTTCCACCGGCATACCAGCGATCAGACCGATGGCGATCGCACCTGTCAGTATGGAAATCATCGCCTGGATCTTGAACTTAATAATCAGTACCAGCAGTATCACCAGTCCGATGATAGCTGCGATCACAAGCCTTGTGGGATTTAATGCGGCTGTGTCAGAAGTCATAATATTTTCCTCGCTTTCTATTTTGATTATGAGCTGTTTTTACCCTCAGTGGAAAAGGGTATCTTCGTGTTCTGTACAGTGCTTCAGCCGGATAAATCTTACAGATCCGGCCAGCTGGATTTCTCCTGTGGCATTTTTATGGCTTTCATATATATATATATTATTTCCTGTTTTTCATATTTTTTTGTTGCCACATATTTCTTTTCAGCATTTATGTATCTTCCCTGTCTGCTGTTTCCGGTCATTTCTTCATACATCATATGTATCTTTGTTTTCACATCCTTTCTTTCTTTATTTGTATGACGTATTATGTTTTGTATCTAAGATACTACTTTATTTAGTAATTTTTGTCAATACATCAGATGTATTTATCACAGTTTCTGTATTTATGCACAAAAAAATAAGAGTTTTTTGAATTTTAACTCTTATTTTTTGTGCATATTTACAATATTCTGATCAGATATTTCCTGCCGGGGCATTTAGCCACTGCCTGTTACTCTTTTACGTATGATCTTTCACTAATGTTGCAATATGATCTTATGTAATATAATCTTATGTAATATGACCTTTTACAATATAACCTTTTACGCATGATTTTTTTCTTCCTTCTGGTGCCTTTTGTACTTACGTACCAGTGCCTGCCGGTTGTACGTTAAATGCATGACCATGGCGCATCTTGCCCCCACAGGATCACGGTCCAGAATGGCATTGACAATAGCCCGGTGGGTCTGTATTGTCTCCTGCATCAGCGTCCGGCGGGTCAGATTGGCAAATGTCAGCACCGCTGTATTGATAACGGGAATCAGCGTCTCCACAACCCGGTTTTTGCTGCATCTGGCTATGCACGTATGAAATTCAATATCTTTTGGTATATGGTCTTCTCCTGCCAGATATTTCCGCTCTGTTTCATCGCATAATTCTTTCAGCTGTTTTAGTTCCTCTTTGGTGGCATATTCCGCGGCCAGCGATGCTATCTCCGGTTCCAGCATCAGACGCACGTCAAACAGTTCCAGCGCCAGCTTATATTTATCCTGAAGCCTGGATAATCCCAGCGGATCGTCGTCCAGGGAACGGGTACTGATAACATAGGTACCAGACCCCCTCCGGACTTCCAGTATGCCTTTTGATACCAGTCCCCGCACCGCTTCCCGGATCGTACTACGACCTACCCCGAACCGCTCCGCCAGATCGAATTCATTTGGAATGCGCTGCCCGATTTCCACCGGCTCCTGCAGGATATAGTTCATCAGTTCCTGTTCAATCTGTTCTCCCAATAGTTTTTTATCCAGCTTTTCAAATTGGTACATCCCCGTGTGTTTCCTCCTGATTCTGCCCGGTCAGACGGACATGTATATCCGGAGCGCCACCGCAAAAGCCGCTGCATCCGGCTGATTTTGGTCACATCATACCATACCGCCGGATAGCTTTCAATAGTTTTTGCTCCAGAGCGGACACTGCCGTATAATACATGATTATCTTTTATTTTTTATTATAATAACCGGAAGATATCAGCGTACTCCGGACGCTGGGAAAAGGCAGCCTGTGCCGGACAACTCCATGCAGCAGACAGTGAAAAGCAAATATATGTACGGATAATTCCATGGCGGGCAATGTGGAGATTCCGGTTATGGCAGGCCTTTCCTGTCTGCCCCTGCATACCATGTTCTGGCAGGCCGGATAACTGTGTCCGGCAGAATCTCCCGGATTGCCGGCATCCGGGAGATATCCATCCCGCCGCCGGTAATTGTAACCGGCGCCGGATGAAATTCAAATACGCTTCCGGCCCGCTATTGCGGTTCTGTAAGAAAAATGTTATCATAACTTTAATTACAGGTCGTCAGAACATCCTCTGCCGCCTGCGTTTCCAGTGATTATCATATGATATCCTGTGACAGGGATAAAATTTCCAGCCGGCAGGCCCGCCGCCGGTAATTGTAACCGGCGCAGTTCCGGGCTTTTATTTTTCCAGACACAGAAGCTCTTCCACGCCGCAGCTTAAATAAGCGCATATTTTTTCCAGAATATCAAAGCTGATCCTGGTGGTCCGGTTGTGATTGAGATTCCTGAGGGTTGTTACAGATACTCCGGTATCTTTTGCCATCTGGTTCTGGGAAATCCCTTTCTGATCCAGGAGCTGGTTTAACATAATCTTCAATGTATCACCTCATTTCCATCAGATAATATACAGTCTCTCCGCATTTGTATTTCTTATACATGTTGTGGATTCTGTAATGATAACAGGGACAGACGGACCGCAGCAGGATATTTTGTCCGGTTTCAGGGAACCATTTAAAACATATGATTCTGAAGTACATGCATCACCAGCAGCTGTACCAGATTTGGCAAAACCGCCAGAAAGGAGCCACCATGTTTGAAATTCAGGGAACTATCAACACCGCCGTCTGCTATGCCACAGTTGTGGAAGAAGAGGCCATCGCACAGATCCGCCGGATGTGCGATTACGAATTTACCAGAGGAAGCCGTATCCGGATCATGCCGGATGTCCACTCCGGAAAAGGCTGCACGATCGGCACCACCATGACCATTACGGACAAAGCCGTGCCAAATATTGTGGGCGTGGACATAGGCTGCGGCATGTACACCGTATGCCTGGGAAAACAGCCTGTTGATTTTGAAAAACTGGACGCTGCCGCCCACTACATCCCGTCGGGGATGAACATCTGGGAAGGCCGGATGGAACGCTTTGATTTAGAAGCGCTGCACTGTTACCGGGAATTAAAAAATACCCGCTGGCTGCAGCGAAGCCTGGGTACGCTGGGCGGCGGCAATCATTTCATAGAAATTGACCAGGCCACAGACGGCACAAAATATCTGGTCATCCACACCGGCAGCCGCAATCTGGGTAAACAGGTGGCGGAACTGTACCAGCAGCTTGCCATTGACTTAAACAAAGGCAAAGAAGATTACCTGAACAGACGGGATGAAATCATCCGCACCTACAAAGAACATGGCCGGAGAAAAGAAATCCAGAAAGCGCTGAAATCCCTTTTCTGGGAGCAGAAAGAAACTACCATGCCGGAAGATTTATGCTTTCTCTATGGCCGCTGGCTGGAACAATACCTGCATGACGTGGAAATCTGCCAGAACTTCGCCAGACGTAACCGGGAAATCATTGCCGCTGTCTTACTGGAACGGACCGGGCTCACCGGCGGCGACGCATTTCACACGATCCACAACTATATTGACACCAGTGAAATGATTTTAAGAAAAGGAGCCATCGCCGCCCACGACGGTGAAAAAATACTCATTCCGGTAAATATGCGTGACGGCAGTATCCTGGCTGCCGGAAAGGGCAATCCGGACTGGAACTTTTCCGCTCCCCATGGAGCCGGACGCATTCTCTCCAGAACTGCCGCCAGAGACAGACTCAGTATGGAACAATACCGTGAAACCATGAAAGGTATTTATACCACTTCTGTCAATGAATCCACACTGGACGAGGCTCCCATGGCTTATAAATCCCTGGACGACATTTTGAGCGTCATTCAGGAATCCGTTCATGTACTGGATATTTTAAAACCCGTGTATAATTTCAAAGCCTCTGGCGACTTGCCCTGGAAAAAACATAAACAGGAGGTAACAAATGGAACATGATGATTTAGAACGTTTTCTCAAAGCACAGGAACATTCCTATTCCACAGCCCTTTTGGAAATCAAAAGCGGCCGGAAGAAAAGCCACTGGATGTGGTATATCTTTCCCCAGCTGGCGGGACTTGGCAGAAGCGAAACCGCCGCTTATTACGCTATCCGGGATCTGGGGCAGGCCAGGGCATATATGGCCCATCCCATCACCGGCTCCCGGCTTATGGAAATCAGCGGGGCGCTGCTGCGTGCGGACTGTTCCGATGCCGGCGCCATCTTTGGATTTCCGGACAATCTGAAACTGCGCTCCTGCATGACCCTGTTCGCAGAGGCCTGCCCGGAAACCGTATTGTTTCAGAACGTGCTGGACAAATTTTTTGACGGCGGAAAAGATGAAGCGACCCTGCGGCTTTTATATCCTTAAACCAGCAGACCGACAAGGAGGTAAACGCCCGTGAAAACACTGCTCATCGCAGACGACCACGAACAGATCCTGGATGTATTAAAAGAATATGCGCACCGGGATAACTATAAAGTACATACTGCCAGAACCGGCTTACAGGCACTGGAGCTGTTTTCCAGGCACAGTTATGATGCGGTTTTGCTGGATGTTATGATGCCGGAAATGGACGGCTTTGAAGTCTGCCGCCAGATCCGCAAAACATCCATGGTTCCTATCATTATGATTACCGCCAGGGGTGAGGATTTCGAGCGTATTATGGGACTGGATATCGGGGCCGACGACTATGTGGTAAAGCCTTTTTCGCCCTCAGAAGTCATGGCTCGGCTGCGGGCGGTACTGCGGCGTATCAGCGGCGCAGACGCAGGCCCGGTACAGGAGCTTTCCAGAAGCGGCCTGTGGATTTCCCTGGATAAATATAAAGTGACCCTGGATGACACGGAAATCCATCTGACCAAAAAAGAAACAGAAATTCTCTGGCTGTTAGCTTCCCATGCAGGCACTGTATTTACGAGAAACCAGATTCTGGATTCTGTCTGGGGTTATGATTATTACGGGGACGACCGGACCGTAGACACACATATGAAACGCATGCGTGCCAAACTGGAAAAGCACCCGCACCCCGGCTGGGAACTGATTACTGTGCGGGGCGTAGGATACAAATTTGAGGAACGCCATGAATAAAATAACAAAGAAACTATTCTGCTATTTTACCGTACTGCTGGTCTTTTTTGCAATAACAGCCTATGCCTGTTTTCTTGGTGTTTTCCGTTATTACACGCTGTACAATCACGAACAGGACTTAAAAGCCCGGGCGGAAACAATCTGCGCCCAGCTGGAACAGTTTCTGGAGGTGCCGGCAGACGAAGATGAACCGGACCCCCGGGACAGTCCGGATACCTCCCAGAGAGCCGGACGGGGGCAGGGACGGGGCGCTTATCTGCGTTTTATCAACGATATCGCCATGGCGGACGCCTATATACTGGATGCGGAAGGACGCCCGTTTACTTATGGCAGGCATGGAATTGCCGGAAATATTCCCAGCGAAGACGTGCTGTCTTTTTCCGCACGTGTCTTTTCCAGCGGCAGTTATGCACGTCTCCGCCAGACTGACGCTAATGGAAACCAGCTGATATTCACAGGTGTCCCCGTTTTTCGCAATCATACCGTCATACTGGCCGTTATTATCCGGGACACCGCCAGAACCGGAGAAGAGAGTTTTGTGCCTGCCATCACCGTACTTGGCGGCTGTCTGTTCCTTACCCTTCTGCTGTCCGGTATCCCTTCCATCCTGTTATCCAGACGTTTCGTAAAACCAATCCAGCAGATTGCCGCCGCCACCAGAGAGCTGACCAGGGGTAATTACCAGACGCTTACAAACGTACACGATTCTACAGAACTGGGCGAACTGGCCCTGGAAACGGATCTGCTGGCAAAGCGGCTGGAATCTGCCCGCCGGGAAAGCAGGCGGCTGGAACAGATGCAGAAAAACTATATATCCAATATCTCCCATGAACTGCGTACGCCTGTCACTGTGATCCGCAGTTCCCTGGAAGCCATCTGCGACGGTGTGGTCACTGGTGAAAAAGCCGCCGCATACCAGCGCCAGATGCTGGCCGAATGCATTTCCCTGCAGCGTCTGGTAAACGATATGCTGGAATTGTCCCGTTTACAGAACAATGATTTTCCTATCGAAAAAGAGTCCATGGATCTGCTGCTGGCACTGGAAGACGCCATACGGGCCGTGCGGGTAATCGCAAAAAACAAATCTATTCAGATCGAATACGTAAGCCGGCAGGAAGAATGGCTGATGGAAGGCGACTATGGACGTCTGCGCCAGATGTTTGTGGCTGCCCTGGAAAATGCCATCAAATATTCACCGGAAGGCGCTCTGGTACTGGTAACAGCAGCAGCGCAGCAGGAATCTTTTCTGATTTCCATTGAAGACCGGGGATGCGGCATTCCGCCAGAAGATCTGGAGCATATATTTGACAGATTTTACCGCTGCAGACAGACCGGCCAGAAAGGTTCCGGTCTGGGGCTTGCCATCATAAAGAGCATCGGGGAAAGACATCAGATTGCGGTCAGCCTGCAAAGCGTCTTCCAGAAAGGAACCTGCATCATTTTCCAGATCCCGGCAGACAGTCTGCGGATCAGTTCCGGAGAAGAGTCCCTTCAGACCTGAATACAGATGTAAACCGGCGCCTTTCAGATCCGGACTTTCTGATATTGCCCTTATGTCCTTAAAATCTGTACGGAAAATGTCTGTAAAATGACATGAAAATGACACATACATATTATAATCTGTCATTAAGCCAGAGCGGGGATGGCTCCCAGAGCCGGAATAAAATTTTCTTATTATTCCCTTTCTGGCACAGAGTAAGGCGTGCAGCGAAAGAGAATCCTCTTTCAGACACGCCCCGGAAACAATCAGATTATAAAACAAACGGAGGTAACAGTATGAAACGTAAAATAATTGTATGGGTTATGGCAGCAGCAGCTTCAATGAGTCTGACAATACCGGCAGCAGCGGCGCCGGCAAAAAAAGCAAAAGCAGTCAAAACTGCTAATGTAACAAAATCTGCCAAAAAAGCCAAAACAACTAAAACAGCACACTATTACGCAGACAAAGACGGCAACGGTATTTGTGATAATTATGCAGACGCTGATAAAGACGGCATCTGTGACAACTGCGTCTGGCCGGCAGGAGCTGGCTACGGCTGGTCTTTCATTGATGAAGACGGTGACGGCATCTGCGACTATTATCAGAACGGACAGTGCGGAGGAGGCAGATATTTTATTGACGAAGACGGCGATGGTGTCTGCGACTATTATGAGAACGGACAGTGCGGCAGAGGCATGGGCTATGGCCAGGGACGTGGCAGGGGCTGCGGCAGACGCTAGAGCGTGTTTGAAAAATCATTCCCAGCATATGCACTCCCCACTTTGTACCCTGAAGGGCATGATACGGATTATTTTACCCCAATTTAGTCAATGTAGCCCGCTATATCATGCCCTTTAGGGTACATCTGACAGAAAGAATTTTTCAAAGCAAACCGCAATTGCATATAATTTTCCGGAACTTATTTCCTCCTGCACACGGTTATCCTGTCTGCTGGAATATATGCGGGAAAGACAGGAAAGATAAACGGATACTGCCGGAAACAGCCGGAGAAAGGCGTCCGGAAGATACGGTTATCTTCCGGCTGCTATAATAAAAAATACAGTTCATCTCCCGGGCTTATCTCAAATATTTACAATAGCTCACATATTCTGACCGGAACTTTTTTGTATTCCAGGTATGATTCTGCCCCATCAGCTGTTTTGTAATCAGAAAATAGTCATACCGGATACTGCTCCCGGTCTGCAGCGTCTTATCCCAGGTGCAGTCCACATACCGGTACCGGCCGTCACACGCCACATAATTCCAGGCGTGGTCACCAGTACTGACAAGACCGCATACCGCAATGGAATCCAGTCCCGCTTTTTGTGCCAGCAGATTAAAAGCGGCCGTATACCCCTGGCAGACCGACAGCCCCTTCACCAGCGCCCCGTATGCCGTCAGGGATTCTTCATATCCGCTGATTTTTTTCAGCCCATAGTTATAAGCGCAATGTTTCATCAGATAATCATGGATAGCCTGAAACTTCTGCGTTTCTGTCATGGCCGGCGTCAGAATATTCCGGACTATACGGCCGGCTTTATCATCCGCTGCCCGCATTCTGCGGTTCTGGTCTGCTTTTGTCAGTTCGCTGCTTCTGTGATATCCATAAGTGCCATTGCTGTTTTTCCAGACCATCGTATTATAATTATATTCCGGGTGCTGCTGAAGCATCAGCAGAAACACCGGATAAAAAGACCTGTCACTGTAAAATTTTGTGCTGTAGTCGCAGTTTTTTAATGCCTTTAACGCAGCTTTACAGGCTGCGTCTTTATTTTTCAGCCTGTGTACTTTCAGCAGGGAATCTCCGGTAAATGTAAACGTATAGGTAGCCAGCCCGTCTGTTTCCTGCCTCTGGTATGTATATTCTTCTGTGAAAAGCATTCCCTGTTTTTCCGCTGCTTTTGAAAGCTGATTCAGCAGCTGGTCCAGCGTATATTCCGCAGATGTCTGGAACGTAACCTGCTTCCCGCCTTCACGGACTGCCTGCCCAAACCGCCGGCCTACATCCGTAATATCCAGCGGCGCTGCCTGTGCCGGTACGCCGCTGCCCGCAACAGAAAACAGACAGAGTGCCACCACACAGCAAATCTGATAAATCCTGTATCTTTTCATAATTTATACGTCCTTTACTGTAAAAAGCCCGGATCGTATTCGATTCATTTTTACGATCCGGACAGCGGCATAATAATAGCAGAATTACATGACAAATTCTCTTTGTAATTCTGCTTATCATTATTTCCCAAAGCGTGTCTGAAACCATTTAAATTTTATTCATACAGCAGTGCTTAAACTTTTTACCGCTGCCACACGGACACAGATCATTTGGATATACTTTTTTGCTTTCCCGTGATTTCGGTTTTTTCGCAGCGCTGTCGTCTTTATTCGTTCCGGTTACTTTGGCCACTTCTTCCCGTCCTACTTTTTCTTCAATTCTGACATGATACAGCGCACGCAGCGTATCTTCCCGCATATTCTGGGTCATGGCGTCAAACATTTCAAAGCCCATCAGTTTGTACTCTACCAGCGGGTCCCGCTGTCCATACGCCTGCAGGCCGATTCCCTGACGCAGCTGGTCCATATCATCCAGGTGGTTCATCCACTTACGGTCAATCACCTTTAACAGAATTACCCGCTCCAGTTCCCGGATCGCTTCCGGTTCCGGAAATTCTGCTTCTTTTTCTTCATACAGCCTGACCGCCTGCTCTTTGAGCTTATGTTTGATTGCGCTGACATTTTTACAGTCAGCCATACTTTCAGAAGACAATGACTCCAGTGGAATAACCGGCAGCAGCAGCTGGTTCAATTCGTTAAAATCCCATTCCTCTCTGCTCACATCATCAGACAGACAGGTATCTACTGTACCTTCCACAAAATCCACAATCATTTTGTAAATCGAATCCCGCATGTTGTCCCCGTTAAGCACTTTCATACGTTCTTCATATACAATTTCCCTCTGGTCGTTCATAACCTGGTCGTATTCCAGCAGATTTTTACGAATGCCAAAGTTGTTGCCCTCTATTTTTTTCTGGGCTTTTTCAATGGCATTTGTAAGCATTTTATGCTGGATTTCTTCACCTTCCGGCACACCCATGGCAGTAAAAATATCCATCAGTTTTTCTGAACCAAACAGACGCATCAGATCATCCTCCAGGGAAATGTAAAACTTGGATTCCCCCGGATCACCCTGACGGCCGGAACGGCCACGCAGCTGGTTGTCAATACGTCTGGATTCATGCCTCTCCGTACCTATAATTTTCAGTCCGCCTGCTGCCCTGGATTCCTCATCCAGCTTAATATCCGTACCACGGCCAGCCATATTGGTGGCAATGGTCACCGTTCCATGCTCACCGGCATGGCTGACAATTTCAGCCTCCAGCTCGTGGAATTTAGCGTTTAACACCTGATGCTTAATGCCCCGGCGGCTTAACATCTGGTCCAGCAGCTCAGAAGTCTCGATCGTAACCGTACCTACCAGAACCGGCTGTCCCTTCTCATAACTGGATTCCACGTCGTCGCAGACTGCACGGAATTTTTCTTTCTGTGTCTTGTATACGGCGTCCTGATGGTCTCTGCGGATTACTGGCAGATTAGTCGGAATCTCAATTACGTCCATACCGTAAATATCCCGGAACTCCTGCTCTTCTGTCAGCGCCGTACCAGTCATGCCTGCTTTCTTTTCGAATTTATTAAAAAAGTTCTGAAAAGTAATGGTAGCCAGTGTCCTGGACTCCCGTTTTACCTTTACATGCTCTTTTGCCTCAATGGCCTGATGCAGTCCGTCCGAATAACGCCGCCCCGGCATAATACGTCCGGTAAATTCATCTACAATCAGTACTTCATCATCTTTTACCACATAGTCTTTGTCACGGAACATCAGATTGTGGGCCCGCAGCGCCAGTATAATATTATGCTGGATTTCCAGATTTTCCGCATCTGCCAGATTGTCAATCTTAAAAAATTTCTCGACTTTTTTTACACCTTCCGCTGTAAGATTGACCACCTTGTCTTTTTCATTTACAATAAAATCTCCGTCCTCTTCCACTTCCACGCCCATGATGGCGTCCATCTTTGTATATTCTCCATTGCCTTCGCCACGCTTCATCTGTCTGGCCAGAATATCACAGGCTTCATAGAGTTTTGTGGATTTTCCGCTCTGTCCGGAAATGATCAGCGGCGTTCTTGCCTCGTCCACAAGAATGGAATCCACTTCGTCCACGATGGCAAAGTGCAGTCCTCTCTGTACGAGCTGCTCTTTGTAAATGACCATATTATCTCTCAGATAATCAAAACCCAGTTCATTATTTGTCACATAAGTGATGTCACAGCCGTAAGCTTCACGGCGTTCGTCATTCTCCATGGAATTTAAAATACAGCCTACTTTCAGACCCAGAAATTCATGCACCTGACCCATTTCTGTAGCGTCACGCTGCGCCAGGTAATCATTGACCGTCACGATATGCACACCTTTGCCTTCCAGTGCGTTCAGATAAGAAGGCATGGTAGCCACAAGCGTTTTTCCTTCACCGGTTTTCATCTCCGCAATTCTGCCCTGATGCAGAATAATCCCGCCCATCAGCTGCACACGGTATGGCTCTAACCCAAGTACACGTCTGGAAGCTTCCCGTACTACCGCAAAAGCTTCCACCAGAATATCATCCATTGTCTCGCCTGCTTCCAGGCGTTTTTTAAATTCTGAAGTCTTGTCCTTTAATCCGTCATCGGATAATTCCATCATGGCTGGACGCAGATTTTCAATTTTATCCACAAGCGGCCTGATTCTTTTCAACTCACGTTCACTATGCGTACCAAATAATTTGTCAAATGCTCCCATACAATCTCCTATCATTCTTAGAGTCTTCTCTTCATTACCGTTTTGCCCCGGACGCTGCAGCAAAGTAATTCTGACGTAACGTCTGTAAGATCAGTGCCGGTTCCTGACAGTCTATTAGTATAAACTTATTATGTCATCACAAAATCGCATATATTATACCACTACTTGCTTTCTGAAACAATAGATAATACAGTGAACTATTTGTGAATATTTTATAAACGCTTACTATCCACACCCGCTGTCACCAGTTCCACTTTTTCCGGAGCGTATCCGGATTGTTACATAACACTGATCCCGTATGGAATTATCATAATACGACACAGCCGCAGGTTCCAGTATAAATTTTTCCCAGTATACAATGAAAAAGCATTTCTCTGCTTTTTAGTATAACAATATTATTCCTCTTCCGGCCCCTGCAGAACGCATTTTTCATACATCATCCTTCCAGAATCCATTAGTTACTTCTTTTTAACTTTTCGTTCACATTTTATCAGATATTTTTATTGTTTTTTATATACAATCTGATTAATAAAAAATTTTTTTATTTTTTTCAAATTAATTATTGACATCTCAACAGTTATTTGATATTATAAGTTCAACAAAAACAAGCAACACTTCATAAACAACTCGGACATCACATTTCTTAGTAACGGGATATCATTTAAGAAATGGATGTTAACAAAAAAAGGAGGAGATTCCACCAAAAACTGAACGAATCACCCCATAATCCATGAAACGAGGTATAGTCCAATGTGCAGAGTATTTTTAATCAGATAATTGTCCGGAAATCTTAGAAAGAGAGGTACGGTCCAATGACAACAAAATCCTGACCCGGAAAATTCCAGCAGAACGATTCTGACCGGAAAATTCACGAAAGAGGGGTATGGTCCAATGATTACATGACATCAGAAAAGGAAATTCCGACAGGAAAATCTAACGAATGCGAGGTATGGTCCAATGGCTGCATAATTCTGACCCGGTAAGTTCTGAACAGAACAGGATTCTGGTGGGGGAGTTTTACACAGGAGAGAAGGCTTTCAACAGAACATCATTCTTTCAGAATTCTTAGAAATGGGTACGGTATCACGACAAATATATGTCAGGTCCGGAATTTTCATCAGGAAATTTTAAGAAATGCGAGGTATAGTCCAATGGTTGCATAATTCAAAACCCGGATATTTCCAGCAGAATCATATCTGATGGAAAAATAAAAGAAAGAGGGGTACAGACCAATGAATACATAACCCTGAATCACACATATTCCAGCAGAAATTTTTCTGTCAGGAAAATTTAAAATAAGCGGGGTATGATCCAATGAGAACATTACGTCAGATTCAGAATTTCCAGTAAATCCGGCATACGCCTTCATCAATCTGTTAAAAGTAAAGGTCGTACAGCGTATACGAATCAGCATATCGTTCAGGTATATCTGATCCTGGCTGCATTACGATAAACTTTCATAGAAAATCTGTCGAAGGTGAGGTATAGTCCAATGAACAGTATAACTTACATCAGGTGACAAAATAAAGAAAGCAATTTGGTAATATGTCAAGAGGAAAATGAAAAAGATTTTCGTGAA
>CANRTU010000038.1 GCA_947642745.1 uncultured Eubacterium sp.
GTATGCGATTCCGGTTTCGGCCGGCAGATTACAAAAGAATTGTGCGGGTATGTAAGTACGGATACGTTCTGGCTGTCGCAGCGGAGCTGCCCGCATGGGAGAGGATGTCTGTATGCTGTTTAATTCTATGGAGTTTCTGATTTTTTTTCCGGTGGTGGTAGTGCTGTATTATCTTATACCCGGGCGGGGGAGGCATTTGTGGCTGCTGGCCGCCAGCTATTATTTCTATATGTGCTGGAATGTGAAATATGCGCTGCTGATTCTGTTTTCAACTGTTGTTACTTATGCGGGCGGCATTATCATGGAACGGGTCCGGGAACGGCGGGGCAGAAAGCTGGTGACAGCCGCAGGGATTTTGCTGAGTCTGGGCGTGCTGTTTTATTTTAAATATGTGGATTTTGCCATGAATCTGCTGGTACTGGCGTTTCGTGCCGTACATATACAGCTGCGCCCGGTGGCGTTTGACGTATTGCTGCCGGTGGGCATTTCTTTTTATACGTTTCAGTCAATGGGATATCTGATAGATGTGTACCGGGGAGAAATTTATGCGGAGCGGAATTTCTTCCGGTATGCGCTTTTCGTTTCTTTTTTTCCCCAACTGGTGGCGGGACCCATTGAACGGTCCGGCAGTCTGCTAAAGCAGCTGGCCGGGGTTCACAAGTTCAGTTTTGACCGTGCACGGGAAGGTCTGCTGCTGATGCTGTGGGGATTTTTTCTGAAAATTGTGCTGGCGGACCGGATTGCCATCTTTGTAGACACGGTATATGGGGACGGCGTTACTTACCCGGGCTGGTATCTGATTGTGGCCACGGCGCTGTTTGCGTTTCAGATTTATTGCGATTTTTACGGTTATTCAGTAATCGCCATGGGGGCGGCGCTGATTCTGGGAATCCGGCTGATGGAAAATTTTGACGCTCCTTATCTGGCAGGGTCAGTGGCCGGCTTCTGGCGCAGATGGCATATTTCCCTGACCAGCTGGTTTCGGGATTATCTCTACATCCCGCTGGGAGGAAGCCGCAGGGGCCGGCTGCGTAAATATATGAACCGGATGATTGTATTTATGGCCAGCGGCTTCTGGCACGGGGCCAGGCTGTCCTTTGCGGTCTGGGGACTGTTAAACGGAGCTTACCAGGTTATCGGGGAATTGCTGGAACCATTGCGGGCAAAGGCGGCCCGCATACTGGGTTTAAACCGGAATTCCCTGGGGCACAGACTGGCCGGTGCGGCCGGTACGTTTGTGCTGGTGGATATTTCCTGGATTTTTTTCCGGGCCGAAGGGCTGCGGACGGCCCTGGGACTGATCCGCCAGATGCTGACTGGGCACAATCCCTGGATTTTAATGGACGGTTCCCTTTACCAGTGCGGGCTGGATGAGAAAAATTTCCGTCTGATGATCTATAGCCTGTTTGTGCTGCTGTTTGCGGATATCTGTAAATGGAAAGGCATCCGGATACGGGAAGTAATCGCCAGGCAGGATTTCTGGTTCCGGTGTCTGGTTGTGGTGGGCGCGGTATGTGTGATTCTCACATTCGGCGTGTGGGGCCCCGGGTACCGGGAGGCTGGATTTATTTATTTTCAGTTTTAAAAGTATTTACATTGGGAGGAAATCTATGACGATGATCAGAAGAATTGCCGCCTGTCTTGTGACTGTCTCATTGCTGTGGGGCTGCCTTGCCGGGCTTACGGATCTGCTGGAGCGTAAATCCAGTGATTTTAAATACGAACCGTTTTTTGCGCAGCGGGAGGATTTTGACGTCCTGTTTTTTGGAACCAGCCATGTGATCAACGGCGTGTTTCCCATGGAGCTGTGGAAAGATTATGGAATCGTCTCTTATAATTTTGGGGGACACGGCAATGCGATTGCCACTTCTTACTGGGTCATGAAAAATGCGCTGGACCATACCAGACCTGAACTGGTAGTAATCGACGGCCTGGGACTGGCTGGAATGACGAAGACCAGTCTGGGTTTTTCACAGGTGCATCTGTCTATGGATGCGTTTCCTTTCAGTCTGACCAAATGGTCCGGCGCCAGGGATCTGCTGGATGATGAGGCCATGGAAGAAATGATCCTGCAGGGAACGGCAGAGGATGGGGCAGAGCGGACAAAGATGAGCATCTGGTGGGATTTTTCGGTATATCATTCCAGATGGAATGAACTGGGAGCGGGGGATTTTATACCGGACAGTTCGAAAGAGAAGGGAGCGGAGTCCAGGATTGCGGTCAGTACGCCGGCGGATATTCCAAAAGAGCCGGGCAATGAGGGACTGGAGAAAGATACTGTTGCGACAGATTATCTGAAACGCATGATACAGGACTGCAGGGAGCAGGGGATCGAAGTACTGCTTGTATATCTGCCGTTTCCTTATTCGGAAGGGGCCTGGGCAGAGGCGGTTACCATGGGAGACATTGCGCAGGAATACGGCGTCCGGTATATTAATTTCCTGGATATGGATCTGGTGGATTATGATACGGACTGTTATGATCCGGGTTCCCATCTGAATCCTTCCGGAGCCAGGAAAGTGACAGACTATCTGGGAACATATATCACGAAAAACTATGACCTGCCTGACCACAGGGAGGACGGGGATTATGATGACTGGAAAGATGATTATAAATTATATCAGGAGTATAAGGCTTCCTGTTTCAGACAACAGCAGCAGCTGGATACGTATCTGATGCTGCTGGCGGATAAAAATTACAACGCACTGATCGAAATCAATGATCCGGCGGTCTGGAACAGTGAATTTTATACGGAACTGCTGAAAAACCTGGGTATCAGGGCGGGGAAAAAGTCAGCGTCAGCAGACTGTATTTATGTGCGCCGGGCGGGAAAGCAGGTGACATATGCCAGCAGTTTTCATCCGTCCGGAAGGGCATTTGAGACGCCGGACGGTACGGTACGGGGCAGACTGGATGCGGACGGGATATTCAGCGTGCTGCTGGACGGCCGGACGCTGTATGAAGTGACTCCGCAGCAGGATGAAACGGCGGGTCTGCGTATTGCCGTGCTGGATCAGGAGACGATGGAACTGGTGGATCTGGTCAGCTTTTCGTTCCAGACCGGAGAGGATATCAGGGAGGATTATATATCAGTTAGCGGAGCGGTCCGCCAGCCGGAGAGTGAAAAGTAATACCTGGCAGTGAAACGATCCATTCAGACAGGAACAGAGCAGTGCGGGAGAGCGGAAAGGAATGGAAGAGGAAAATAAATCCGGACAGGAACAGAGCAGTGCCGGAGAGTGGAGAGGAATGGCGGAGAAAAATAAATCCGGACAGGAAAAAGCAGGGCACAGACAGAGCATCCGGCAGGGCCGGATGCTTATCGTATCGCAACCTGTCAGGTGGATACGAAGCGGATGGTAGATTCTCTTGCGATAATGCGGGACTCCAGTTCATACATACATGGCTCTGTGCCATTGCTGATCTGATCCAGCAGGATTTCCACGGACTTTTTACCAATCTCATCCAGAGGCTGCGCCAGGGCAGTGAGTTTCGGGCTGATTTCTTTGGCCAGCAGGGAATTGTCAAAGCCGGCAATGGCAATGTCCTGTGGAACCGCATAACCTAATTCACGAAAAGCGGTAATGGCTTCACAGGCGGTGATATCATCGTTGGCCAGATACGCCTCACAATGCAGCCCATAATCAGCCGCATACTGTCTGACCAGTTTATAAACCATACTGGCGTTTAAATTTTTCGGCGCCGGACATTCGATCACATCGGTCAGATCTATCCCGCTGGCAGATAAAAACTGCTGGAAGCCGGCGTATTTCAGGGCGGAAGTAGATTCTCTGGCAGGGCCGATATATCCGATTTTCTGAAAACCCATATTCAGAAAGTGTCTGGCGATCTGCTGGCCGCCATGAAAATGAGAGATATATACGCTGCTGAATCCTTCCATACGCTTGGTAATCATGACTGCGGGTACCAGCAGACGCTGGTAGGCTGGCAGACTCTTTTTTGCGGAAACCGGAACTGCGATGACGCCATCTACTTTACGCTGGCGCAGCTGGGCCAGTATATTTTTTTCTTTCTCCAGACTGCGGTGTGTATTGCAGATAATAATACTATATCCTTCATAAAATGCCTGGTTCTCTATGGATTCTATAATTTCGCTGAAAAAAGGGTAGGCGATTTCCGGAACCAGCAGACCTATGATGTTTGTCCGGTTTCCGGCCAGACTCTGGGCAATGAGATTAGGCTCGTAATCTAGTTCTTTTACCCAGTGAAGCACTTTTTGCCGTGTTTCTGCTTTCACAGAAGGATGGTTAGAAAGAACTCTGGAAACTGTGACTCTGGAAACGCCTGCTTTGTCTGCAATATCCTGCATACTGACCACGGCAGTCCCTCCTTTCTTCATGTACGGAATTACGGATCGTTTCTGATAATCCGGACAGATATTTCAATCTATTTCACAAAATCATACATAAAAGTATTTTATTCCAGAGCCCTGCGATTGTCAAGAATGAAAAGAGCCGCCCGTTTCTGCCATTCTGTCTGCTCCGTTGATAATGGGTAGAAAAATGATTATAATAAATGCTGACATATAGTGTCAGTGTTTTGATGGTATTCTGTTATCAAAGGAGGAACTGGCAATGCAGGAAAGCAGATTATTTAAAATTGTATATTATTTACTAGATAAAGGACAGGCTACCGCTCCGGAATTAGCGGAAAAATTTGAAGTGTCTGTAAGGACGATTTACAGGGATATTGATGCTTTAAGTGGTGCGGGTATTCCTATTTACGCCGAAGCGGGGCGAAACGGCGGCATTCATTTAATGAATGATTTTGTACTGGATAAGGCGGTGCTGTCAGAAGAAGAAAAGCAGGAAATTCTGACAGCCTTACAAAGTATTAATTATACCAACAATCATGGCAACAATCAGACATTGCAAAAACTTTCTGCAATCTTTCATATGAGTTCACAAAACTGGCTTGAAGTGGATTTTTCCAGATGGGGCAATCATGGAACTGACAATGAGAAATTTGAAATGCTAAAATCAGCGATCATTTATCAAAAGTGCGTAAAAATAAACTATGCAAATTCCTATGGAGTAATTAGCGAAAGAATTGTCCAGCCGTTCAAAATGTCATATAAGTCCATGTCGTGGTACTTAAAGGCATATTGTACAAAAAAACAGGATTATCGTATTTTTAAGCTGACCCGCATCATAGATTTCGAAATTCTCACAGATGGTTTTTGCAAAAGTTCTTTCCCGGAAGTTCTTTCCGGGGATCAGACAGAAACACCGGGACAGGCCTGTAATACAATCGTACTGCGTTTCCCGAAAAATATGTCATATCGTGTTTATGATGAATTTGATAAAACGAGGGTAAGCGAAAACGAAAATGGAGATTTAACCGTATCCGTCCAGATGCCGGAAGATGAATGGCTGACAGGGTATTTATTGTCATTCGGAACGCAGGTGGATATTATAGAGCCTGTGTATCTGAGGGACATCGTGGCCGGGCAGGCAAAGAAAATCTATGAGAAATATACTTTGTGAAACAGATAGCCGGAACGAAATGCCCGCAGGATAAACCCTGTGAAACAGCCGGATAGCCGGAAAGGGATGCCCGCAGGGAATACCCTGTGTGAAACAGCCGGATGTCCATAACGGGATGCCGGAGGCTATAAATCCTGACACAGGATGTCAGGATATGTGTGATATCATCTGCCTGTAAATTCTATTTAAGAAAGCGGGGACTGAAAATGAAATATGAATGGAAAAAGCAGGAGAAAGAAATATATGGCGTAAAAACGAAACCCTGCGTGACTGATATTCCTGCCTGGAAATATATCGTTGTTTCCGGCAGTGGAAATCCAAACGACGAAATCTTTTCAGATAAGGTTGCTGTGCTGTTTTCGATCGCTTATAAAATTAAAATGGCATATAAAGCAGTTGCCAGAGAAAGCGACGAAATAACAGATTATACCGTATATCCTCTGGAGGGAATATGGAGCATGGCTTCAGAAAAAGAATATCTGGTAAAAGAAGAACTGCAGTACCGTATCATGATACGGCAGCCGGATTTTATTACCGGGGAAATGTTTAATCAGGCCTTAGAGGCAGCTAAGAGCAGGAAATACAATCCGTATCTCACAGATGTATCTTTTGAAACAATCCGCGATGGCAGGTGCGTCCAGGTATTGCACAAAGGACCGTTTGATGATGAGCCTGCGTCATTTGGGATTATGGACAGGTATTGTATGGAACACGGTTACAGGCGTATGGGAAAAGAACACCGGGAAATATATCTGAATGACGCCAGACGTACAGAACAGGCCAGGTTAAAAACAATACTAAGATACAAAGTGTCAAATACATTCCAATCAGAATGGCGGGCATAAACCGTTTCTTCCAGAGCCTTATAATTGGAAAACTTATGGAGATCTGAATGTGGAATTCCGGGACAAACACCAGACCACGTCCTTAGAGGACGCAAAGCGTATGTTTCTAAAATCCCATGACGACGTAATAAAGCTGGCGGAAACTTTTTCAGATGAGGAATTATTTACTAAGGGCGTTTACAAATGGGCAGGCGGAAGCACTCTGGGTTCTTATTTTGTCAGCGTTACAGCAAGTCATTATGACTGGGCAATGAAAAAACTGAAAGCGCACAGGAAAAATTGCGTTGGAATGTAGGGAGGACATACCATGCACTTCGTGAAAGCAAAAGGGATCTTATCTGCTAAAAATGGAATGAATTTATATCGTGGCTGTTCTCACGGGTGCATTTATTGTGACTCCAGAAGTAAATGTTATCATATGGGGCACGCCTTTGAAGATATTGAAGTCAAAGAAAATGCCATTGATCTGCTGGAGTATGCGCTTACGCATAAGCGTAAAAAGTGTATGATAAGTACAGGCTCCATGACAGACCCCTATATTCCGCTGGAGATGGAGACAGGGAATGTCAGAAAAGCTTTGCGCCTGATATATGAGCATGGTTTTGGATTTACGGTTATTACAAAATCAGACCGTATATTGAGAGATTCAGACCTTTTGCAGAAAATTAATGAACAGACAAAATGCGTTGTGCAGATGACCCTGACGACTTACAACGAAGATTTGTGTAAAATGATTGAGCCATATGTCAGTACGACAAGGGAACGCTTTGAAGTATTGAAAAAGCTGGGAGATTTAAAGATTCCGACAGTGGTATGGCTGACCCCGGTTTTGCCGTTTATTAACGATACGGAAGAAAATATTACCGGTATTCTGGATCTGTGTATAGAAGCAAAGGTTTATGGTGTGATCTGCTTTGGAATGGGACTGACGCTCAGGGAAGGAAACCGGGAGTATTTCTACCAGCAGACAGACCGGCTGTTTCCCGGCCTGAAAGAAATATACATTCGTACATATGGAAATCAGTATGTGGCGGAGAGTGCCAATAACGAATATTTAATGAGGCTTTTTCATGAAAAATGTGAAGAAAACGGCATTGTGCATGACAACGGGCAAATATTTAATTATCTGCGGTCCTTTGAAGAAAACAGGAAGTATAAACAATTAAGTATCTGGGACTGGAAGTGCGATAGACATCCGGGAGAAGTCTGCGCCAGCATCAATACCAATGGAGATAAAATCCATTAAAATGGCGTATGTGGATGATGTGCGCAACAGGATAGGGGAGTAATCCCTTTATACAGGCAATAAACCCCCGTGGCCACTTTTGGAAGCCGGCTCAGATTCGCTTGAAAAAAAGCAGTTCTTTTAGTATAATGAAACTGTGGCAGAGGTGGGAATCTGATGGAATGTCTGTCATCATTTATGCGGAAAGGCGGTGGATGCCGTTGAAAGCAGATACTATTACAAAGGATTATGTAAAAGACGCAGACGTGTTTGCGGATATTTTCAATTACTATATTTACGGTGGGCGGCAGGTGATCCTGCCGGAGCAGCTTACGGAGCGTGATTCCACTAAGATCGCACTGCCATACGGAGCGGACGGTGCAGTGGTTCCCGTCCAGAAATTCCGTGATGTGCAGAAATTGTATGCGGCAATGACGGATGGGAAAATGGAGTATGTGCTTTATGGTGCGGAGAACCAGGCGGAAATCCATTATGCCATGGCTGTGAAGAACAATCTCTATGATGCACTGGAGTACGCAGGGCAGGTGGAAGAAGCGGCAAAGTCGCACCGGAAAGAAATGAAACGGAAAAAGGAGCAGGGGGGAACTTCTGCTGATGAGGACAGGAAAAAGCCAGATACAGGTGAATTTTTAAGCGGTTTCTGGGCAGGAGACAGACTGATACCATCCATTACGGTGACTATATTTTTCGGCCCGGAAGAATGGGATGGGCCGTTAAGCCTGTTTGATATGATGGATGTGTCAGACCCGGACGTGTCTGCCTGCATGGACAATTATCATGTGCGGCTGATTGCTCCGGCGCAGATGGCGGATGAGGAGATCATGAAATTCCAGTCCAGTCTGCGGGAGGTTATGCTGTTTATCAAGTATTCGAAGGACAAGGAAAACTTAATCAGGGTTTTGGCGGCAAATGAAAGGCGTTTCCGGGAAGTGGAGCGCAGGGCGGCAGATGTGATTGAAGCAATTACTAATTCTGGCATAAAATATGATGAAAAAGACGAGGTGGTTAATGTGTGCCAGGCGATTCAGGAGATGAGAAAAGAATCTGAACGGGATGGGGAATTAAAGAAAGCCAGGGAAGCAGCCGGGAATTTTTATAACCTTGGGGTTGATATCGAAAAGACTGCCCAGGGCGTAGGATATGCGGTAGAAACGGTGAAGGAGTGGCTTGGACTTGAATCATAATGCATAGTTATGTGCTGGTACTCCTAAAAAATATTTAACAGCGGTCTGGCGGTTATCCGGAATGGATGGCCATAGGAATCCTGGTACTTACAGGCAAAAGTATTGAAGAATGGCTTAAAACGAGGTTTTTAGACTTGTGAGCGGGGTTCATCACATTAGGTGGTGGATCCCTTTTTTTCGTGTCTTTGGATGCGGCTTATAGAAGGCGATTGGGGGAGTAGTTGAACTATCATGCAAAAGACGGGGTGGTTAATGTGTGTTCTGTTTTGCATAAAGCTGCGTATTTTTTGCAAAAAAGTGGTTTTTCCATCGTCGTTTTATTACTTAAAGCTCTTTATTAATTCAAGGCCTGTTTGTTGCCGGTTATCTATTTGTGGGAGTATCCGGAAAGCAGCCTGTCCTGCGGCGGAAAGGAAAATAATGCGGAATGAAGCCCGCCGCAGGAGAGGGTTTTTAACAGGTCGCCAGTCTGGCAGACTGAAATTTATCGTCTCTTTCCGTTTTTATCAAATATCTTATTTAATGCGATTTCTGTTGGAATAACAGAACCGGCCAAAGGAATGAGCTGTGCGCCGCAGATTATGCCTCCTGCTGTTCCCACAAAATCAATGCTCTTTCCAATTGCCAGAAGCAGGCACAGGACTGTTACTGGCAATAGAATCAGTCCGCAGGTGTACCATATTTTGCCGCAATATTTATGAGCGAAATCCCAGGTATCCTGGTTTTTCATGGACATAGATGTCCGGTATCCAGATAACGCATTTATTTCTTTTGGAGTACTTTTAATAAAGTGTCTTCCAAAGCCAATCATTGTAAATGGAATGATCAGATCCATAAGCAGCATAAAAATCCAGAATCCCATATAAAAACCTCCTTCCGTGGATGCCGGTTTGTTTCTGGCTTCATTATACGCTATTCCATTGAAAAAGTATAGCCTGGTTTTGGAAAAACTGCCGGATGGTATGAAGGCCTGTAAGCCAGCCGGGTACCCGGCTGGCTTAGCATATTCAGTCTTAATATCAGTTCATTCGTTTTAGATGCTGTACATTTTTAGCTGACACTGTGCTATAGATACGATACAGGTCTTTCCGGGCAGGATTGTTATGCGGCGGAAACCGCTGATCCCGTCCGCGGGAATCAGCCGGAAAGCGGTATTATGCTTTCAGATGCATCAGCTCATCCCCGGGCATGAGTCTGCCGGAAGCAGAGGCCTCTACAGAAGAGAGATCGTCCGAATTAGTAACAATTACCATAATCGTTGAAGGGTGGCCGGCCGTTTTTATTTTTTCCAGATCCATAGTCAGCAGCAGGTCTCCTTTTTTTACGGCCGCACCTTCCGTAACATGGCTCTGGAAGCCGTCCCCGTTCATTCCGACAGTATCAATTCCTACATGGATGAGCAGTTCCACACCGCCGGCCTCGATGCCGATAGCGTGCAGCGTATCAGCTACCTGGCTGATTATGCCATCCATAGGGGAGTAAACTTTGCCAGTTTCAGGGTTGATACCGCAGCATGTTCCAAGGACGCCTTCGGAAAATGTCGGGTCCGGGATTTCCTCCATAGGAACAAAGGTTCCCTGGGCTACAGCGCCCAGCACATCCGGGAAAGGCGCCGGAACAGGCTGGCAGGCAGGTTCTGGAACATCTTTTTTTGTGGGACTTCCGGTTTCCATAACTTCCGGCGGCACTGCGAAGAACCAGCACAGGCAGAAGGCGGTGATAAAAGTAGCGAGGGCAAGCGCCACGTACATAACCAGCATGGATGGTTTATATATGTACAACAGCATACCGGGAATCGTGGTGATACCATTGCCGGTACCTTTCATTCCAAGCAGCATGGCAATCATGCCGGCTACGCCGTTGATGGAACAGCTAAGCAGAAACGGCTTTATGCCATAACGCAGGATAACACCGAACAAGGCCGGTTCACCGATACCCAGCAGGGCGGATACGGTGGCGCTGGGACCAATAGCCCGGATTTCTTTTTTTCTGGCCTTAATGGAGATGGCCAGACATACACCGGCTGAGGAAAAGCCGCACATACACAAAATAGCGTTGAAAGGGTTAAATCCTGTGTTTGACAGCAGGCTGATCTCCAGCATATTGAATATATGGTGGACACCCGTAAGGGTGATAATAGACCAGAAGAAGCCGACGATCAGTCCGCCAATACCCATAGGAAGTTCCAACGCATATTCCACAATTACTAACAGGACATTTTCCAGTGCGTGTAAAAGTGGTCCGATAACCAGCAGTGACAGAATCAGCATAATAAACAACACCAGAAACGGCGTAATCATAAAGTCAAAGACAGCCGGAACTGTTTTACGCAGTTTCTTTTCAAGTTTGCTGCCGATGACGCCGGCTACAAAGGCTGGCAGGATGCTTCCCTGATAACCTACGATAGGAATAAAGCCAAGCAGCATCAGGGGCGTCACGCCGCTGGCAGGATCCGCCACAGAATAAGCGTTTGGCAGGGAACCGTTTACAAGCATCAGTCCCAGGATCAGTCCCAGAACCGGGGAACCGCCAAATACACGGAACGTGGACCAGCACACAATGGCAGGCAGGAATGCAAAAGTAGTGCCGGAAAGTACATCCACCAGAACCTGGAACGTCTGCGGGATGTCGGCGTTGGACATGCCGAATAAGTTAAGGAAGTTGTCGTTCAGCAGCGCTCCTTTTAAACCAAGAAACAGACCGGTGGCTACCAGTGCGGGAATGACAGGAACAAAAACATCACCGAAAGTACGGATGGCTTTCTGCAACTGGTTTTTGCCGTCCATTTTGGCCTCTTTCGCTTCGCTTGCGGTAGTCTCCGCAATGCCCAGTCTGGTAATCTGTTCATAGACACGGTTCACGTGCCCGGTGCCGAAGATGATCTGATACTGTCCGGCTGTGAAAAAGGTTCCTTTTACGGCGTCGATTTCACCAACTTTTTCATCATCCGCCAGAGAACGGTCTGCGACAATCAGACGCAGACGGGTGGCGCAATGGGCGGCGGATTTGATGTTTTCTGATCCGCCGACGGCCTGAATGACTTCTTTTGCGATTTTCGCATAATCGTAGTTCATAGTTTCCTCCTTTAATCATTTTTCCGATACATTAAATATTATTTACCTGACAGGAAACTGCGTCCCGATAGTAAAAGGCCCTCCGGGCAGCGTTTCTGCCTTCCGTTCCTGTCGCTGACCGGCAGGCGCCGCAGATACTTTTAACCCGGAGAACCGGGGTACCACGGCGGGGAAAAAGCTGCCTGCGGGCAGACTGCTGCAGGCGGACGATCCGGCAGTGCTGGATAATTTTACTTAATGTACACGTGTTCATCATGAGACGAGAATAACATGTAAAAGATCAAAAAGTCAATATATAGCTGTAATAAATTAAAAAACTGGAAATTTTTACAAAATATAAACCTCTCGTTTGTTCAAAACATAAAAAGATGAATCGCAGATTGACAGAAGGTTTTTTTAATTTTATAATAAACAAAATGAAAACGTGTTCATAGATTGTTCTTATGAGAATCAGAACCGGACATGACAGTACATATTAAGAAATTTATTTTGTTATTATATTTTTTATGTTACCGGAATTTTATCCTGCAGGGATTTTATTTCATCAGTATTTTATCAGAAAATTTATTTCAGGAGGTTTTTATGGATCAGAAACTGATATTTTTAGATATTGACGGTACGCTGACAGAACCGGGGAAAAATGTCCCGCCCGCTTCAGCGTCTGATGCGGTCCGGAGGGCCAGGGCAAAGGGACACAGAGTCGTATTGTGTTCCGGACGTAATTATGGAATGCTGTTTCCGTTGCTGCAGTATGGGTTTGACGGACTGGCTGCCAGTGCGGGCGGCTATATCGAGTATAACGGCCGGGTAGTTTACGACTGTCCGATGACCGGGGAGCAGCAGGCCAGAGTACTGGACATTTTTAAAGAGAGCGGCATTTACTGTACCATAGGAGGCAGAAATCATAGTTATACAGATGAAGGCTTTAAGGAATTTCTGGCGGAAAACACCCAGTCCGAAGCCAGCAGTGAGCTGCTGAGGTGGAGGATTCAGATCGAAAATGAACTGGACATCCGTCCGATGTCCGAATATGATGGCGAGCCGATTTATGGTATGGCATTTATGAGCCGTGGGGCAGACCGGCTGAAAAAGCCCATGGAAATACTGGGAGAAGAATTTGAATTCTGCATACAGGATGAGGATACCTGCGGGATCGTGAATGGAGAGCTGTCAAGCAGGGCTTTTGATAAAGGAAGTGCGGTGAAAAGACTGTGCGGGTTTCTGGGAGTCTCCAGAGAGGATACCATTGCGTTTGGAGACAGCATGAATGACCTGGAGATGCTGCGGGCTGTAAAAACAGGCGTCTGTATGGCAAATGGCAGTCCTTCTCTTTTGAAAATTGCCGGTATGGTCTGTCCGCCGGTAACAGAAGACGGCCTGTACAGCGCTTTTGAACAACTGGACTTACTTTAAATAAAGTTTTTTAACATTCAGAAAACAGGTGATAACAATGACAAAAAAAGAAGAAACACAATTTCAGGAACGCCTGGCCCGTCATGTTAATGAGCTGCGGTGGCTGTATATGGAGCTGTATGACAATGGTTCCATGTTTGCGGAATTGTGCCAGAAACTGTATGATTTTTCCGCAGAGCGGCCGGCGGCTTTGAAAAAACTGGATCTGGAAAGGGAAGAAAATCCACAGTGGTATCAGTCCGGCACCCTGACAGGAATGATGCTCTATATTGACAATTTTGCCGGAGATCTGAACGGACTGCGGGAAAAGCTGCCGTATATCAGCCAGACCGGAGTCAGTCTGCTGCATCTGATGCCTTTTCTGGATACTGTGCCAGAACGCAGTGACGGTGGTTATGCGGTGGCGGATTTCCGGAAAGTCAGGGCGGATCTGGGAACCATGGAAGATCTGGAACAGCTGGCGGATGTATGTCATAAAAAAGGGATCAGTCTGTGTATGGACTTTGTCATGAACCACACGGGTCAGGATCACGAATGGGCACAAAGAGCCCGTCTGGGAGATGGGGAATACATGAGCCGGTATTTCTTTTTTTCTGACCCTTCCATACCGGCGGAATATGAAAAAACGGTACCACAGGTATTTCCTGCCACTGCCCCTGGAAATTTCACATGGCTGGATGACTGTAACCACTATGTGATGACTACGTTTTATCCGTATCAGTGGGATCTGAACTATCACAATCCCAGGGTGTTCAATGAGATGATGTACAATTTCCTTTTCCTGGCAAATAAAGGCATGGATATGATCCGCATTGATGCGGTGCCATACATCTGGAAAGAACTGGGAACGGACTGCCGTAACCGTCCGCAGGTCCACACCATTGTCCGGATGATGCGTCTGATCAGTGAGATTGTCTGTCCGGGCGTGGTGATGCTGGGAGAGGTGGTCATGGAACCAGTAAAAGTAGTACCATATTTTGGCAGTGTGGACAAACCAGAGTGTCATCTGTTGTACAATGTGACCACCGTGTGTACCACATGGCATACGGTGGCCACCAGGGATACCCGTCTGCTGCGCAGGCAGCTGGATGCGGTGAACGCCCTGCCAAAGAAATATGTATTCCTGAATTATCTCCGCTGTCATGATGACATTGGCTGGGGACTGGATTATGAATGGCTGAAACAGAACGCCGGAATAGAAGAAATACCTCATAAACGGTTTCTGAATGAGTACTTTCAGGGATATACGGAAAACAGTACCAGCCGGGGCGGGCTGTATAATGACGATGCGGCCAGCGGCGACGCACGCCTCTGCGGTACAACGGCAAACCTGTGCGGCATTGAGAAGGCGGGATTTGAGCAGGACCGGGAGGCAATGGAGCTGGCGGTTCAGTATGATCTGACGCTGCATGCCATGATGCTGATGCAGACGGGAATTCCGATGTTTTACAGCGGGGATGAACTGGCGCGGGTAAATGATTACAGCTATAAGGATATCCCCGGAAAGCGGGAGACAGCCGCTATCTTCACCGGGGCAGCATGAAGTGGGAGCAGGCGGAACACAGACATGACCTGACGACTCCGGAAGGAAACGTGTTTTGCGGACTGAAGGCGCTGGCCGCCCTGCGGGGGAATGCTCCAGCATTTGGAACCATGGCGGATGTGTGGACGCTGGATACAGGGGATGACGGCCTGCTGGCTGTGGGACGGTATGCCGGCGGACAGAAAATCATCGGCGTCTTTAACTTTACAGAGTGGGAAAAGACAGTGACATTTCCTTATGACGGGGGAAAATTTACGGATATGCTGACAGGTAAGAGTTATCTGCTGCGCAATCTGCATGTACCGGCGTACGGTTTTTATTATCTGGAACAAAGAAACGGAGAATAGAATTATGGCGATAATCATTGATGACCAGAGCAGGGTTTTTACAATACAGACAAAAATACGACCCGTCAGATGAAAGCGGAGAAAGACCAGCCTGACAGAACCAGACTGGTCTGCGGGATTCATCCGGATAATTTTTCATGGACGTTAAACGGCGGCGGCTCGCTCTGGCTTCCCGGGGTAATTATGACATACAGTTGGCACGGCATAGGAAACATAAGTAGAAATTTCCATAAGGTTATCAGGGAGCATATCTGCCGGGGGAAATGGAAAGACAGACGCAGCCCGATCCTGATTAATAACTGGGAAGCGGCTTATTTTACTTTTACCGGGGACAGGCTGGCGGACATCGCAAAGCAGGCGGAAAAACCGGGGATCGAATTGTTTGCCATGGACGACGGCTGGTTTGGAAACAGGCAGGACGACAGTTCCGGTCTGGGAGACTGGTTTGCCAATAAAGAGAAGCCTGGCTGTACTTTAAAGGAGCTGGCGGAACGTATCGTAGCGGAAGGGATGCGGTCTGGTATCTGGCTGGAGCCGGAAGGAATATCCGAAGACAGCGGCTTATACCGGAGCCATCCGGACTGGGTCGTGGGAATTCCGGGAAGAAAGCCGTGCCTGAGCAGATGTCAGTGGATTCTGGATTTTTCCAGAAATGATGTACAGGACTATATCATAGAACCAATTTCAGAATTATTTGCCGGGGTGCCGGTATCTTATGTGAAATGGGACTGTAACCGGGCAGTCTGCGATAAATATAGCGCAATGCTGGACAGCGGCAGACAGGGCGGGTTTTCACACCGGTATGTGCTGGGACTGTACCGGGTATTGGAAGAACTGACTAAAAAATTTCCGGCAGATTTATATCAGGGAATGTCCGTTTCCCTGTTCATAAGATATCATAAAAAGTATCCGGCACTGCCGGATACTTTTTTTACTCTATAGGAAAGATCGTCCTATAAGATAAAACCCCTCCGGGAGGATCGCACTGCGGCGGAGAGGAAAATGCTGCAGGGGCAGCCCGCCGCAGGCGGAGTATCCGGCTTTGCCGGATACTTTTTTATTGTTGCTGATTACGGGAAAGAACGCCTATAAAAGGGAAACGGTAGTCTGGAATACAGCCTTTTCCGGCTGTTTTGCGGAATTTGTTCCTTTGCATTCCATGTAATCGTCCCATTTGAGGATGTATACGGTGATTTTTGAAATATCCCGCTGGTAAATGCTTGCTCTTCTGGTCCAGGGAAGAACCATGGGAATCCAGCTGTTTTCCATCAGCATCCAGAATGGATACCACATAATCCGCCGGGGATGCTCCTTCTGGAAGAACCGGCACAGCGTACAGTTCATAACCGGTTTTTACGATCTTTTCGATGCCAAAGCCCTGTTCATTTATCTCATGAACGGTGGTTTCGCTGGTTCTGGCGGCGGTTTCTTTCTGTATGTCCGCTAAATCCAGATGAAAATTCCAGGTTCCCGTCCGCCTGTTCCAGTCGTATTCCGTCCAGGTAACAGTTTCGTTACTATCCGGCAGCGTGCCGCTCATCTCCTGACCAGTGGTCAGTTCCTGACTGAATTCTGTAAAAGCAAGATCACAGCTGGTATAATCTGATAACCGCAGATCCGGAACGCTGAATCTGGCGATTCCTTCGAATGTATGATTGTCCTGGAATGTTCCTTCGGCTTCCAGTGCGAGAGGATTACCGTTTTCCAGGGAAAATGTATCCGTCGTGCCGTCTGCCCTGTGCAGGTCTGCCCGGCAGACAAAGGACAGAGTGGAGTCAGACTGCGCCCTGCGGTCAAATTTCTTTTTGTTTTTCACATGAATGCCCAGATAGACCGCATTGCTGTCACAGGTCACTTCGTTCAGGGAGACGGTGAGGCCGCCGGATGTTACCTGGTAAGAACATTCTGTCTGGTAAGAACCTTCTTTGTCCGGGGAAGTTTTGCCAGAAGCGGCGCCATCTGCGGGCCTGGCGTCGTTTTCTGTGCGGTTGTCATTTTTTCCGTCGCTGTCAGTGGTGACAGGCAGCTTTACAGAACTGTCACTATAGTTTCCGGGATAGGATACCTGCTGTTCCAGTCTGCTGAAAATATGTCCGATCAGTGGAATCTGCGCCGCAGAAGCGGGATTCTGGACACAATAGGTCATGGAAAGGACTAATATGGCAGCGGCGGCGCCGCACTTCGCAACAACCGGGTATTTTTTCAGAGTCTTTTGTTCTGGTTTTTTCATGGTTCTGACCTCCTGATATGCTTCTTCCATTTTTTTGTTTATAATGTCTGATGTGTGTAATGTGGTCTTCATACAGACCGCAATGGATTCGTCAAATGGATCGTGGGCCTGCTCCATGGCAGCGCCGTCTGGTGTAGCCTCTGTTGTATTACAGGATAATTTTCTGATTGTCATTAAGCCAGCTCCTCTCTTTGAATCTGTGTGCGCAGCCGTTCTTTGCCACGGCGGATACGGCTGCGTATGGTACTTTCTTTTATCCCGGTCATATGGCTGATTTCTTTCGTCGTATACTGTTCGCCAAAATACAGCAAAAAGATGATCCGGTCATTTTTGTGCAGCAGGGAGAGCAGGTTAAAGAAAGCGTTATCTTCCGGGTATGTGTCAAAGTATGCGGCATGCGCCGTATCTGACAGGTCGCTGTCTGTCAGCATACGTTTCTTACTATTGTACAGCTGTCTGCAGTTGTTGATCAGGATACGGAGCAGCCATGTTTTGAAAAAAGCAGGATTTTTCAATCCGCCGATGTGCTCATAGGCATTGAGCGCCGTCTGCTGCATGGCGTCGGCCACATCTTCCGCATCAGTAAAGAATCCAAAAGCAATTTTCTGCATGGCCTGTTTCTGGTCTTCCATCAGCTGGATAAAGCTTTCAGCGTCACCCTGCATGGCCTGGTTTACCAGTGCGTTCATATTCAGTTTCCTTTCTGCCGGCGTATTTTAGTTTTTCGTAATTACATATATTAGATGTCCGGGAGACAGCTTTTGTTGCGGAAGCGCAAATTTTTTATCTTACAGGAAAGAACATCCTGTAAGATAAAAGCCCTCCGGGCAGGATCGCCCTGCGTCGGAGAGGAACATGCTGCCAGAGTCAGCCCGCCGCAGGCGTAGTGTCCGGCAAAGCCGGATGTATGTATTTATTATAGAAAAATGATATTGTAAATGAAAGCGGATTTCTTCTGGGAGGATCGTCATGGAGCAGAGTAAAAACGGTCCGGTGCGCATTCTGGCGCACCCGGAAAAAAATATATATAATTATCTCCTATATATCTTGACAATTAATATTATACAATATATAATATTAAAAAATCAAATATATATAAAATATCAGAAAGGGGGATTTGCATGATATTTCCACTAAATCCGGTTTTAATGGAACTGCTGGTCCTGTCGCTGATATACCGGGAAGACAGTTATGGATACCAGATCAGCCAGCAGCTGAAACAGGTTTCAAACCTGAAGGATTCCACGCTCTATCCGGTGTTGCGCCGGCTGGCTGAGAATGGCTATGTCAGCGTCTATGACAGGCAGTTTCAGGGAAGAAACAGAAAATATTATCAGATTACAGCGGCCGGTAAGGAACAGCAGAAGATGCTGGCACAGGAATGGGAGGAATATGACGCTTCCATCCGGAAGCTGATTACATGCGACGGACAGACAACAGGAGGTGGAGCTGATGAATAAGCAGGAATATATGGAACAGTTAAAGAAACGGCTGAAACGTCTCCCGGGGGAGGACTTTGAGCGGGCAGTGGAGTATTTTGAAGAATATTTTGCGGAAGCGGGTGTGGAAAACGAGGCAAAAGCCATTGAGGACCTGGGCCCGGTAAAGGAAGCCGCAGATCAGATTATTATGGATATGGCGATGGATTATTCAAAGGAGCCGGTGCTGGATGTGAAATCAGGATTTCACGGCCTGTGGGTGCTGTTTCTGGCTCTTTGCGCCGCACCCCTGGCGCTGCCGCTACTGCTTGTGGGAGTGGTGCTGGTGTTTACTGCCATTATTATAGTAGCGACTGTTCTGTTTGCCCTGCTGCTTGTTGCGGCATGCGGCGTACTGACAGGACCTCTTACATTTGTAGCCGGACTGACGGTGATACACAGAAGCATTCCGGTATTTATTACCTGTACCGGTATCGGTCTGCTGTTTACAGGAGCCGGTACGGCCATAACATACGGAATGTACCAGTTATGTAAAAGATTTCTGGGCTGGTCCATGCAGGGGCTGGCCGGAATGATCCAAAGAGGGGGAAAGAAACATGCGTAAAGTGAAGCCGTTTTCAGATACATCAGATTTTAATAAACCGGACAGTTTTCATGTGAGAAAACGTACGGACAGGAAAAAATTTCTCAAAGGGTGCGGGATTATGGCGCTGGCCGGTCTGGTACTGGGAATCAGCGGTGTGGCCATGGGCGGGGTCGTTACCGGCGTCCGTCTGGACAGACATGGATTTCAGGTATCTTCTCCCGCATTACAGGGCAGCGGATGGGAAGCGGAGACAGAGAAAATACTGGAGCCTTTTGACAGTATTGAGATTTCCCTTAATCTGTCACAGATCCGGATCGAAACCTGGGACTCTCCGGAATATGCCATTACTTACTGTGCGGATAAGGAGCAGGGATTCCGGTATGAAGTAAATGGCAGGAAGCTGGTTGTGACCGGAAAAGGGAGTTCTTATTCCGGAAATGAATTTTCCCTGTTTTCTTTTGGCTATCATTTTATGGATCAGGGCAAAGATTTAAAAGCGGTTGTATATCTTCCGGAGGATGCGCAGCTGGATACGGTATCTGTCACCAGCGGGACAGCGGATATCTTCTGCCAGAATGCGCAGACTGGAAATATAAATATATCGTCCGGGGCTGGCGATGTAACCATACAGGATGTACAGGCAGGGACAATACAATTATCCCTGGACGCCGGTTCTGTGGCACTGGAACGGACAACGGCGGCAAATGGTACGGTAAAATGCGCATTTGGGAATGTTGCGATGAGCGGCGTGACCCTGGCGGAAGATCTGGAAGTGGATATGAACAGCGGACACCTTAGTATGAAAAATACCAGTATGCGGGATTTTGTACTGGATCATGCTTATGGCGGCTTTACCGGCGGGGGAATCACAGTGCGGAATGCGAAAGCGTATATGTCAGCGGGAGACTGTGAACTGGCGGATGTGTCGTTTCAGAACTGGGAAATGAAGCAGAAATTTGGGGATGTGAAGTTACAGCTGGCAGATCCGTCATCCGGTTATGAATATGATCTGGATGCGGATTTTGGGGATATTACATTAAATGGAAAAGATATGGGAAATAATTACCGCACGCCGTCCGGACAGAAAGGCGGACTGATAAAAATAGAAAGTTCGGCTGGCGATATTGAGCTGGAGGAATAGCCGGATCATGGAATTTTAACGGGATATCACTCAAAGACGTATGGTACGATGATACCATGCGTCTTTTTGCGTTGTTTAGAATTTTGTGGTATACTATTGTGGAACAGTACAGTTTCCGGCATGACAGATTTCCATACAGTTTTACCATTTCTGCCGGAAAACAGCTAAGAAAAAATCAGGAGGAAATATGTCAGAAAAAATTTTAATCATTATAGACATGCAGAATGATTTTATCGACGGATCATTAGGAACAAAGGAAGCAGCCGCAATTGTGTCCAGGACAGCGGAAAAAATCCGGAAGTTTTCCGGCAGGATTTTCGTTACCCTGGACACCCATGGAACGGATTATCTGCAGACACAGGAGGGCAGAAAACTGCCAGTGGAGCACTGTATCAAAGGAACAGAGGGCTGGCGCTTAAATAAAGAAATAGAACAGGCGCTGGAAGGAAAAAACTATAAACAGATTGAAAAACTGACGTTCGGATCTGTTGCCCTGGCGGAAGAAATCAGCCATATCCATGCCGGGGAAACGGTGGAGGCGGAGCTGGCCGGGCTTTGTACGGATATCTGTGTCGTATCCAATGCCCTGCTTTTAAAAGCCTTCGCTCCGGGGATGCGGATCTGTGTGGATGCGGGCTGCTGCGCCGGCGTGACGCCCCGGTCCCATCAGGCGGCGCTGGAAACGATGAGGATGTGCCAGATAGAAATTACCGGGGAAGACGGGGCATAATATGAGAAAACGGAGGAAGATCAGATGAAGAAAATGCACGGCATTCACAAACTGACAGATAATTCATTTCTGAATCTGTACCAGATTGATGCGATTGATACAAAGGGCAGGGATTTTGCTTACTACTTCGCTTCCAGAAATGATGAGGCGGACATCAGAATACGGACCAGATCTTTAAGACCGGAAGGAATTGTGATTTACGGGATCACAGAGGAGGAGGCGCCAAGGCTTGTATTAATCCGCCAGTACCGCTATCCGCTGGACGCATTTATTTATGAGCTGCCAGCCGGCCTGGTGGACGGGGATGAAACGCCAGGCCAGGCGGCGGCACGGGAGATGAAAGAAGAGACCGGGCTGGATTTTGTGGAATATACCGGAGGAAAAGAGCTGTACCGCCGGCCATTTTTTATGGGACCCGGTTTTACAGACGAAGCCGGAGCAGCGGTTTTTGGAACCGTCAGCGGTACAATAACAGAAGCGTATGCGGAAGCGTCTGAGGAGATAGAGGTAGTGCTGGCGGATAAGGCGCTTGTGGAGCGGATTCTGGAGACGGAGCGGGTTTCTTTGCGGGGCGCTTATCTGATGATGCATTTTCTTCATGCCGGAGAGCCTTTTGCGTTTTTGCGGTGACCGTACATTGTATCAGGACAGTTTCAAAGGTATCATAGAATGCTGACGATAATACAGCTGTATGAGAGGATGTGATGGATGTGGAAGATGTAATGGATGTGGCGCTTTATATATATAATGAATGTTTCAGAAAAAAATACCGCAGTCCGGATGAAATGAAACTGCATAAGCTTTTGTATTTTGCGCAGAGGGAATCGCTGGTACGACACGATCAGCCGTTGTTTGCGGAAGAATTTGAAGGATGGAAATACGGGCCGGTCTGTGTGTCCGTGCGCAGGCAGTATCACAGCCGTCAGTTTGAGGATGAAAAAAAATATACGGATATCGCACAAAAACTGTCAGCGGAAAGCAGGGACATTATACATTCGGTCCTGAAAGTATATGGAGAGAAAGAGTCCTGGAGCCTGAGCGATATTACCCATGGGGAATATTCCTGGAAACAGAGCCGGACCGGAATCAGGGATGGGGAAAATGGCAGCAACAGGATGCTTTTGGATGATATCCGTATCGACGCCGCACGAATCCGTGAAAGACGAAACAGACTAAAGAAAGCAGACAAAGCCGGCGCTTTATTTAACAGTGCCTCATATGTTCCGGTGATTCATGAGGAGGATTTGTCCGCAGCTACGGGAGAATGTGTAGATGTTGCGGAACAGATAAAGAAAATCTGTAATAAGCTGGTGAGGCGGGCTAAAGATGAAAAAGCAGATGAAAAAGCAGAATAACAGTCATAAACAAAAGGAGCTGGAGCAGCTGCAGAATGGATTATCCATAGAGAGACTGACGGATAATATAGATAATAAGCGTTGTATCAGAAGTTTTTCTAACAGCAGGAATGACAATCTGGAGGAATATCTTAAAAGGGCAGCCTGGGGTGAGGACAAGGAACGAAAGACAGCTGTTTATCTTATTAAATATGAAGGGGAGATTGTCTGTTATTTTGCGCTCAGATGCGGAATGCTGCTCAGAAATGGAAAGAAAAAATCTGGTGAGATGACAGAGCCGGAACTGGATCAGAATCATATCTGTGTAAACGCCACAGTACCAGCCATGGAGATAGCGCATTTTTGTATGAACGAACGGTGGACGCAAAAGTATGAAGTGGCAAAAGGAATCGGGAGTATTATATTTTACAGATATATTCTGCCGCTGATTTATCAGTCAGGCAGATACGCAGGCTGTAAATATGTGTATTTATATGCGGCAGATGAAACTGAAGATGAGACACTTGTAAAATACTATGAAAGTCTGTTTTTTAAAAAAATATCTGACGTAGATTACTATCATGTGTTTCCCCGGTATGATATGCGCTGTGTATTAATGTTTGCGGCTCTGGATGTGTATAAAAAAATTGACGTTTCTTATGTGAAAGATTTGTGGCTGTCAGCATATGAGTCTGGTTCGTGATGAAAGAGGCCGGGGTGATACAGCAGGGATCGCAGGAATGATTTTAAGACCGGTCCCTGGAGCGTGTATGAAAAATGCTTTCTGACAGATGTACCCAAAGGGTATGATGCATCGTGCTCTCCCGGGTATAACAGGCTATGTAACCTGAATCTGGTGTAAATATCATACGAACTGGGGAATTCAGATGACGGAAATGAATTTTCAGACACGCTCTGGGTCAGTATGATTTTGGAATAAGTTTATTGACGCAAATTAACAGCTGTGTTATTCTGTAAGTCAGAGAGCGCAGCTGTTTTGTGCTGCCATGCAGGAGGACATACAGATGGAAAACGAAAGCACATCCAGAAATTTTATTGAAATGGAAATTGACAAAGACCTGTCAGAAGGCGTATATGACGCAGTGTGTACCAGATTTCCGCCGGAACCAAACGGATATCTGCACATTGGCCATGCCAAATCCGTACTTTTAAATTATGGGCTGGCGAAGCAGTATGGCGGCAGGTTTCATATGCGGTTTGACGATACTAATCCCACAAAAGAACGGGTGGAATTCGTAGAGTCCATAAAAAACGATATCCAGTGGCTGGGTGCGGACTGGGGAGACAATCTGTTTTTTGCGTCAGATTATTTTGGACAGATGTATGAGGCGGCGGTAAAACTGATCAAAAAAGAGCTGGCCTATGTTTCGGATCTGACAGCGGAGCAGATCAGGGAATACCGGGGAACGCTGACAGAGCCGGGCAGGGAAGACCCGGGCCGGAAACGCAGCACAGGGGAAAACCTGGCGTTGTTTGAAGATATGAAAAACGGGAAGTTTGCGGATGGGGAAAAGGTACTAAGGGCACGCATAGATATGACTTCCGGTAATATGAACATGCGTGATCCGGTGATTTACCGGGTGGCCCATATGACCCATCATAATACGGGAGATACCTGGTGTATTTATCCGATGTATGACTTTGCCCATCCGGTGGAAGATGCCATTGAGGGAATTACCCATTCCATCTGTACGCTGGAATTTGAGGATCACAGGCCGCTGTATGAATGGGTAGTTAATGCGCTGGATTATCCGCATCCGCCCCGCCAGATCGAATTTGCCAAACTGTACCTTAATAATGTAGTTACAGGAAAGCGTTATATTAAAAAACTGGTGGAAGACGGTATTGTGGACGGCTGGGACGATCCAAGGCTGGTGTCCATTTCCGGTCTGCGCAGACGTGGCTATACGCCGGAGTCGATCCAGAACTTTGTGAAACTATGCGGCGTGTCGAAGGCCCAGTCTACAGCGGAAATGGCCATGCTGGAATATTGTATCAGGGAAGATTTAAAGTTGAAAAAGTCACGTGTCATGGTGGCGATAGATCCGGTAAAGGTAGTAATTGACAATTATCCCGCAGATCAGACGGAATACCTGGAAGTGGAAAATAATCAGGAAAACCAGGAGCTTGGAACAAGAAAAGTACCGTTTTGCAGGGAACTGTATATTGACGGCGCAGACTTTATGGAAGAGCCGCCAAAGAAATATTTCCGGCTGTTTCCGGGCAACGAGGTGCGCCTGATGCAGGCATATTTCGTCAGATGTGAAAGTTTTGAAAAGGATGAAACAGGAAAGGTGACGGTGATCCACTGCACATATGACCCTGCGTCCAGGGGCGGCAACAGTCCTGACGGCAGAAAAGTGAAAGGAACGCTGCACTGGGTGGCTGCGCCTTATGCGGTAAAGGCCACGGTGCGGCTGTTTGAAAACCTGGTCGACGAGGAAAAAGGTGTTTACAACGAAGACGGCAGCCTGAATCTGAATCCGGATTCCCTGACAGAGAAAACCTGTTATATCGAACAGGAGCTGGCAGAAGCGGAGGCTTATGAGAGCTTTCAGTTTGTAAGAAACGGATTTTTCTGTGTGGACGCAAAAGATTCTGCCAGAGAGCATCCGGTTTTTAACCGTATTGTTTCCCTGAAAAGTTCATTCAGACTGCCGGTAAGCTGAGCGGTTCATAAAAATAAGAAGGAAAAAGGGGTAGATACATGTCAGTATTATATAATGAGGAAGAAGAGAAGAAGTATCTGTTTACCAAACAAATGGTCTGTACCAACTGTGAATGGAAATTTGAAGATACCAGGGTGTTAAACAGCAAACTGCGCAGAAAAGAGTCAGACGATGACTTAAGGCCCAGATTCCAGGGGATTGATTCTTTGAAATATGGTATCACCGCCTGTCCCCAGTGCGGTTATGCCGCTTCTGCCAAAAATTTTGAGCATCTGAACAAACTTCAGAAAAAAATGCTGATGGATAAAGTGACCACAAAATTTATCGGCAGAAAAACGGTACAGGGCGGACAGGTTCTTGATTATCCCACCGCACTGGAGCAGTATAAGCTGGCTTTTATCTGTGCCATGGCCATCGAACTGCCTATCAGTGAACAGGCGTATCTCTGTCTGCAGATTTCCTGGCTGATCCGGGGCAGGATCGAGGAGCTGGAAGCAGAAGGCACACTGGAAGCGAAGGAGAAGCAGACACTTCAGGAAGAGGAAAAGCGTTTTTACAGACAGGCCTATGACGGACTGGCGAAAGCAGTGATGCAGGAGGATTTCCCGATCTGCGGTATGGATCAGAACACATTTTACTATCTGCTGGCCGTCTTAAGCTTCCGCCACGATGATTATGAAATGGCTATCCGTTACTGCGGTATGGTTGTACAGGACCGGTCGGTCAGTTCCAAAATCAAGGATAAGGCCCTGATGTTAAAAGACGAAGTAGTTGCCGCAAAGAAACAGGCGGAAGAAGAGGCAGGCGGTCAGAGTGAATGAGCTGCTGATTCATCTGGACAGTAAGGCGGGAACCGCTCTTTACGAGCAGATTTATGAACATATCAGACAGGATATTACGGACGGCAGGCTTTCCAGAGGGGAGAGGCTGCCGTCCGCACGTATGCTGGCCGCACAGCTGCAGATCAGCCGGAGTACCGTGGATACAGCTTATGCCCAGCTGGTGAGCGAAGGTTACCTGGAAGCCAGACGGGGGAGCGGTTATTATGTCTGTGACAGCGGACAGCTGTATCATCTGACGACAGAGGAGAGAAGGGATACTCCGGCCACAGGATCTGACTACCGGACTTCTGGCGGCAGGAAATATGTGACGCAGAATGGATGTGACCGGGACAGTGGTCAGGGACAGCGGCCTTCTGCCCTGTATCAGTTCCGGCCGGGGCAGATTGACAGCGCCGGTTTTTCCTACCGCTCCTGGCGCAGAGCCGGCAAAGAGGCGATGCTGGAACTGGAACATGATCTGCTGCAGCCCGGACATCCCCAGGGGGAATACAGGCTGCGGCGGGCCATTGCCAGTTACCTGTATCAGGCAAGGGGCGTTCACTGCGGGCCCTCGCAGCTGATCGTAGGAGCGGGAAATGAATATCTGCTGCTGCTGCTGGGGCAGATTCTGGGGACAGGACAGAAGGTGGCCATGGAAAGCCCTACGTATCTGCAGGCTTATTATACTTTCCGCAATATAGGATATGAAGTAACGGCGGTACCAGCAGACACAGACGGCATGAAGGTAGAGGAAATTCCCGACGCAGGGGTATCGCTGGCCTATGTCATGCCTTCCCACCAGTTTCCGCTGGGCTGTATCATGCCTTTAAAACGGCGGCTTCAGCTTCTGGCCTGGGCGGAGGCGCTTGCGGACCGGTATATTATCGAAGATGACCATGACAGCGAGTTCCGTTACAAAGGAAAACCGGTGCCTGCCCTTCACAGTATGGACGGGCGGGGAAAGGTGATTTATCTTGGCACTTTTTCCAACAGTATTATGCCGTCCATCCGGGTCAGCTATCTGGTGCTTCCGGAGGAACTGCTGTGCCGGTATCACACCAGATGCGGATTTTATGCCTCTACCGTATCCAGAGTCCAGCAGATGACGGTGTGCCGGTTTATTGAAAACGGCAGCTTCGGACGGCATCTGAACAAAATGCGCCGGATCTACAAAGCAAAACACGATGTACTGCTCCAGCTTTTAAAGGGCAGGGACTGGGTGGGCCGGATATACGGCGCCCATGCGGGACTGCATATAGCGGTGGAAATAAAAGGCCGTGTTCCGGAAAAAGAAGTGATCGCACAGGCTGCGGCCCTGGGACTGGACCTGCAGGGTATGGAAGACTGCTGTCTGGCGGACAGCAGGGGACCGGACAGGCGCCCTGTGCTGCTGCTTGGCTTTGGAGGCCTTACACAGGAGCAGATCAGAAAAGGGATGGAACTGCTGGACCAGTGTGTGCGCCGGAGCATGGAAAGCGGCATGGAAGGGAAAGAAGCAGAACCGGAAAAGCAGGACCGGAGTATGGAAAGCGGCATTGAGCGGCATGGAAGGGAAAAATATACATAAGGAGTAAATGGATGATTATTCTTATTACAGGAGCGTCACATACCGGGAAAACGGCGCTGGCACAGCGGCTGCTGGAAACATATCAATATCCGTATTTATCCATAGATCATCTGAAAATGGGACTCATCCGCAGCGGAAACACACATCTGACGCCGTTAAGCGGCACGGACGGGTTAACGGCATATTTATGGCCGGTGGTCCGTGAAATGATTAAAACAGCCATAGAAAATAAGCAGAACCTGATTGTCGAGGGATGTTATATTCCCTTTGACTGGGAAAAAGATTTTACAAAAGAGTATCTTATTAATATAAGATATTACTGTCTTGTCATGAGCAGGAAATATATTCTGTCAAATTTTAACGATATCAAAAAATATGCTTCTGTCATAGAAAAACGTTGCGATGATGAGTATTGCACACTGGAAAGCGTGCTGGAAGACAATGCGCAGGTTCTGGAATCTGCCAGAAAATATCATGCGGACTACATTCTGATTGACGATGAATATCATATCAGTATCCGGCTGTAACGGTGGGAGAAACGCTGTTAAGCCGGATACTTTTTATGATGGCAGCCGGAAGATAACCGAATATTCCGGACGCCTTTCCCCGGCTGTTTCCGGCAGTATCCGTATATCTTTCCTGCCTGCCGGACACACAGGATGACAGGCGGGAGGAATAATCAGGGAAAGAGGGGGCAACACCTGAAAAGTGTCTGCCCTTGCGGTGCGTAACGAGGAAAGGCGGCAGCAGTACAAAGACAGCCGGAAAGACGACGCAGAAAGTGTCTGGGAGGTAACAGAAGAATGGCGGAAGTAAAGGAAGAGTAATAACAGCCTGAAACGGAACAGCTCACCGCAACGAGTAGGAAAACCCCCGAAGTCGCACCTTCGGGGGTTTTCACTGTCGTTTTACACCGTGATAGAAATACTCTGACAGCTATTTTTTGACTTTCGTCTGAAAGCATTATAGCATATGCGGTTTGCGATTGCAGATGTATTGAAAATTTCACCAGAAAAGCCAAAAGAGCCTGAAACAAAAATATCAAAGGAGTGAGAGTTCACATTCACAGAGAACTTTTTTCAAACACGTTCTGGTAGAAAAAACCTGCTTCATAGCTGGCTGTTGCGGACTGTATGCTGACGGATGTCCGGGCAGAACGGGCGTCGTCCCGGTACGCACTACGGGCCATCCATTCTTTCATACGCATTTCCCGGTATTCTTTCTGCTGCCTGGTTTTCTGTTCCCGGCGTTCTTCCTGCAGTTTTTTATTTTTCAGCCGTTTTTCTTCCAGTATTTCGTCATATTCGTCCCGGCCCGACGCACGGTAAGTCGTGCCTCCCCCGGATTCTGCCCGGAACAGATTTCTGGCGGCGGAAGGGGAACCGCCGTACATTTTGCTGTAGCTATGTCCCTCATGTTCTTCGATGGATGCCCCGAAATGTTCCACGGCATAAGAGCCGGTACTGCCCAAGGCATAAGGGAATCTTACGCTGCGGTTTATTTTTGTATATCCGAGTACCCAGGCTTCATATTCCGGATCATTTTTCATCTGTTCCCAGCCTTCCTCAGAAATAAAGACTGTTTCCTCATCATGGGGCCTGGATGCGTCAAAGGGAATTTTTCCAAGCAGGCCTGTAATATATGTTTTATATTCGGCCATTGACATGCCGGATGTGTCTGCTTCGCCCAGGCCATAGGTTTCCCGCACGGATTTGCCGGCCCGCACCATATCCATCACATTTTTTTCCCGGTCCGGGTGTTTGCGGATAAAATCAGTGACAGTGCTTTTTTCTCTGGGAATCCGGCTGCTTTGTGCTGTGGATGTCTGTTCCGGCCCTTTGCTTTTTGCGGCGGACTGTTTTGCACTGCAAAAATACTGGCAGTATTGTGTGGAAAAGCTGGCGTTTACTGTGGTCATAGTCTTATACCTCCATATGATAAATACTAATGATAGAAAATAATTTCAGGCAAAACGAATGAAATATAAAAAACATAAAAGGACAGCAAAACAAACCGGTCTGCTGTCCTTAGCGTCTTTCTGCCTCCATGTCTATGCTGTTTCGGCAGCTATCCTGCCGCTAAACATATTATCGGTCAGTCACCGGAAAATTTAATGGGGAATGTAACGAACGGATAAAGGAAAAAAAGTATTGACAAAACAGGTTTACAGGTATAAACTTGCTTTATAAGGTTTATATTTATAAACCATGCGGACACAGACAAAGGAATGGCCGGGGAATCCGGATTTGCCGGATACTCCGCCTTGGGCATTTTGCCTTTTGGGGTTTTAAGACAGCTCCAGAGCAGCCAGTCTGATACAGAGTAAGGAGGGAAATAATGACATACCATATTAATGAAAGCGAATACCGTCTGATGGAAATCCTGTGGGAAGAAGAGCCGGTTAATTCCATGGAACTGGTGCGTATCTGCGCCAGCCGCCTGGACTGGAAGAAATCCACCACGTATACAGTAATCCGCAAGCTGTCCCAGAAGCAGATCTTAAGCAATGAAAATGCCGTGGTGCGTTCGCTGGTGTCCAGGAACAGTATCCAGAAGCAGGAAAGTAATGAGTTTCTGAAACGGAAATTTGGCGGAAGCCTGCCGTCTTTTATTACGGCGTATCTGCAGGATAAAAAGCTGACAAAGGATGAGGCGGAGAAACTAAAAAAACTGATTCAGGACGCAGCGGAAGACGATGATTAAATTCTGGAAATAAGGAGGAACAGGCCGATGACTGAAAGTATATTACAGGCGTTACAGACTGTATTTGAGCATATGATATTACCTGACAGCGTCGCAGGAATGGTGTTCATACTGATTATACTGGTTTTCCGGCAGCTGACCAGGCACTGGAGTAAAGGATACGTGCGTATTTTATGGCTGCTGCTGTTTACCGGACTGCTGATGCCGCCTTTTGTGCGTGTGTCTTTCCATACATTGCGCAATATGGACCTGCAGGGATTTACGACGCAGGAAAACATGAAAGAGCAGCATCCACAGAGTGAGCGGATGGATATGCAGGCACAGTCCGGGGACATGGCACGAAAAGAAGTTACAGCATACGAAGGTCAGCCCGGGGATACAAAGACAGGGCAGCTGGCCGGACAGGCACAGACTGCGGCCGGACAGCACAATCCGGCGTCGGAAATGACAAACGCATCCGTTGCGGATCTTTTTGGGCAGCGTCCGGCTCCGGCCATAATGGACTGGTGTGTGCCGGTATGGGCCGCAGGTATGCTGGTTCTGCTGGTTTTTTATCTCTGCCAGTATCTGACGCTGGGGTATTTACTTAAATCCGGGAGCTGTATCCCCGGTCCGGACTACCGGATTTCCCGCCGGATCAGCGTACCTTTCGTTATGCCGGGCCTTCCGCCCCGTATCTATCTGCCGTATGGGCTTTCCGCAAGTCAGAAGGCTGATATTCTGGCCCATGAGAGGCAGCATGTAAAAAACCTGGACCCGTTGTGGAAATGTCTGGCAATGGCGGTATCTACTGTCTACTGGTTTCATCCGTTTGTGTGGGCAGCGGTTTCACTGATGGGCAAAGATGTGGAGATGTACTGCGACGAACGTGTGATGCGGGGAAAAAGCCTGACAGAGCGCAGGGCATACTCCCGCACACTGCTGGAATTTGCGGCAAAATCCAGCGGGCTGGCCATTACGATGAATTTTGGGGAAAGCAATACGGGCCGCAGGATCAATCATATTCTGAATATGAGAAAGCCACGCCGTACGGTCAGCGCCCTGCTGACACTGTTCGTATGTATCTGCGGAATCCTCTTTCTGACTTCCGGTAACGTGGAAGGAAAGACAGACAAAACGCCCCGGCAGACCAGTCAGAAGCAGCAGGAGAGCAGACAGCCGGCTGGTACAGAGACAAAATCCTTTCGTAAGCGTCCGGAAAAATTTGCGGAGAAAATCCAGAAGCTGATCAAAAATGATAAGAAAAAACAGCTTGCCGCACTGATCCACTTTCCATTGCGGGTATGGATTGATACGGAAGAGACGAATCTGGAACGACCGGAAGATTTTGTGAATTATTATGATCAGATTGTCACCACAGAGTGGAAAGAAAAAGTGCTGGCCGCAGATAGCAGTGAGCTGTTTCATAATTATATGGGTTACAGCCTTGGAAACGGCAGTATCTGGTTTTCGAAAATCAGCGGACAAAAAGGTTTCTGGATCTATGCCCTTAATAACCAGAAAGAGCCCCGCTACAAAGAGACGGATGATGCGGGCAAAAGATGGGAAGTACTGGCGCAGGCGGAAGGTATGAGCCTGCGGCAGGCACGCAGCTGGTATGAACGGTTTGCCGGGGACCAGCTGGCGGTGGATCAGAATAATGAAAAAATAACAGGCTGTGCCTATAAAGATTTCGACGGCAACGGGATTATGGATCTTTTTATCGTTACGTCCCTGGATACGTCAGACATCTATCCGGAATCGCTGGCATATACGATGAATGTCTATGGATATCTGAATAACCGGCTGGTTTACCACAAAGGCTTTGCGGACGAATTTTCAAAAGACGGTTTTATACGGTGTGAGGCACAGCCGGCACAATCGGAGCCGTCCGGCGTCCGGATTCTCTATACGGTGGACACGGACAGACTGAAGGAACAGCCGTATCTGCTGGAGTTTGATCAGACTGGAAATCTGTTATCTGAACAGCATCCCGGGGAATCAGAAAATCTGATCCATATGCTGGCGGAAATACCACAGGAAAGCTATGCGGCGGCAGTGACCCATCTGGAAAACAGCGGGCAGCAATTTATGGACGACCATGTGGTACTGCTTGGGGAAGATAAGCAGGCGGGAATACAGGTGTACGGTTGTGAGAGCAGAAAATACGGAGCCAGGGGACTGATGATCCATCATAATGGTTCCTGGTCCTTTGCGGATTATTCCTGGGACCGGGCACATGGACAGACCGGGTTTGCGGTTCTGGATTCTGACGGGGACGGAGCAAAGGAATTTGCCCTGGTACTTCCATATGGACAGGGAACAGGCGTCAGTGTATATCAGCTCATTCTGTTCCAGTATGGAGCGGACGGCACGCTTATGGATTATGCGCTGACGGAAGAGATGATGAAAGAACAGACCGGACGGCTGATCCGGGTGGACCGGGAACAGGAAACCATCAGCATTTTGCGGGATGGAAAGATCAGACAGCAGATACCGCTGAAAGATTATCCATGTTATCGTGAGGATGCGGATCAGGTGAATGTGTACGTCATGGACCAGATTTCTTTTGCAGTGGAAAACGGCACAATTACAATGACCGTTCAGGCGGGCGTATTCTTTGGCGCCACTCAGATAACCCCGGATTATATACAGGGAACAGGCGGGACTGTCAGCTTTGATGTGCGTTTTGGCAATGGACAGTTTCAGATTTATTAATAATTTATGATTCCATGACAGGAAAACAGATCCTGTCATGGTCCCTTTTATGTAGTCATATTTCCGGAATGCAGCCGGCTGTTCTGCCGTCCTTTTGTCAGCGCCGCATTGCAGACCTGATTCAGTGCGCTGGCGCATTCTTCCGGCGTATGCCGTCCGGCCAGCAGTCTGTGAATCTGCGGCCAGAAGACGCTGCGCACGGAAGTATGGCTGCCCTGCCAGTTTGGAGCATTGTCCGGAAAGTCTTTGACATGGATGGCATTGGCGGTAAATTCCTCCAGCATCATAATCCGGGAACCATATTTTTCAGATATGGACCTGCTGGCGGGAATATTTCCGGCGGAATATGCAAGCCAGGCTTCATTTTCATAAATAAACCGGATAAAATCTTTTGCGGCGGCGATTTTTGCGGGATCGCCATTATCAAATACTTCAAAACCGGTGACAAAAGATGTGGCGGTATTACCCGGAAAATTTACAAACCCATAGTTGTCAGTATCACCGGAAAGGGTAAAGCTGCCATTGTTAAAAGTATGTATGGCCAGCTGGTCATTCGTAAACAGTTCATGGCAGTCTGACAGTTCCAGATTTTGCGGATTAGGCGGATACCAGCCTCTGTCCACTCCTTTCTGTATCCATGCCAGCGCCCGGACGGTTTTTTCATCTGAAAAGTCAAAGTTGCCGTTGTCGTCGAAGAGGGTGCCCCCAAAAGCATGGATCAGGGCCATAATATGGGTGTCTCCCTGACTGTTTTTACCATACATCATAACCGGATAAATCCGATCCGGCAGTTTTGCGGCCAGGGTATCCAGAATCTGGTTCCATTCCCGCAGAGTCCAGTTCTGGATGGATGTGCCGGAGGAGATATACCGGGACAGTCCGCAGGACTGGAAAAGCTTTTTATTGTATACCATAATGTTTTGTACACTGAGAAATGGCATCATATAGGTTCTGCCTTCCGCCATGCTCATGGCCCAGTAAGATTCATCAATGTCATTACGCAGTGTTTCGGAAATAATATCATCCAGCGGAACGACCCGGCCGGTGTGCAGGTACGAAGCCATATTAAAATAACCTTCGTACAGAATATCTGTGGCATCCTCTGTATCAAAGCAGTCTGTGACAGCCCTGATTTCATCAGAATAGCCAAATGTTTCCAGACGGATGGAGACGTCAGCTTTGTCATACTGTTTCGCGAAAGCGTCTCCGGCCTGCTGCAAAAACATGGAAGCTTCTGTTATTTCAGGACTGGTAACAGCGTTCATTGGCAGTTCTGGTACTTTGATAATAAGGGTAACGGCAGGTTCCGGCTCCCGCATTGTGTGATAACAGCCGTTTAGCGGGAAGCATATGGTGAGCGCCGCCAGCAGACAAAAACAGGTTTTTGTTAAGCGGGTTTTTGTTAAACTGGTTCTCTTCATGAAGGGTCCTCCATATGGTATGGTTTGTTTTGTATTTTTTTCAACAGTTCGCTCACATCAATCGGTTTTGTCAGAAAGTCATTCATACCACTTTGAATAGCCATCTGCCGGTCTTCCTGAAAAGTGTTGGCTGTACAGGCATAAATTAAAACAGATGAGGCGTCCGGCCGTTCCAGTTTCCGGATTTCCCGGCACGCCTGGCAGCCGTCCATCTCAGGCATCTGCATGTCCATCAGGATCATATAGAATTCACCGGGAGCGGACCGGGCAAATAATTCCAGGGCTTCCCTGCCGTTTCGTGCGTGAGCGGTTTCAAAGCCTTCCATGGTAAGAATTTCCAGCAGTATTTCAGCATTCAGATCCACGTCTTCAGCCACCAGTATTTTTACCGGATGTTCCGCAGGAGTTCTATTCAGGTTGTCCGGGACCTCACAGACCGGGCGCATATCCGGCATACCGGTTACTATTTCCGAGGGAATAGTAACCGTAAAAGTACTCCCCACACCGTATTCACTTTTCACCGTGATGTCCCCATCCATGGCGTTTACCAGCAGCCGGCTGATAGCCATGCCAAGGCCGGTTCCTTTGATACCGCTGGCGCCACGGTTCTGTTCCTGGGTGAAACTGTCAAAAATTTTGCCGATATAATCACTGGACATACCGATACCCGTATCTTCACATTCAAAAATATTCGTTACATGCTGCCCGTCTGTTACATGCTGCCGGACAGACAGGCGTATGTAATTGCCTTCAGGCGTGAATTTGGCGGCATTACCAACAATATTCATCAGTATCTGTTTGATCCTGGTGGCGTCGCCCAGAATAAAAGGTCTGATAATGTCCTTTTCGACGATAAATTCCACGCCCCGGCTGTGGATATTGTCTGCCTGCATGGCGGCGATTTCATCCACCAGGCAGCTGACGGACAGCGCTTCATTATATATTTCTACTTTTCCAGCCTGAAGCTTTGACATATCCAGCACGTCGTTTACCAGTGAGAGCAGATAATTTGCGGTGCTGTGGGATTTTTTCAGCCATTCTTTAATCTGTGGTTTGCGGCTCTCATCGTCAATATGTACCATGATCAGGTGGTTCATGCCGATGAGTCCGTTAAGGGGCGTACGGATTTCATGGCTCATATTGGACAGAAATTCTTTCTGGGACCTGGCCGCTTCCGTGGAACGTATGGTCCTGAGCTGGAATCTCATGACCAGGAGCAGCATACTGATAACAGTAAACATACTAAATGCCAGCATGGAAATACTTAGTATAACAAATGAGCGGGTCTGTTCCATAAAGACTTCTTCACTGACAGACATGACAAAATACAGTCCGATATCATTCTCAAATGGCATAAAATACAACTGTTCTTTGTTTTTGTCACCTTCGTGGTAATGATAAAAACCAAAAGTCCGGGACTGGTTCATTCTGGCAAGAACCTCGTCCGCTGTCAGTTCCGACTGGTCTGCTTCTGTGATATGTTCAAGCAGATTGTACCGTCTGTTCAGGTAAATGTTTTTATCCACATTAATAATATAATTTCCTTCCATGTCAATGAGCGCACTGTGTCCCCTGCCTGTTCCATCTTTGATAAAGCTGTTTATGACCATTTTATCCTGAATGGAAGAAATGTCGCTGATTCCGATCAGTGCGAACATTTCCATGTCTTCCACAATAAAATCATGGAGCCTTACGCCATATATAATGCTTTCCTTTGAGAGGTGACCGCCCGGTATGGTTTCGTCAAACCGTGCCACTACCTTTTCTTTTCCGCCGGAAAAACAGGGAAAGAAATCCGGATATCTGGTCATTTTGTTTTTCCTGTGATTAGGGACATAGGTGACATATTTATCCGTATAAATATTTCCGTTTTCCGCCACCAGATAAATATGTGTAAAACCGCTGGAAGCCCGTTCCAGATTCATCTGCGTTTCTATCTCGTGAATGGTTTTAAGTCCATAGTCTGTAAAACGTTTCCGGATTTCCAGCAGGTCGTTCTGACAGATATCAATATAGGTCTGTATGGCGGCTTTGTCATGTATTGCGATTTCACTGATGGAACTGGTGATGTTCGCCGCTATGATCCGGTTTAAGTGGCTCACATATAAAGCGGTAATCAGACAGACCATTGCCACTGATGCGGTAAAGATCATAAAATAAAATTTTCTCCGTTTCCTGCCTGTAGTATTTTCCATAAGTATTCTCCGCAATAAGTAATCGTTTTCCCATAGATACTTTTATCTGTAGGATAGTTATTTTAACATAAATTATGCGGGAAAGATAGTCCTCATATTTCAAAGTTGCAAAGGGAATCTGGAGCTGTTATAATGACTATAAACGCATTTTAGAAAGGAGAATAACATATGGCTTTTATACAAATGAGTCTGTTATCCCAGTCGCTTTACCGGACAGTTCCGGTCAGCGTGATTCTGCCGGCGGATAAGATACCGCTTCCCGGTGCGCCGGTACGGGAGAACCGGCCATTCAGGACGCTGTATCTGCTGCACGGAATCATCGGCAGTCATATCGACTGGATTAACGGCACGAACATTCAGAGGTGGGCGGAGGAAAGAGATCTGGCAGTCGTAATGCCTGCCGGGGAAAATATGTTTTACATAGACCATGAGGCTTCCCACAATTTTTATGGAGAATTTATCGGAAAAGAGCTGGTGGAGCTGACCAGAAAGATTTTTCCACTGTCTGATAAAAGGGAAGAAACGTTTATTGCCGGCCTGTCCATGGGAGGATACGGGGCGCTGAGAAACGGCCTGAAATATCATGAAACGTTTGGCTGCATTGCCGGCCTGTCATCGGCGGCGCTGGTGGAAGGTATTGACCAGCGTACAGACGATGTGGAGACTTTTATCGACAGCAGGACTTTTGCGGAAAGCATATTCGGGGATCTGTCCGGGGTGGAGCAGTCGGATAAAAATCCGGTATGGCTCGCCAGAAAGCTGGCGGAAGAACAGGCGCCGCTTCCTGACATTTATATGGCCTGCGGGCTGGAAGATTTTCTGTTAGAAAAAAACAGAAAACTAAAAGACGACCTGCTGGGTATAGGCTGTCAGGTTACATATGAAGAAGGTCCGGGAGGCCATGAGTGGGACTTCTGGAACCGGTATATTTTAAAAGTGTTAGAATGGCTTCCGCTGGAGACGCAGACGCAGGCAGGCGTGGGCAGCGGAAATATCGGAAAATAATTTATTCCAGAATACCTGCCATGCGCAGCAGATATCTGGCGTTGGCAGTCTGGCAGCGGCCTTTACGGATTTTGTAATCAAACAGTATCTGATTGTGTTCGTAAGATTCGCTAAAGTGATAATTGACAGCGTCAACGCCTTCTTCCTGTTCCAGATCACACAGCTCAGAATCATGGGTGGTCAGTACGGTCAGCACATAAGGAAGGGACAGCTGCCGGACTGTTTCCCTGGCGGCATAGATCCGGTCTGCGGAATTGGTGCCCTTGTAAATTTCGTCAATCAGGGCGATCATGGGCAGCTGTTTGCGGCTGGCTTCCATCATGTTTCTGATACGCAGCAGTTCAGCGTAAAACGTGGAAATGCCCTCGCTGACATCGTCCCGTATCCGCATGGAAGTACGCAGCTCCATGACGGAAGCGCAGAATTCTTTAGCGGCGCAGCAGCCTCCGGCATATGAAAGCACCAGGTTTACGCCGATACTGCGCATAAAGGTGGTCTTTCCGGACATATTGGAGCCGGTAATGATACAGGTGTTGTGTGAAAATGTCATAGTGCTGCCCACTGCCAGGGATTCCCGCAGCAAAGGATGTCTCAGGTCTGTAAAGGAGAGCAGGGGGCGTCCTGCGGATTCCCGTCTGTCCGCAATTTCCGGCATGGTACAGATGTTTTTTGTACGGGATAAAACGCCAAGACTGATCAGCGCTTCTATTTTGCCCAGTGTATCCAGCCAGACTTTTAACTCGTCACGGTAACGGCTCTGCCAGCGGATATATTTTTCCGCACAGTGGAAATCGTACAGAAACAGGCAGTTGAAGAGGACCAGGGCCAGCAGATTATGGCGTACGACCACCTGCTCTTTGATTTTTTCCAGTTCTTTTAAAGCGGCGTGGGCGCTTCCTTTCCCGGTCAGTGTCTTTTGCAGATCCTTCAGGAATGGGCTCTCAAAGCGCTGTCCTTCCGCCAGTGCCAGCAGCCTGCGGCAGGGATCTATGGTTTCGTTCAGCCGGTATACCGGCGCCAGTAGTCTGTGATGAGTGGAAAATCTGGCAAATGAAGCGGACAGCTGGAGAAATGCCAGCAGCAGAAAGCCGGATATGGTATACTGCGGCCAGAATCCAAAAGCTGCCAGAAGGCCGGAAGAAACTGTCAGTGCGGGAAACAGCAGGATAAGAACGTGGCAGGACCGGGGGAACTGGCCGGCCAGGCCCAGGGAAGTAAAAAAGTCGTCCAGTTTCTGTCTGGCAGTTTCGTAGCCTGAATCCTTTAAGGTTCTGGCGGCGGATTCAAAATCCAGGGTAAAAGCCGGCATGCCAGCCAGTTCCGCTACCGCCTGCTGGCGGAGGCGGATTTTTTCCGGCTGCTCCAGCGGCTGGTCCAGCCATTTCGCCAGCTGATCCTGTCCCCGGATGGTGCCGGCTGTACACAGATACTGGTACAGGGAGCTTTTTCCGAAAATATCCAGATCTTCTGTTTCCGGGTGGTCATTTCTTATATATCTGGAGCCGTCGGTGGGAAACTGCTTCCAGTCGTCGTTAAAGCGGGCCAGATTATCTTTTGTCACAGCAAGGCGGCAGGCTGTATCCCGCTGCCTTTCATCCAGCCGGTTGTGGAAACGTACCAGCGTCAGAAACAGAATGAAAAATACTGCAGACAGAATCAGGTATACCGGCTGATTTGAGGTAAACCCCGTATATGCCGGTATAGCGGCAAAGACAAACGTAATTCCACGCCAGAAAGAAATCCGGCTGGACAAACCGGCGTCCAGTGAATCCTGTTGTATTAAAGCATCATAATCTTTTTGATAGTCTGGTAGCTGCATATTTTTATCCGGGCATGCGCCCTCCTCCTTATCTGTTCTGTCAAAAGAGGCAGACAATCCGGCTGCGCTCTCTGACAGGTTTCTGATTCTTAATTTTTCCTGTTCTTTATTTAACAGTTCCTGTGGGATGAATCCCGTTAGTCTATTATTATGGAAGAAAGGCGCTTTGTCAAGCCGGGGAAAGGCCGGTCGTCCAAAAGAAAGCGAAATACATAGTTGCGAAATTCTGAAAAATGGAATAAGATATAGATGGTTATGCAGTTGTCCGTTCTGGACGCTTTCTTCATGTATATGATATGGAAGGCGCAGCCGGGAGGGAGGCTGGCCGGGCTGCTGCATATATTTTTCCGTTTGAGAAAGGGGACACATTTTATGGAAGAACGTTTAGTGAAATTTTATTCAAGGGAAAGTAATGTACTGGCGCTGCATGCGATACCGGGACACTTTGCCACGAGCAACTCACATATTAATTTTTATGTGGATGTAACAAGTATCAAGGCACGTATTAATGAAGCGGAAGAAGCGGCCCGGACTATGGTGCACAAATTCAAACACCTGAATTATGTAGATACGATTGTGTGCATGGATGGTACGGAAGTTATTGGAGCGTTTCTGGCAAAGGAATTTGAAAAAGAACATGTATCTTCGACCAACCACCATGAGACAGTATATGTCATTTCTCCGGAGCAGAGCCGGGACAACCAGATGATCTTCCGTGACAATACAAAGTATATGATCGCTGGAAAACATATTATTCTTCTGCTGGCCACAACTACAACCGGTCAGACGATCCGCAGGAGTCTGGACGGCATCCAGTATTATGGCGGTATCGTTGAAGGTATTGGCTCAATTTTCAGTACGGTAAAAGATGTAAATGGGATTGAAGTAGAAAGCCTGTTTGATGGAAATAACGTGATCGGTTATCAGGCGTTTCCAAAGGCGGACTGTCCGTTCTGTAAACAGGGTACAAGAATCGAAGCCGTAGTAAACGGGTTTGGTTATTCCAAGCTTTAGTATTACCGTGTGCAATGACGGACCATACATGTTTTCAGATATGCTCCGGGACAGAATGTCCCTGTATCCGGAAGGACGACGGGAAATCCCCTGAATATTGTACGCATCCTGTCCTGAAGATTCCGGGGGCGTTTTCAGTCAGCAGACAGGGACTGCCCGTCTGGAGCAGAATTTAATATTTTGATGTTTATGTGTGGGGATTCAGCCAGCAGGACACAGTACAGCTGGCTGGATTCTTTTACTCTGAAGGAAAAAGCGTGTTGTATAGTCTGTTCCGGGCGGCCTGTTATGAAGCGGAGCGCAAAAAGCGTGAGAGGCGGCCTGCCGCAGGCGTGGTATCCGGCCGGGCAGCATTACGGGGGAGACAGGTTTTATACGTTAAGAGAAATCATTCAGTTATATTCTGATTGTAAAAGACAGGCAAATGGCGGATCACAGTTTCTGGGAGGATCATGTGGCGCTGGGATCTTCTGCCTGGCATAGATATCAGTAAGACGGGATATACTGATCAGGCGGATGGGAAACACCGGACATAAAACGCCTGTTCCGGGATAAGTATACCGGTCTCATGCGCCGCATGTAAAAAAATGTGTGCGTATATGATGTGTTAAAAACGGGAATATATGCTGGATGATCAGGAGGAGGAGTATGTTTAGAATAAAAATTGCGGAAAAGATAACCAGAATAACAAGTATTGCGGTTATTATCTGTCTGGTGATGACATGTGAGATTACTTATGCGGCCTCCGGAGAGCCGGCAGGGAATATCAGCGGGACAGAAATAACGGAAAGTGACAATGGCACAGTGAAGACAGATGCGCAAAATCCGGATACAGAGAGCCGGGATACAGCTGAGCAGAAACCAGATACAGAAAACCCGGATACAGCCGGGCAGAAACCAGATACAGAGACTCCGGATACAGATGTGAATCCGGATGTGAATGTAAACCCGGATACAGAGACTCCGGATACAGAAAATCCAGTTACAGATACAGAGACTCCGGATACAGAGACTCTGGGTACAGAAAATCCGGATACGGACAGCAGCGGCGGATCAGGAGATGGAGAGGCAGAAGACGACAAATCCCAGGATGGAGAAGACGATGGGAAACAGGAAGAAAAACCGGACCAGATAAAACTGGGCAGACCAGTTCTTCGTGCTGCGTCCAGACCGGATGGAAAAATAAAAATCAGCTGGGACAAAACAGAGGGCGCGGCTGAATATGTACTTTTCCGGAGTACAAAAAAAGACGGCGGATTCCAGAAGATTTATCAGACGCAAAAAGTACGGCATTATATAGATGAGAAACGTGTTTTGGGCCAGAGTTATTATTACCGGTTATCTGCGTATACGAAAAAACGGACAAAACGATCTGACAGCAAAATCAGAAAAGGATGTTCGCTGGAAAATACACAGCTGATGTCAGTCTCCAATCTGTCCGGTTCAAAAAAGCTGGAATTACGCTGGAAACGTGTCAGAGGAGCTTCTTTCTATCAGATTCAGAGGAAGGAAAAGAATGGAAAATATACGATCATGGCAACTGTAAAAGGAAAGCAAAGATCGTTTACTGATAAAGGCCGTGAAGGCGGGAAAATCTATACATACAAAGTACGTGCCACTGACGCAGATGGCGGATGGGGAAGCTGGAGTAATGCGTCCGGCCAGATGGCGATTGACGCAGACCGGAAGATGATCGCACTGACTTATGATGATGGACCGTCTTTGTATACGCCGGTTGTGCTGGATGCTCTGGAAAAATATGAAGCCCATGCCACATTCTTTGTAGTAGGGAACCGTGTGAGCCAGTTTAGCGGGAGTATCAGGCGTGAAGCGGAACTGGGGTGCGAAATTGGAAACCATACGTATGGACATAATAACCTTGGAAGTCTTCCTTCGGCACAGATACAACAGGCACTCTCACAAACGAACAGCCTGGTAAAAAAACTATCCGGTACCGATATTCATGTTATGCGTCCGCCCGGGGGCAGTTATAATGCGGCTGTCTGTGCGGCGGCGGGTATGCCGGTTATTATGTGGTCCATTGACACCCTGGACTGGAAAACAAGAAACACCGCCCAGACCATACAATGTGTAGGAACAAAAGCTTATGACGGAGCCGTTGTGCTTATGCATGATCTTCATAAACCAACGGCAGACGCTGCGGACGCTGTAATTAATAACTTAAGATCTGCCGGTTATCAGATGGTAACGATCAGCGAACTGGCACATTACCGGGGCGGAATGCTGGCGGGAAAGGTATATAGCCAGTTTCAAAAATAAAATAAGAATGCGCAATTATGAGTCTGACTTCCCAGAGAATGTCTGACCGGACATAATACGTTTACTGTTTCCAGCTGCCCGGTGTTCCGGCAGCTGGAAATTATTATATTCTACAGAATTTTTTGCCAGTGTAAAAAGAATCCGGCGCTGCCGGATATACCGCCTGCGGCAGGCTGCCCGGGCGGCATTTTCCTGTCCTCTGTTTTGCCGGGGAGCCGGATAACTGTGGCGCCCGGCTGGCAACGACCGCAACGGAGTGCGCAGGAACCGGCGGTCTGACGTCCTGATCCTGTAAAGAATATACCAGAGCGTGTTTGAAAAATGCTTTCTGCCATCTGCATTCCCCACTACGTGGGGGATGCAGATGGCGGGAATGATTTTTCAAACACGCTCTGGCACGGCAGATTTATGAGAGTAAGATTTGTATAAGGACACTTTGTCTGTGTACTGGATATGGATAAAAATCCAGGAATGACTTGACAACTAATTAATATTAGTATATACTAACCACATAAAACAGCAGATACAGCGTGCTGATCTGCCATATATTATGATACAGGAGGGGAACCTATGCCGTTGTCAATGATAAAAGCCGGAGAACTGGGAAAAATTAAAAGGATCGGGGGCAGGGAAGACACCCGCAGGTTTCTGGAAAATCTGGGATTCGTAACCGGCGCCGTGGTGACGGTTATATCTGAAATGGGCGGAAATATAATCGTCAGTATGAAAGATTCCAGAATAGCCATTGGAAAAGATATGGCAAATAAAATTATCGTGTAAAGGAGAACAGGATGAAAACGTTAAAGGATGTGGAAACGGGCCGGACGGTAACGGTCAGCGGCTTAACCGGTGCGGGACCGGTAAAAAGGCGCATTATGGATATGGGAATTACAAAAGCAATTTGGTAATATGTCAAGAGGAAAATGAAAAAGATTTTCGTGAAAAA
>CANRTU010000039.1 GCA_947642745.1 uncultured Eubacterium sp.
AATAAGCCTGTAAGCTGTTTTTCTTGCTTACAAACTTATTATACGAGGAGTAAAGTTTTTGAAACGTCCGCAGTCGCTGGATGCTGATACAGTAAACTGTAATATGATTATCCGTGAATTTATAAAAGAAGTGGATGCGGATATTTACGTCAATACCCATACGACTGCTCCGTTTTCGAAACCAGGGACAATAGATCTTTGTGTGCGAAAGGTGGCACAGGGTGCGTATGACAGTGCGTTCTGCGCAGTCAGAGTGAACTCCTTTTTATGGTCGGATGGAAAACCACTTAATTTTGATCCGGATCATTTTCCAAGAACGCAGGACCTGCCCCTGATCTATGCGGAAGCGGATGAAGCATATGTATTTACGAAACATACGTTTATGACATATGGCCGGCGTGTGGGTATTCATCCATATGTGCATGAAATCGATAAAATTGAAGGTGTCGATATAGACGATCCTGCTGATTTTGAAATAGCAGATGCCATATACAGGGGGATTATAAATAAATGAGTATTCAGATATCAGACTGTACCATCAGGGACGGCGGGTATTTAACAGGTAAAAATTTTACGGTTGAATTTGTACAGGGCGTTATAAATGGTCTGGTCCGTGCGGGTATTGATTATATCGAGACCGGATTTCTCCAGGATACATGCAATGGAGAAACGCTCGTATATGCAGATTCCCGGGATATTAAAAAATATATACCTGCTGTCCGTGGAAATTCCATGTTTGTTGGATTTGCCGATAACAGCCGCTATTCCATGGAACATCTGGACGTCTGCGACGGCTCTTCCATAGACTGTTTCCGTATTGTGTTTGCGAAACATGAATGTGAAGAAGCGCTGGATTTTGCGGCGGCGGCAAAACAGAAAGGCTATCATGTATTTGTCCAGCCAATGGATGCCCCTGGTTATTCCTTTGCGGAAAGGGAGTCACTGATTGCAAGGGTTAATGAAATCAGACCGGAGACACTGGCGGTGGTAGATACTTTTGGTGCCATGCATCTGGATGATCTGTATCATATTTTTAAACAGATGGACCAGCTGCTGGATAAAGAGATAAAAATCGGACTACATTCCCATAACAACCTTCATCTGTCCTGTGCCCTGGCTGAAGAGCTGGTTGCGATGGCGGCGGAAACAGACCGGAGTGTTGTTGTGGATGGTTCCCTGCTTGGAATGGGCAGGGGCGCCGGAAACGCATGTACGGAAACAATTGCGGATTTTCTGAATCGTAAATATGGGAAAAATTATGATTGCGGCGTAATCCTTGAGACGATTGAAACATATATTATCCCGTTGCGGCAGAATATACAATGGGGGTACGGACTGCCGATGTTTATTTGTGGAAGTCTTGGGTCTCATGTGGATAACGTGTATTATCTGCAGGAGCATACAGACTGTACGTCAAAAGAGTTATTCCAGGTAATAAGCAGTATGGACAGGGAAGAGAGGACACGCTATGGTACTGGTTATTCTAAAACGGATTTTAGCGCTGTACGCAGGGCATATGAAAAATTAAAGCTGAAAGGAACGCAGAAAGCATGAACTGTTCAGAATATCTGGTAAATTTTCTGATTGAAAAATCTGTGACAGATATTTTCGGCTATGCGGGAGGCTATATTGTGCCTTTTATGGATGCTCTGAATAGCAGAAAAGAAATCAGGGTACATACATGTTGTAACGAACAGGGATGTGCGTTTGCGGCAAATGGTTTTGCCAGATTAAGCGGCAAAATAGGCGTGTATTTTACCACGTCCGGACCAGGGGCGGTAAATGCGCTTGGAGGACTTGCGGATGCCTGGTTTGACGGAATTCCTTTAATGGGAATCTGCGGCAGCATACCGACAAAAGAACAAAAAGGCTATTCAGGAATCCGCCAGAATGGGTTTCAGGAAATGGACATTGTCTCGGTGACACGCACAATTACAAAATATTCAGTGACGCCAAACAGCGCCTCAGAGTTTCCGGACATTATATTAAGGGCTTATAATATTGCCACATCCGCAAGGAAAGGGGGCGTAATCATTGATTTTCCATTCGATGTGCAAAAGGCCGGTATTGATTGCTGGTAATGGAGTAAGGTCCGCCGGAGCCAGTGCGCTGTTGCGGCAGTTTGCGGGGAAAACGGATATACCAGTTCTTACGACCATGAATGCCGTGGATCTTATTCAGGACAGACAGAAGCTTGGATTTATTGGTGTTTATGGCAACCGGGCAGCCAATATGATTGTGGCTGAATCTGACTTTGTCATTGCGGTGGGAGCACGGCTGGGACTGAGACAGATTGGTAATATCCGTGCGTATTTTGCGCCTCTGGCAAAACTGATCCGGGCAGATGTGGATCCCTATGAACTAAGCAGATCCGTAAAACCGGATGAAGAGAAATATTTAATGGATGCAGGTGAATTTCTGGAAAAACTTCTGGAAGAACCAGTTCCTGTGTATAGCGGATGGAAGCGGAAATGCCATAAAGTAAAGCAGTTACTATCCCGGTATGACAGGGAGGCGGGAAACCTTTGTATTGAAAAGATCTCTTCCCTGCTGTGGCCGGATCCGGTTGTGACAGTGGACGTGGGACAGAACCAGTGCTGGGCGGCACAGTCCTTTACACTAAAAGGAGACAAAGGACGGATACTGACCGGGGGCGGTTATGGCTCCATGGGCTGTGCGCTGCCCTATGCAATTGGCGCTTCTGTGGCAGCCGGAAGGAACAGGGTCTGCTGTGTGACAGGAGACGGGGGATTACAGATGAATATACAGGAACTTGAGACAGTCGTCAGGGAAAAACTTCCCATAAAAGTGATTGTACTCAATAACCTGGCACTTGGAAAAATCAGGGAAATCCAGGCTGTGGCTTACGACTCCAGGTTTGCGCAGACAACACCTGACAGTGGATATACCGTGCCGGATTTTGAAAAAATATCCCTGGCATATGGGATAAAAGCTGCCACATTAAAATCTTACGAAGAGCTGGATGATTATGCGGCATGGCTGTGCGATGATGACCCCTGTCTGCTGGATGTGCGTCTGCCGCAGGATAGCAGACTGATACCGAAAGTAAACTGGAATTCAAAAGAAATTGTACCAGAGCTTCCGGATGAAGTAATGGCTCAGGTAAACGCCATCTTCCAGTAAAATGTGAGCTATAGAAAGGAAAACAGGCAGGTGTCATGAGAAAATTTCTGGTTATGGATGCGGACGGAACACTGACAGATGGAAAAATATATATGGGTACAGATGGGGAATTGTTTAAAGTATTTGATATTAAAGATGGCTGTGGAATTTATGAGATTCTTCCCTGTTATCATATTCTGCCAGTAGTGATTACGGCACGGACCAGCAGAATCCTGCAACAGCGGTGTAAGGAACTGAAAATCAGCGAATTGCATCAGGGCCGGCGGGATAAGACGCAGGCGCTTATGGAAATACTGGGAAAATACTCACAGATGGACGGAATACGTTATTCAATGAAACAGGTAGCATATATAGGCGATGATCTGGCGGATCTGTCCTGCATGAGGCAGGTAAAAGAGCAGGGAGGAAAAACAGGCTGCCCTGCGGACGCCATCCGTCAAATCAGGGAAATGGCTGATTTTGTTTCAGAAAAAAGCGGAGGACGCGGGGCTGTAAGAGAATACATTGAATGGCTTGTGTCCGTGGAGTAACGTCAGCAAAAAGGAGAATATGCAAATGGAACCAGGTAATGATGCTTTAGAACTATTTGAGCTGTGCAAACTGCCGGATCGCAAAAAATATATTTATGGAACAAGTACGAAATCCCGTTGTCTGTTTACATATTTACTGAATCAGGGGATTTATATTGATGGATTTTTAGACCACGCAGACCAGGGAATGAAAATATACAATATACCAGTATTTTCGGAAACAGAAACAGAAGCAGACGCTGTCTGGCTGACAGGGTTTGGAACGGAATGTCTGATAAAGGAAAAAGACCGGTGCAGATGTGTGGAAGCCATAAGGCTTTCGCCAGTGCTTGATACAGAGTGTCCTGTCATATATGGGGCTGGCAGAACGGGCAGGGAACTGGCGGATTATTTTTCCGTCAGACAGATTCCGGTGTACTGTTTTATAGATTCAGACAATCATAAGGATAACCAGATCATAAACGGGATACCGGTAAAAAATAAAGATACAATAGACAGGCTGCCTCCCAGGACATCTGTTATTGCGGCAGCCGCAGATGCGGATGAGATCTGCAGGGAGATTTTATCCATACGTAAAGATCTGAAAGTATTTACTCATAAATACAGGTTTATATATGGACATCCTTTTGAATTATCTTATGGCAGTCTGGTACTTAGCGACCTGGGGAATCTGTGTCTGGCACTGAAAAACAGAACATTGTTTGTCTATGGCACCGGAGCAGACGCAGAGAAAACCGCAGGTCTTCTTAACAGTCTGATGTATGATGTGCAGGCATTTCTGACAGAAAGCATTCCGGAAGATGAAACAGAAAAAAGATATTGTATGCCGGAGGAAGTTTTATATTATGACCGGCCTTTTATTGTACTGGGCCGGCTGTGCAAGGATCTGGAAATCCAGAGACTGGAAAGTCTGGGATTCAGACGTTATGTTGACTTTGCGTATCCGCAGTGTATCAGACTGCATCGTTTTTTCTCCAGAGAAAGTATGCTGGATATTAACCTGGGATATATACATACAAAGGACCGCAGGGATATCCGGGCATTACCGTGAGTCCGGCAGCAGGAAACCAGAAGGAAACTGAGACGATTACGGTTGCGTTGCTGGGCGGTTCTACCACAGATGAGACCATTTATCCATTTCCGTCCTGGGGATCATGTTTGTGGGAAAAATGTCATGGCAGAGTAACAATACTTAATGCAGGAGTCAATGGTTACAATTCTTCAGCGGAACTGCTTAAACTGATACGGGATGTGATTCCGTTTAAGCCTGATATGGTGATTGTATATGACGGGTTTAATGATTCCTGGTCATTTGCGGACCAGACGTACAGATTTAAGATGACTTATCTGAATGAGGTGTTTCAGTTTGCCAGTGAGCATCTGGCAGGCGATATACTGGGAGATGTCCATAGAAAAAAGCGATGTGAACCATCTGCAGGTATCAGGGAAAACAAAACAGCATTTGAAATGTGGATGGAAAATATTGCGTTGATGCATGCTGCCGCCAGTGTAGCGGATATAGATTTTTATGCCTTTTTACAGCCATGCCTGGGCAGTAAAAAAAAGCGGGATAAAGAAGAAGAGGAAATCTGCAGGATGTATCCTGGTGATGAATCTGAAATGCGTCAGATGGCAGAATTCCGGCATCAGGCGGATAATATGCGCATTGAGTCTGAATATGATTATCTGTCTGATTTATCAGCGATCTTTGACCAGGTGGGCGGTGTATATATGGATATATGTCATGTAAATGAAAAAGGCAACCGGATCATAGCGGATGAAATTTATAAAAGGATACAAAGACTTCAGCATATACACGAAAGGGGATGATCCGGATGACGATACTTGGCATATCCGCATTATATCATGATTCTGCCGCATGTATTGTAAAGAATGGGGAAATCATTGCGGCGGCACAGGAAGAGCGGTTTACACGTATAAAACACGATCTGTCTTTTCCGTATCACGCTATTGCGTGTTGTTTGTCAGAACTGGAAAAAAAAGAAGGCGACGGGGAAGCATCTTCCATTGATGCGGTAGTTTATTACGACCAGCCGCTGCTGACACTGGACCGTTACATGAAAAATATACTGGCAGCGGGAACAGATTCAAAAGATGTGATTGAAAGGGGCTTTGACAGTCTGTTCTGTAAAAAATTGTGGATACGGGAAGAAACAGAGCGTTTTTTACAAGACAAAGAAGGTAAACGGAAATTTTATGTATGTGACCATCATATGTCCCATGCCGCTTCGGCATTTTATCCATCGCCTTTTGACAGGGCAGTTATTCTGACGCTGGATGGTGTTGGGGAATGGGCCACTACTACGATTGGGACTGGATGTGGAAAGGAAATTAAGTTATTGGAAGAAATGCGTTTTCCCCATTCAGCAGGTTCATTTTATAGTGCGTTTACTTATTTTTGTGGATTTAAAGTTAATTCCGGTGATTATAAGTTTATGGGGCTTGCGCCGTATGGTGAGGCTGTCTATGAAGAAAAAATCAGGGAACATATTATTGATATTAAAGATGACGGATCTTTCCGGCTGAACCTGGAGTATTTTGATTTCCAGTATGGCAGGACAATGACAAATAAAAAGTTTGAACAGTTGTTCGATGGACCAGAACGAAAGCCAGAGTCGGAAATTACAAAGCGGGAAATGGATATAGCGGCTTCTGTCCAGAATATCACAGAAGATATAATTCTAAGAATGGCTGCCCATGCGAAAAAAACTTATGGGAAGGATATTGATAATCTGGTGATGGCAGGCGGAGTAGCCCTGAATTGTGTGGCTAATGGAAAGATAAAAAACAGCGGTATTTTTAAGAACCTGTGGATACAGCCGGCAGCAGGGGATGCGGGCGGAAGTCTTGGGGCGGCGCTTTATGCCTCTTATCAGCTGGATGCGGATCTGAAGCGGCGGACAGACAGCCGGGATATGCAAAAGGGGAGTTTTCTTGGCAATTCATATGAACCCGTTGAAATAAAGGATTATCTAAACCAGCGTGGATATCCGTTTCAACAGCTGGAAACAGAAAAATTGTACCAGACGATAGCAGAAGAACTGGCGGCCGGAAAGGTCATCGGGCTGTTTCAGGGACGGATGGAATTTGGTCCAAGGGCGTTAGGCGGCAGAAGTATTATTGCGGATGCACGCCTGGAAACGATGCAGGTAAAGCTGAACCAGAAAATTAAGTACCGTGAATCTTTTCGTCCATTTGCCCCGTCAGTCCTTCTGGAAGATGTTTCAGATTATTTTGAAATGGATGATGAAAGTCCCTATATGCTGATTGTGGAAAATGTCCGTAAGGAAAGACAGACTGTGGACACTCTCAGGCAGGATCTGGAAAAATCCGGCTACAATATGCTGGAAGTAGTAAAGCAGAAGCGTTCGGATATTCCCGCAGTAACCCATGTGGATTATAGTGCGAGAATACAGACCGTGACAACTGACAGAAATGATTATTATTATCAGGTGATCCGCAGATTTAAAGAGCTGACAGGCTGTGGTGTCATTGTCAATACGTCTTTTAATGTCCGTGGAGAACCGGTAGTCTGCACCCCGAAAGATGCCTGTGAATGTTTTATGCGAACAGATATGGATCTTCTTGTTCTGGAAAACTGTATTTTGTATAAAGAACAGCAGCCCCAATGGGAAGAAACTGTCGATTGGAAAAAGAGATTTACACTGGATTAAACAGATAAAGAAAGGCCGGCAAAACGATGAATCAAAAGGAAAAAGAAAAGATATACCAGTGGGCATGCGCATATGAGAAATCAGATCCAGGGCTGACACATTCCGTATTTACAGGAAAAGATGAGAAACAGTCCACGTACTTTACGGCTTGTAAGAATACCGTACACCTGAAAGAATACGGATTTGATACAGTAACAGAACTAAAAGACCAGCTCAAAAATCTTTGGGAAAATGAACCATATATGCAGGAAATGATAACAGTAGTGTGTGTAGCGGCCTTTAAAAACCGTAACAGGACCAGAGAAATTAAAGAAAGCGGGCAGGATGTGGATGGAACGTACCGGAAAGAAGCAGTACTGCCGTCATATATTTATAATTTTTAAAAAGTTAAGAAACAGTTACAAAGGCCGGGTGTCATAATGAATGTAAATATAATAGGAAGAATTTCTGTCATAGTACCAGTGTATAATGCGGAAAAATATCTTTTCAGATGTATCAGCAGTATTATCCATCAGACCTATACCGATCTGGAAATTATTCTTGTGGATGACGGATCAGCGGATGCTTCCGGAAAGATGTGTGACAGCTTTTTTTCAGATGATCCAAGAATAAAGATCATCCGTACACACAACAACGGACTGGTAAATGCCAGAAAGTCAGGCCTGCAATTATCAGGTTCCGATTATATTATGTGGGTAGACGCAGACGACTGGATTGAGCCGGACTATGTGGAAAGGATGGCCATGGCCGCATATGAATCACAGGCGGATATGGTGGCTTCAGACCTGTATTTTGAAATCGGGGACGAACAAAAGACGGTAAGAAATCACTTTGAAAAAGGGGTGTATACATCCGCACAGTTATTACCTTCTGTACTATACGCAGGTGAGTTTTTTGAGTATGGAATACAGCCTCATCTGGTAACTAAACTGATAAAACGGGAACTGCTTGCCAGTGTGATGCCTTTTGTGGAGGGCATAATTGTAGCGGGCGAAGACGCTGCGGTGACTTATCCCTGTGCGTTAAAAGCCAGGTGTATCTGTATTACTGACATTTGTTCTTATCATTATGTCCAGCATCCTGGCGCAATGACAAAGACGTATCTGGAAAATGAGAATATGCGTATTCTGACGCTGGTCAGGCACATTTTGAAGTTTTGTAAAGACAGTTGTGTGGCGGATTTGTTAAAGCCCCAGCTGAACCAGTATATGAAATATTTATTATTATTAAGAAATATCAGGGCATTTGACCATTCACAGGATGAACTGCTCTCTGCCTGCGGAACACTGCCAGTTGGCTGCAGGATTGTCATATATGGTGCGGGCGGAATGGGACAGCAGATCTTCTGGTATCTGCATAAACATAAAAGCTGTTCTCTGGCACTATGGGTAGACCAGAATTATATGTATTATCAGAAAGCCGGACTTCCTGTCAGTTCCAGTGAGGCTTTGAAGGATAATCCGGATATGTATGATTACATAATAATAGCCAATATAAACAGTAAAACGGTACAGGCTATTATCCGTTATCTAAAGGAACAAATGGTTCCTGAAGAAAAAATCCGGTGGTTTTCAGAGCGGATATCAGATCAGAATGTACTGTGCTCAAAGATCGTGAAAGAGTGTCCGGACTGGGACAGCCTGCGGCCCTGAGCAGACGTACAGAAATATTATCAGGAAAAGAGGTGGGTGTACTGGCTGGGTTACATTGTTCAGTTATAAAAAAATATGCGGGGCGTAAAATAGCAATTTATGGATTAGGGACTGAAACAGAAAAAATACTGGCAGAATATGCGCAGTTCTTTGAAATTGCAGGTTTACTGGACGGGTACCGGACGCAGGGGATGCTGTACGGTATGCCTGTGATTTCACTGGAGCAGGCTGTGCGGGAAAATGTAGAACTCATACTTGTGGCTGCAAGACCCGGGTCATGTAAAGCCATTGCAAAACGGATTGGAAAAATATGTCAGAGAAACCAGATCGCATTAACAGATGTCCGTGGCAGGGATCTGTGCGGGGAACACAGGGCGGTGTCTGATTTCGGGAAGCATCATGGTATTACCAGAAGCAGTTTACTGAAAAAAATGGAACAGTACGATGTAATAAGCTTTGATCTGTTCGATACCCTGGTCATGCGCCGCACCCTGTTTGTTACAGATATATTTGCGCTGATGGATCATAAACTGCGTCAGAACGGGCTGGCGATCAGTGATTTTCAGCAAAAGCGGATTTCCTGTGAAAAAGAACTGGCTGGTTGTGCGCCGGATCTGATCCGGATATATGAATACATGGCAGAACAGTATGGGACTGGGGAGCTATCTCCATTCCGGGCTGCCAGATGCGAACAGGAACTGGATTTTGAACTGGTTGTTCCACGAACAGATGTATGCGCACTACTGGAAACCATGCGCCAGAAAGGGAAAGAAATTTATATTGTTACAGATTCGTATTATACTAAAGAAAATCTGGAAAAGCTGCTGGATAAGTGCGGGATTTTTGGAGTTAAAGAAATCCTGGATTCCTGTGAATGTATGGTGGACAAGCGGCATGGTTTGTTCCGGAAATTAAAAGAAGTGGCAGGAAACCGGCCGGTATTGCATATCGGGGACGATCCGGAGGCAGATATTTGTGAGGCTCAGAAATGGGGAATAGATGCCTGCCAGATATACAGTGGTGCAGATCTGCTGGAAATGTGTGGTTATATGGGGTTATGGGAAGTGACTGATACGCTTTCTGACAGACTGCGTACAGGAATGTTTGTGTCAGTACTGTTTAATAGTCCTTTTCAGTTTGAAGGAGATAAAAAAATCTGTGTATACCGGGCATATGATATTGGTTATTTATTTTTTGCGCCCATGATCAGTGATTTTACATTCTGGCTCCGGCAGGAAGTAAATGCATATGATTTGAAAGATATTTTGTTCTGTGCGAGGGATGGTTATCTGATCAAAAAAATGTATGATGAAATTGCGGACAGGACAAATACCATTTATTTTCTGATATCCAGAACCGCAGCAATACGTGCTGGAACAGAATGTGCGCAGGATATCAGATATGTGGAAGAGATGCGCTATAGCGGTTCCCTCCAAAAAGAGCTGTGGGAACGGTTTGGAATTACTGTAAAAGCGGGAAAGCAAAAGGACGGCGCAGGACTGCTGGCTTATGAAAATGAGATACTGGAAAAGGCCGCAAGATGTAAAAAAGGGTATGAGGCATATATAAAAAAACTGAATATCACAGAAGGAACTGTTGCTTTTTTTGATTTTGTGGCAAAGGGCACCAGCCAGATGTTTGTGGAAAGATTGTTTCATAATGATTTAAAGGGTTTTTATTTTTACCAGCCGGAGCGGGAGCAGATGCAGGGAAAAGGTCTGGATATCTGTTCTTTTTATCAGAATTGTGGACAAAGCGGCAATGCTGTATTTGATAATTATTACATATTGGAGACTATGCTTACAGCGCCGGTTCCTACCATAAAGGAACTGGATCCGCAGGGTAATCCGGTATATGCGGAGGAAACCAGGACACATGAACATATTCAGTGTCTGCTTGCGGCACAGAATGGTATATTTGATTATTTTAAAGATTACCTGAAGTACTGCCCGCAGAGTGAACGGAAAATTAATAAAAAGCTGGATGAAATTATGCTGTCCCTGATACACAGGATCAGAATACAGGATCGGGATTTTCTGGATTTAAAAGTGGAGGATCCTTTTTTTAACAGAATGACAGATGTAACAGATGTGATTTAATATATGGATTGACGCAAAAACAGGCTCATACTAACCGGCCGGGCAGAGAGGAAGAAGAGATGGATTTTGAACTGACAGCATCCATGATGTGTGCCGATTACGGCAATCTGGAAAAAGAAGTGAAAGAACTGGAAGAAGGAGGAATTGATTCTTTCCATATTGATATTATGGATGGGCGGTATGTGCCTAATTTTGCGATGTCATTGAATGATATGCGTTATATCGCATCCGCTACACAAAAACCGCTGGATGTACATCTGATGATTGAACATCCGAATAACCGTATCGGTTTATTTTTAAATAACCTGCGTCAGGGAGATACTGTATATATACATCCGGAAGCGGAGTATCATCCTTCCACCACGCTGCAGAGTATTATTAATGCGGGTATGATACCGGGAATCGCAATCAATCCCGGCACTTCTGTGGAAACAGTGATGGAAATGTTACGGATTGTAAAAAAAGTACTTATTATGTCTGTAAATCCCGGCAATGCAGGACAGATGTTTCTGCCATATGTGGGAAAGAAAATCACGAAACTGCTCTCTATTAAAGAAGACATGGATTTTGAAATATACTGGGATGGCGCATGCAGTGCGGATAAAATACTTGAATTTGCGCCCAAAGGCGTCAGGGGGTTTGTGCTTGGAACCACACTTTTGTTTGGCGGTGGCAGACCTTATGGTGAGACGATGCAGGCCATCCGGCAGCTGGAATTCTGATTTACGGGTCTTTTAACAATAGAACCGGAGAATCTGTTCTCCGGTTCCATATTACATACTTCTGTTTTATTATTCTGCCTTCCCCAAAAATCCCAAAAGAAAATTTTACATAATGACAATTTCCAACAACAGTGTTATACTATTGCCGATACAGGACATCCTATAAAATAAAAGCCAGTAAAAAACAAAAAATACAGACATATTAGAACTGATTTTGTATAATATCAGACAATAGTGCAATTTCCGTCGTAAAAAACAACAATACAATGTAAAAAAAGAATTTTCATTAATCAGCAAATGTGATACAATGATCTGGATAATAGCGGTAATGAGCCAGGGGGCAGTCAATGAATAATAAAAATCAGGGATTAAATGAGCGGCTTGCACATAAAAAACGAATACAGCGGATGAAAACGGGGGTTACCGTATTTGTACTTACCTGGATGCTTGTATGGATGCTTGTATCAGTGACGCTGATTGTAAAAGTGCAGTCTTTGCAGAATCAGATTGATATTCTGACAGAAAATACCATTCGCAGCCAGCAGATCGGCCAGCAGCAGAACCAGGCGGCAGGTTCCAATAAGGTAAAGGAATACGAAGCGGCCACCGGTACAGACGCACAGGATGAAAAGGATGCCGGGAAATCCGCAAAGGACAAAGAGCAGCCGGAGAAAAAAAAGACAGACCAGCCGGATCCGGAAGATGACGAAAAGGCCATGAAAGTGTATCTGACCTTTGACGACGGGCCAAGCGCTAATACAAAACAGATTCTGGACATACTGGACAAAGAAAATGTAAAAGCGACATTTTTTGTTACTGGCAGGGAAGATGAAGAATCGCTGAAATTATATAAAGAAATTACAGACCGTGGACATACGATCGGCATGCATTCCTATTCCCATAAATATGATGTGATCTACAGTTCCGTGAAACAGTTCCGGCAGGACTTTGAACTGATTAAGAGCCGGATTGAAAAGGCTACCGGTAGAGAGTGCTGGCTGTACCGTTTTCCGGGCGGCAGCAGCAACCGGGTCAGCGCTAAAGATATGACAACGTTTATCCGGTTTCTGAATAAACAGGGCATTACTTATTTTGACTGGAACGTACAGTGCGGGGACGCCACGTCGGCGCCTTATACGACCAGTGATCTGATTACAAATGTGATGGCGGATGTAGGTAAGTACCACACGTCAGTCGTACTGATGCATGATGCGGAAGATAAACCGGAGACGGTAAAAGCCTTGTCCGGTATTATAAAAAAAGTCAGAAATTCCGGGGCAGTTTTACTGCCGGTTACTAAAAAAACGAGATTGGTACAGCATGTTTCCGCGGAAAGTGTGGAAAACTGATTACATACATGACAAAGAAACGAAGCTGCAGACCAGTTACAGGAGAATTTCCGGGAGTACTATGCAGATAAATGGAGGGAAAAGATGAGTTTTTTTAAGGATTTCAAGGATGATCTGTCACTGGCAGTGAATGAACTGCTGCCGGGAGAAGATTTGGAACTGGAAGACGAACTGGAAGATGATTCCGAAATGATGGTAAATACTTTGGAAGGCGAGCTGGATATTGAATCAGAACTGTCAAAACTGGACGGTCTGCTGGAAGACGTGGAAACTACGGAAAAAACCGTACCGGCAGATAACAGGCCGAAAGAACCAGCCATGGAATCACAGGCAAAGCCGCAGCCTGCGCCAAAACCAAAGCCCGCACCGGTGCGTATGCCGGAAGAAAAGAAGCCGGAGCCTGCGAGGCCAGTCCGCAGCCGTTTCGACGATCTGTTTAATTTAAGCGATGACAAAGAAGAGATGCACTTTTCTTTTGATGCCGGAATGGAAGAGCCGGAACCGGAACCAAAACCGGTGGAAAGTCCGGTCAATAGAAATGTTTTATCTAATAATACAAATATGAAAACAAGTTCAACAATCAAGGAGGAAATACCAATGAATGAAGAAATGACAAATGACACAGCCGCAGTAACCATGGAGGAAGATTTCTCTGCTGTTGCGCCGGAGATTACAGATGAAGTATCCATTATTACCACAGGTACCACAATCAAAGGTAATCTGTCTACCACAGGTTCTTTCAGTATCAGCGGCCGTGTGGAAGGAAATGTACAGTGTAATGGCAAGCTGGAAATTACTGGTATGATCAAAGGTAACAGCTCTTCATCCGAAGTTTTTTCTGACGCGGCAAAAATCGAGGGTGAGATTACAAGTACAGGTACCGTAAAAATCGGTCTTGGTTCTGTAGTTGTTGGTAATATTTCCGCGACATCCGCAGTTATTGCCGGAGCAGTCAAAGGTGATATTGATGTACAGGGACCAGTTGTAGTAGATACATCCGCTGTGATTGTAGGCAATATAAAATCCAGATCTGTACAGATCAACAATGGCGCTGTCATTGAAGGTTTCTGTTCCCAGTGTTATGCGGATATTGATGTGGAAAGCCTGTTCGGGGAGAACAAGAAAGGCAAATAATTAAAATGAAAAGAGTTCTTTTGAAATTAAGCGGCGAAGCTCTGGCAGGTGATAAAAAGACCGGTTTTGATGAAGAGACGGTTATGAAGGTGGCAAAGCAGGTAAAGAAGCTGGTGGATGCCGGTATTGAAACCGGTATTGTCATAGGCGGCGGTAATTTCTGGCGGGGCAGGACCAGTGAGGCCATTGACCGGACGAAAGCAGACCAGATCGGTATGCTTGCCACTGTGATGAACTGCATATACGTATCAGAGATATTCCGTACGGCAGGGATGAAGACAAACGTCCTGACCCCGTTTTCCTGCGGCTCTTTTACAAAGCTGTTTTCCAAAGACCGTGCGAACAAATATTTTGCGCATAATATGGTTGTATTTTTTGCCGGAGGCACCGGACACCCGTATTTTTCCACGGATACAGCTACTGTACTGCGTGCCATTGAAATAGAGGCAGATGGCATCCTGCTGGCGAAGTCCATTGACGGGGTGTATGACAGTGATCCTAAGTTAAATCCGGATGCCGTCCGTTACGACACGCTCTCCATAGATGAAGTGATTGCGAAAAAGCTGGCGGTTATCGACCTTACGGCTTCCATTATGTGTATGGAACACAAAATGCCGATGTATGTATTCAGTCTGAATGAACCAGACAGCATTGTACACGCAATCAGTGGAAATTTCAACGGGACTGTGATTACTGTGTAATGTTAGTTAAGTCAGTCAGGAGGTTTTTATGGACGACCGATTAGTTCAGTTTGATAATAAAATGACAAAATCATTGGGAAATCTTCACGAAGAATTTAACGGGATTCGAGCCGGCAGAGCCAATCCCCATGTGCTGGACAGGCTGCGTGTAGATTATTATGGCACGCCTACACCGGTCCAGCAGGTGGCGAATGTCAATGTGCCGGAACCAAGAATGCTGCAGATCCAGCCCTGGGAGCCTTCCATGGTAAAAGTTATTGAGAAGGCAATTCTTTCTTCAGATCTGGGAATTAATCCAACCAATGACGGGAAGGTAATCCGCCTTGCGTTTCCGGAATTAACCGAGGAAAGACGTAAGGAACTGGCGAAAGATATTAAGAAAAAAGGGGAAGCAGCGAAAGTTGCAGTCCGTAATATCAGGCGGGACGCAAACGATACATTTAAGAAGCTTGGCAAAAAGGATGATATATCTGAAGATGAAATCAAAGATCTGGAAGGGGAAATCCAGAAAATGACAGATAAATATATTGCTGAGATAGATAAGGCCGTAGAGGAGAAGACGAAGGAAATACTTACTGTTTAATCATGATGGGGGACATAGCTATGGCATGTCCCTTTTTTCTATAAAATCCGGCAGACTTTTACAGCTGGCCTTATTGAAAGATCATACCGTACCCGGCGGGATGTAAGGGTTCTGACTGGAAGAGATACGTATTTTTCAGAAATAAAAGCAGGGGAAGGAAAATCAATGAACATACCGCAGCATGTGGCAATTATACTGGATGGAAACGGCAGATGGGCAAAAAGTAAAGGAATGCCCCGCAATTACGGACATACAATGGGAGCGAAAAATGTGGAGAAAATCTGTGATACCGCTGGCCATATGGGAATAAAATATCTTACCGTCTATGCCTTTTCCACAGAGAACTGGGGCAGGCCGGAAGGCGAAGTAGAGGAACTGATGCGCCTTCTGGGCAGTTATATGAAAACCTGTCTGAGAACAGCGAAAAAGAACAATATGCGTGTCCGGGTGCTGGGCGATATTACAAGACTTTCGCCCACACTGCAAAAACAGATCCGTGAGCTGGAAGAAGTTTCCAGCCAGTACGATGGGTTTAACTTTCAGATAGCGTTAAATTATGGCAGCAGGGATGAAATGATCCGTGCCATGAAAAATATGTACCGGGACGTGGCCCTGGGAAAGCTGGCGGCAGAGGATCTTACAGAAGACATATTCGCCGGATATCTGGATACCAGGGATATTCCGGATCCGGATCTTTTGATCCGCACCAGCGGGGAACAGCGTCTTTCTAATTTTCTGCTCTGGCAGTCAGCTTACAGTGAATTTTATTTTACACCGCTGCCCTGGCCGGATTTTGATGAAGCAGAATTAAAGAAGGCGGTTATGGCATATAATAACAGAGACCGCAGATTTGGCGGATTAACGGCACAATAAGCCCTGCCGGAAAGAAAAGGGGTAGTCAGATGTTTAAGATAAGGCTTTTGAGCGGGATAGCGCTGGTGATTGCGGCGCTGGTTCTTGTGACAACAGGCGGGGATGTGCTGCTTGCGGCTGCCTGTATCATCTCCCTGACCGGCATGTACGAATTATACCGTGTCCTTGGATTTGAACGCAGATCAGCGGCATGTATCGGTTATCTGGCCGCAGTCGTATATTATTCGCATCTGTATGAGCCATGGATTCCGGATATGATGATTTTTGTACTGGCGTTTATGGTGATACTGCTGTTTGTATACGTACTGGCATATCCGGCGTATCATGCCTCGCAGATTATGGCGGCGTTTTTTGGTGTGTTTTATGTGGCGGTCATGTTAAGCGGAGTCTGGCTGACCAGAATGCTGGAAAACGGGGCTTATCTGGTCTGGCTGATTTTTCTGTGTTCCTGGGGATGCGATACCTGTGCGTATTGTGTGGGCGTGCGCTTTGGAAAGCACCAGATGTCTCCGCTGCTTTCTCCGAAAAAATCAGTGGAGGGAGCTATTGGCGGCCTGACGGGCACATTTTTTCTGACCGCTTTGTATGGGACGCTGTTTCGCAGACAGATGGGCATTACCGGTAATGAAATATGGATACTGGCGGCGATCAGTGTGGCCGGCGGTGTGATTTCCATGATTGGTGATCTGGCGGCGTCCGGCATCAAGCGAAACTATGAGATTAAAGATTACGGTAAGCTGATACCGGGACATGGAGGGATTCTGGACCGGTTTGACAGCGTGATTTTTACGGCGCCGGTCATTTATTATCTGGCCGCTTATATTTTATAATAGTATGATTTTAAATTAAAGGTGGGAGAGACGTGAAAAAAATCGCAATTGCAGGCTCTACAGGCTCCATCGGCACCCAGACACTGGATGTGGTAAGGGAGCGGGGAGATATTCAGGTAATGGCGCTGACTGCCGGGTCCAATATACGGCTGCTGGAACAGCAGATACGGGAATTCGGGCCCGGACTGGCGGCTGTCTGGAAAGAAGAAGATGCGGCCAGTTTAAGAACCAGTACCGCTGATCTTCCGGTAAGGATAGTCAGTGGCATGGACGGCCTGCTGGAAGCAGCCACTATACCGGAATCAGACATGCTGGTAACGGCAATTGTAGGCATGATCGGGCTGCGGCCCACGATAGCCGCCATACAGGCCGGAAAAGATATTGCCCTGGCTAACAAGGAAACGCTGGTTACCGCAGGACACCTGATTATGCCGCTGGCAGAAGAACACGGGGTGCGCATTCTTCCAGTGGACAGCGAGCACAGCGCCATTTTTCAGTGTCTGCAGGGAGAGAAGGGAAACAGTATCCATAAAATACTGCTGACTGCTTCCGGCGGGCCGTTTCGTGGAAAGAAACGGGAGGAGCTTTCGGATGTGCGGCTTGAGGACGCCTTAAAACATCCAAACTGGAGCATGGGCAGAAAAATTACGGTGGATTCCGCCACAATGGTAAATAAAGGTCTGGAAGTCATGGAGGCTAAATGGCTCTTTGACACGCCGCTGGAGCGGATTCAGGTAATTGTCCAGCCCCAGTCTGTCATTCATTCCATGGTGGAGTATGTGGATGGAAGCATTCTCGCCCAGCTTGGAACGCCGGATATGCGTCTTCCGATCCAGTATGCCCTGTATTATCCGGCCCGCAGGCCTCTTTCCGGCAGACGGCTGGATTTTTATGAGCTGGGGACGATTACTTTCGAAAAACCGGATCTGGAGACGTTTGAAGGGCTGCGGCTGGCGTATGAGGCTGCCGCACGGGGTGGCAGCATGCCTGTGATATTTAATGCGGCCAATGAATGCGCAGTGGCGAAATTTTTAAACCGGGACATTTCTTTTCTGGAAATTACACAGATCATTCACGAATGTATGGTACACTGTACCTGTAAAGAGCATCCGGATCTGGATGAAATATTAGAAACAGAAAAATCTGTCCGTGAATGGATTGAAAGCAGGTGGTAGATTGAACATTATTTTAGCGCTGATTATTTTCAGTATTATTATACTGTTTCACGAGCTGGGACATTTTCTGCTGGCAAAGTACAACGATGTACGGGTCAACGAATTCTGTCTGGGACTGGGTCCGACGCTGGTCGGATTCACAAAAGGTGAGACAAAGTATTCTTTAAAACTGCTGCCTTTTGGCGGCGCCTGTATGATGGAAGGCGAGGACGAGGACAGCAGCGACGACCGGGGATTTAACAACAAGTCTGTGCTGCAGCGGTTTTCTATTGTGGTGGCAGGGCCGGTGTTTAATTTTATTATGGCCTTTATCTTCTCATTGATTGTGGTGGCATGCGTGGGATTCGACCCGCCGGTGCTTACAGACGTAATGGACGGTTATCCGGCGCAGGAGGCAGGCCTGCAGGCCGGGGATTCCATAGTGCGGATGGGAAATAAAAGGATTCATCTGTACCGGGAAGTATCGTTTTATACGTATTTCCATGCGGGAGAAGCGGTGGATATTACTTATGAGCGGGACGGCGAAAAGTATCAGACAGTACTAACGCCAGCCTATGACGAAGAAAGCGGCCGGTATCTGTTCGGATTTTACGGCGCTGCGGGCCGTACAAAAGGAAATGTGCTGCAGACGCTCCAGTACGGGGTGTATGAGGTAAAATACTGGATCGTCACCACCATGGAAAGCCTGGGACAGCTGGTGAGAGGGCGGGTCAGCGTCAATGACCTCTCCGGACCGGTGGGGATCGTAAAGACCATTGGGGATACGTATACAGAGACGAAACCGGCTGGCATGTTTTATGTACTGATGAGCCTGATGAATATGTGTATTCTGTTGTCCGCAAACCTGGGGGTAATGAACCTGCTGCCAATTCCGGCTCTGGACGGGGGAAGACTTGTATTTCTCATAATAGAAGGAGTACGCAGAAAACGTTTCGATCCGGACAAGGAAGGAGCGCTGAACTTTGTCTTTCTGATGGCGCTGATGGTACTGATGGTCGTGATTATGTTTAACGATATACGAAAACTGATCATGTAACAGTATCCGGGCTGTTCTGTCTGCGCTTTGATGCGCCGACAGGGTCAGGCCGGGTGTATGCCGCGGGCTGCGGATAAAAAACATGATGCGGTGCGTCCGTTCCCGGATAAAATTCAAAGGATAAACGGGCTGCGCCAGTCTGCCGGAGCGGTCGTTTTGCGATGATATTTTTAGAAACAGAAAAGAGGTGTTCACAATGCTGGTGCTGCAGGCAAACAGCGAACTGGAACAGACATTTCAGAAACTGATACAGACCATGGGCGCAAAGATTGCATGGAACGGGCGGTTTGTGATTATGGACAATCAGATGATTCTGGAGGGAAAGGTGCGTTCCCTTTTCTTTCAGTTCGATACGAGGCAGGTAAAGACAGATCTGATCGAACTTACCATTGCGCAGGAGCAGATTGTGGAAATTTCCAGACACCCGGGGCTTCAGGATCTGGTGAATATTATCCTCTATGCTTTTGGGAAATGGGGCACATTAAAAGGGCTGCGGGTGGAGCATGACTATGCGCAGCTTAACCAGCTGTTTCAGAAAATTTTACATATGTATGAGATCGAACCGGCGTTTCAGAAAGACAATTTCCGTTTCTACAGAAAAGGGATGCGGATAACGTATGAAGATGTGATGGAAACTGTACTGCGGTCTGAACAAAAACCTCCGGAACAGACAGAAGAAGAGTGGGAAAAAGAAGCGCAGGGGCTCTGGCACAGACTGATCTGGAAAAACAGACAGCGGACATTTCAAAAGACAGATACTACCCTCACAGAGCGGGTTACAGACCGGATGGGAAACAACTTTTACCTGGTGGGCTATCAGTGTCCCCAGTGTTCGGATAAGATGCACATGGCTGTCTATCCGGTGGGAAAAGAACAACGGATTGAGACAGAGGAGAAGGGTGTGTTTATGGCCAGGGTCTATACCTGTGACCAGTGCAACTGCTTTTATACTCCAAGACCACAGCGCCTGCTGGCGGAAGGGCTTGTTTATGAAATGTCCTTCGGGGATGACAAGAAGGCATATGGGGATTATCTGGAACTGCTGGGTAAAAACGGGGAGCGGACGGCCAATTTTCACTACAATGAATATGAAGCGCTGCGTAACCGGAGGCTGCAGGGCGACGGACAGCCGCAGGAAGATCCGGATCAGTTACAAAACGAGGCGGACGCTTTGCGCCAGATGGAGGATTTCAGCAGAAAGTCTGAATATCTGCCGGAAGAAGTATTTTCCAGGTTTACAGACCGGGTAGAAGAGGGATTTTACCCGGACCAGGCAGTGGCTAAACACGAAAAAGCCATTCAGCAGCAGGTAAAGCTGCGCCGGGCCAATGCAAAGAAATATGAAAAACATCAGAATCAGCAAAAAGCCGGAGGGCCGGATGACAGCGGCCGCCCGGACAGGACGCCGGCGGACAGGGAAGGCGCTGCTGGTATACAAAGAGCCGTGAAGGCTGCCGGCAGGAATCAGTTGGAAGACCATCATCAGTCCATCCGGTCCGGCAGCGGAACGGATGGGAGAGTATTGTCTGCGAAACAGCCAGGGACAGGCATATCCGGCATTTCCGGGAAAGAGGGACGGGAATTTTCCAACCCTGGAAAAGAAGGAACTCTTTCCGGGAGAACGGCGCCTTCCGGTTCCAGGAATCCGGCAGCGGATGCCCGTATGCAGAAATATGCCGCCCGCCTTGGGGTACTGGAGAGGCTGTCAGCCAGACAGAGAGCGGAATTCAAAAAACAGGTATTAAATGACCGTACCCTGGATGAGACTGCCAGGGCAGAAATTCTGCGCCCGATTGAAAAAGCGGAACTGAAAGAAAAGACAGCGGGCATTGAGAAAAAAGTAGAAAGCTGCCAGCAAAGAAGTTACGGGCAGATACAGAAAGTAATAAAAGAAGTGGAAGAAGCAGACCTTCCGTCACAGACAAAGCAGTCCTTTCTGGACCGGCTTTACGGCCTGATCCGCCAGAGGGCGGGTGAAGAGGTAAGGGGGATTATGGACAGGATTCCAAAATATATGGACAGAGCCGGATTCCGGGAGCTGGAAGAAAAGCTGTCTGTCTATAAAGAAGCGGATCTGTCCCCGTATCAGGAAATACTGCGCAGTAAGAGAGAAGAGGCTGAAAAGCGGGAAATAGCTTCCATGGTAAAGCGTGCCCGCAAAACCGGCCGGGGAGATTATGTCAGTCTGATGGCCCGTCTGGAAAAGCAGGGATTTGCGGACGAAAATGTGGCGCCCTATATGGAGAAATTAACAGAGCGGATCCGTCAGCTGGACGAAGAGCGGATTGATGAAATAAGCAGGAATATCCAGTCCATGGATTTTGATGCGGCGGCGGATGCTTATGAACAGATTTCCCAAGGCAGTTTTCTGCCGGAATTAAAAGATAACGCCCTGGAAATGCTGAAAAGGCGTCTGGAAAAAATCCGGACAGATGAATGTCAGCTGCTGGTCCGGAAGCTGCAGGAAGAGATGCAGGGAAAAATAAAGGAAAATGGCAGGCATCATTTTTATCCTGCCAGGAAAGTAATGATGAAACAGGCCGGTCCGGCGGAAGTACATGTGTTTGAACGGGCAATGGCGACTTATGCCGGCGGCAGGAATCTGTTTGAGTATCCGGTCTTTGCCGTGGATACTTCCAGAAACAGGAGCGGTAAAAACGGAATGATGCTGACGCCGGAAAACCTTTTTTACTGTACCCGTCTGAATTCCTATGCGATACCGGTAAATGCCATTGACAGCATTACCGCATCCACCGGGCTGATGAACCGCAGACTGACGCTGGAAGAACGAAACGGGGCAAAACATAAGCTGCCCTGTGTGGTTTCTTCCGCAGAGCTGGAAGACTGGGCCGGGGTGCTGGATGAATTTGTCCATTACCTGCAGGAAAAGCCGGCGTCCAGGAAGCTGGAATACCTGGCAAAAGAAAAGCATGATACAATCTGCTGTTTCCGCTGCGGCTGTATATATAAAAGCGGCGATGTCTGTCCGGAGTGCGGTTACAAAATGAACCGGTAACCAGGCAGGCATGTCCGGCAGCATTTCATTATTTACTAAATCCATAATAAATGCTATGATAGGTTGTGTTGTGCAAAGGTTATGCTTATTTTGTACAAATGAAAAGATAAGAGAAGTTACGAATAGTTATGAAAAGCTATGAAAGGATATCATTCGATTATGAAACAATTAATGTTGGGCAACCAGGCGCTGGCAAGGGGGCTGTATGAGGCTGGCTGCCAGGTCGTATCCAGTTATCCGGGTACCCCGAGTACGGAAGTGACTGAGGAAGCCGCAAAGTATGATGAAATATATTGTGAATGGGCGCCAAATGAAAAAGTGGCCATGGAAGTGGCTTTTGGTGCGTCACTGGCAGGAAAGCGGAGCTTTTGCGGTATGAAGCACGTGGGACTGAATGTGGCGGCTGATCCATTGTTTACCTGTTCTTATACAGGCGTTAACGGAGGCATGGTGATCTGCGTGGCAGACGACGCAGGTATGCATTCTTCCCAGAACGAGCAGGATTCCCGTCACTACGCAGTGGCAGCCAAACTGCCGATGCTGGAGCCTTCGGATTCTGGCGAGGCGCTGGAGTTCGCAAAATGTGCATTTGAACTTTCTGAAACATTTGATACACCGGTACTGATTAAAATGTGTACCAGAGTGGCCCATTCCCAGAGTATTGTAGATACAAAGGAACGCATGGAACATTCTGCGATCCCATATGAGAAAAATATCGCAAAATATGTCATGATGCCGGGCAATGCCATCCGCCGTCATCCGCTGGTGGAAGAACGGACCAGGAAACTGAGGGATTATGCGGAGACCTGTTCTTTTAACCGTGTGGAAATGGGCGATCCGAAACTGGGAATTATCACGTCGTCCACCAGTTACCAGTATGTAAAGGAAGTGTTTGGCGATGAGGCATGTATTCTCAAGCTGGGCATGATCCACCCGCTTCCCGAGAAGTTAATTCTGGATTTTGCGTCTAAGGTGGAAAAACTTGTTATCGTGGAAGAACTGGATCCGGTCATTGAGACCCATTGTAAAAATCTGGGCCTTACCGTAACAGGCAAGGACGTGCTGCCACTGGAAGGCGAATATTCCCAGAACCTGATTGCGGAAAAACTGGGTGTAAGCCTGCCGGCCAGCAAAAGTCTGGGAGAAACACTGCCTTTCAGACCTCCGGTCATGTGCGCCGGATGTCCTCACAGAGGCCTGTTTTACATATTATCAAAAAATAAATGCACGGTGCTGGGGGATATCGGCTGCTATACGCTGGGTGCGGTGGCGCCGTTAAACGCCATGGAAATGACGCTGTGCATGGGAGCGTCCATCAGTGCGGTTCACGGATTTAACAAAGCGCTGGGCAGTGAGAGCGAAGGGCGCACGGTGGCAGTGATCGGTGATTCTACCTTTATGCATTCCGGTATGACCGGCCTTGCCAATATCGCATACAATCAGAGCAATTCCACGGTTATTATCCTGGATAATTCCATTACCGGCATGACCGGACATCAGCAGAATCCCACCACCGGCTATAATATTAAAGGAGATCCGGCTGGAAAAATTGATCTGGAAAACCTGTGTCGTTCCATGGGATTTCAGCGGGTAGCTGTGGCGGACCCTTATGATCTGAAAGAATGCGAACGGATTTTAAAAGAAGAACTGGCAGCGGACGAGCCTTCGGTTATTATCAGCCGCAGGCCATGCGCCCTGTTAAAATATGTAAAACCACAGCCGCCGCTTCACGTGGATGCGGATAAATGCGCAGGCTGTAAATCCTGTATGCGCCTGGGCTGCCCGGCCATCAGTATTAAAAATAATAAAGCTGTCATAGATGCCACGCTGTGTACAGGCTGCGGTGTCTGCCAGCAGTTATGCGGTTTTGACGCATTACAGTCAGGGGAGGTAGGGAAATGACAAAAAATATTATGATTGTCGGCGTAGGCGGACAGGGATCCCTGCTGGCCAGCAAGCTGCTGGGGCACCTGCTGTTATCCGAAGGCTATGATGTAAAAGTTTCAGAAGTACACGGTATGAGCCAGCGGGGCGGAAGCGTGGTGACATATGTGCGCTTTGGGGAAAAGGTATATTCGCCGGTTATTGACAAAGGACAGGCGGATGTGATCGTTTCTTTCGAAAAGCTGGAAGCGGCCCGCTATGTGGAATATTTAAAAGAAGACGGCAGGATTGTGGTAAATACCCAGGAGATTGATCCGATGCCGGTTATTACCGGAGCAGCGCCCTATCCGGACCAGCTGATTGAAAAAATGCGTGCCCTTCAAATCCGTGTGGATGCCATGGACGCACTGGCGCTGGCAGAAGAGGCCGGGTCTGCTAAAGCGGTAAATCTTGTACTCATGGGGCGGCTGTCCGGATATTTTGACATTCCGCTGGAGAAATGGCAGAAAGCAATTGATGAATGTGTGCCGGAAAAATTTGCGGCACTGAACCAGAAGGCATTTCTGCTGGGACGTGGGGAAAAAGCCTGACAGCGGCGGATACCAGCGTGTGTCTGTAATTGCATCAAATATTTACATAGAAACAGATGATTGGAGAAACAATGAAAAATTATTATCAACCAGAGATTGAAACAATGCCACAGGACCAGATTCTGGCGCTGCAGGATGAGCGCCTGGTAAAGCAGGTCCGGTATGTATACGATCATGTCCGTTTTTACCGTGACAGGATGGATGAAGCCGGTGTCGCACCGGAAGATATCAGGGGAACGCAGGATCTGCACAAACTTCCTTTTATTACAAAAGATGACCTCAGGGACCAGTACCCGTACGGACTGCTGGCCGTGCCGCTGGAAGAGTGCGTGCGGATCCAGTCTACCAGCGGAACAACCGGCCGGCGTGTGGTAGCATTTTATACCCGGGAAGATCTGGATATCTGGGAGGAATGCTGTGCGAGAGCCATTGTGGCTGCCGGCGGCACAAAGGAGGATGTGTGTCACGTCTGCTACGGTTACGGCCTGTTTACCGGGGGACCTGGATTAAACGGCGGTTCCCATAAAGTAGGGTGTCTGACGCTCCCGATGTCTTCCGGAAATACAGAAAGACAGCTGCAGTTTATGACAGATTTGGGTTCCACGATTCTTTGCTGTACGCCGTCTTATGCGGCAAATCTGGGAGAAGCGGTTGCGGAACGGGGTATGAAAGACCAGCTGAAGTTAAAGGCCGGTATTTTTGGCGCAGAACCATGGACCGAGCAGATGCGTCAAAGTATCGAAGAGACGCTGGGCATCAAAGCGTATGATATTTATGGGCTGACAGAAATTTCAGGACCGGGCGTATCCTTTGAATGTGAGGAACAGGCAGGCATGCATATCCAGGAGGATCATTTTATTCCGGAAATCATTGATCCAAAAACTGGGGAAGTACTGCCGGAAGGCCAGGTCGGAGAGCTGGTATTTACCTGTATTACGAAGAAAGCGTTTCCGCTGCTGCGCTACCGCACCAGGGATCTCTGCCTTCTGACCAGGAAAAAATGCTCCTGCGGGCGTACCCATGTACGTATGCTCAAGCCAAAGGGACGCAGCGACGACATGATGATAGTTAAGGGAGTCAATGTATGGCCTTCCCAGATTGAAGCGGTATTGTTAAATCAGGGATATCAGGCCAACTATCAGATTATTGTGGACCGTATTGGCAACCGTGACTCTATTGAAGTCCAGGTGGAGATGACACCGGAAATGGCGCAGGATGAGACTATTCCGGTGGCAAAACGGGAGAAAAAGATTGTATCAGGACTGAAATCCATGCTGGGCATTACGGTAGATGTCAGTGTTGTGGAGCCAAAGAGTATTCCAAGAAGTGAAGGTAAGGCAGTCCGGGTCATTGATAAGAGGCATCTTTACTGATTTATAACGGATAATTTATGTAATCTGGTCTGATTTTATAAATTCAAATAACCGTATACAGATAATCTGGTCTATGAACAGGCGGCCGGACTGTCTGTATACGGTTTTTATTTTGCGGGAAAGATATGTCCGGTATCCGCAATGGGCTGACCAGAGAGGACAGCAGGCCTGATGAATGCAAAATGCGGGAGGAAAGTCCGGGTAGGAAAATTTGTGGTTACAGGAAGCTTACAGATTGTGATATATGAATGATTGTAAATATATGGGACAGAAACTATTGACAAATGAATGATGTAGTGTATACTGTAAATAGTTGATTATTTTAATAGTTTATAATTGGTGATTTTACTGTAGATGTAAAAAAGACAACAAATGATCCGTATCAGTTACAATTTGTTGCAACAGAATGTGTTTTCAGCATAAAATGAAAGCCATATGATTTATGACAGGCAGAGTGTCTTTTTGGGTGTCTCTGACTGAACTTTCAGGATATTATATTATTACATTAAAGAATATCATATTGATATGGATTCTTATAGTTTGCAACTACCTGCTTTGTATAAGCGGAAAGGAGGGGAGAGAATAGTTGCGAAAGAAAGTTAAGGAAATAAAATTATCTGAGCATTCAGGAAACATTCAGAAAGGTGGATCCATAAACTATGAAAAAAGAATTTTGGCTCTGGGGATCATAACGGCGCTTCTGGCAAATCCGGTTCACGTTTTTGCGGCTGATGATATCAGCTGGCCGGAAGAATCTGTAAAAACAGATAAGGCTGCCACAGCATTGCCTGTAACATTTGACGACAGTGTAGAAATCAAAAAACAGGTTCCTGTGGAAATAACAGATTTCCAGGATAACGAAACATCTGTTTCGTCCGGGAACGGGGGACAGCTGGATCTTCAGAATGCGGAACTGATTGACCGGCCAATGGCCCATGAAATCCAGACTGGAGCAGTACAGGATTATCTCACGGAAACAGGAGAATTAAAAGTCCTGCCTGTTACAATCAATCCGGGTATCTATCTTCAGGCCCGGATGACACAGCCGGCTTCGGCTGATATAGACTATGATCTGTATGTACTGGACGCAGATGGCAAAATACTGGTAAAAAGCGATATGCTCACAAAGATCAACGGTTCTTCCGGTACGCTTCCGGAGACGGTAGGTTATGTGACCCAGGGTTCCGGTGCGACACTGTATTATCTGGCGGTGTTATCTGCGGGTGGCGGAAGTGAGACGGAACCATTTAAACCTGAATTTACAGTCAGTAACGACTGTGACCCGTTAGAACCGAATGAAAATCCGGCATCAGCGCTTTCGTTTCCGGTTAATACAGGTGGTGCGGTTGTTTCATCTGCAAATATAAGTTCACCTGTGGATAATGACTGGTATACATTAGAAATACCGGAGAACAGGATGTATGACGATCTTATACTGAGTGTAGCAACCCCTTCTTCCAATACATGTCGTCTGGAAGTATATAAAGACATCAGCAACGGGAAATATGCGATGTCCAGGCTGGCGTCGTCCACTGCAAAGACAACAGTTTCTGTATCCACCGGAACCTGGTATGTACGTATCTGCAGTGATAAGGCAATGAATGATTATAATGCTGATGACATTCAGAATTATACATTTACAGTATTACCAAGATTAAGGCCAACGGAGATTACCATCTCTGAATATAATGGAGATGAGGGAGTAAATCATTTTGTCAGATATCCTGGTTTTAAAGAAAGCTATTTCAGAACGAAAGACTGGATGAATATCAAGGGGTATGTACTTGCAACAGATCCTTCTACCGGAGACCAGTATGGAGTATCAGATTATTCTGTGACGGCGCTTTACACCAATCCGTATTGGGAAAAAAATAACACTCCACAGCTGGCGACACGTGAGGAGACAGGCAGGACAGACAGTTCTGGCCAATACAGTATCAGACTGAATCTGCCAACGGCGATGGGAGGAGAAATGTATAATACAGGACTGACTACGCAGTATTTCGATGTGTGTGGGCTTTTGGTATCATCTACTAAAAATCCTGATCTGAATCTTAGAACGACAATCTTCCACTACAAGTATTCTCTTTACAATTAATATTATCAGGAATGTGGTTATGTCTGTATCTGTGCTTAATAAATTGTAATTGCGTTTAAAAGTGACAAAGCGTATACTTTGTTAGCATATACATATAACCAGATATACGGATGATGGAAAATGTGCCGGAACAGGTTACGAAAATCAGAATGGGAGGAATAGTCATGTATGTAAATTTAAACACAAATATTTCACCGCCGTCTGTAAAATACAGGGATGGAAATCCCAGTATGGAGGCAGAACCGGTAACAGCCCGCAAAATTACGGAAGGAAAAGACTTACACAACGTAAATCTGCTACTTGAAGCCGGCAGCTGTGCCATTGTGGATATATCGGAAGAGGGGCGCAGAAGGCTGGAACTGGCGTCGCAGATCAGGAGTGAAAAGCCGCTGACGGATTTCCACACACTGGATGAACAGGAGCAGGCAAAGATACTGAAAAGTGCCATAAAACCCGCTCACGCAAACAGGCGTATAATCGGGAATATAAGGACCGATGAAAAGCTCAGGAAGAGTCTGGAAGGAGCCAGTGAAGAGATGAGGGATGCGGTGGACTGGATCATAAATAACAGCCTGCTTCCGCATCAGGTAGGCAGTCTGACGGAGGAAGGGCGGCAGGAACTGGTCTATGCCGGTCTGGAAGAGGCACGGTACCTGTCAGGCAGGCTGCAGGAGGATAAAGCGGCGCTTTTCATGGAAGCAATGGAAGAAGTTGCGCAGTACGCCCTGAACGGGGAGATGGACAGCATGGGGAATGTAAAATATGATATCCGGCAGGGGCCGCCTCTGGGAGCGCCGGATGATTGTATTATAAGTATAGATGAGGTTATGGAAAAGGCTGATCCCAAAGCGCACAAAATATTTAATGAGCTGATGGGGGATGGAACCGATCTGCACAGGATTTGTGATGCATTCCGTTTTTATATTGACTGGGAAAAAAATATGAGTAAAAACCACCAGAAAGAAATTGATAAGGTGAAACAGTCACAGCTGGACTGGATGCATAAGATGAAAAGCACGGAGCTAAAAAGCGGTTATCATCGCACGGAACACCGGAAAGGAGCCGGGGCATTTATTCAGAGTATGATGGGCCAGAACCAGATGCTTAACAGCACATATCTGATGGAAAACCTGGAGGAGTTTGTAGATGTGCTCACCAGGGGATACGGGGGAAGCAGCGGGGTTTAAATTACTCAGCTGTCTGCTGGGACAGATGACGGGCGTAAGTATCCCGGGCTGCCGCTTCACGAATTTTCATTCGTGAAAGTGGCAGCCCTTTTTTTACTTTATAGGAAATTGTATCCTGTAAAGTAAAAAGCCTTCCAGGAAGGAACGCAGGGTCTGCCTGGTTTTACTGGGCACTGCATCGGAAAGAAAAAGGCTGCTGGAAACTTTTTTATATGTCCAGTATCCGCAATGCGTTTTGATAAAAGATACGCTTTTGCTCTACACTGGTCAGTTCCAGACGCCGGATTCTTGCGACATAGTCCTTTTGTGATTCCCAGGGGGAATCTGTAGCGAAAAGGATTTTATCTGATCCATGTTTTCTTACCAGGCGTACAAACGCTTCATCTGATAAATTTTCTTTTAGATATGGGATTCCGCTTCCCGCTTCATCCGGGGTGACGGGGCCGATGGCGAAAGCGGTGTCAAACCAGACGTCTGCCCCTGCCAGATCCCGTTCCACGTCCTCCCAGCATCCCCAGCCGCCCATATGGGCCAGTACCAGTTTTTTGGGATGCAGCGTGTCAATGACGTTTAAAACTCTGTCCACGGAGGCGTAATTGTGGTCATAAATACCGATGTCAATTCCCGCATGGGTAAGTATCACAAATCCCAGTCCGCTGGCGCATTCAATAATACGCATCATGCGGATATCGTCGATATCCGTGCCCTGATAGGCCGGATGTATTTTGATGCCCCGGATGCCATTTTGCCACAGTCTGGCCAGTTCCTGTCTGTAATTTTCATAATCCGGATGCATGCCTCCAAAGGTGAGAATACCCTGCGCCTCCAGTTTTTCCCTGTCTGCGATCAGTGCGCTGTTGACCTTTTCCACCTGGTCTGTCCTTGTCATGACCGGAAGGCTGACGGAATATGTGATGCCCGCTTCTTTCATGGACGATACCAGTCCGTCCACAGAGCCGTCAGTAAAATACTGTGTATGGGACATCCGGCTTAATTTCCGCAGGATACTGGCAGAAATACCAGCCGGAAATGTGTGTGTGTGAAAATCAATGATCATAAGAACCTCCTGAGTCGTATTGTAAATAGGGTGGTATATATTTCAGCTTTTTATTATAGCTTTTCTGGAAAGTTCTGTAAATATCTGCCGGGTTGTTTTCAGGAACAATGTGGGATTGTGTTGGCATATTCGCCTTCGGCGAAATTATTTTTACTTCGTCGTACTATTTCCGGGACAATGTGGGATTGTGTCTGCCCGGCTGTATCGGATACTGTGCCAGTCATGATCCGGGAGTATGTCTGGACCGGGTATTTATTTCCGACAGGTACAAAAGATTTTTCCATAAAATTTTCGATTGAAAAACAGTAATGGATATGGTATTATAAATAAATCAAAAATTCGCAAAAGCATATTTTCTTCATGCGGAAAATAATTCCGTATATCAGGAAAAGTTCTGTCCGGAAGGATCCTGTCAGGTATTCCGGTTCATTTGTTTAAAGAAAATCCATGCTTATTTTGTTTGTTATAATCATTATTACAATAGCAGGGGTTTTATAACAGCTCCTGCGGAAAAGAGGAGCGAATATGAGAAAAGATCTGGTCTGGAAGGAGTATCTGTCTGATGATGAACGCTATGCGGATATTATCAATGGTGTCTGTTTCAGGGGACGTCAGACACTGAAGGCGGCGCGGCTTAAGGTATACGATCCACAGGGCAGGATGACAGAAAGAAGAAAAAGGGGTGTCAGCCCCGTAACAAAACGACGGGAAATTACCCGTGATACGGTAAGAAAAGCAGTATTTGGAAACGGGTGTTTTATTGTGGGGATTGAGGCACAGGAGGAAACAGATTATGCCATGCCGCTCCGGAGTCTGTGCTATGATGTGGGAACCTACGGAAAACAGGCGGCGGAAATCAGAAAAGCGGTCAGAAAACATTCACAGGGTCTGTCGTCCGGAGAATATCTGTATGGGTTCCGGCTGGAGAGCCGCCTGTATCCGGCGCTGACCATTATCCTATATACTGGAAAGTACTGGGATGGCCCCTGGACACTGCATGATATTCTGGATTTTCAGGGCCTGCCGGAGGAGATCCGCCGTCTGGTACCGGATGCCGGAATACACCTGGTGGAAATCCGCCGTCTGAAGGATACCAGCGTGTTCCGTACAGATGTACGACAGGTGTTTGATTTTATCCGTTTTTCGGATGATAAGGAAAAGCTTCGCAAACTGACAGTGGAAGATCCGTATTACCGTAATATGGAAGAGGACGCTTATGAAGTGGCAGCAGAATGTACGGATGCGGAAGGACTGCTCCGGATCAGGGATCATCACAGAAAAGGAGGGAAGATTGATATGTGTAAAGCAATTGAGGAAATGATTGCGGAAGGAAAGGAAGCGGGAATCCGTGAAGGAAAGGAAGCGGGAATCCGTGGAACAGTATCGGTGCTGCGGGACATGGATATCCCGGTGGAATCCATACTTTTGAAAATACAAAAAGAGTATTGTCTGAGTCCGGAAGAGTCATGGAAATACCTGTAAGAGAAAACCGGACCGGTCAGAATGCCACTGATTACTATATTATTTAAGTTATTCTGGATTTTTAAACGCCTGCGGATAACAGGCGCCAGGAAAGCGGCAGCATATTATTCCAGATAAACGGACAGTTACAGACCGTATTTCTTCCGGCATATATTTTCAAAAATTTATCCCAGCCTGTTGACATATACATACAATCGTGATATTATATACCAAGTTTCATAAATAAACCGTTGAGGCGGAGATAACGGCAATGATGCCTTTACAGAGAGTCCGGGGTGCTGAGAACCGGATGAGAAACAAGTTGTCAAATGGACCGCTGAGGGCGCAGTCAAATGTGATCTTTCACAGAGTATTCTGCGACGCTGCAGGCAAGCGTATATATGCCGGGGATATGCAGGTATCCCGCTAAGTGCACGGGTCATACCGTGAATCAGGGTGGCACCGCGGATAGTGTCGTATATTTTATAACTATTCGCCCCTGACAGAACGTAATTTTCTGTCAGGGGCTTTTTTTGCTTTATAGAAAACTGCGTTCTATAAAGCAAAAAAGCCCTCTGGGCAGGTTCGCCCTGCGGCGGAGGAGAAAATGCTGCCGGGGCAGCCCGCCGCAGGCCGGAGTATCCGGCTCTGCCGGATACTTTTTTCAAAAACTTCTGTATGGAAAAAGAAAAATGTGCAGGGAGAGTTCTCATAATATAAGGAGGCACAATGATGTTGTGGACAAAACTCTGGCGCCCCCGGGAGGGCGCAAAAAATGCTCGTTATTTTTAGAAAAAAGTAACCAGAATCAGCTGAACAATGTGGAGGTAAACAGAATGAACAACGAAAAAATTCCTTATAAAATATATCTGAACGAAAATGAAATGCCAGAGGCATGGTATAACCTGCGGGCCGACATGAAACAGAAACCTGCGCCGCTCTTAAATCCGGCTACCCGCCAGCCGATGAAAGCAGAAGAACTGGCAGGAGTATTTTGTGAAGAGCTTATCCGGCAGGAACTGGATGACGAGACGCCATTTTTTGAAATTCCGGAAGAAATCCGCAATTTTTACAAAATGTACCGTCCATCCCCGCTGGTCCGTGCCTACTGCCTGGAAGAAAAGCTGGGTACGCCCGCAAAAATTTATTACAAATTCGAGGGAAATAATACCAGCGGCAGTCATAAGTTAAACTCTGCCATCGCCCAGGCATATTATGCCAGAAAACAGGGTCTGAAAGGCGTAACTACAGAAACCGGAGCCGGTCAGTGGGGAACAGCCCTTTCCATGGCATGTTCCTACTTTGGACTTGACTGCAGGGTCTTTATGGTAAAATGCTCTTATGAGCAGAAGCCGTTCCGCAGAGAGGTAATGCGCACCTATGGCGCTTCTGTGACCCCGTCGCCTTCTATGGAAACCGAGGTGGGCAGAAAGATCCTTGCGGCCCATCCTGGTACTACGGGCAGTCTTGGCTGTGCGATTTCAGAAGCAGTGGAAACAGCAGTATCAAACGATGGTTACCGTTATGTTCTGGGCAGTGTGCTCAACCAGGTGCTTCTGCATCAGTCGGTCATCGGGCTGGAGACAAAAGCAGCCCTGGACAAATATGGGGTAAAAGCGGATATTATTATCGGCTGTGCCGGAGGAGGCTCCAATCTGGGCGGTCTGATTGCGCCATTTATGGGTGAAAAGCTCCGGGGAGAGGCAGATTACCGTATTATTGCTGTGGAACCGGCATCCTGTCCGAGCTTTACCAGAGGCGTATATGCTTATGATTATTGTGATACAGGCATGGTCTGTCCGTTGTCAAAAATGTACACACTGGGCAGTGACTTTATTCCTTCGGCCAGTCATGCGGGCGGTCTGCGATATCATGGAATGAGTTCCACGCTGTCTGAGCTGTATCATCAGGGACTGATGGAAGCTGTCAGTGTGAAACAGACAGAAGTGTTTGACGCTGCGGAATATTTTGCAAGAATCGAAGGCATCCTTCCGGCGCCGGAAAGCTCCCACGCAATCCGTATTGCCATAGATGAAGCTGAAAAGTGTACAAAGACCGGAGAAGAGAAAACCATTGTATTCGGCCTTACAGGTACCGGCTATTTTGACATGACGGCGTATGCAAAATATCATGATGGGGAAATGAATGATCATATTCCTACAGACGAAGAACTTGCGGCTGCCCGCAGTAAGCTTCCAAAGACCGATTAATCAGTACGCAGGCAGTGAGAAGCCGCTGCTGTGGTTTTACATCCTTACGATATACGGATTTCGTGTCAGCAGGGCCTTATGAGAAGCGCTGCCTGCAGTATCATCTCCTTACAGGTCAGTCGTCATAAATCCGGGCAGTCTGGTATAAAATCCCGACTGTGTATTTGTAACTGAGTGATAAAGGGTGTTAACTGCCGGAAGGTCAGGCAGTCTGTATGAACGGAACTTCAACTACTGGTTCAGGCTGACAGAAGGCGGGAACAGATCTGCTGCTGTGACTGTAAACTGCTGTTCCATGGCATGTGGCGGGCTGCATGCCATGGATATAAACGGCAGGGGCGTCACGTTGCGGTACATACTTTTTCTGTTCTTTCTGAATGTACAGATATTCGGTTTTATAACCCTTTCTGTACAGTAGTCCGGATGTTAATTATTAATTTCTAAAATGTCCATTCATGCGTTTGTCCCGCGAATATCCGGAAACAGCTTGACGCATGGACATGAAATTGTTATATTATTTAAAGAAGGTTAGAGCTGGTGCGTCTAACCTTTTTTAACAGTTGCGGCAGGTATGTCATACATAAAAAGTACTGCGGCTTTCAGAGTGCGTCTGAAGGATTATTTACGCTACCGGACCCCTGCCTGTGATCTGTTTGTGCTGAAAGCGTGTAATTCAGCCGCTGTGCATCAGACCTCTTATCATGACGTGTCCTTTTCCGGAGACAATGTGCCCTTCGAAAGCAATGTGTCCTTTTTGCATACATGCTTCATCTGGCGCAAAACTCCCATAACATATCTGTGGGTATGAGCATGACATGCTGGTAACATATATCTTGTAGAGATAAATCTATAGGATACATTTGTCGGAAAGATTTTTCAGACACGCTCTGGAACCTGTACCAGAGGAATAGATATACTGCGCAAACAGAGTATGTCTGAAAAAGCTTTCCGTAAGATGTGCCCCAAAAGGCATATATTCACAAATAAGATGTGTCATGTTATATGGATGAATGGGGGGGGGTAAACTGTGATTGCTAAACCGCTGATATACCCTGAAAGGCAGGAAAGTGTCATGACCGCCGTATAGATAAAGCGTAACTGCCAGCCGGTGATAACTCAAAAGACCAGATATATCATGACGAAAAGGAGAAATTGCGACTGCGGATCCTGGAATAATTTTTCAAACACGCTCCATGGCAGGAAGTGTCATAATCTATGGATATAGCAGGAAATACTAATTAAAACAGAAATAAATTTCTTGATGTGCATTATGAATATAATGTAGATTTCAGATGTATGGGTTCTGACAGGGTACACCATATCTGTATGGAATAAGGCAGAGGCATGGCGCTGGAAGTAAAAATGATTTTTTCAGATACGTTCTGGCCGCAGAGTTCTGGAAGGATAGAGTACTAGGATGCTGTTGTCCGGAATAGATTTATATTTATATTTATATTTAATAAGAGAGGAAGTATACGATTATGCCCGTTACAGATTTACTGGAGAGAAACCACAAACTATATAGTGACGAAGTGGCGCTTGTGGAACTTAATCCGCTGATCAAAGACACGAGAAAGACGACCTGGAAGGAATATGATTTAATCCAGCAGACGTCCCCGATTCCTTACCGGAGGGAGATTACCTGGGGGATTTTTGATGAAAAGGCAAACCGGGTGGCAAATATGCTTTTGAGCCGTGGAGTGCGCAAAGGCGACCGGATCGCCATATTAATGTTTAACTGTCTGGAATGGCTGCCGATTTATTTCGGAATATTAAAAGCGGGGGCCATTGCGGTGCCGTTTAATTTCCGGTTTTCAGCGCAGGAAATCCAGTATTGTGCGGATCTGGCTGAAGTACAGATTTTGTTTTTTGGTCCGGAGTTTATTGGCCGTGTGGAATCTGTGGACGAAGACCTGAGCAGGGGACGGCTGTTAATTTTTGTAGGAGACGGTTGTCCGACCTTTGCTGAAAGTTACCATGAGCTGGTGGCGGACTGTTCCAGCCAGGCGCCGCTTGTCAGGCTGGAGGAAGACGACGATGCGGCAATTTATTTTTCATCCGGTACTACCGGGTTTCCAAAAGCAATTCTGCATAATCACGAAAGTCTGATGCAGGCGGCCCAGATGGAACAAAAGCATCATCTGACAGACCGGGAGGATGTGTTTTTATGTATTCCGCCGCTGTACCATACTGGGGCCAAATTTCACTGGATGGGCAGTCTCTGTGCAGGCAGCAGGGCAGTTCTGCTAAAAGGCACCACACCGGAGATTATTCTGGATGCGGTATCGAAGGAACACTGTACGATTGTATGGCTGCTGGTTCCCTGGGCACAGGATATACTCTCAGCTCTCGACCGGGGGGATGTGCGGCTGGATCATTACAGCCTGGATCAGTGGAGGCTGATGCATATCGGGGCTCAGCCGGTGCCGCCGTCGTTAATTAAACACTGGAAAGAATATTTTCCGGATCACTTATATGATACAAATTATGGTCTGTCTGAGTCCACAGGACCGGGCTGTGTCCATCTGGGCATTGAAAATATACATAAAGTGGGCGCTATTGGAATACCGGGATACCGCTGGGAATGCAGGATTGTGGACGAGAGTGGAAAGGAAGTGCCGGCCGGTGAAGTTGGAGAGTTGTGCGTAAAAGGTCCGGGCCTTATGAGCTGCTATTACAACGATCCAAAGGCAACGGCGGAGACATTAAAGGACGGCTGGCTTTATACCGGAGATATGGCCAGACAGGATGCGGATGGTTTTTATTTTCTTGTAGACCGTAAAAAGGACGTAATTGTAAGCGGTGGCGAAAATATTTATCCGGTACAGATTGAAAACTTTCTTAGTTCCTATGGAAAGATCCAGGATGTAGCTGTCATCGGGCTGCCGGATGAGCGTCTGGGCGAGATTACCGGAGCGGTGATTGCGGTAAAAGAAGGAATGGAATGTACAGAAGAAGAAATTAACCGGTTCTGTAAACAGCTGCCAAGATATAAGCGGCCTAAAAAGATTATTTTTGCGGATGTGCCACGCAATGCCACTGGAAAGATTGAAAAGCCTGCGCTCCGTAAAAAATATGGGGCAGAATGGCTGGTGGCAAGACAGAATATGGGCTAGAGCGTGTTTGAAAAATCATTTCCGCAATATGCGCTCCCCACTTTGTACCCTGAAGGGCATGATACGGACAATTTATCCCAAATTTAGTCAACATAGCCCGCTACATCGTGCCCTTTGGGTATGCCTCCCAAATTTTGGATGCCCTTCAGGGTACAAATTGTGAAGCATGCCCTAAAGGGTACGATGTATCATACCCCCTGGGTACATATGCCAGAAAGCATTTTTCAAACACGCTCTAAAACCAACAGATCTTTATCGCCGCTTACAATATATAATGCATGGGCATCTTTTGCACAATTTATAAATTTATCATGTCAGGGTCTCTGCAAATTTTTATATCCGATATTGGCCCGATGATTTCTAATATTTTGATCAGAGATGTTAAAATGTTCTTATTAATATGGCATTGTGTCCGGTCAATCATTTCCTGGACAATTTCCTCATATTAGTCAGTCATTGCTACTGTCGCACAGGCTGTTAATATTCCGCTGACAATGGAATTAGTATTTTTCACGGGAAACCACTAAAAAATACACCGGAAATCCAATACATTTATATCTGTTACAATTTTGTCTTCGTTTATCTTTCCTCATAGATTTAATGACAGCATTTACATCATCTTCTTTTTGTGTTCTGTTTTACCTGGTCCCAATAATCCTCATAGATTTAATGACAGCATTTACATCATCTTCTTTATATCCAGCAGATTCTGCCCGTTTTTTGGCTTCGTCCAGTGATATTTTAAAATCTTTTGCAGATGGGAGGTTTAATGTTTTTAGCATGATGGTATCGCCTGAAGCATATGAAATCAGTATATCTCCTGTTTTGGTCGATAATAATCTGCAAATACCATAAGGAGTGCGTTTGCCGGGTTGATACCGTTTAGGGAAACAGGTATAATGAATGCGGAATCCATGAACGGTTTTTCAAAATAAAATAAAATCTACACTTTAATCACAAAATACTGTGCTATGCTTATCATGGAGGTAGCATCATGCAGAAAATTTTAGTTGTTGAGGATGATTTTGATATTAGTGAGCTTCTGCAAAACTTTTTACAGGAAGCAGGTTATGAAGTAACTGTTGCAAATGATGGCGTGGAAGCAATCAATATTTTTGCAAACGTGAAATTCGATCTGATATTGCTGGACATTATGCTTCCTAAAATTGATGGGTTTACTGTCTGTGAATTGATACGCAGGCAATCGCAGATTCCTATCATGATGCTGACAGCGTTAAGCGGTGAAGAAGAACAGATACGTGGATTGGATTTGCAGGTTGACGATTATATTACAAAGCCTTTTTCAATGCCTGTTTTGGTACGAAAAATAGCGGCTGTTTTAAGACGCAGTTATCACATGAAAAATGATGAACATCAGACAATCTGTTATCAAAATCTTATTTTGGATTTAGACAGCTACACTGCGGTCATAGATGGAAAAGGATATGAATTGACACAGCGTGAGTTTGAAGTGCTTCGGGAACTGCTAATGAACCAGGGAAGTATCATGACAAGGCAAAACCTGTTAGATAAGCTTTGGAGGTATGATTTTTATGGAGATGAGCGTGTGGTTGATACGCATATTCCCTTTGCTGCTGATTGTTGTTTTTGCGATTTCCCTTATTGCCTCATGGCTATATTCCAGAATTATTACAAAGCCAGTTTTAGAAATCAGCCGTGTATCAGAGAAAATGTCTGATTTACATTTTGAATGGCAGGTGAATGGGCAGAGGACGGATGAACTTGGAATATTGGGAAAAAGCCTTAACAGGCTATCGCAAAATCTACGGATGGCATTGACTGATTTGAAAAGAGCCAATGCAGAGCTTGAAGCAGATATTGAACGGGAAAAGGCATTGGAACAGGCACAGATAGATTTCTTCTCTGCCGCATCGCATGAACTGAAAACGCCTGTTACTATCATCAAGGGACAGTTAGAAGGTATGCTTTTGGGGATAGGGGCATATAAAGACAGGGAAAAATATCTTTTGAGGTCATTAGGAGTTACTCACACTTTAGAATCTATGGTATATGATTTATTGACGATTTCAAGATTGCAGGCATCAGATTCTGATTTTAAAACACAGAATCTTGATTACATTCCTTTAATACGAAAGTATCTGTCTGATACAGAGGATTTGATTGTGGATAAAGATTTACAAATTAGTGTTCATTTTTCAAGACCAATTACTGTAAATGCCAATAAAATCCTTATGGAAAAGGTATTTTCAAATTTAATAGGAAACGCTTTAAAATATTCTCCGCCGAAAGCCGTCATCAATATTACCGTTCAGAAACAGCAAAGCAGCTGCCTGTTTTCCATAGAAAATCATGGTACACACATTCCAGAGGAAGCCATTCCGAAATTGTTTGAAGCATTTTATCGGGTTGATACATCCCGAAGCCGTCAGACAGGAGGAAGCGGTCTGGGACTTTATATTGTACAGAGAATTTTACAGCAGCACAATAGCCACTGTAATGTCCGTAACACGGAGAATGGCGTTGAATTCTTCTTTAAACTTCCACAAATTATATAAGCATGAAACTTTTACACCAATATGTGCGGCAGGTCTGCGAAAGGCTTGCCGCATTTTTGTAATTACACATAAATCACAAACAAATCCCAAATGTATCACAAAGAAAATTGTTATCATTTAGATACACTTAAAGAAAGGAATGGTGATTATATGAAAAAGCAAAAATATCCTGTATCTGCCCTTTGCGGCATGTTGATTGCAGGGGGCCTGGCTGGATGCAGTATGGCGGCAACACAAGGCGGCGCTTCGACAATAAACGCCGGTCTGACGCAGGAATCGAATGTGTCCGCTACAAACTTTTCTGTTGCTATCCATGATGATGGCACGGAGGACGCCGATGTTTCCTATGAGGAACAATTTAAACCTTATGAGCAGTTTGGAATGAGCTACAATGCCGCAAAAAAACAACTGGAATATAATGGCAGGACGGTTCGATGGTTTGAGGATTATTATACAATATCAGATGAAGAGCAGGCAGGCAGAGATTTTTTCGACGAAAACGGAGTGGTGGATGTATATGCCGTTCGTGACTTTAGCAGTTTTGTCCGTTCTGATGACGGCTCGTTTGACCCCGGTGGGAAACTGGTTGGACTAAAGGAATTTTCAGAGGAAGAATTTGCCGCCCGTGATATCGAAGCCATCAAAAATCCAACTCCAGTCGTTGTAATGGATGGGGAGCCAGCTTCTACAAAAGAGTTTGAAGAGATGGCAAAGGAGTACGCAGCTTTTGGGATCACTTATGAAGCAAAAGAGAATCAGTGGCATTTAGATGGCGAAAAGGTACGTTTTTGCCGGGATGTATTAACTTCTAACGGAGAAAGTCTGACGGGCGGAAAATTTAAGGGTGCAATGCGTACTCTTGAAAGTACGGACGGTACAATAGATATTTATACAATCCGTGACTTTTCAACTCCAAACGCTTTGGGATATGGAACATTGACTGGTATTGAAAAATACAGTCAGAAAGAATTTGATGAACACACGAGGTCAGGTAAAGAGGTACAATCAAATTCTGGCACTTGTGTCGTAACCCAGGAATAATGACTTTCGCATGACGGTATTGCCACATAGGAGCGTTATGAACAGGCATAAAGCTAAAATACCTGGAAAGCTCAGAAAGATAATCGAAAACAAAATTTAAGGTTTTAAATGGCCGTGTGCCGGTATCCATGCGTAATTTACAGGAAAAAGTATCTGTCAATTAAAAGCCCGCCAGAAGAATTTCCATACATTCTATCTTATGCTGCGGTCATAGCCGGACAACTGCTACAGGCACCCAGAGCCCCGCAGAGAGGGGACTGCGTATATTATCCGGCAAAACCTGATGTTATAAAACTATTGATAAAAAACGGTTGACAACAGACAAAATATTCCTTATAATTGCTAATATAAACATTATAGGGAATAATAAGGAATGAAACAATATTATACAGTGGAACAGGTAGCCAAATTGTTATCCATGCATCCAAAAACGATACAGCGTTATATTCGTGAAGGAAAACTTCAGGCCAGTAAAATAGGAAAAAGCTGGTGCATTACTGGCCATAATCTGAGTGAGTTTGTGGAAAAAACAGATACCTGTCATTCTGGGAACAGGATATGTGCCGGAGATAAAACGATTGTGTCATCTGTAGCTGATATTCAGGTTTATGATCCGGAGGAAGGTAACCGTATTGTTACCATGCTTACAGCCGCACTAAATAGCAGACAGCAGGAATATGGAAGGGCTTCCATGCACACACAGTATTTAGAATACGAACATAAACTCAGAGTCACATTATATGGAAATGTAGATTTTATGAAAGAAATATTCGGGATACTGTCAGCTGTTATACAATCAGACAGAAGGAAGCCGCTCTGAATATAGACCCGCAAACAGATAAGGAGCATGTGAAATTACATGATATGCAAATGCAGATATTGTGAAAGAGCCATTGTGGATACTGCCAGCTGTTACCAGACAGAAGTAAGCCGCCCCGGAAAGAGAAACCATAAAGAAGTGCCCTGTACATAACTCCGGAGTTACATGATATGGAAATATAGATTTTATGAAAGAGATATTCGGGATACTGTCAGCTGGTTTCTGATTAATAAAATGAAGCCGCTATAAACTGGAAAAAAATACAATGATTTGGGAACACAGTTTTTAAAATACTGTCGGCTGTCACATATTTAATGCAATCTGTTTCACTATAAAAACAGAAAAACAAATATAAAATTTGGATTTTAGGAATTTAGTTATGCGGACTGTTTTCCATCATGCAATCAATAGAAAAGGAGTAGTTATGAATATAGAAATAACAAATAGAAATAATGTTAAAATTGCGGAATTAGCAGGAGATAAAAAGCTGATTACAGATATACAGTCCGCACTTGATTTAGCTATGACAGTAGTATATGAAACCGGCGCAGAGAGAATACTTTTGAATAAAATGCATGTGATGGAGGACTTTTTTGTATTAAGCAGTGGTCTGGCTGGGGAAGTTCTTCAGAAATTCATGAACTATAACGTGAAAGTGGCATTTTATGGGGATTATTCGCATTATACGAGTAAGCCGCTGAAAGATTTTATATATGAATCTAATAAAGGCAACCATTTTTTCTTTGTGTCCGGCAGGGAAGAAGGAATAGAGAAACTGGAAAACGCACGCTGATATAATTATATCCGGTCAGCAGGACAGGATGTATGTATCAGTGACTGGATGTTAATAATAAATTCTGGTCTATTATTTCCTGTGTTTTTATTTATAACACTAGTGCTGCATCCTAACAGTTTTTAGAGTTTACATTTCTGCTAAATCTTGTTATATTTTATGAAAAAAGTATTTGGAGGATGTAGTATGCCGCGTTATGTTGTAACTTTAACAGATGATGAAATACAGGAATGAAAGGAACTGGTTCAGAAAGGCGGGAAAGGTTACCATATAAAACATGCACAGATACTATTAAAACCGGATAGCAAACCTGATAACGCAGGCTGGACATATGAACGCATCCAGGAAGCGTATAGTGCCAGCCATGGGACAATTGCAGGCATAGCAAAGCGTTTTGTAACAGAAGGCCTGGAAGCTGCCCTTGGACGGAAAAAACAGCAGAACAGATACCGGAAAGTAACGGGTGACGTTGAAGCGCAAATCTGTACGATTGCCTGTTCAGATGCACCTGAAGGATGTTCCCGCCGGACGATGCAGGCAATAGCAGACGAACTGGTTCGTCTGGAAGTCGCTGGTTCTATTACGGACAGCACTGTATGCAGGGTAATGAAAAAAATGAACTTAAGCCATGGCTTGTAAA
>CANRTU010000040.1 GCA_947642745.1 uncultured Eubacterium sp.
TTAAGAGATTATCTGCGGTCGGTGTAACATATGTTTGACAAACTTACAGAATTTAAAAGTGTTTACCAGAACATTCCGGTCAGATTCCAGTCCCGTTGAAATCTCAACGTAAACGATACCGCCATATGTTTTCCTCATGCTTGAAAATTAAACATTACTTCTATATAATAAACAGACAAAGACATCTATTACATCCACGATTCAGAACTTCGGATAAAATCCGCTACAGCGGTCCGGACAGTAATTTTTCCGGAAACAATAGTGTAATATCATTTGCAAAGGAGAATCCGATTATGATCCGGTATGGACAATTACAGGAAACAGAAATAAACCGTGCGTTGTTTCAACATTTTATTCGTCATCAGAACGTTACGAAATGCTGGCGGAAAGAAGACGGCGGCTGGGTGGTCAAAGCCGCCCCGTTTACTGACGACTGGTCAGAAGAGGACTACCAGACACTGACAGACTGTCTGAAAAACACAGCCCGGACCGGTGGTTTTGTATATGCCGCATTCCGGGAGAACCAGTTAAAAGGATTTGTATCTGTGGAACCACAGTTTTGCGGCGAAAATCACCGTTACCTGGATCTGTCCTCCATACATGTATCAGAGGACATGCGGAGAGAAGGAATCGGCAGACATTTATTTGAAGCAGCCAAAAAGTGGGCACGGGACAAAGGAGCCGGCGGATTATATATATCCGCCCATTCGGCAGTGGAAAGTCAGGCATTTTACAAAGCCATGGGATGCGCCCATGCCCGGTTTTATATTCAGAAACATGTGGATGCGGAGCCTTTCGACTGCCAGCTGGAATGCCTGTTGTAACCTGTACATCCCTGGTTTTACACGTCCGTGGGAAAGGAGTAACATGACTAGTACTTATCAGGAATTTTTAAAACAGCATATCAGTCTTGCGCCGCTTGGTATTTATCAGGACGATACTGGCTGCCACAGTAAGCCGGGAGGGGCCCGTATCTTTGGCAGGGCCGGTACAGACGGTACCCGGTACTGTTTTATCCCCGGATATGACGAAATGGTATTTGCGGTCAGTCCGTTAAACAACAGGGACAATCTGGTTCACCCGCTGGCAGAAAATTTTCATGATTTTCTCCGCCTGCTGCTGGCATGTAAAAACGCAGACGCACTGGCGCAGGCCTGGAAATGGGAACACAGGCAGTTTGAGGCTTATATCAAAAAAACCGTCCCGGACAAGGCACAACAGGCGGCGCTTTCATCGCTTGCCAGACTGGGGATTCATCCAATGGAGAACCCGTTCCGGTATCTGAAAACACTGGAGTCCGGTTTTGATTATGGCAGACTCTGCTTTACAGATGACAGCGTACTGCCAGAGGATCACGGCAGGAAAAAGCCCGGGGAATGGAAAGTCTTTTTTCATGGCAGCTTTTATGGAAAATCGCGGGGACATTATCCCGGAGAACGTGCCGGAAAAGAAATCGTTGTGGATAAGACGTTTCTGTGGGGAAACGAAGAATGGACGATCCCGTCCGTATATACCTGTAGCAGCGGACTGATCATTGATTTTCTGCTGAAAGTCCGTACAGATAATATTCTGGCATTTATCAGAAAATGGCAGCCGGGACCGGGCAGCGGCACAGATGATCCTGATCAGAACAGCTGGCGGCAAATGGAAGAGGAAAATCCCCTGACGGTTCATTTTACACCGTCCTTGTATGTAAATGGCAACAGGCTTTCCTGTGATCATAGCGCCGGCATCTGCTGGAATCCGGTCTGTCCGGGAGATATTACGGAAATCCGGCCGGTCATGAATCATTACCGGCTGAATCCTGCCTGTGGCCGGGTCATCTGGCGCAGCTATTTTCCATGGACGACGAAACGCAGACCGGACATCCGGTCGCTGGCTGTTGATCTGAAATCAGAAAAACAGACTGCCGGGGAGCTGCGGTTTCATACAGCGGGAGCTGGAAACCAGATTTTATTTACCCATCCGGTAACCGGACAAAAGCATACGCTTTCTGTGAAAACATACAGCATGTACCATATGGACGGGTCTCTCCGTCCTGACCCGGCGAAAATCTGGCCTGACTGCTATATGGTCATGGGGTATACGATTACGCCTGCGCTGGCAGCGGACAGTTTTACCATTATGGACTGTGCCGCATGTGACAAACCAAAAGAAATCCCGGATAAAACGGCAGCATCCATCAGTATCATTGGCGGAGCGGATGGACCTTCCTGTATTTTTTTCCGTGATCCGGACCATCCACAGCTGCAGTACGCAGCTTCCGCACTCCATTTTAAACCAGTAACGGAAGTAGAATGGCAGATGATATTTTATCAGCGGAAGAAAGCGGATATCCGTGTGGAGATCTTTGCGCAGGGCTCTGCTTCACGGACAAAAAAAACGGACACCGGAAATCTTTAAGGAGACAATTATGATAAAAGCTGTAATATTTGATATTGATAATACATTATATAGTTTCGACCAGGTAAACGGGTATGGTATGCGGGCGGTTCTTGATTACTGCGGCACCTGGTCTGATCTGGGTAAAGCGGAACTGATGGAACTTTATCAGAAAGCCTGGCATATGGCACAACAGCGGATCGGGACAGATACAGCGGCCATCCACAACCGGATGCTCCGTTTCCAGTGTATGATGGAGCTGATGGGCCAGCCGCTCTTTCCCCATGTACGGACGCTGTATCATCTGTACTGGGATACGCTGCTGGATCATATGGAGCCGTCGGAAGGAATTGTAACGTTTATACAGACATTAAAGGAACGGGGACTGCGTACAGGAGTGGGCACAGATATGACTGCGTATATCCAGTACCGGAAACTGGAAGCACTTGGCCTGGCCCCTTACATTGACATGGTAGTAACCAGCGAGGAAGCCGGCGTGGAAAAACCCCATCCGGATTTTTTCCGGCTGTGCGTGGAAAAGTCCGGATGCAGGGCGGACGAATGTGCGTTTATCGGAGATCATCTGAAAAAAGACGTAAACGGAGCCATTTCCTGCGGCCTTTGTGGTATCTGGTACAGCCAGGGGCGGCAGCCGGATAAAAAAATGCCGTTTCCGGTCATCCATTCCTTTACAGAGGAATTTTCATTTCCGGATACAGTGGAAAATCCGTAAATGATACGGGACAGACCTGATCCCCCGCCCGCGGCGGACTGCTTCCGCAGTATGTTTTACTCCGCCGCAGGGTAATCCGGGAGCGATTTCCTTTCCGCCACCGGTCAATCCCGCAGCGTATCTGAAAAATCATTTCGCAGACCGCACGTCCTGCCTCTGCCCATGAGTCAGCTGATTAAAATAAGTAAGCCGTCTTTTAATCTTTCCGGAAATGTATTCTTACAATGTGTCAATGCCCTAAGCGATTAATATAAATCAGCCGTCTTTTAATCTTTCCGGAGCATCAGACTCGTAAAGCGCCAGCAGTCTTTTTAAAGAATCAGTCAGTTCTTCCCTGACTGATTCCGGCTCCAGCAGCACCGCCCGGTCCCCAAACGCCAGCAGCCAGCTGACCAGATTGTCTTTATCTGTATAATCACACTGAAACAGCAGCCAGCCATTTTCCTGTTGTATAAAACATTCCGGGCCGAATTTTTCCACCAGCCGCCACTTTACCTCCGGGGCAAACAGCGCACGCACCGGAATGCCGCCCGGAAAGATCCGTTCATTGGAAAGATCCGGGAAAGGCGTATTTCTGGCTGGAAAATCCTCACTTGAAATAGTGACCTCCTCCATGCGGTTTAATTTAAACAGACGGTAATCCTCCCTGTCCCTGCACCAGCCCCAGACATACCATGCGGACCACCGGAACACCAGATAATAAGGTTCAATGGTCCGGCGGCTCTCTCCTCCGGGACCATAATAACAAAAGCACAGCAGCCGCTTTTTTTCTATGGCGGACTGGATCAGTTCTATTTTAGGCGCCAGCGTTTTTTTATACCAGGAAGACAGATCAATCAGCATGGAGTCCCTGCCGTTTATCACACCAGAAGCTCCCGGACATAATTTTTCCATCAGTCTGGCATAATGACGGCTGCCGCTGACGCTGTCCAGTCCCCGCAGCCCTGCGAGAATCTCCTGCATTTCCCTGGAAGAAAACAGGGTGCGTTCCATCCGGTAGCCTTCCATAATGGAAATTCCGCCATTGGCGCCCTGTCTGGTACAGACAGGGATACCTGCCCTGCAAAGGGATTCGATATCCCTGCTGATCGTCCTTCTTGACACTTCAAAATGACTGGCCAGCTGAGGGGCGGTAACCATATCTTTTTGCAGCAGCATTGCCAGTATTCCGATTAACCGGTCCAGTTTCATATCACAGTCCTCTCTGATTTCTGTTTGTCTTTCAGTCTTTTACTGTTTCACTTTTACAGAAGTCTTTTTCCCCATCTGTCTTTAGTTTCAAAGCTATGATTCATTATAACATAGAAAACATGACAGCAATATGTCCCAATTATGTTTTACCCGCCCGCTGCGTCAGTTTCCGGTCTGCCATTCGTCCCCGAACCAGCCATCCAGCACTTTATGATACTTTTGTACTACGTATCCGCTGCCGCCCCTTCCTTTGACGTCTTCTGTCATGCTCACCAGCATAACCGGCCGTTCTGCCCCGGAATCCACGGTAAAAACGGCAAACCATCCCAGCTCCGTGCCGGATGTGTCTTCTTTGGAAACTTTAATCTCCGCTGTGCCGGTTTTTCCCGCCAGCAGCACGTCGTCCCGGTGAACCCCGTATCCTGTGCCCCGGGGATCGTTGACTACTTTTATGACCGATTCCAGCACCCTGTCCGCTGTACTTTTTGAAAAAGCATTCCGGATCCAGTACTGTGGCTCCTGTTTCTTTCTGGTGCGCAGGTATGGGTGTATGATATTTCCGTCGTTGCAAAAGGCGGAGTAGACAGCGGCCAGATGCAGCGGACTGATCAGAATCTGCCCCTGTCCGTATCCGCTGTCCGCCAGCTGGATTTCCGTGCCGATCTTTTCCGTATTGGAATACTGTGCGCCGGCAAAAGTGATCTCAAACGGCATGGAAGATCCAAACCCCAGTGTCTGTAAAGCAGCTGTCAGATTTTCCGCTCCGGTTTTCAACGCTACTTTCGCAAAATAAATATTATCAGAATATATCATGGCATTGTCCAGATTCACCGGACTGCAGGCGTGCAGTGTGGTCACATGGTAAGCTCCCCAGGAAGCATCCTTCTGCCAGGTTAACCCCTCGCTGCCATAATCCTGTTCCGGGTCCAGTATGCCCGTCTCCAGTCCGATGGCCGCAATCACAGGTTTAAAAGTGGAGCCCGGACACCAGGCCTGCCGGAAACGGTTAAACAAAGGTTTTTGTTCGTCTTCGTTTAAGGCAGTCCAGGTCCTGGTGGACATGCCCATAATAAAATCATTATTATCATAAGAAGGGGTACTGACAAGCGCCAGCACTTCCCCGGTAAACGGATTCATTGCCACAGAGCAGCTTTTGTTCTGCCGGAATTGCTCATACAGCATCTGCTGGAGCCCGGCGTCTATGGTCAGCTTTATCTGTCTGCCATGTTGTACCGGAATACAGGCCAGTTCTTCTTTCTCAACTCCTTTTACGTCCGTGATATAAATCCGGCATCCATTTTGTCCTTTTAACTCTTTTTCGTACAGACCCTCGATACCGTTTCTGCCGATTACGCTGTCCACTGTATATCCTTCCCCTTTATGGTTTTCCAGGTCTTCCGCCGTCACATTCTGGACATACCCGGTCAGATGGGCCGCCGCTTCTTTCAATGGATATTCCCTCACCTTTGTATCCATAATCATGACACCCGGAATTTCCTGCAGCTGTTCCTGCAGCTGACGGTTCTTTAGCGCTTCCTGTGATGGCTCCGGAGACATCAGTTCTGTTTCACTGGCTTTTGGAATAGTCTTTACCGGCACAAAGGAATCTTCTTTTACCCATCCGGCCTTCAGTTTCTGGCGGATCGTCACAGGCTTTAATCCAAGCAGTGTTGCCAGTTCCCGGATTTCCTGCTTCCGGTTTACGATTCTGCCCGGAACAAGTCCCACAGAAGAGGCGGTTCCGGTTCCTGCCAGCAACCTGCCATCCCGGTCCAGAATCTTTCCCCGCTCCGCCCGTGTAGTAGTTACCCTGACCCGGTCCGTGGCGCCAAGCTGTGGGAAAATCAGCGAATCCTTCCAGATCAGGCGATAGCCCTCATCGTTTTTTGTAAAAAGAGCCTCGTTTTCAAAACTGACCGGACCTGCCGACGTGTCAAAAGAAGTCCGGTAACGGACACTCTGGCGGTCTTTGTCGCCGGATATAATCTCAATACGCACATTCTCTACGCCGCATCCTTCATAAATGGCTGCGTTTCTGGTCGTAAAATCCTCCAGAGAAATATGGCCAGACGCTTCCACATCCAGCATGGCATACATTCTGCCATACGCTTTGCCGGAAATACAGGACATATATTCCGTCAGCAGTTGCTCAGGCTGTCTGCCGTTTTCCGCTCCAGAAGATTTCCCGGACAGCCAGCCGTAGTTTTTCGTCTTTCCATACAGATAACCGGCGCATAAAATAATACTGACCGCCAGCAGTCCCATCAGACCGCAGAATACTGTGAAACGGTTCCTTCTGTTTCTTCTATTTCTTCTGCTCCTGTATTTTCTGCGCCTGTCTTTGATCATCCTGTTATTTTTAAATCTGTTTCTTCTGGTTCTGTTTCTCCTTCTCATCCAAAACCTCCATGCCCGCCCGCTTTGCCGGGGTATTCTCACTGTATACAAAAACCTCACAGGGTGCCGTAACAGCTGCTGCATAAATATTACAACAGTAAGATTTGAAAGTCAAGAACCGTCTGAATGAGTATTGTGAATGCGTCCGCTTGTGATTCCTTTCTTTTAAATTCCTTTTTTTAGATTCCTTTCTTTTAGATTCCTTTCTTTTTAAGCCTTTCCCTCTATGCTCCTTTCTTTTGAACGCAAAAAGACCCATGGTCCGCAATTTACGGTTCTTTCTCATGTTTGGATATACTGTTAGATGCAGTTTTGCCGGAACATTATATTTCTGGCAAAATATAAATTACTGGCAAATACAAAAGATCCAAAGTTAAGAAAGAACCCAATTTACCGCTCCATGGGCCTTTAAGAGTACTACATGGCTATGACCGGAAACCGCCCGGGCCTCACGCTCTGCCCGGGCGTCCGGAATCTGCCATTATATACCGCCGCCATCATACAAACAGCAGCTTCTGTATGTAATCTTTTTTATCCGCTGTCATACCAGATACCGTGCCATTTTACAGATACATCAGCAGGTAGCCCCGCCCACTACGTTCTTTTCCAGAATCTGCTTTTTATCAATCTGACTGTTTAATATCTTATCCTGTACGTAGGTAAAGCCCAGCCTTTCAATTGTATCCGCAAACCGCTCTCCGGAAATACCCTCGTCCCGGAAGAACAAAATAGCCCGTTCAACCGCATCCACCACTTCATCTTCGCTGGCAAATACCTTTTCCAGCGCACGGCCTTCCGCTGCTCTCTTGCCCCAGCGGCCGCCTATGCAGATCTTATATCCGGTGATGGATTCATTTACAGCTCCAAACGGACATTTATCCACACACCGTCCGCAGTGATTGCAGCCGTCCATGGAAATCCGGACCTTTCCATCCACCAGCTCTACCGCTTTGACCGGACAGTTGTTCTGTACCTGACAGACCGCACATCCCTTACACCTGGACAGATCAATTTCCGGCAGACTCTGGCCAATAATACCCACGTCATTCAGATCCGGTTTGACGCAGTTATTCGGGCAGCCGCCCACCGCAATCTTAAATTTATGAGGCAGTGACACATCGTGATAGCCGGTGTAAAACAGCCGGTGCAGCTTTTCTGATAATTCAAACGTATCAATTAATCCATACTGACAGGTGGTGCCTTTACACGATACTACCGGACGCACTTTGGAACCAGTCCCTCCGGTCTCCAGCCCCGCCTCCTGTAAAAACGCAAACAAAGGCTCCAGCTGATCGTATTTTACACCCTGGATCTCCATAGTCAGACGGGTCGTCATGGTCACCTCGCCGGAACCATATTTCTCTGCTGCCTGCGCAATTTTTATCTGCTCTGCGGCAGTCAGTTTACCATTGCGGGTAATAACCCGTACATTAAATACGTCGTCGTAACGCTTGTCCCGCAGACAGCCCAGCCCTTTGACCCGTTTGATCTCTTCTGCCGGAAGTTTCGTGCCGTTTCGTGGTACTTTTACTTCATTAAATGTAACGCCTCCCTCCAGCACCAGCGTATTCGTGTAACCACAGGCTTTTAGCCGGTTCTGCAGGAAATAGCCCCGTTTTCCCCTAGCGCATACCAGAAGCAGTTTTGCGTCTTTTTCCAGCCCTTCCACCGGACCGTTTACAGACGCCAGACCAATCCAGCGGGCGTTTGGAATTGCCGGAGCCGGCTGCACATCCAGCACCGTATAATCCCTGGCGGCGCCTGCGGCATAATCGGCAGGGCTTATGGAAGTAAACTCACCGGAAATTTTATTTTCCAGAATATAGCAGGCGGTGACAAACGGATGGATCGCTGTGGAAAACGGCGGCGCATAGGCAAAATCCAGTGTGTCAAAATCTTCCAGCTTCATCTTACCGGATATACCCACAACGGCGATATCCGTCATTTTATCCACTGCGCCCGCCCCAAACACCTGCATTCCCAGCAGTCTGCCCGTAGAGGTCTCAGCCGTCAGCTTCACCACAAAAACCGAGGCTCCCGGATAGTAGTGGGCTTTATCATCCGCCACACAGACCACTGAAGTAGCGCTGTATCCGGCCGCCTCCGCCTGTTCCTGTGTCAGTCCGGTACGTCCGCCATTTAAGTCAGGAAGCAGACGTACCACACCGGTTCCCAGGCATCCGCCGTAACCGTTTCCAGCGCCATGTAATGATTTCGCCATGGCTCTGGCTGCCAGGTTGGCCGTGGAACCCATGGCAGACCACTGGGGCTGTCCGGTTACCGCATTTTTCACCATGGCACAGTCGCCCACAGCGTAAATATCCGGCAGATTTGTCCGCATCTGTCCGTCGGTGAGAATCGTGCCTTTGTACATTTCGATTCCTGAATCCGCCAGAAATCCGGTGGCCGGACGGACGCCTATTGCCAGAATTACCAGATCAGCCGCCAGGGTTCCGTTATCTGTGATTACCTTTTCCGCTTTCCCCTCCCCTTCGATGCTCTTTAAAGAAGTGGAAGTAAGTACACGCATACCGGCTGCCTGCAGCTTTCTTTTCGCAAAATCAGCCATTTCTTTGTCATATGCGTTTGGCATGATCTGGGCAGCCGCATCAATAACAGTCACTTCCAGTCCCTGTGCCAGCAGGTTTTCAGCTACTTCCAGCCCGATAAAACCGGCGCCGCAGACCACTGCCTTATGGCACGGCAGCTGCCCGATATATGCCCTGGCCGCCACCACATCGTCCGGCGTACGGACGCAGAATACGCCCGGCAGCCGCACGCCGTCTGCCGGCGGTACAAATGGCACAGCGCCGGTTGCAATAATAAGCCGGTCATATGTTTCCGTAAAAGTCTCACCAGAAGCTTTTTTCAGGCAGACTGTCTTACCGGCGCTGTCAACCGCTGTGGCCTCACATCCGGTATATACTTCCGCTCCGGTAAGTCCCGCATATTTTTGCGGCGTATTTACAATCAGGCTTTCCCTGGACGGGATATCGCCGCCGATATAATAAGGCAGACCGCATCCCGCATAGGAAATATCCTCACCCTTTGTATAAATTTTTACCTCTGCGTTCCGGTCGCAGCGTTTTAATTTGGCCGCCGCTTTTGTTCCGGCAGCCACGCCGCCGAGAATTACATATTTCATATTCCTGTATCTCCTTTCTTACCAGTTTCTTCTATTATAATACTTGCCATAAAGAAAAGAAAATCGTAAAATACAATAGATACTATTGAAAAAACCTATACATATGACTGTCTGCAGGCAGTGTCATGATTTCCGGAAGTCCTGGCCGGAAAAGCCCGGGTATCCCCATCTCCGTTTACAGATACGCCTGCTGACAGAAACTGAATGATACCCAGGAGTCCGCCATGACCATCCGTCACCTTAAAATATTTATCGCAGTCGCAGAAACCGGATTTATGAACGCCGCCGCAGACCGTCTGTACCTGACGCAGCCTACTGTCAGCCAGGCGATCCGGGATCTGGAAAACCATTATCACGTACAGCTCTTTGAACGGCTGCACAAAAAACTGTATATTACAGAAGAAGGACGGCAGCTGCTGAATCTTGCGCTGATGACCGTTGGAAATTTCGACCATCTGGAGCTGTCCATGCAGCGTTTCCAGCAACGGATTCCCCTGCGCATCGGCGCTTCCATGACAGTGGGCACCTGCCTGCTGCCCGGCGTAATATCCGGTATGGAAGCCGCCGATCCCAAACTGGATATCTGTTCCTATGTAAGCAACACGGCTGAAATCGAACAGAAACTGCTGCGGCATGAACTGGATCTGGCTGTAGTGGAAGGAACTATCGAATCCGGGGAACTGGCCAGTATACCGGTGGTAGAAGATTCCCTGGTACTGGTATGCGGAAAACACCATGATTTTTATGAAAAAGATATTTTATATGCCTCCGAACTGGAAAACCGCAAATTCGCCATCCGTGAAAAGGGAAGCGGGACCAGACGACTGTTTGAACAGTATCTGTCTGCGCATCACATCCATATCCGGACCGCCTGGGAAGCCAACTGCCCCTGTACGATTTTAAACGCTGTGATTTACAACAACGCCCTGGCCGTGATGTCCCAGCGGCTGATCCGGCACGAATGCCTGCATCAGCCAGTAAAAATCTTCCGTTTTGAAACAGGAGAATGGGACCGCTGTTTCAGACTGGTATATCTGAAAAAAGACGGGGGCGGCGCATCCTCCTCACCCCAGAAGGCAGTTCCCGGTATGGAAAATCTGCGGACAGTACTGGAACGCTGCCGCACGCTGAACCTGTCCGGGGAAATCCCTGCCTGCATACTGAAAAATGACGTCTGATCAGGCCGGTACCTCTTTTTTGTATATCAGACATGATACTCCCGCTGTCACTGCCTCTGTTACGCAAAACGCATACCACACGCCGGACGGGCCCAGAAATCTGCTTAGTATAAAAGCGGCCGGTATAATAACGATCACATACCTTAGCAGGGCGATACACAAAGACGGCATACCCTTTCCAAGCCCTTCCAGTGTCCCGGAACAGGTAACAGAAACTGCGGAAACAATAAATCCCAGACTGATAATGCGCAGGGCCTCCGCCCCGGCCAGAACTGTTTCCCGGCTTTCTGTAAAAAGCCCCATCAGCCGCTCCGGTATCAGCCAGGACAGCAGTGTTCCGGTAATCATAACTACTGAAGCCAGCCGGAGGGCCGTCCAGAAAATCTGGCGCACACGGCGGTATTCCCCGGCTCCGTAATTGTAACTGATCAGGGGCCGGATTCCCTGCACAATGCCGTTTGCCGTAAGGTATATAAATGTCTGCAGCTTGTAATATACGCCCAGTACCAGCACGTATATTTCCGCAAATCCTGACAAAATCCCATTCAGCGCAGAGATAAGCAGTGACGGAAGCGCCAGATTTAACGATGCCGGAATTCCTACCCCGTACATGCGCAGCGCCAGTTCTTTTTCCACTTTCATGTATTCCCGCCGGATTTTTACCGCAAGCGGTTTTCTGACATAACAGATAAGATAGGCCGCCAGGGAAACACTCTGTCCGATTCCGGTGGCATATGCGGCTCCCGCTATTCCCATCCGTGGAAATATTCCGATCCCGAAGATCATAAGAGGATCCAGAATAATGTTGACCACACACCCAAGCATCATACAGATCATGGATACATTCATCTTTCCCACAGACTGGAAAATCTTTTCAAATGTCACTCCGCCGGTTACCATAACAGAAAACAAAAACGCCCGGTCCGCATAGATAATGGCCATATCCCGCACCGTCCCCTCTGCGGAAAACATCCGTAGAAACAGCGGCAGCAGCCCGATACACAGCACCGTCAGCGCCACCCCGTGCAGAATGCTCAGAAACACTCCCTGGGAAGCCGCCCGATCCGCCTGCTTCTGATTCCCTGCCCCCAGATAAAACGCCACCACCGCATTGATGCCAATGCCAAAACCAACCGCAATGGCAGTCACCAGATTCTGTACCGGAAACACAAGAGCCAGGGCAGTCATTGCGTCCTCGCTTAATTTTGCCACAAAATAGCTGTCAATAATATTATACAGGGAATTCACAGCCATGGAAATAACCATGGGCAGCGACATGGATACGACCAGCGGCAGTATTTTTTTCTCTCTCATAAATTCCTGATCCATATGTTTCTCCTTTGCGACTAAAAATATTCCCTGTCTCCCGCAGCCCCGGAGCGTATCGAAAATCACTTATCATTAATTTCATAATTAATTTCTATCAGAGCGTTCCCGGCCGAAACTGTGGATGAAGGGAAGAATAATCATTATAATATAGCAGATACTGCGCAAAAGATCAATGAGGTCCCGGATTTTTTCAAAATATATACAGCCGGTACTCCTTGTTTCCAAAGATGCAGAACCGGAAATGTACCATCACCATCCCATGCAGGAAGAAAGGCGTGGTCCTGATTAACGATATCCGTTTCAGGGCAAACGCCAGATTGACCGGGATGATGTAAAGCAGTATCTTAAAGGATATGTCGGAGACTATTACGAAATCGCTGAAAATGCAGAACGTATTTTTATAGGGAGTGAACTACCAGAAGAATACACGGAATCAGAAAGCCGGAAAAGCCCTATGGGTGCAAATACAAAAACGAAAGCAAATGCCGCTACGGTGATAACCCATTTCTTATTGTCAATAAGAAGCCGTTTCTCCGTCCTGCCAGCTCCCGCTTTTAAATTTTTTACACATATGAATAAAAGGATTATCACCTTCTTCCTTTACCACAACATCTGCAGGTTTCCATTTACCACAAATTAGCCAGCCGCATATGTTGTATTTTTACAGATGTACATTTCCGCCAAATGACACATTTACCGGAAATATTTACATCTACAGTTCACAACATATCACATCTGACACAAACGGGAACGGCCGGTCCGGATATGACAGAATTTGCACAAAATGTGCAACGATTCTGCGGCGGTTACGAATATATCAGTATCATAACACAATATTACATAACATTACATTCATCCGACGATTCCGCACATCTGGAGGTGATAACCTGAAACAGGAAAAAAATGGATACACGACATCGTCCGCCACGGCTCCCGGAAAGCTGCGGATGCGCTGGTACGCCGCTATTATGATGAAATATATGTGTTTGTCTGGCGCCAGACCGGAAACCGGGAAGACGCCCTGGATCTGACCCAGGAATGTTTTCTGGCCATGCTGCGCTCCCTGGCGTCTTATGACGCAAAAAAAGCGGGGTTTCGTACCTGGCTGTACCACATCGCCACCCACAAAGTCATTGACATGCGCAGAAAACAGCAGACACAGTTTTTTCAGCCGCTGGAAGACGACTGTCCGGATACACAGGCCGTAACGCCGGATTTTGCCGGAGATCTGTACAATAAGCAGCTGCTGGAACAGATGGAAGAGCTGGTGCGCCGGGCCAGCCCCCATCTGCAGGAATTATTCCGGCTGAGGGTATATGGCGAATATTCCTTTCCGGAAATAGCGGCGGCTGTATCTGAACCGGAGGCAAAAATCAAGGCGCAATATTACCGGTTTGTGTCAAAACTAAAAAAGGAGCTGATCAATCATGATTCAATTTCGTGAAACTGAATTTCCAGATAAAACAAAAAAAGAACAAAGCATTGCTTTCATCGTGGCAAACGGCGTGTCCCCGCCCCGCAGACCGTTGCGGCTGCTATGGCAGATCCTGCGTACCGCCGGCTTTTACAGCATATTTTTTGGCGTATGGGACTGCATGCTGCTGGCGCTGCTGCTGGACGGCTGTCTGTGGGCGGCTGTATGGGCAGCCGCAAAAGAAGCCACTCTGCTGTATCTGCTTGTATTTCTGGCTTCCCCGCTGCTATATGCCCTGCTGCATCTGCTGATCGTCTGGAAAGAACGAATGGCCGGCATGTACCCGTTTCTGTGTGTCTGCCGGCTGTCCCTGTCCAGACTGACGGCTGTGCGCCTGCTGCTGTACGCCGGCGCATCCATGCTGTTATCCGCCGTCGTCAGTCTGTATCTGGGCTGTTTTTCCGGTGAAACGTATTCTGCGCCGCGGCTGGTCAGCCTGTCCTTTACGTCTTTATTTTTTTATGCGTGGATACAGATGCTGATGGAATGGACGTGGATGAACCGGCTCTCTTTCGCAGCCGCCCCAGCACTATGGACCGCCGTCAGCCTCACACTGCTGACCGCCCGGACGTACAGACCGCAGATTCTGGATGGTATACCTACCGCAGTATTTCTGGTATGCGCAGGCGTCTTTGCCCTGCTCTATCTGAAAATGATACGAACCTATTCCTTTGAAATACGCCAGATATCTTAAGACCGGACCCGGATCGCATGTCCGGAATGACATTCACTGATCCGGACACATTCTGGTATACAATTCTGATGAAATAAATTTATACAGCGAAAAGAGGTAACATATGCTTTCTGTGGAACATGTAACAAAAAATACGGAACATTTACGGCGCTTGAAGATGTAAACCTGATCTTTGAAAACGGCGTCTACGGTCTGCTGGCTCCCAACGGAGCCGGAAAAACCACGCTGATCAAAATGCTGACCACACTGCTGTTTCCCACCAGCGGCGCCATACGATGGAACGGGGAAGAAATCAGCGCCCTGGGGGAGACATACCGGGGGCTGCTTGGCTACCTGCCCCAGGAGGCAGGCTATTATAAAAATTATACTCCTGTACAGTTTTTAAAGTACATCGCCGCACTGCAGTACATCGACCGGCGGACGGCTGAAACAAGGATTTCACAGCTGCTGGAACTGGTTTCCCTGACAGATGTCCGGAATAAAAAAATGCGGCAGTTTTCCGGCGGTATGATCCAGCGTGTGGGCATTGCCCAGGCAATGATGAACGATCCGAAACTGCTGATTCTGGATGAGCCCACCGCAGGACTGGACCCTAAAGAGCGGGTGCGCTTCCGCAATCTGCTTCACCGGCTTTCCAGCGACCGGATTGTTATTTTGTCCACCCACATTGTATCCGACGTTGAGACAATTGCCCGCCAGATTATTATGATCCGGGATCACCGGATTTATGGCTGTGACCAGCCGGCGGATCTGTGCGCCAGACTGGACGGAAAGCTGTACGAAGTACCTGCGGATTTTCCACTCACAAATGAAGATTTTGTACTGGGCGAACGCCAGGGCCCACAGGGTACGGTAATACGGCTGGCCACAGAGCGTCCGCTGGAAAATATTCCCCCGGCAGTTCCAAACCTGGAAGACGCCTTTTTATACATTTACAGAGACCAGCCTGGGAGGTAATACCATGAGAATCATAAAACAACGGCCGGACATCCGCCTGATATCCTGGGAAATTAAAAAACTTTACGCCATGCCGGCCCTTAGTATCTTTTTGCTGCTGTGCCTGTTGTTCAACTGGATGATTGTGGCAGACAGTTACTATGATTCCGGCTATTTAAACTACGTAAAAGAAGCCAGAAAAACCACCGGCAGCCGGATGGGCGGCGCCTTTGACGCACAGGCAAAAAAGCTTCCCCCGTCAGATTACAGACAGACGCTTATAGATGAGACAAAGGGTGCGGCGGATATTTTTGAGCAGTACGATCCCATGGATACCGCACGGCTGTTACTGAATGGCTATCGCATTGACGGATGGCCGGCGGACGCCCTGTTATGGAAATACCAGCAACAGCGGCAGCGGGTACAGCAGCTGGACCGTGAGGACGCTTCCCTGGATGTGGGAGCCGCAGGCATGACAAAACACCTGCTGGACAGCCTGTTCCGGCGGCTGTGCCCGGCAGTCATTGCGGAGGGCATACTGATGGCTGTATTTATGGCGCTGTACATCTGCGGACACGAACAGCTCTGCGGGACCCGGCCTGTGGTCTGTACCAGCAGACGGGGCCGGATGATCCAGCGGGACAAACTGGCAGCCGGCGGACTGTGCGCCCTTACCGTCTATTGGTTCACTGCCGCTATCTCCTGCCTGATTTATACTGTTATCTGGCAGCCTGGGGATATCTGGCGGACCAGCATGTCCACACAGTTTTATTATACGGGCCTGTTATCCCTGAAACTGCCGTTTATTCCCTGGAAATCATTTACTATGGGCACGTATCTGGCGGCGGTACTGCTGCTTGGCGCCGTAACAGTACTTATTTTTTATATATCCGGTTACTGCGCCGGACTGGTTACCAGAAACAGCTATGTTGGATTTCTGCTTGTGTCCATACTCTCAGCCGTCAATATGGGACTGATCGTACAGACCGGCAACAGCGCACAGTGGGAAGCTTATGAACTACTGCTCTGGTCTCCGGCTGCCCTGTGGTGGTCTGTGCCGCTGTGGTTTACCGATATGGGCATTCACGGGCTGGTGCCCTGGCAGGAATGCGCAGCCGCACTTTTTTGCGTGGCTGTATGCTCCGCCCTGCTGTTATGGTGTTTCCATTACTTTCATAAAAAAGACTTATACTGACTAAGGAGAATAAAAGGAAACATGTTAAAAGAAGAATTAAAGAAAATATGGCGGCCCGGAATCCTTCCTGTGCTCGCCATCTTTGGATTTGTATTTTATACGATGTTTTTAGAAACTGCCATCCGCATATTTCCGGATAATTATGGCGTCAGCAGCGGTCAGGGTACCCTGTCCGTCACCAGTACGCTGGTGCGGAAATATGGTACCAGTCTTTCAGAAAAAAACATAGAAAAAGCCGATGACTGGCTAAAGGAGCTGATCAAAGACGCAGAACAGTATTTAAAATCCAGTTCTGCCGGCAAAAAAATATAAACTACAGACATATGACGATTATATACGGTTTCAGGAAAAATCTCTTACACAGATTCCGGAAGGAGCATCCGCTGACCAGAATGAACAGTACGCTGACTGTATGCGCCTTCTTAATGAGATGCAGGGCAGCGCCACAGACAATGTGGACGGCCGGATTCAGGCGCTGCGGCTGGTGCTGGATATCTGGAAGGAAAAGCAGGCTTTCGGACCGGATCATGAAATATCCAGTGACAATAATAGTTTTTCACAAAAAGAATATGAGCACGTAAAACAGACCTTTTTTGGGAAAGATCATCTGTGGCAGAACATCCTGCCCTGGGAAGTACCGGAAATGATCAGCTCTTTTACCGGCCTCGTACTGGTCTGGATCTGCCTGTCCATCTGTCTGCTGCTCTCACCGCTGTCCGTACATGACCGGCTCAGCCGGATGTACCCGCTGCAGTACAGTTCCAGACATGGACGCAGAATTGTAAACATCCAGTTTCTGTCTGTCATGCTTTCCGCATTTCTGCTGACGACGCTGAATCTGCTGCTGTTTTACCTGCTGTTTGCCAGACATGGCACCAGCGTTTTCTTTCCATGCAGAATGTATTCTTTTCTGTCTACGCCCTGGTGCTGGCCGGACTGGACGCACGGGACGTGGCGCCTGGCACTGACCGTAATGTGCTACCTTATATCCTTTGGCGTAGCCGGCGTTATATTTTTCCTGTCACGAAGCAGCGCAAATTATATCACACTGCTGTTAAAGGTGGTGCCGCTGTTTGCCGCCGTGACCATAGCCGCTGTGAAAATCATGTACTGTGCTTTTTATTTTACCAATGACCTGTATACGTTCACCAAAATTCCTTATATAGAAGGATTCTGTGCGGCCGGAATATGCGCAGCCGGAATGGCTCTGGCCGGTTATACTATTTTACGTGTAAAGGCAGGCAGAATGTAGCGGCGGACAATAGATCAGTCTGCGTATCAGCGCAGACTGACGCACCGGCAGTCCTGACAGGCGGATCATTCCCTGCGTGAACCATATTCCCACGGTCCCGGCCGGCGGTGGCAGTCCTGACAGGCGGATCATTCCCTGCGTGAACCATATTCCCACGGTCCCGGCCGGCGGTGGCAGTCCTGACAGGCGGATCATTCCCTGCGTGAACCATATTCCCACGGTCCCGGCCGGCGGTGGCAGTCCTGACAGGCGGATCATTCCCTGCGTGAACCATATTCCCACGGTCCCGGCCGGCGGTGGCAGTCCTGACAGGCGGATCATTCCCTGCGTGAACCATATTCCCACGGTCCCGGCCGGCACTTTTATAGTGCCCGGACCGCCGCATACAGGGAAAATCGTTTCCCGCACATAAAACCCGGCTGGCCTTACCAGAGATCAGACAGGCCGGTACGCAGGCGCAGACTGCCCTGTGATTATTTTTTCCAGCGCTTTAACGTTGGGAACCATTCCATCATTCCTTTTTTTATTTCCGCTTCTTTCATTTCCGGATGAGCGGCGGCCATCCCCGGCACACACTGGCCTATCATTTCTTCCATGGTTCCCTGAAAGGTAAAACTGCCGTTTTGAAAACAATAGCTGCAATAGTCTTCGTTTTTGCCGCCGCCGGCATTGGTCCCATAAAGTTCATCCGTATTTCCCAGCGGCATACCGCAACTCTGACAAAATTTCTGATTCATTTCATTCATGTTTCTTTCCTCCGTCTTTTCATTTTGTGCTGTATTTGTTTACTGTATTGCTACGTTTATAAAATAACACATATATCCTGACATCCTGTGTCATGTTTTTAAAATTTTTATATTCCAGAACGTATTTGAAACAGGAACGCATCTCTCCTGAATGAACACCAAAACATTTTCTGTTTTCTTTGGAAGATATCGGCTTGACAATAGTATAACAACATGTTATATTTTTAATGTCAACATTATGTTATACATTAAGGAGGTGGTAAACCTGGTATATCAGATATCCGACGCAGAACTGGAAATCATGAAAATTGTGTGGGAGAACCCGGAGGAGGTGACGTTGTTTTCCTATATTATGGACGGTCTGGCCGCAAAAGGCAGGCCGTGTCAAAAGAATACACTGATTGTACTGTTGTCACGGCTGATGAACAAAGGCTTTTTAAGCGCCAGAAAAATCGGCCGCCGCAACGAATATACCACGCTCGTTTCTGAAACGGAGTATCAGGCGGCACAAACAAAATATTTTCTGGATAAGGTTTATGAGGGAGGCGCAAAAGAACTGGTTTCTACTTTGATTCAGGGCGATTTGCTGACAGACGGAGAATACGAAGAATTAAAACAGCTGCTGGAGAAAAGGAAAGAGAAGCAATGAACGAAATTTTGAAAATCTTCCTGTCCATGTCCTTTTCTGGCAGTTTACTTATCCTGATCCTGCTTTGGGGAAAACGATTTCTGAAAGACAAAATCAGCCGTCAGTGGCAGTATTACATCTGGCTTGTTGTCATTCTGCGGTTGTTACTCCCTTTCGGACCAAAAGTAAGTCTGCTGGGAAAGACCTATCAGGCTGTCGGTCAGGCAGTCTCACGGTCAGCTGCTCCTTTACCGCCTCAGCAACAGTCCCCGCCGGACACTCCAAAAGACGTTGTAACTCCCTCTATCGGAACAGAGCCGGACAACGAAACTGAGAATCATCCGGCAGAGAATCTGGCAACAGCCCACTCCTTCCAGAATATCAGAGTATGGCTGATGAATCATATTCTCCTGTTCTGGCTGGTGGCTGCGTTGAGCCTGCTGATACGAAAAATAACAATCTGTCAGAGCTTTATACGATATATCAAAGCCGGATTAACCCCGGTTTCTGACATTGAACTGTTAGACCAGCTTTCCATTGTCGCAGAACAGTCAGGTATCAAAAAACCAGTTGATCTATGTGTCAATCCTCTGGTTTCTTCACCACTGCTGACCGGTTTTTTTCATCCTTGTATTGTACTGCCCGGAATGGAAATTTCTAAAAAGGATTTTCGTTATATTGTCCTGCATGAGCTGACGCACTATAAGCGGAAGGATATATTCTATAAATGGCTGGCGCAGATTACAGTCTGTCTTCATTGGTTTAATCCTCTTGTACATCTTATGAGCCGGGAAATTACCAGAGCATGTGAATTTTCCTGTGATGAAGCTGTCCTCGCCAGAATGGGGAGCGGCAATGCGCAGGACTACGGAAAAACCTTACTTAACGCTATGGCGGCAATCGGCAGATATCATGAGAATTCCGGAGCTGTCACTTTAAGTGAAAATAAGCAACTATTGAAAGAGAGGATCAGTGCGATTATGAAATTTAACAAAAAAACAAATGCGATAAACTTTTTAACAAGTGCGCTGACGCTGTGTGTAATATCCGGGTCGGCTTTCGTTGGCATATATCCTGTCGCTGCAACAGTTGACCACACAGCGGATATCTCACAGGAGATTATGGACAAATCCTCCGCACAAAGGAAAACAGGCAACAGTGACTATGCGGCCCTGGCGAAGCGGTACTATGAGGCCGGCAGCCTGCCACTGTTTGAAACTGTCTTCTACCAGCTGGATAAAGACACACAAAAGGAATGGCTTGAAAAACTCTATGCTGACGGAGACATTACTTTTTTCTCTGTTGCCGTGCGCAGACTTGACGAAAATTCTTCTCTGCTTACTGATTTTGCGGATAAAGCGTATACAGACAGAAAACCGGCATTTTTCTCTGCCCTGACAGATAACATGAAGGAAGCAGATCTGGAGGCCTGGCTGGACAGAGCCCTGAAAGACAGAAATCTGGCATTTCAATCCATACTTTTTGGTAAACCAGGCCAGAGCGGCGGACAGAAGAACGTATGGACCGAAGCGCAGGCGAAAGAATACCTGGCGGCAGGCGTTACGATGGACGGCAGGGATTATTACTACCAGGGGCAGCTTGTCAGCATCTTTTTGGATATCCGGTCCGGCAAATCCCTTTGTACGCTGAATATGAACCCGGAAGGAACTGTCAATATCAGAATTGTGCGCAACAAAAAGGATAAGATCACAGGCGTTGCCTATATGACAGAGTCAGAAGTGACGAAACTATTAGGGGACACAAATGACCCGGACGATCACGCTGATATGAAAATTATCCCCGTCAATTTCAGGAAAGTAGCAGCCGGAAAATCCATCTTCCTGGGAGAATACAAATTGTCCGACGGAGACAGAATCTGTTATGACATCTCAGCGGAAACCGGAAAAAGACTGCATGTTTTTTTCGCCAGGAGCAAGAAGAAGAATGTAGTCTACTGGTCTGTAAACAATCTGCGACAACCTGGGGAACCACTAAGATGCACTGCGGATTTCACTGTCAGGTCTGCGGCAGCAAAACCCGGAACATACCAGCTGTATCTTCGGGCCCCGGACGGCGCTTTGGGAAATGTAAAGGGCAGCATTTCACTTTTGTTAAAAGATGCAGCCTGACTTCTATAAGTATATTCAGAATCGCATAATAAGTATCCGGCCCGGCATTGCCGGATACTCCGCCTGCGGCGGGCTGACTCTGGCAGCTTCTTCCCTTCCGGTACACATCACCGGATTTTCCCCGTAATTCCCGCATCAGTTCCATACACTTCATCCTGAATTTCATCAACATGGCCCGCTACATCGTGCCCTCCCGGGTATGCGCCCTTCATCTGGCACAAATCTCCTATATCATGCCCTTCCGGGTATATCATGCCCTCTGGGCACATCTTACAGAAAGCATTTTTCAGACACGCTCTGATACTACAGCGAACAAGACCTGATCATGCATGGTTATCTTTCATTTTTAATTATGGCAGCCGGAAGATAGCCGTATCTTCCGGACGCCGGGGAAAGGCGCGCTGCCCCTGCCGCTGTTCCGTCTCATAAGGACATACTCAACGGCACATGGGGAAATCCCCATTTTACCGACAAAATATGTCCTTCCTAACTTATGTTCCCTATGAACTTATAATAAATCTTTACTTCCTGTATGCGCTCCCCGTCTACTTCTTTCGGTTCGCCAACTGTGACTTTTTCGATAAGCGCATTCAGCAGCGCGGCGGACAGTTCCTCAATCCCGGCATAATCTTTGATTATCCTGGTAAACTGTTCGATATTGTTCTTTTCCCTGCCGCTTTCCTCCTGCTGCTTTTCCATCTCACTGATTGCCTGTTCCAGTGAAGCCTGTTCTTCCTCATACCGCCTGCTCATCATCTGATAGTTGCGCTCTGAAATTTTCCCGTTCAGCTTATCCTCATAAAGAGATTGGAACAGGTTGTCTACTTCTGAAAGCCTTGTTTTTTTCGCCCGAAGTTCCTTTTCCAGTGTTTTTGCCTGCTGTTGATGTAATTCCGTATCTGCAGGATCCCCATACCGTCCTTTGCCAGTGAAAAGATCATCCTGACTGTCGGCGCATACCGTTCGTCAATAACGAGCCTGTGCCTGTCTGCCGGGTCTTTTTTATATCCATACGGCGCGCTTGTCGAAATGTACATCCCGTCGAGGAACCTTGCCCGCTTCGCGCTTTTTACCTTTTTCGATGTATCTTTTGCATACAGTTCATTGATGATATTGCGGAACGGCGTGAAATCGGCTGATTCCTGCTCCATCGTGTCAACCGCGTCATTGACGGCTATGTAGCGGACGTGGTGCTCCGGGAAAGAACATTTCAATATATACGCCCGTTTCCAGATAGTTCCTGCCCAGACGCGACAAATCCTTTGTAATGACACAGTTAATGTTCCCTTTTTCAATCTCCGCGATCATTTCCTGGAATGCCGGGCGGTCAAAGCTCACGCCGGAAAATCCGTCGTCAATAAAATAATGCGTTTCGCTGATCCCGTTCTCTTTCGCATACCGCGCCAGCATCTCCTTCTGTGTCTGGATGCTGGAACTTTCCTGCACGTTCCCGTCATCCCTTGACAGCCTGCAGTATAAGGCTGCCTTATATTTTGTTTTTGTGGCCTGCCCTGCCATAATAATCCCTCCGTTTCATGCAGGACATCCCGCTGTCCAGTTACGAGAATTATAACGGTATCCCTGCCGCCTTTCAAGGCTTTTCCCCATATTTCCTGATTTTTTTCAGATGCCTGAAAGCGGCTGTCTGTCATTCATCTTCCGCCTGATATTTTCCAGGGCCACGCCGGAGAATACGTCAGCCATGCTTTTACTGCCGGCGTAAACGGGCTTTACTACAATTTTTACCGGCTTTCTCCTGTTGTCCCTGTTTCCTTTTCCATCCCCCATTCAGTCCTCCATATAAAAATATCTGCTGCAAAACTGCCACATGATACTGTCTGCTGATATTTTTCTGCTTCAAATAGAAATCTCCTGTCCCCTCCTTTTTGTCCTGTCCGCCTGCCTCTGCCTCTGTCTGGCGCGGTTTGCCTCTTCACGCTCAAAACTGCTTTTATTGTAAGCGATCACTTCCGCCCATGCCAGTTCAGCAGCCAGTTTCGCGCGCTGCGGATGCATGCCGTCCATTTCCGCTTTTACAGACTGCATCTGTGACCGCCACATATCCGGCGCCAGCTTCTCACCTTTCTTCAAAAGTGCCGCCATCCGCTTCTTTGCCTGCGGGAACTGTTCTATTTCCTGCGACTGACTGTATCAGCAGTATCCTGCTGCTGTAAAGCTTTCTGAAAGTTATGAGGATTATCAGACTGGACAGCATCAATATTTTTCATTACTGCAGGGATTGAACTACCTGTATAATTATGATATTTTTATAAATAACCGGCTTTTAGCCCTTCCAGAAATCATGATTATTTAAAAGCAGACCATTAAGTGCAGGATATATCAGGCTGCCTTCCGTCATGCATTTCACCATACGAAATCTGGAGGAACGAAAATGAATAAAGAAAACAGCCGTTTTAGAATAGCCGTTGTGGATGACGATGAGTTGTTTGCCCGGAAAATCTGCCGGATCATCCAGCAGTTCTGGGATCCGGAAAAACCGGCAGTAAAAATTTATAAAAGCGGAACAGGCCTGGCAGACTGCCTGAAGCAGGGGCTGCAGTACGATATTTATTTTCTGGATATCGAAATGCCCGGAATAAGCGGGCTGAATCTGGCTGAATCTATTATGCGTCTTTCCGCACAGTCCTATATCGTATTCATTACTTCTTATGAAAGATACGCGCTTCAAAGCATAAAAATAGGCGCATTTTACTATATACTGAAAGAAGAATATGACAGGGAGCTGAAAAAAGTGCTGCAGAAAATCTGCAGGGAAGAATCAAGGAAACGCCAGACAAAAAGCTTTCTTGTCGGAAAAAGCTCTGCATATGAAAAAGTCTGCCTTGACGACATATTCTACATAGAAAGAAACGGCAAGGATGCTGTCTTTTACTGCAGCGGCGCCCAGTATGTGGAAAGAAAACCGCTGAAAACTGTTTTTTCCGAACTTCCCGAAACAGAATTTGCCTATATCAACAGCGGGCAGATCGTAAATCTTATGCGCATTGCTGAATTTAATAAAGATGAAGTAAAACTGGACTCGGGAGCCGTCCTCCACTGCAGCCGGCGGATGAAAAAAGATTTTGAAGTAAAAATGCTGGCATTCTGGGAGCGTTTATGATGGAATTTTTTTATTATGGAAGTGAATTTATCAATACATTTGTGAAAGCCTGCGCCACATTCCGGCTCGCCTGTGCATTCCCGCCATGCAGGAAAGAAAAGGGATGCCCCGCAGCGGCATTATCGGCTGCACTTATCCCCGCATTCCTGGAATTGCTCTGCGGCTTTTATTTTAAGCCGGATCTTTTTTCACATGCAGCGTTTATTGGGAATGCATTCATGGCCGGCATCCTGTCGGCCTTCCTGTACACGGACTGCAGAAAAACAGCTTTCTGCAGTGCATTCAGCCTCTGGGCGCTGCTGTCTCTCCTTGATTTGTTTTTGATGTCGCTGTGCAGCATCTTTATAGAAAGCTTCGGCATAAGTCCCGACATACTGACAGCCAGAAATGCCTGCCGCGGATTGTACCTTCTGCTTTTTGCAGCATTTCTTTTCTGGAACCTGAAAATTATCCATAAACACCCGGCCTGCAGTGCCTCTCTGCAGAACTTATATAAAAAACACCTGGAAAATATGTATATTCCGGCCATGCTGCCCCTTGCTTTATGCGTCATTTACTTTCAAAGAGTTTATAAAAGGCTGATAGCGGAACGGCTGGTGATAAGCTGGATGGCATTCTTTTTCGCTGGGGCCGTAATTTTTGCACTGTGGACACTGCAGAAAGAACGGGCAAGGGATAAAATGCTGCATTTAAAATTCCAGATGCTTGAGGATAATTACCAATCCCTTTTAAAAGCACAAAAAGAAAAAGCTGCCCTGCTGCATGATATAAAAAACCACATGTCCGCCCTCCATGATATGATTATGGAGGGACAGAACCATGCCGCACTGGATTATGTGCAGCAGATCTGCGGGGAGCTGTCACGCGGCCAGAGCCGTGTCTGGACAAACCACCCTATATTAGACCTGATCCTGAACCGAAAGCTGCAGGATGCACGCAGGGGCAGCATCCGCGTCGAGCTTGAATGTGATGATATGTCCGGCCTGATTCTTCAGCCGGCCGATATCTGCGCACTGTTCTCGAATATTCTGGATAATGCGATAGAATCAAACCTAAGACAGGATAAACCATCCAGCCGCTGGCTGTATTTTTCATGCAAAAGGCAGAAGCGCATGGCAGTTATCGTATTAAATAACCCTGTCAAAATAGAAATAAGCCAGAAGAATGGAATTCCGGAAACTGAAAAAACAGATAAGGAGAACCACGGATATGGAATATACAGTGTACAAAAAGTGCTGGATCATTACGGCGGGCGAATGAACTTCCGTACAGAGGACGGCTGCTTCAAACTGACAATAGGCCTTGTAGGATTTTCAGAAAATATGAAATCTGCCACAGTAAAAAACAGCCAGCATATCTTCCTTGAAAATGATATTTAATCAAAACAGCAGCAGAAACAGCCGATTACATCCATAAAACGACCGATTATGTACAATATGCTGAATCCTGCTAAGATTTTTAATATACTAAATGTGTAATCATTTTTATGATTACAATACCATTTCAGGAGGATATATGAATGAAAAAAAGGTTACTTTCTTTAACAGCAGTTTTACTCAGCACAGCCATGATGACCCCGACAGCAGCATGGGCAGCTTCCAGTTCTCCGCAGACAGCCATCCAGCCAGATTTAACTTATAATGAATCCGGCAGACTGGATATAAGCAGGACAATGGATGACTTAAACCAGCTCCGCCCTAAATGGTCACTGGAAAAATCAGAACCGGACACAGAATTCATAACATTATGGGATACGCTTCAAAAAAACGGCGGCGTATATATTGATACAAACGGCCACATAGCGCTTAATTATGATGTAATCGGGCCCGAAAAAAATTTAACTGCTTTTCAAACATTAGCAGATGTAATTCCGATATGGAACCATGCAATTGACCTGCAGCTTTTAGGCATAACATCAAAAACAATGGATTTCTATACACCAGCCCTGACAGATGAAATCATCGAAAATATTTCAGCGCAGCAACAGGCTGATCCAGCAGAAATGTACATAGATCCTGTCCAGAACACAGCAGCGGCAGCTTCTTCCCACTGCGGACTGAACACCTGGAATGCAGGAACAACATGCTCTAATAATGATAAGCAGATCAAAGATTTTTATAACAGCATGTTAAAATCCCAGATGCTCAATCCCACTGCCGGGATTGATCCGTGGCTGACAACAGCAGGCTACCGGGTAGGGCTTGTCAGGAAAAAAGGTGCATGGGATTATAAAGCAGTTTACAAATATAAAGGAAAGACTTTCTGCTGTTCATATGGAGGAAAGAAAAACCAGCACCGGACACCAGAGTGGGTCGGCAATTATAACTATGGGTATACAGGGAAATTTTTATTTACACTGAATGTACTCCATACCGGAAGCCTGGTCGTTGCTAAATTCGATCCTAAAGATAAAACGACTGACTGGCCGGCAATTGATGAGGGCTATAATGACGCACCATAAATAAACCCGGAACTGCATAAACTATAATCGGCATCTGCCATGATATTTCCGTTATTTTTATACTGGAAATATCATGGCATTTTTATTACCCTGTTATTTTATTATCCTTTATCTCTAATGCCTTCCTCCCTATTATGCTTCTCGATACATGAGCCATTTACAGCAGAAAAAAGACCGATAGCAGACAGATTCTTGATTTTCTTTTTTGAGAAGATTATATTTTATATACACGATATGTGATCCGACTGGAGGTATTTTGAAATGAAACAGAAATTAATGCGCCACAAAGCTCTTATTATGACTTTCATCAGAATCTTTTTCATAGTTTTATATTTTTTTCATTCACTTACGGACGCTTTTTCATCAGCATCTTTTTCTTTATTTTAAGTATTACTGATATATTTATGAAAAAAGCCGGAATGGTATTTATTGACCTGTGCATTGCATTTTTACTCGACACTGCCATGAATCCCGCACTTGAACTCTATTACCAGACTGAAAAAATACGTTTCCATGTTCTTGAAAGCCGGTATGAACAGGTAGTTAAAGAAACAATTCCTTCACTCATTAATGATACAGAGGGAGAATGTATTGATATAAATTCCCATATTCTATGTGACTCAGATATCCTCTACAGAAAAAGGGATAAAAGTGTAGCGATTCTTTTTACAACAGGAAGCACCGGCAATTTAACAGGCTATGCCTATTGTTCTGATGAAAATGCATTTCAGATGCTCGAAGAGTATGACTATTATGATAAAATAAATGAACACTGGTCTGTTTTTAAGATGTACCCCTTAAAAAACATTGAAAGGTAAACTTTCCCCACGCTATTTATCAATATAAATGAAACGTAATTAAAATGTAAATTTTACTAAACAGCAGCATGCCCCGCTTATTGTCAATTTTTATGTACCGTCTGGCACGTTCCTCCTCCGGAAAGCAGGCAGTTCCGGGATTTCCGCACGGAAGGCTTTCATACCGGACGGACCGGTTTCCGGAAGAATTATGTGTAAAACCGGTTATTAATCTGACGGCAGAACACAGGAGGCCGTTCTGCCGGTATATGCAGTATGCCCGTCTGCGGTAAGCTGCCTCCGGTCCGGAAAACGCCTGCCGGAATTTCCGGATCATCCGTCCCAATACAGATGCTTTTCCCTGTGTGCCGTATGGAGGCTTCCGGCGCAGGCATGGAAATCAGGGCGGGCATGTGTATATTCTGCCGGAAACAGCCGGGGGAAGGCAGCCGGTCCCTGAAGGCATGACTGTGGAGAAAAGCAGGAAGCTCTTTGTTTTCTGCCTGTTTTCAGGATTCAGGGACACGGACGTCCCTGAAAGGTGCCCCTCAGCCAGGGATGGCGGATGGGCACTGGTCCGTCCGGTATGAATGTTTTCCCGGCAGAAAACTTAGGGATTCCCGCTTTTCGGAACCGGAATGCCGGCAGGGACCGGCTGCCTTTCCCCGGCGTCCGGGAAATATACATTCATCCGCAGCTGATCTGTTGCATGAAATGAAAGATAACCATGCATTATATGGCATTGTTCGCTGTAGTACCAGAGCGTGTCTGAAAAATGCTTTCTGGCATATGCCCTTCAGGATACAAAATGGGGAGTGCGGATGCTGGGAATGATTTTTCTAACTCGCTCTAAGGCATATATTCATACAGATACAGATAATGCCTCTTCCGCTTTTCTGACCAGGCCCGGATCAGATAGCCCCGCTCCCCATACCAGGAGGCGGACTGCTCCTGAATACCTTTCACCGGATTCCGGTCAAAATACCACGCATGGTCTGTGCCCGGAATTAAAAACGCCAGTCTCCTGGTCCCCCATTTTCCGTCCCTGGTTATTGAAAGCATACTGTATCCGGGATTCCAGAAAAAGTGTATGCTGCGGCTCACAGGAATTCCTTTGAGCAGCTGGCGGCTTCCATCAGACAGATTAAGCAGATATACTTTGTTTTCCGGCTCTTTGTAAATAACCGCATAATTTCCGCCGGTCAGCTCCACATAAGTATCCGCCGTCCCTTCTTCCCACATCAGTCCCCAGGCTGCATCATGAAACAGTCTTTCAGATCTGCCTTTGCGTTCGTCATACAGATATCCCTCCATGCATTCCTCTGTACCTGTAATGTAGAATACCGTATGTTCACCAGTAACAGAGGATAGAAACACATCTTCCACCGGCGCCGCAGGCTCTCTTTTTTCCGTGATCCTGCCGGTAGCCAGATCTATGGAAATTTTTCTGCGGGACGCCCGGTCTTTTCCTGCCATTGCGGAGGCGCTTCTTTGGTCATCGCTGATAGTCAGATCCGTGATGCAGTCATAAGCGGACAGGTCCACCCCGGCCAGCGGGTCCCGCACTTCGCCGGTATGGATATTAAACAGAAACGGATACTGGTACCCGCAGGTCTGTGCGTCCAGCACAAAATATACAACAACCTGATCCGTGTTCCCTGCGATCCCCCGGGCGTAAAAAGAACCTTCATGATTATCCGGCGGCGGTGTGCCATCCTTTGTTTCCACAAATCTGCTGTCCAGGGCAAACCGCTGCAAGGAATCTTCCAGCACAAGAATATCCTGCTCCCACTGCTGCCATGTAACTGTAAACGGTATTTCCACATACCGGACAGATCCGGCGCTTACATCCCCGTTTACATCCATGACTCCGGGCAGGCCGCAAAATGTTATGCTTCCCTTTCTGGTGCGGACCCCTGGCGTATCAGCCGTTAAGGCGCCATCTTTCAGCTGATAATACGTCCGCCTGCCCGCTGCGTCCAGGGTGTAAAACAGTTCTGTTCCGGAAGGTGTGAGGATCGTATCCAGATAGTCCGGACTGGATAAATAAGTCGCTGTAAAATGCTGGTCCAGCGCCTTTGTACGTAATAACGTCACACTACCGGCGGTCACGGATGTATCTTCCGTCTTTCCGTCCGCCCCGCCACCGGATGGCTCTGTGGAATCCAGCCTGTCATAGGGCACCTCCTCCCTGTCCCTGCCGCCCAGAAAACTGATTACAGCCTCCCGCAGGGCAGGATTTGCCATTGCCGCCGTACTGCCGCCCAGCAGGATAAATACTGTCAGTACCGCCGCCACACGGCCCGTTATTCGCCACGGATCTATGACTTTATGGCGGGATAATGTTTCCGGCAGCACTGGTACCGTTTTCTCCGGCACCGGCATTGTTTCTGCCGCCTGCCGCAACGCCGCTTCTGTTTCCCGCAGGTGATCTTTTAAATCAGTCGTTTTGCCATTTTTCATAATAACCCTCCATTTCCAGCTTCTGCCAGACCAGCCCGCCCGGCCATTTCCGCCCGGTTTCATTTTGTAAAACTTACTGGTTTTCCTTCATCTGTTTTTGCAGCTTCTGCAGCGCACGCCCATACCGTTTCCCGCAGGCACTGGCTGTTGTATGGGTAATCCTGCCGATTTCTTTAAACGACAGATCCGCCAGTATCCGCAGACTGACTACTTCCGCATCCCTGACGGAAAGTCCTGAAATCAGATCCACAAAAGCATAGGCCCCCTGTTCCGGATTGCCTTCCTTTGCGGGAATCTGTAAAAGCAATGACTCATCTTCCACCAGTCCCGGCCGCCGTCTGCGCAGCATATCATAAGAAAGATTGCGGGCAATGCTATAGATCCATGCGGCCTCGCTGGTATGGAAACGATATGTGCCGGCTTTTTCCTGAATTCTCAGAAACGTATCCTGTGTAATGTCTTCCGCAGCTTCCCGGTTTTTAGTCAGCGAAAATGCCAGCCGGTATACTGGTATTTTGTAAGCCTCATACAGCGCTTCCAGCGCCTGCATATCCCCGCCGGCTATTTGTTTTATACGGTTCATAACTGCCGCTCCTTGCCAGGGCATCCCCGTCACAGACGACTGCCCTTTTTCATTCTGCCCTCATGCCCAAAACGTTTCATAGTGTGTATCCGGACAGGTCCCCCCCCCCCGGACTGTCCTTCTTTTTTATCCGCCCTGTTTATATAACGTTTCAGCCCCGCATATCCGGACATTTATTTTGAAATTTATACATATTTTGTGAAATAAGATTAAGAAAATGCGTATACAGATATTTTCTGATCAAACAAAGATATTATGGATGTGAATACAGAAGCCGGTAACACCCCGGCAGACGCCGGGGCTTTGCTTTATGAACGACGGGTGAGTCCCGTCAGGGTTTTATCCTGTGTGCCGTAATAATCGTATAACTATATGAATTAACCACTATTTTTACATGACCGGCTTCACAATACCAGTTTTTACCTTTCTTATAGATCCTGCAGTCTGGATTTGAAATAATATTTTTACAATATTGAACTACGTCGTCTGTTTCTAAATTCAGATTTTTTTTAATCCTGCCGGTTCCCAGTTCCGTTGTATGGATTTTGTCTATATGATCCAGCAGACTGTCCGTATTGTGGATATGTATATCTTTCATTTTTTCTCCCAGGGTACGTTTCATCCCAATCTTTCAATGACTGTCCGGACAAAGACCGGCGATCCTGTTCCAGCGTTTAAATACAACAATTTGCGCATCAGAACCATTTGCTCCATATTCCGATACCATCAGATATTTATCATCTGCCGCAATTCCATAACATCTGTCACTGCCTTTTTTGCACAGCTGGTTTCCCAGATAAATGCTGTTGTCATTCCAGAATTTTGCGGACTGCATACCGGGCAGCCCGTAAGAAATGTTGATGACAGAACCTTTAAGCGGGTTTAGATCTGTCACCTCTTCCATATCCGGAATATCCAGCCCGTTCAATTCCTCTATCAGTTTTTCTTTCAGTTCCCTTAACGCTGCCTCCCCCTTCTGACAATATGCCGCCACCATACAGGTTTCCCCAAAGGGCCGGCCGTCTGTTTCCCTGCATCCTTTACATTCACGGTTTAATCCGCATTCTGTACAATCAGTCCCACATATGGATTTCATTCAGCTTCCTCCTCACCTTTTTATACAGGATCATATGATAATCGGGCAATGGACCTGTGTCAATACTTCAGACAAAAAACCGGCGTGATTCACTCTATAGGACGTTCTTTCCTAACAGAATAAAAACAACCCGCAACTCCCCGATATATCAGGGAGCTGCGGGCTGTTAACTTCTAATGCCGGCGGCGGGACTTGAACCCGCACGCCATTGCTGGCAATGGATTTTGAGTCCACCTCGTCTGCCAATTCCAACACGCCGGCAATCATGCTTCAGGCAGCCTTACAGAATTCACTCCGGAAATCTGCCTGCAGTCCGGTACCATCCTGCATCCGGACAAAAAGTATTCTAGCACATCTTATTTCTATATGCAACATTTTTTTCTTATTTTTCTAACCGGATTACCCAGACAGGCATCCGCCCATTCATATAATACCTGTTATCTGTACACCAGCCGCACCTGCGGAAGCGGACTTTCCGGACAGGTATCCGCCCGTTCATCAGATACAGCCTCTGCCTGCCGCCAGATGCTGCAGGCAGGAAAAAGCCGGTCAGACATACGGATGTTTCATATCTTTTAATATATCGAAACAGTCAAACGTGGCAAAATAATCTTCTGGTGTCTGCGCACGGCGGATCAGCTGCGGGGTACCGTCTTCTTTCAGCAATACTTCCGCTGACCACAGTCTGCCGTTGTAATTATAACCCATGGCAAATCCGTGTGCGCCGGTATCGTGAATAACCAGCAGATCCCCCTTTTCAATTTGCGGCAGCATACGGTCCACGGCAAATTTATCATTATTTTCACAAAGGGAACCAGTAATATCATACTTGTGATCCGCCTGCGCATCTTCCTTTCCCATAACCGTAATATGGTGATATGCACCATACATGGCCGGACGCATCAGATTGGCCGCACATGCGTCCACTCCGATATAATCTTTATACGTATGCTTTTCATGAATGGCCGTTGTTACAAGACAGCCGTACGGGCCGGTCATAAAACGTCCCATTTCTGTATAAATCGCTGTATTTCCCAGTCCGGCCGGCGTTAAAATCTCCTGGTATGCTTTTCGTACTCCTTCACCAATCGCCCGGATATCATTCGGCGTCTCCTGCGGCCTGTAAGCGATTCCCACCCCGCCGGACAGATTAATAAAACTGATTTCGATATCCAGCTCTTTCTTAATTTCTACTGCCAGTTCAAACAGAGTCTTTGCCAGCGCGGGATAATAATCATTAGTCAGCGTATTGCTCACCAGAAAAGAATGCAGTCCAAAGCGCTTCGCTCCCTTTTCTTTTAACAGACGGTAACCCTCAAACAGCTGTTCTTTCGTAAAACCATATTTGGCATCCCCGGGGTTGTCCATAATTCCATTACTGATTTCATATACCCCGCCCGGATTATAGCGGCAGCTGATCGTTTCCGGAATCTTTCCAATGGTCTTTTCCAGAAATCCGATATGGGTAAAATCATCCAGATTAATGACAGCTCCCAGCTCACTGGCAAACCGGAACTCCTCCGCCGGCGTGTCATTGGCGGAAAACATAATGTCCTCCCCACGGATTCCCAGAGCGTCGGAAAGCATCAGTTCCGTTAATGAAGAGCAGTCACAGCCACAGCCATATTCATGCAGGATTCTGATCAGAAACGGATTTGGCGTTGCTTTGACCGCAAAATATTCTTTAAATCCCCTGTTCCAGGCAAACGCCTCCTTTACCGCCTGCGCATTGGCCCGGATTCCCTTCTCATCGTATAAATGAAACGGCGTGGGAAACTGCTTTACCATTTCTTCCAGCTGTGCCTTTGTTACAAATGGTTTCTTTTTCATAGCTTGTTATCTCCTTATTTTATATACACACTTCCGTCTTTGTTTCGGATTTGTACTTTATTTTATCATTCATTTACCAAAACTACTCTACAATAGGAACAGACAAAAATCAAGTTTTTTTGCAAAAAAATAATTTATATATTGACAATGCCCCGGACATATAGTATAGTAATCAATGTTGAGTGACACAAGCTGTCTTGGCGCAGTCGGTAGCGCGTCGCCTTGGTAAGGCGGAGGCCGGGGGTTCAAGTCCCCTAGACAGCTTCTGGATTTACGTACTGTCATCCCTGAGTAATCAGGTATGACAGTTTTTTCTTTTCCGGGAAGAGCGTCCTATAAAGTAAAACCCTCCGGGCAGGACGTCCTGCGGCGGGGAAATGATGCCGCCTGAGTATCCGGTTCTTTCAGATACTTTCATTCCGCCAGCAGCCAGGCCCTTATAAAGCATAGTCTGTATTTCTCTTCCCGCCGGAATATATTTTATAACAATAAACTCTTATGTTTCTTTTTTTCGTATTTATATTCACTGTTTTCCGATTCCAGATCCCTGCTTTACAGCCTCAGTATCACGGCCTTCCGGATCAGCGTCCGTACTTTATCCGGTATCCCATATACAGCAAAACAGTTGTGGCGGAAGATAAAGTGTTGTGTTAATATAAAGATAATCCATATAACCAGAACATACACAAAATAACCCCCGGTTATGCCTGTCTGTTTTCCTGCTGCACAGAACAAAATCCACAATGTATACCCGGTACACATCCGGTTTTTGTTCCCCGCTGCCGGAAAAATATCATGTGCCTGACTGTGAGTTATTTATGTACGATGAACCACAAATCCGCAAGCAGATTTAATACAAAACCATACACAGGGAGGTAACCTGATGCTGTATCATTATACAGGCTTTGCGGCGTTTGACGGAATTATCCGCTGCGCAGAATTGAGACTGAACAACATACTGAATATGAATGACGCTTCTGAAATGAGACTGTTTATAACCGGTATCTGCAGATCCGTTACTGACAGACTGCGGCTGGATCACGAAGAAGAAAAGATCCGCCAGACAGAAGATTATTTCCAGCAGGAGCTGACGGAAGAATTCCGCTATTCCGCCTATGCCGCCTGCTTTTCCAGATACCGGGATGACGCCGCCCAGTGGGAACGTTATGGTCATGCCGGGCAGGGCGTGTGCATTGCTTTTCATGAAGATCTGATGCAGCGCATGGCCGGAGGCATTGTCTCCCTGCAGGAAGTGTACTATCAGGAAGATATGCGGGGCCACCGCCTGGCAGATGAATTTTACCGGCTGATTAAAGACAACAGGGAATTTCCAAAAAACCTGCAGGATCTGATGAACGACGCCTGGGTGCAGTCCGCTGCCTTTAAACACCCCTCCTTCGCATCTGAACGGGAGTTCCGGCTGGTAGTTTCACCATTTATTTCTGACGAATTTGCAATCAGCCCCAGATATCATGTATCCAGGGAACGGATTAAAAAATACTATCCCCTGGATCTGAACCAGATGTGCAGCAGGCTGAAGCTGAAGCTGGCGGATCTGGTAGGCGAGATTATCATCGGCCCCTCCTCTTCCCAGTCACTGCCCATACTGCAGGATTATCTGAAAGACTGCGGACTGGAAGTGCTGGGCCGCAAAATCACCATGTCAAAATGTCCGCTGCGTAAATATCCGTACTAGAGCGTGTTTGAAAAATACTGCGGCATACACAGACAGACAGGCCCAATCGCAGCCGCAGCCTCCGGGTATAGCCGGCTATTATGATGATTATATTTAAGATAAAGGCTCCGTTCTGTCCAGCCCCACAGACCTGCGCCGCACTTATTCCTGCCCGGCCAGCACCTCATTCACGTACTCCAGCAGCGGCGTATGTTCCTGCTTTACCGCCGCTGCGTAGTGCTGCCCGCCAAAACGATCGCCCAGTATTCTGGTCGTACTGTCCACGTACCCGTTTAAGATGCTCACATCCACAGCCATAACATCAATTTCTCCCTGTTTCAGTGCGCGGAACAGCGCCTCATAGCTTTCGTATTCCATAAAGACCGGCGATGGCCTTATTCCACTCATTGTATCAATGTAATTTATAAACGCCCTGCGGGTAGTGGCGTTTTGCGGCACGCCGATATATTTTCCGTCCAGATCCGCAATAGAACGGATTCCACGGTTTCCGAGCGCCTCCGTCTGATCTCCGTCTGATTTTACCATCATGCCGATATAATCCGTATAATAGCTTTCTGAAAATGCGAACCGCTTTTTCCGTTCACTGGTAACTGTATATGTGGCAAACAGACAGTCCACCTCACCGCTTTCCAGCTTCTGTTCCCGGTCCGCCACCGTGACGCCTGTAAACCGCACCAGCCGCTGTTCCTTAGCGTCGTCCACACTGACGTCAAACATACGGGCGGCTGTCTGCCAGGCCAGCTCTGTCTCCAGCCCGGACCATTCTTTTGTCTGCGTATCATAAAATCCAAGACCCGGTACATCTGTTTTACATCCCACAGCCAGATAGCCACGCTGGCGGATTTCATCCACATACTGTTCATTTACCTGTGCCCCCGGCCCGGTATCCTCTGGTACATCCGCCGTCCCGCCGTTGTCTTTGCCGGCACAGCCGCACAACAGAATGCAGCCCCACAGCATAAGCGCATATAATGACCTGTATAATCCTTTCCTGTACATCGTTTCCCTCCCTTCTGCCTGCCGCCAGTAATACCCGCTCACTCTGTCACTGACCGCTGAAACACCTCCCGGTCTACTTCACCGTTCTGATGGGCTACAATCGTGGTACACACTGCGTCGCCGGTAATATTTACCGCTGTACGTATCATATCCAGTATCCGGTCCACGCCCATAATGAGCATAATAGCCTCCACCGGCAGCCCTACCGCCGTAAATACCATGGAAAGTGTCACCAGTCCTACGGAAGGAATGCCTGCGGTACCAATAGACGCCAGTGTGGCTGTGGCGATCACAGTCAGATAACCGCCAACTCCCAGCTTCATGCCATAAGCCTGTGCCGCAAACACAACCGCCACGCCCTGCATAATGGAAGTGCCGTCCATATTAATTGTGGCGCCCAGCGGAATTGTGAAAGAAGAAATCTTTCTGGACACGCCGATTTGTTCCTCCAGCACGTCAATATTCATGGGAATCGTAGCGTTTGACGTGGAAGTAGAAAAAGCAAATGCCATAACCGGAAAAAATTTCTTCAGGAATTTTACCGGATTCAGCCTTGTAAAGACCAGCAGCAGAATCATATATACCCCGAAGCACTGGACAAACAGCCCCAGTACCACGCTTCCCATATATTTCAGCAGCGGTACAAACGCATCGAATCCCAGATTGGCAAACGTTCTGGAAATCATGCAGAACACGCCAAACGGAGCCAGTCCCATAATCATATTTGTCATTTCCATCATCAGATCATTACACTGGTTGAACAGATTGGCAATCAGTTCCGCCCGTTCACCCATCTTTGCCAGGAGCACGCCCACCAGCAGGGCAAACAGGATAATCTGCAGCATCGTGCCGTCCGCCAGCGCACCGATGGGATTTTCCGGAATAATATTTAAAATCGTATCCGTCACAGATACACTTTCCGCCGCACTGGCTTCCCCAGCCTCAATGGCGGACATATCCAGCCCGGTACCGGGCTTTATAATGGTTGCCACGGTAATTGCCACCGTAACCGCAAGAGCGGTGGTAGCCAGATAAAAGACAATGGTCCTGCCGCCTACTTTCCCGAGGGATTTTGTATCGCCAATGGCAGAGCTACCGCATACGAGAGAGCAGAACACCAGCGGCACCACCAGCATTTTCATCAGCCGGATAAAACCATTTCCGGCTACATAAAATATACCGTCCACCAGAATGTCATCCCTGATATAAGAATGGGGTACCCAGAGATTCAGAACGACGCCTAAAATCAGACCACTGATCAGACCGGCAAAAATCATTGAAGTAAGTCCCATTTTCTTTTTTTCTTTTACTTCTGTCTGTTCCTGCATAATTTAACCTCCCTCATTCTGCCTCTGTCTGCTTCACCAGTTCCACATAAGCCTTTAAATCTTCCAGCCAGTCCGGCATAGTATAAATTTCTGTCATTTTCATCATCAGGTTTTCCAGAAGCGTGCATATCTGCCGCCCGTCTTGCGCCGCACGGGTCTCCCTGACCAGAGAAACGTCGTATCCCATCAGTGAGAGAATGGTTTTCGCAAATTCAAATCTGGTACACATACCCTCGCAGGAAGCATGGTAAATGCCATATTCCGTCTTGTCCAGCAGGCAGCAGACAAAACGGGCCAGCTCACTGGCGCTGGTAGGCGTACTGACCACATCCACAGGAGCGTCAAAAGGCGTACCATTTCTGCCATGCCTGTCCACATACATAAAATAATCCTGTTTTTCCGTACTTCCGCTGCCTCCGCCATAGACCCAGGAACTGCGTACGATCAGATGTCTGGGGCAAAGATCCCTCACATAGTTTTCCGCAGCCAGTTTGGATTTTCCATAAGCGGTCCTGGGAGACGGCAGGTCAAATTCTGTCAGGGCGCCTGCCTGGTTTCCCTCAAAAATGTCGTCGGTGGACAGCTGGATAATCCTGGCATTGACCCTTCTGGCTGCGGCCGCCAGATTTCTGGCTCCCAGGGCATTGACCCGGAAAGCCTCTACCAGATTCTGTTCACAATATTCCCGGTCTGAAATGCTGGCGCAGTTAATGATGACATTGGGGCGGTAAATCGTTGCTGACTGCTCTACATCTTCCATAATGGTAATATCCACGTCTTTATCTGTGCCTACCACCTTGTTTCCCACGTCCTGTTTTAACAGTTTTACCAGTGCGCAGCCGAGCCGCCCTTCCGCACCGGTAACCCATATTGATTGTTTTGGCATGTTGTAACCCCTCCTTTATGATCAGAATTCCTGTTTTCACTGTATCTGTACCAGACAAAACCTGCGCAAAATACCCTGCCGCTTCGCAGGTCCGATTTTCCGGCGCACATAACAAAAGCCTCAATGTACTTCCAGTACACCTCCGGTTTTTGCCATGCACTCATAGAAAATCTTCATCAGCGAAACAACAGGGTATGTCTTGCGGGTTATATCAGATGGCAGACTGGTGTTCATTGATCAAAAGCTACCATGTACACCGGCCCGTGCCATATGGTATACATATACTGAAAAAAAGGAGCATTTCTGCTGCGAAATGCACCTTCATGTAATTTAACTATAGCATACTGATATATCAAATGCAAGGTAAACTTTTACTACCCGTACTGTTTTATGAAAGAGCAGATTCTCTCCCCTTACTTACGCTCCAGCAAAGTGTAACAGATAAAAAAGTATCCGGCTTTGCCGGATACTCCGCCTGCGGCGGGCTGCCCCCGGCAGCATCTTCCCTTCCGCCTCATGGCGATCCTCCCAGAGGGTTTTTATCTTATAGGACGCTCTTTCCTATAAGATAAAAAAGAACCGTTTACGCCGGATACTCCGCCTGCGGCGGGCTGCCCCTGGCAGCATTTTCCCTTCCGCCGCAGTAGCCCCGCTTCGCCGGGCAGCCCTGTGCCTGCGGCACCAGGCTGACAACGACTGGAACAGAGTGCGCCCCCACCCGCAATTCTGCCCGGAGGGCTTTTGCTCTACAGGCGCACTTTCCTGTAAAAAAGAATACATAAAACTATTGTCCGCCTTTTACAAAAGGATTATAATTTAAACCAGATGTTAACTTATTGTACTACAGGATGCGTAAAACCATCCTGCCCTGCAGCAGAAAAATAACGGCGGCAGACATGGAAAAGGAGACATAACGTTATGGGCAAAATAATATTTATTGACGTAGACGGTACGCTGGTAGATTATGAAAACAACCTTCCAGAATCAGCGGTTACGGCTATCCGCACAGCCAGGGCCAGCGGTCACCGGGTGTATATCTGCACCGGCCGCAGCAAAGCGGAAGTATACCCTCCGCTGTGGGACATCGGCCTGGACGGCATGATTGGCGGAAACGGCAGCTATGTGGAAGACTGGGGACATGTGGTGACGCACCAGCTGATTACAGCAGAGCAGTGCCGGCGCATTGTGGACTGGCTGCATAACCGGAAACTGGAATTTTATCTGGAAAGCAACAACGGCCTGTTCGCCAGCGAACATTTTGCGGAAGCGGCAAAGCCGGCAATCATTGAATACAGCAGACGGAAAGGAAAGCCGGACGCCCTCCAGGCGGATGTAAAAACAGCTTTTCCGGATATGATCTATCACGAAAATCTCTACCGGGACGATCTGAACAAAATCAGCTACTTATTAAACAGCTACCAGGATTTTCTGGACACGAAAGAACAGTTCCCGGATATGGAAAACGGCACCTGGGGCGGCGCCGGTGAAACCGCCCTCTTTGGCGATCTGGGAGTAAAAGGCGTTACGAAAGGCAACGCCATCGGACATCTGCTGGATTACCTGCATGGGGATGTGGCGGATACCATTGCCTTTGGAGACGCAAAAATCGACATACCAATGCTAAATTTCTGCCATACCGGCGTCGCAATGGGCAACGGCGGCCCGGAAATCAAAGAAGCGGCGGATTTTGTCACAGATGATGTGGACCGGGACGGACTGTACCATGCGTTTGTAAAACTTGGGCTGGTCTGATCCGCACGTCTTTTCTCTTATGTGGTCATGGACGGGCTGTACCATATGTTTGTAAAACCCGGGCCGGACTGACCCGCTATGATCCAATTAAAACTTAATATCCTTTCTTTATTTATAAATAAAGAAAGGATACAGGTAAAACAAAATTCATTTTCAATAATTTAGTGACTCTGTTTTGTCATATTTTTTACCCACAAAACGATCACAATGGCTGTGGCTGCCAGAAACTCTGCCAGAATCACAGATTTGCTGCCTGAAACATGATAATACACAAAACAATAGTGCTGGACGACACAGGCCGCAAAGAAAATCAGATATATGGCAACCGAATACATCACGCAGCCCAGGATCTGTTTTTGTCTTTTCTCCCGCTGAAGAATATTCTGCTGCTGCTTTTCCAGCATTTCTGTTTTCACCGATAAGTCATTTATTTCCGATGATTTTAACAGATAATCTGTTGTAACATTAAATACTGCGCTTAACTGCGTAATACGTTCCATCTCCGGCGTTGCCTGCCCGCTTTCCCATTTTGAGACTGACTGCCTTGATACATCCAGTTTTTCAGCCAGCTGCTCCTGCGTCAGGTTATTAGCCTTTCGTAAGGTAAGTAATTTTTCTGAAAATTCCATGATATGCTCTCCTTTCTGTATTTCATCCGCATTTACCATACCACAGCATCCGGTTGCCTTCCATATCGTCCGCCGTACAATCCCGCAGCCAGCGGCAGAAATGCGCTACCATCTCATGGAATCTTTCCTTTCATCCGTGGGAGCACGCTTACATCTGATGCCCCATATATCTTATGCCAGCTTCTTTTGAAACCTCACATAACAGATCATAAAAAACAAAATCCCATACACAGACGCCAGCGGCACCGCCAGACCAATCGTAACAAGACTGGCCCCTGGCTGGATACTGAACAGATAGGAGAGCGGTACCCGCACCAGAAAGGATGCGGTAATCCCCTGTATCATCACCGGCATCGTTTTCCCATGTCCATTAAAATATCCAATAAAACTAAAAACAATACAGGTCAGCACAGCTTCCGGACTAAATCCCTTCAGATATTCCGCAGATCTGGCAATATAAGCCGGATCAGGGGTGAAGAGCGCCGAAGGCACATCTCCCCGGAAAAAACTCACGGCAAAAATAAAAACCCCGATGCCCGCACCAGCTGCCATTCCCGCAAACATGGCCTTTTTTGCCCGGTCTTCTTTTCCTGCTCCCACATTCTGGGCCACAAAGGCTGACATTGACTGCATTAGCGCCGAAGGAATCAGCATTACAAAAGAAGTAACCTTTTGTGCGATTCCGTAACCTGAAGAAGCGTCCAGGCCAATGCCATTTACAATAGCGCACAATATCAGAAAAGAAATATTTACCAGAAGATCCTGCAGCGCAATGGGAAATCCCAGAGCCAGAAATTCCCTGATCTGCGGATGAAAACCGATGTCCTGCCTCGTGACAGTAAATGGCAGGGACTGTTTTCTGATAATCACAAGCGAAAGTATTACGCTGACAAACTGCGCCAGAATCGTCGCAAGGGCGGCGCCCGCCACATTCATCTGCAATCCTGCGACAAACAGCAGATCCCCGGCAATATTTATCACACAGGCAATGGCCACAAAAATCAGCGGCAGTCTGGAATTTCCCAGTCCCCGGAAAATACCGCTGATTACATTATAAGCCACTACAAATATAAGCCCCACGCCACAGATACGCACATATGTAACAGTCAGGTCATACGCCTCTTCTGGCGCTTTCAGCCAGCCGGCAAATACAGGCGCAAAGGCCAGCAGCAGCGCCATTAGAAAAACCGTCAGCAGTATAAAAAAAGCAACGGCGCCGCCAATGACTTTTCCAATGCGCTCTGGTTTCTGTTCTCCCAGATAGCGGCTGATCAGCACGGTAACACCCATTGTCAGGCCGGAAATGACAAACGTAACAAGATTAATAATATTGCTGCCAGTAGATACCGCTGAAATTCCGGCGCTGGTGCCATACTGACCGACCACCAGCAGATCCACCGCTCCATACATAGCCTGTAAAATCAATGCTCCCAGAATGGGAATCATAAATTTCAGTAATTTTCCAACGATATTTCCCTGTGTAAAATCGTCAGATATTCTCTTTTCTTCCATATATTTTATCCTCCTCGTATAATAAGTTTGTAAGCAAGAAAAACAGCTTACAGGCTTATTCTT
>CANRTU010000041.1 GCA_947642745.1 uncultured Eubacterium sp.
CCGCAGCGCGATCCTCCCGGAGGGGTTTTATCTTATAGGTCGCTCTTTCCTATAAAATAAAAAAGCTGCCGGCGGCAGCTTTTTTATTTTATAGTCTGGCATATTCCCTGCGTTTATCAACATAATAGTACGGCAGACCCATTCTGGTATATCCGCTTGTCGCACAGGATATCTCATTTTGTTCCTGCTGGGAACATGCCTGCTTTAGTACACTATCAAAATCTTTTGGCTGTTGTTTTCTGCGCTGATGTTCATCCCTGCGTTTTGAAGTAGTGTCCAGAAGACTTGTTACCAGAATTACGTTTTGAATCCGAAAAGTATTTTCTCCATAAGCTGCTGTACTCCCCTCCCTGGTTGTAAATTTCAACAGTGACCGGTAACGTTGTTTGAATAAACTGAAACAAATACAAAATTCCTTTTTTATATTTGTTTCTTTTTATTATTATCGGCTATTTTTCAGATTCCTTAACAGAAATTCTATATTTTATTTACCAATTAGTACCTGTTTTCCTTTAAAAGCAAAACCATATTTACGGATCTTTTCTTTTGTGATCCCTTTATGGATCAGAGACGTTTCGTATTTTTTCTCCTCAATCTGCTTCAGGGCGCTTTCCACCGTATCCTCCAGGGATGTTTCCCTCCCCGGGTCAAAGACTTTGAATTCTATAATAATTCCGTCATATCCGTCCGCTACTGGTTCCAGCATAATGTCATATCTGCCGTATCCACTCTCTCTGTTGGAAGTCACGATATATAATCCCCTCAGATCAGATATCAGCCCCAGCACAAATCCATGATAAAAATTTTCAGGCTGTCTGTATTCCGAAGGCTTTCCCCCTGTATCGAAATAGCTGAAGACTGACTCCGCAATGCTGTTCATATATGCATTCATCTCCCTGAGATCGCCGGAGATCAGCGCTTTTGAAAAATCATGATATTCAAATCTGAAATTTGAAAACCATTCTGTAAAAAGCTGTTCAAACATGATACGCACTTCCAGATTCGTAATAGCCAGCGTATATTCCGGACTGTGCCTGCCGCAAAATTCTGAGTGTCTGATTTTCAGATACCCGCTGGCCAGCAGCAGACTCCAGACGGCAGACTTCTTTTTTTCCAGCTGGTTATATACGATTTCCTCATCCAGTGTGGTAACAAGGTCCCCGCCCTGCAGCAGATTTTCCATAATTAATTCCATCTGTACGCCGCCTTTTAAAATCAGCCGGCCAGCCAGGCCATTAGAACTGGTATTTGCCCAGTAAGCGGCATACTTTTTTTCATCCAGATAGTTGCTGACTGACCAGGGATTATAAATGTGCGCATGTGATCCAAAGGTAAAACCATCGTACCAATTTTTCACTTCCTGTTTCTGGTCAGACAGTCCGTACTCATCCAGGGCCCGGAATACCTCTTCTTCCGTAAAACCAAAAGATGTCCCGTACTTTTCTGTCGTGGTTGTAACCACTTTGAGATGATTCAGATCTGAAAAAACAGATTCTTTGCTTATTCTTGTAATACCGGTAAGAAGCGCCCGTTCCAGCCAGGGATTCGATTTAAACGTAAGATGGAACAGCCTGCGGACCAGGGATACCATCTCATTCCAGTACCGGCCCGTATACGCTTCCTGCATCGGCGTATCATACTCATCCAGCAGTATAATTACTTTTTTACCATAATATTTTGCGAGAAATCCGGATAACCGGTTTAAAGCGGCTGCCCCGGTTCTTTCGTCCATGTGATCCGAAACGCTAAGAAAATATTCTTTCTCTTTTTCTGAGAGGCTGCCGCTTTCCAGTAGAAACTGATGGTCAGAATAAAGATCCGTAAGAATCTGACAAATACCTGTAAACGCATCTTTATAACAAGTATCCTTAATACTGGCAAAACTTAAAAAAATAACCGGATATGTTCCCTGTATACGGCGGTATTTCTCTTCTTTCCAGATATTCAGATGCTCAAACAGATCAGAACGCCCGGCAAAACGGATCGAAAAAAAATGCTCTGCCATGCTCATGGTCAGTGTCTTGCCAAACCTGCGGGGACGGGTAATCAGTGTGACTTCATCCTGATTTTCCCACCACTGCTTAATAAAACTGGTTTTGTCCACATAAAAACAGTGATTCTCTATTATTTTACTAAAATCCTGTATTCCAATCCCAACAACTCCTGCCATTATAATAATACCTTTCATTTTCTGACCGGCGCCGGCCCTGCCTGCGGGCTGTTCCATGATTTTCAGAATACAGATCATCCCCGCATCCGGCCCGTCTGTATCCCAAAGGATGTCTGCTGTACGCAGGCGTCCCGCAAACGCCCGCCATCAGATATCCGGAATCAGACTGTGTATCATCCTGCCCACCGCTCCCTGGTTATTGTCCAGTTCACAGACATAATCCGCCACTTCGCACACCAGCGGATGGGCATTTGCGGGAACAGCCGCTGTCTTTGCCGCTTCCAGCATGGGAATATCGTTGCGTTCATCCCCGCAGGCCAGGGAATCCTCCATGGATATTCCCAGGTAATCGCATAATGTCCGCATGCCTGCGCCCTTGGATACACCGGGCGGACAGTATTCCAGCAGTTCCAGTCTGGAAAAAAAACTGTTCATGCCGCTGTCTGTCCAGCAGGCGTTTTCCTCCTGAAAGTGTACCAGACGCTCATGGCTGTTCAGGCTGATTACCAGCAGCTTGGAAGGCTCTTGCGCCAGATCTTCCGCTTCGATTCCGGTTTTCCAGGAAGCCTTTGTACTATGCGTATAAAATTCCAGTTCTTTCGTATAATTTCTGGTGAGTACCGTATCTGTATGGTCATAAGTCTGGACATACAGTCCGGCTTTGTGTGCCTCTGTATACAGCTTTCTGGCAAGTTCCAGCGGCACGGATGCCCTGGAAATCACCCGGTCCCTGCACGGATCATAGACCACTCCTCCATTATAGGCCACCATATAGCAGCCTTCCGTATCCAGATGATACCTGGCGGCTACTTTTTTCGCACTGGCCAGGGGACGTCCGGTGCAAACCGCGAAATAATGTCCCCTTGCCAGCAGCTTTTCCACCGCCTCCCTGGCATCCGGATGAATTTCTTTCTGGTCGTTTAACAGAGTTCCATCCAGATCTGAAAAAAGTATTTTCCGGTGACTTACTGACATGTTCTCATATTCCTCCTGTCTACTCTACCGGTTCTGCCGGTACAAACACCCGGTCCTGATACGTATTATCTTCTCCCGGTATAAGCGCATCCGCTTCTTTACAGAAAATTTCCTGGGAATTAATGAGCACTTTGCCCCGTTTATCTATCTTTTCATACGTACCGTCCTGCTGGAGAATGTGCGCTTTGACATTATCCTCAAACTCCACGTCCAGAATATGCAGTACTTTCTCTTTCAGCTTTTCGTCCAGCACTGGGAAAACAATCTCCACACGCCGGTCCAGATTACGTGGCATCCAGTCTGCGCTGCCCATATAAACCTCGGGATGGCCGTCGTTGCAAAAATCAAAAATCCGGCTGTGTTCCAGATAATTTCCTACGATGGAACGCACATGTATATTTTCGCTGATACCTTTTAAATCCACTTTCAGACAGCAGATTCCCCGTACCAGAAGGTCAATGCGCACTCCTGCGGCGGATGCCTCGTACAGCGATTCAATAATTTCCTGATCGCACAGGGAATTCATTTTAGCCCGGATATAAGACTGCCGTCCTTCTTTTGCGTTTCGGATTTCCCGCCGGATAAGCTTCAGGAATTTTTTACGCAGCCACAGCGGCGCCATGGACAGACTGTTCCAGCTAAGCGGCTCGGAATAGCCCGAAAGCATGTTAAATACCGCCGTGGCGTCTTCTCCCACCGCCTCCGAGCAGGTGAGCATACCGCAGTCTGTATACAGCTTGGCTGTGGAATCATTGTAATTTCCGGTACCCAGATGCACATACCGGCGGATACCCTCTTCTTCCCTGCGCACTACCAGGGCGATCTTGCTATGGGTCTTTAATCCCACAATGCCATAGATTACATGGCAGCCTGCCTGTTCCAGCTTTTTCGCCCAGACAATGTTGTTTTCTTCATCAAAGCGGGCCTTTAATTCCACCAGTACCGTGACCTGCTTGCCGTTTTCCGCCGCCTGTGCCAGGGAAGCGATAATCGGTGAGTGGCCGCTGACCCGGTAAAGCGTCATCTTGATGGCAAGTACTCTCGGATCTCCCGCAGCCTGACGGATCAGTTCAATGACCGGCCCGAAGGTCTGGTACGGATGATGCAGCAGAATATCCCCTTTCTGGATCGCCTCAAAAATATTTTCTCCCGGCATAATTTCAGGCACCAGCTGGGGCTCATGAGGCGCATAGCGCAAATGATCGCAGCCTTCCAGCCCGTACATTTTCATCAGAAATGTAAAATCAATCGGCCCGTTTATATAAAAAATATCCCGTTTATTTTCCACATGCAGCTCTTCTTTTAAAAATGCCAGCAGCTTTTTATCAATGCCTTCCTCCACTTCCAGCCGGATAACCTCGCCCCATTTTCTTTTTTTCAGCTGTTTCTGGATTTCTTTTAACAGATCCGGCGCTTCATCCTCGTCGATGGAAAAATCGGCATCCCGCATAATCCGGTATGGGTGCGCACATACAACTTTATAATTGGAAAACAGCTTATCAATATTTTTTTCTATCACCTGCTCCAGCAGTATGAAGGTCTTTTCCAGCGGATCCCTGGAAGGCACCGGTACGAGCCTTGCCATTCCCGAAGGCACCTGCACTGTGGCAAACTCAATTTCCCCGTCTTTGTCTCCCAGCAGGCCGCCGCCCTTGGATTCCAGAATCGCCGCAATGTTTAATGATTTGTTGCTGATTAATGGAAACGGTCTGCCGGAATCCACCGCCATGGGTGTAAGCACCGGATAGACTTCATTTTCAAAATAGCGGTCTACAAATTCCGCCTGCTGCTCCGTCAGCTTTTCATAAGCGTCAATAATATATATATTTTCCTGATTTAATAATGGAAGCAGAGAACGGTTATAGGTGGAATATTGTAAACTGACCAGTTCCTTTACATCCTCATTGATACACTCCAGCTGTCTGGCAGCGTTCATACCGGCAATGTCCACATTTTTTACCCCGGCCCGCAGCATATCTTTCAAAGAAGCCACCCGTACCATAAAAAACTCATCCAGATTTGATGAAGTAATACTTACGAATTTTAATCGTTCCAGCAGTGGAATGGACTTATCCCTTGCTTCGTTTAACACCCTGCGGTCAAATTTGATCCAGCTTAGTTCCCGGTTCTCAAAATATTCCGGCTTCCCATAATCAATTGTCTTTTCCATGTAACTTTCCTTCCTTATAACTTTCCTTTCCTGTATTTTCCCTTCCGGTCAGTTTTCATTCTTTCCTGTCCACTCCGGAGACTGTATTTAATGACAGCAGACATTTTATATGTACACCCTTTTTTCCCGGATCACCGGCTTTAATCCAAAGATGGATTCAAATGCGGTGGCTTTGGCAGCCAGCAGCCCCCGCTCCAGCGAAATATCGTCCACAGTCTCAATCGTTATAACCAGTTCTTTATTTTTTATCACAGCCTTGACGTTTTTAAATTTCTGTTTGTGGCTGCGGTCCATGGCATTTGCCACTTTCATAATGGCGGCCAGCTTGGCTACGATCATATAGCTGTCACTGTCCATACGGTCCGCCAGTTCCTCATATGGATCCATTGGCGTGGAATGATAGAGCACCACGTTTGCCACCATTTCCCGCTCCAGATGGGACAGCCCGATAATCTCTGTGGAATGAATAATCTGATAAGCGCAGGCGGCGCTGTTGGCAAGACTGATATACTTTCCGCAGTCATGGAGAATTGCGGCCACCTGCAGCAGCAGCCGTTCCCGTCTGCCCATACCGTGGACTTTTTTCATGGCGTTGAATATGAGCGTGGACATTTCAATTAAGGCGTTGATATGTCTGGAATAGCTCATATAGCGCATGGACATATTTTTAGCCGCCGATAGAATATCCTCTTCAAAATCATGAGGTGAACGGACAATTTTATGTTCATAAGCGTAATCATAGGCAATCCCGTCGCTTGTATCCACATCTGGAAACCAGATGGTCTGCGCCTGCATGGCCTGTGTCAGCCTGCCGTATAAAATGACCGATGGCAGTACCAGTACGTCCTTTTCATTGGACAGGTTTAATTCTTCAGAAATCTCTTCCACACTCTTATTGTCCAGTTTATCCAGAAAATCTACAAACCTTCTGGCATCCACCATGTTTTTCTCATTGGCCGCCTTTGGCACTTTACGCATAATTTCTGTAATATAATCTCCCATCAGAATGACGTTTCTGATCTTTTCCCCGGGATGCATGTACTGGGAGATGAAGACAGTCAGTTCTTTATCCACCAGTTCTTCCAGCTGCGGCTCCAGATGCAGGAAATTGTGTTCGATATCATAAAGCATTTCCATCAGACGCATGGTTCCAATGGCCAGATGCTGGGTCGTGACTACCCGTCCATGAATAAACAGCGTAATCTGGATGCTTCCTCCTCCCACGTCTATAACTGCCGCACTGTCTTTTGTCATTTTTTCAAACCCGCTTTTTGCGGCCACACTTTTGTACGTCAGGAAACGGCGCTCGGAATTGCTTAAAATTCCCACGTCCAGACCCGTCCTTGTCTTAATCTGGTCCAGAATAAACAGCATGTTCTTTGCTTCTTTGACAACGATTCCGGCATATGCCCGGTATTCTCTGACCCGGTATCCCTGCATGATCCTGGCAAAATCTGACAGAATATCACACAATTCTTCCACCAGGTCATATCCGATCACTCCGGAATGATACGTGTCCCTTCCCAGCTCCAGTCTGGTACGGATATGGTCAATTTCCCGGATTTTCTTTTTCCCGGACAGTTCAAAAATTTTCAGGCTCACTTCGTAGGAGCCGATGTAGATTGCTGCAAATGTTATAATTGCCATATGATCCCTCTTTCTTCTGAATGAACTAATAGTTCCCGAGTACCCGCATCGTTCCGCATTCCTCAGAAAGTCCCCGCAGTGCGTTTGCCACTGCGCTCTGGTTGAGATTTCCCTCAAAATCGATGAAAAAACGGTACTGCCAGTTCAGTTCCCTGACTGGCCTGGACTGGATGAAATTCATATTTAAATCATTATAAATAATATGCGATAATGCGTGATATAAAGAACCGCTTGTATGTCTGGTCTGGATACAGACACTTATCTTTGCGGCATCCGCCAGAAATATTTTTTTCTTTGTGACTATGATAAATCTGGTTAAATTCTCACGGTTGGTCTGGATATTTCTGTCCAGTATTTTCAACCCGTACAGCTGCGCTGTCAGTTCACTGGCAATTGCCGCCTTGTTCTTTTTACCGGAATCTTTTATTTTTCTGGCCGCCACCGCCGTATTGTTTTCCCTGGAGCATTCCCAGGTTTCATGGGCCTGCAGATATGCGTCGCACTGGGCCAGCGCCTGGGGATGGGAATAGACGTTTGTAATATCCGAAAGCTCCGCTTCCGGCAGGCCAAGCAGACAGTGGTTCACCGGAATGATCTGTTCGCCTATAATATAATTGTCATATTCCATGAGCAGATCATAGTTTTCCGCCACTACCCCGGCTGTGGAATTTTCCACCGGAAGCACCGCATAGTCCGCTTCCCCGCTTTTAATCGCTTCCATGGCTTCCCGCCAGCTGGACACATGACAGCTTTCATAAGAAACTCCCCCGGCCCCGGATGTCCGCGCATCAAAGTACCGCTGCATCGCGATCTGCGCATAAGCGCCTTCCACGCCCTGGAATACGATCTTACAGCCGGAAACGTCAATCGTTTTCACTTCCCTGAAACCTTCCGGAACACCAGCGCTGTTTTCGTTCATAATCTGATACTGCCGTTTACGGCTGATGGACATGATGTGTTCAAACAGTTCCCGGATACCGTTTTTGGAAAAGCTGTCTGGGACCATGGCTGTCAGTTTTTCTATTTTGGAACGTTCCCGCTCTTTGTCAAAAACCGGTTTTCCTGTCCGGATCTTATATGCGGCAACTTCAGCGCTTATATGCATGCGCTTTTCGTATAATGAGACAATTTCATTGTCAATCTGATCAATTTCGTCTCTGAGTACTGATAAATCTTTCACTTTTTTACCCTGCCATTCTTTTTATATCGGGCTTTTAACTGCCGTAATAATTTCTATTATACGCAAAAGGATTGCGGGTGTAAAGTCTAATATCAAAAAGCGGGACTGCCGCAAAATGAATTTCTATACAGCATATAGCTTCCGGATCCTTCCAATCCTGCTATATGTTGTAACTTAAATGTCATTTTAAGGGCAGTCCCGCTTTATTAAGATCAGGGTTCGTGTATATGTATTTTCCCAGACTGGTGATGAGTACATGATGATAGCTGTCAGATACGATTTACAATATTTGTATGATAATCTTCATCTATATAACATTGATATATGGCACTTTGCAGTTTTAACAGCTCTTCATTTACCTTTTGTTCGAAATTCCCCGGTATGCGCCTCCGGCGCATGGATGTATTAATTGTATCCCCGTAAATATCACTGATATGTTCCGTGTGTTCCTTTACCTTCATACATAGTCCGGAATGAAAGAGTTTAATCATTTCTGCCTCTTTCAGACAATCATGCATTCCAGAATTCATGCGTTGATAGATCTGTTTTAGCAAACTTTCGTCAAAGTCACCTGTTGACATCTGATACAACTTATGATTAATATCCATAAGTCTTTCATTTTCTGCTTTTAATATTGTATCAATGACCACCTGCTTATACAATTCACTCATCCTGAGTTTATACCGGATTTTTTCCTGTTCTTCCCTGTCAGACTTAAAGTTACGAATCGTAATAAAAATCGCTACAACCGCACACATGGCCGCAAGGACATTGGATATGCTTCCTATCATTGTTAATACATGCCCCATATCTTAGTTAAATCCCCGCATGACATAATCAAAATCATCTTCCAGATTCTGTTTCAGACTATCATTAAGTTCTGTACCATCTGCATATAGAAAACTGTAATTGTGATTAAAATTATCTTTCATGTTCCTGATACTTGTTTCAAACATACCACCAAAAAAGGATGGATTTACTCCCCAGGTATCCTGTGGCAGTAATACAATCACTTTTCCGCTTTGTTCCAGTTGATCAAGTCCCAGTTCTTTTCTTGCCGCTATTCCTCTGTCCCTGTCTGTAAATATTCTGGCGCCTTCATCTTTATATTTTTCAATATAAACCTGATTCGTCATATCCTGCCTCCTTTTTCTTTGCTGATATATCTGTTATCCAGATAATTCTTAATGAAACTATAGTTCCTGGAAAATATTTTCTAATAACCTGACATTCTCCCGGTCTGCCGGCCGGTATATATTATTTTGTTTATTAAATGCGATGATTCTTTTTATGCCACTCCCGAATGCCAGATCACTATAAAATTTCTTTGCCTGCATTTCATACTGGTCATTAAATATTATAAAACGATTCACACTTAAGATACCGTTCCTGCCCCTCAGTGAAAATGGTGCGGGTATTTTAAGACTCCCGGATACCCGCGCACTTCCACTTACGCAAAATCAAAAATCGACATCTGGTTCGACTCCGGCAGATCGCCAAGAATGCCCAGATCCGCCATCAGATCTGTCACGCTCTTGCTGACTTTTGCCCGCTGGCGGAAATCGTCTTTTGACAGAAACGGACCGTCTTTGACCGCTTCTACCACGCCGTCCGCCGCTTTTTCGCCCATGCCGTCAATGGCGCTTAATGCCGGCATAATTCTGCCATCCACGATCTGGAAATGACGGGCTTTAACTGTTGTCAGATCCATCGGGCAGAAATCCAGGCCCCTGGCATACATTTCCTGTACGATTTTCATATCCTTGACCGTATCCAGTTCCTTTTTAGTCAGGGTATCTTTGCGCCTTTCGTAATCCCGCATAAAATATTCCAGCTTCTCTTTTCCCTGGCACATCATCTCATAGCTGAAGGAAGTGGCACGGATGGAAAAATAAGCCGTATAATAAGCCAGTGGATAAAACACTTTACAGTAGGCAATGCGCCAGGCCATCATTACGTAAGCGGCCGCATGGGCTTTTGGAAACATATATTTGATTTTCTGGCAGGACCAGATATACCAGTCCGGCACGCCGTGTTCCTTCATGGCGCTGATCCATTCTTCTTTCAGTCCCTTGCCCTTACGGACAGATTCCATAATCGTAAATGAAAGCTCACTTTCCAGCCCCATGCCGATTAAATAAATCATAATATCATCCCTGGTACAGATCGCCGTGGAAATGGTAGCTTTTCCTTCTTCTATTAAAGTCTGGGCATTTCCAAGCCATACGTCCGTACCGTGGGACAGCCCGGAAATACGCACCAGATCAGAAAACGACCGGGGCTTTGTATCAATCAGCATCTGGATAACAAATTCCGTGCCAAATTCCGGTATGCCAAGAGATCCCACTGTACATCCCCCGATGTCCTCCGGCTGGATGCCCAGCGCCTTCGTGCTTTTAAAAATGGACATGACCGCCGCATCATCCAGGGGTATTTCCGTAGCGTGCAGTCCGGTAAGATCTTCCAGCATACGGATCATGGTAGGATCATCATGCCCGAGAATGTCCAGTTTCAGCAGGTTATGGTCAATGGAATGGTATTCAAAATGGGTGGTAATAATATCGGTGGTCATATCGTTGGCCGGATGCTGGATCGGGGTAAAGGAACAGATCTCTTCCCCCACCGGAAGCACCACAATGCCTCCCGGATGCTGTCCCGTGGTCCGGCGGATACCCACACAGCCCTGCACAATGCGGTTGATCTCACAATACCGTTTGTGAATTCCCCGTTCTTCGTAATAGCGTTTTACGTAGCCAAACGCTGTCTTATCCGCCAGCGTGCCAATGGTACCCGCCCGGTACGTCTGTCCGGCGCCAAAGATAACTTCTGTATATTTATGAGCCTTACTCTGGTAATCACCGGAAAAGTTCAGGTCAATATCCGGCTCTTTGTTTCCTTTAAATCCGAGAAACGTTTCAAACGGAATGTCAAACCCGTCCTTGACTAACGGCCTGCCGCATTCCGGACATCGTTTATCCGGCATATCACAGCCGGAACGTCCGGCATAAGCCTTTACTTCTTCCGAATCAAAGTCGCTGTAATGACAGTATGTACAGTAATAATGGGGACTGAGCGGATTTACCTCTGTAATACCGGACATTGTGGCCACAAAGGACGAACCTACCGATCCCCTGGACCCTACCAGATAGCCGTCTTCGTTGGATTTCCATACCAGCTTCTGGGCGATAATGTACATCACCGCATAGCCATTGGAAATAATGGAATTCAGCTCCCGCTCCAGACGTTTGTACACCACATCCGGCAGGTTTTCCCCATACATTTCATGGGCTTTGCTATAGCAGATATCCCGCAGCATCTGATCAGAGTTTTCAATCACCGGCGGCGCTTTATCCGGACGGACCGGAGAAATACGCTCGCACATATCGCAGATCAGGTTCGGATTTGTAATAACCACCTCTTCGGCCTTCTCCCGCCCCAGATATGCGAATTCTTCCAGCATTTCTTCTGTGGTATGCAGATACAGCGGCGCCTGTTCGTCCGCATCCTTAAATCCGTTTCCGGTCATAATGATCCTGCGGTACACTTCATCTTCCGGATTTAAAAAATGCACGTCGCAGGTAGCCACCACCGGCTTGTGGAAATCTTCGCCCAGCCTGATAATTTTGCGGTTAATTTCCCAAAGATCCTCTTTTGAATTCACCGGATACTTTTCTTCCCGCAGCATAAAGGCGTTGTTGCCGTCCGGCTGGATTTCCAGATAATCATAAAACTCCACAATCCGTGCCACTTCGGTATGGGACCGGCCCAGCAGGACGGCCTGGTACAGCTCGCCCGCCTCACAGGCGGAACCAAGCAGCAGCCCTTCCCGGTATTTTACCAGCTCGCTTTTTGGTATCCTTGGCCGTTTATGAAAATAGGTAAGGTGTGAAAGGGAGATCAGCCGGTAAAGGTTCACCCGCCCGTAATCGCTGGCCGCCAGAATAATAGCATGGTAAGCGGGCATTTTGCCAATCTGCTGCGGCGTGGCTTTTCCCTGTTCATTTAACGCATCCAGATCAGAGATTCCCCTCTTTCGCAGCATCTCTATAAATTTCACAAAGATTTCCGCTGTACACCCGGCGTCATCCACGGCCCTGTGATGGTTTTCCAGACGGATCTTTAATTCCTTTGCAACCGTATCCAGTTTGAACCGGTTTAACCAGGGCAGCAGAAATCTTGCCACCGCCACCGTATCAATCACTGTAAATTCACAGGGCAGTCCCTGTTCTTCACAGTTTTTGCGGATAAAGCCCATGTCAAATTCCGCATTATGGGCTACCATAATACTATCCCCGCAAAATTCCATAAACCGGGGCAGTATTTCTGTAATATCCGGTTCGTTCACTACCATATCGTCCCGGATTCCGGTCAGTTCCTCAATGGCATAAGGAATCGGCACTTTGGGATTGACAAACGCAGAAAAGCGGTCTGTAATTTTCCCATCTGTCACCTTTACCGCACCGATCTCAATGATCTGGTGAACATTAGGACTAAGACCGGTAGTTTCCAGATCGAAGACCACAAACGTCTCCGTCAGGGACTGTCCGCCGGCATTGTATACAATGGTCTTTAAATCATCTACCAGATAAGCTTCCACACCATAAATTACTTTGAAATCCGATCCTTTTGGAATGGCATGGTTCGCAATGGGAAACGCCTGGATCGCTCCGTGGTCCGTAATGGCAATGGCCCTGTGTCCCCAGGCGGCTGCCTGGCTGATAATATCCCCCACGTCGGAAATACCGTCCATGTCGCTCATCCTGGTATGGCAGTGAAGCTCCACCCGTTTTCGTTCACTCCGGTCCATCCGCCGTTCCGTAAAATCCGGAATCTTTTTAATGCCGGAAACAGAACTTAATGTCAGCTCACTGTCAAATTTGTCATAGGCCGTTACACCCCTGAGTTTTAAAAACGCTCCTTTTTTAATATCCGCCAGCAGTTCGTCCAGCAGCTCGTTTTTGGAAAATATCTTGATGACAATCGTATCTGTAAAGTCTGTCAGCGTAACGATCACAATGCTCTTTTCCCCGCTGCGCAGCTGCCTGGTATCCACATCCAGCACTTTTCCACGGATGGCAATCTCCCCCATTTCTCCCACCACCTGGTCAATGGGAATTGCCTCATCCTCAAAATCCCTGCCGTATATCACATCCGGATTGCCGGAACGTTTAAACGTATATTCCCTGCGCTGTGTACCGGATTTTTTGCCAGCCGGCTGTTTCGCATACGTGTTTTTTTCCTGCTTTCCCCCGCTTTCTTTCGTTTCCTTTTGTGTCTGTGGGGGCTGGCTGGCTGCCGGCTGCTGGTCTTTGTCCGTATTTTCTGTACCGGCATCCCGCATTCCGGGGGTAAATGTCAGAAGCTGCTGGTCTCTTTTCTTTTTCTTTACCGGGTCAAACACCGGATCAATGACTACTTCCAGCCCGCAGCGGTCCCTGATAATTTTATATAAAATTTCCACCAGCTCGTCCGAACGGTTCTGCGCCACCAGGGAATCTTCCATATGCAGTTTCAGATGTGTGACAGAGTCAAATTCCATTTTTGAGAGACGAAACAGGTTGTAAATCAGAAGGCTGTACGCTTTTAGTTCTTCCCGGATACTGTCGTCATAAATATCCAGCAGCGTTTCGGGCGTATACTGGGCGGAAAGCTGATAACGCTCCATAATCTTTACGGTCAGCTTTTGTCTGGGAAACAGCTGCTGGCGGATGCTGTCTTCCAGCTGGAAAATGTTTTTCTTGTGAATCAGCCTGCTGCCGCTGATATAGACACGCAGACGGGTGCGCTGTTTATTGGAAACAACCCGCTCCACCTCCATGTCCGCCAGCAGCCTGCCCATCTCCTCATTCACCTTTAATACCGGAAATACATCAAAAAATTTTTTAGCCATCTGGTTTTACTCCTTATTATATTATGAACCAAAAAATCCCGTGCCGCAAATAGCCCGTAAAAATGTTATACTGCGGATTCTTTCGCAATGCGCATTGCCAGCAGCTCTTTCCTAAGCTGTGGAAGCAGTTCCTCCTCCGGCAGTTTTTTTATGATTTCACCGGATTTTATTAAAAGTCCTTCCCCACAGCCTCCGGCTATGCCAATATCCGCTTCTTTCGCTTCTCCGGGCCCGTTGACCACGCAGCCCATAACCGCTACTTTTAAGTCCAGCGGAATATCCGCCACCATATCTTCCACCTGCGTGGCCAGGCTGATCAGATCTATTTTTGTACGGCCGCAGGTAGGGCAGGATACGACTTCCGCCACGCCCTGACGAAGGCCCAGCGTTTTTAAAATCAGCCTGGCGGACTTTACTTCCTCCAGCGGGTCGCCGGTAAGGGAAACCCGGATCGTATCCCCGATGCCCTGATACAGAATCAGCCCCAGGCCGATGGAAGATTTAATATTGCCGCTTTTTACTGTTCCCGCTTCGGTAATGCCCACATGCAGCGGATGTCTGGTCTTTTCCGCAATCAGTTCGTGGGCCCGGACGCACATAAGCACATCGGAGGACTTAATGCTGATGACCAGATTGTCATATCCCATATCCTCAATTATTTTTACCTGGTTTAAAGCGCTTTCCACCAGTCCCTCCGCCATGACTCCCCGGTATTTTTCCAGCAGTTCTTTTTCCAGTGAACCACTGTTGACGCCCACACGGATCGGGATATTGCGCTCCTTTGCCACATCCACCACTGCCTTAACCCGCTCCTTTGCGCCGATATTTCCGGGGTTAATACGAATTTTGTCAGCGCCCCGCTCCATGGCCGCAATGGCCAGGCGGTAATCAAAATGAATGTCCGCCACCACCGGAATCCCCACCTGCTTTTTTATCTCTGACAGCGCCCTGGCCGCCTCCATGGTAGGAACGGTACAGCGGATAATATCGCAGCCTGCCGCCGCAAGCCGGTTCATCTGGGCTACGGTGGCCTCAACGTCTTCGGTTTTTGTATTTGTCATGGACTGAATCAGCACCGGACTGCCGCCGCCGATGACCCGGTTTCCAATCTGTACGGTTTTTGTATTTTTTCTCTGCATAATAACTGCTCCTGATGTCATAAATGCCGTTTTTCGTAAATGCTACAGACTGATTATAACACAAAATGAACGCCAGTAAACGGACTTTTTCTTTATCTTGTATCGAAAACCATATCCGGCTTTACCGGAACGGAATACAGGGTACTATTTCCTGTAATGTAACACACTGTCCAGAATAATAAAACCGGACGGAATCGCTGTATCACATACGATGTTCCGTCCGGTTATTTATTGTGTATCCATGTCTGACGTCCGGTATGATCCGGTTAAAATATGAGAGGTCTTTCCAGCCTGAATTTCCGGTAGTACAGGACAGTTCCGCCATCCGCATTCCCTGATTCATGTGATATTTACACCAGATTCAGGTTGCATAGCCTGCTATACCCAAAGGGTACGATGCAGCGTGCCCTTTGGGTATGCGCCCTTCATCTGGTACAAATCTCCCGCGTCATGCCCTTCAGGGTACATCTGACAAAAAGCATTTTTCAGCCACGCTCTAATTCAAAATACGGGCTGCCATACCGATTTCCCTGTAGTCATAATCAGATATTTTAATCCCTTCCCGCATATTGCTGGCATGAATGGCCTGTCCGCCGCCAATGTAAATTGCCGCGTGGCACAGCTGCCCGCCGCCGTCCGCCTCAGTATAAAAAATAAGATCGCCCTCTGCCAGTTCTGATAATTGTATTCTCGTTCCGGCAGCCGCCAGCTCTTTTAACGATGCCGGAAGTTCTATCCCGGCCAGGGCATATATTGCTTTGATAAATCCGGGACTGTCCACCCCGGTATATAAATCTGTCCCTCCATACCGGTACGGATTACCCACGTATTTTTTTGCCATTTCCACAAGCTGCTTTCGTGCGACAGACTGTGTATCCGGCGCCTTTTCGTCAGATTCCTGTGCCAGCGCCTGTGCGCCCTGCCCATAAATCTTTGCAGTGGACTGACCTTCTGATTTCGTTTCTATCCGCCGCTGTCCTTTTTGTATGGATGTATCCACGGCTGCCGCTTCCGGCGTTTTCTGTGCGGATACGGTAAATGCGGTCATTGTGCAGCCTGCCATTCCGATTGCAAGGAGAACGGCTTTCAATGAAACTTTCTTTGCAGATGTTTTCGTTTTCATAATATAACGGATCCTTTCTTCTGTTTCTGTATGCCTGGCGAACGATGCGTGCAGGGACCGGACAGCATCCGGCCTCCTTTGCGCCAGGCGGATTAAAGTAAGTGCATATGTTTTTCTGAAACTGTCAGGGTATTTTTTTACCACTTCCTCATCACAGGCGATTTCCATATCCCGCTCCAGTAATCCGGCCATAAGCCATACCAGGGGATGAAACCAGTAAAGACATACGGTCAGATACAGCATGTATTTCACAAATACGTCCCATCTTAGGATATGAATCCATTCATGTTCCAGAACGCAGATAAGTTCCTCCTCATCCAGCGTGATTGCGGATGGCAGCAGTATGACCGGACGGAAAATGCCATAAGTAAGGGGACCTGTCACCAGATCCGACTGGCGCAGCTGTACGCCACGGATGCTGCGGTGTGTCCGCAGCCACTGGCCGGTTTTTTCCGGGGATACGGGCAGCGATGTACGGTATAAGGCCACGCTGCGGATATGGTTTCTGCCAGTCCGGATAACCAGACAAGCCGCCACAACAAACCACAGGGCAGATAAAACGTATGTAACCCGGCGTATATCTGTGCTGGCCGGCTGTACACTGTCTGTATCCGGTACTGCCGGAACCTGCCCGCCAGCCGGCTGCCCGGCTGAATGGCTGGCTGTACTGCGCCACATAACGGATACCGGCGCTTCTGTATGAAATACCGCAGGTCTGCGGACCGGCACAGACACCGGCAGGAGCAGACGTATGATGGCGCAAAGCCATAATATTACAAGAAAGCGTCTGGGCAGCTGACGGGGGAAAAAATGCCTGAAGCAGATAATCACCACAATCAGAATGGAACCACTTAAACCCATATAAAAAATCTGACCCATATATCACCTCATTCCATCGTCTTATTCCAGCTCTTCCACCATTTGCTTTAACCGGGCAATCTCCTCCGGTTTCATTTCCTGCTTTCCAAGCAGCGATGCGATCAGTAAATCCCTGGAACCGCCATACATCCGCTCTATCAGATCCTCTGTGGCCGCTTTCTGCACTTCCTTTCTGCTGATGAGCGGCCTGCAGAGAAATCCCGGATCTGTACGGGAAACCGCCTGTTTTTCCACACATTTTTTCAGTACGGTGTAGGTCGTGGTCTTGCTCCAGTTCACCTGTTCTTTTAAACGTGCCGCAATCTCTTTCGCTGGCAGATCACCTTCTTTCCATAATAGTTCCATCACCTTTAGTTCCGACTCAAATAATTTTACTGACATGTCATTCCTCCATTCTATTGCAATAGAATAATTGTATTCTATCCCGATAGAACGAAGTTGTCAAGCATTATTTTACAAAGTTCTGAATTACAGTGTCCATATCCCGCAAAATATGGTAAGAGTCATCAGAATCACACGCTGTACAGGTATCCGGCCGGTAGTGTATGAGGCAATTAACGAAAAAGCTGCGTCTGATATACGCAGACAGGCATGGTATCTGACGCCACCGCCAGCTGATCCGGTTTCTGAAAAAAGAAGTACTCCCGTAATCCGCAGTACTATGGTAAAGCGTAACATGCGTCATGGGACAACACGCCGGATCGTTTTATTCGTATTCATGCCGGATGATTTCCTGTGTATATTTGCGCTCCATATCATGGCGGATTTTTCTGTTTTTTACCGTATCGAATAAAATGGAAAAATCATAATCCTCAGGATATAATTCTGCGGCTACGGCCAGTAAAGTGACCCTTTTGTGACTGATCCAGATCTTTTTATCCGGCAGCTGGACTCTTAGCACCCCTTTTTCATTTACCGGCACACAGACTATTCCTATCTTTCTGTCAGGGCTGATCATTACGCTGTCACCCAGGCCGAACTTTAAGGCTGGGGCGTGACTTTTGGATTTTCTGTTTCTGGAAATGCGGCTCCCGGTCTGCTGTCTGCTCCTCTCCTGTGGCTGGTACGGGCGTCCGTTTCCTTTCCGGACTGCGCCAGAAAGGTATTTTTTTGCAGCCTGTTTTCCATAGGCCGCCCCTGCTGCTGTTGCCAGCATTTCCTCCGACATTCCCAGGCGTTCTGCGATATAAAAGGCGCAGCTTTCCCCAGCCTCTCCGATCACCATCTGGTATGTGGGCCTTAATGAGTCTTTATCAAATGTCATTCTGGCATTGGTCAGATGTACGGTCTGGTCCGCATAATCCTTTACCTGCGGATAATGGGTCGTCACAAGAAACAGACAGCCGCTTTTTTTTAACTCCTCTAATATGGCAATGGCGATACCCATCCCTTCTGCCGGATCAGTACCGGAGCCAGGCTCATCCATAATGACAAAACTTTCCCTGTTTACTTCCTGTAACACATGCAGGACATTTTTAATATGGGCGGAAAACGTGGACAGATTCTCTGTAATGTCCTGGCCGTCCCCGATGTCGCACAGATAAGCGCTGTTCATACAGATAACCGCTTCTTTACAGGTTACATGCAGACCGCACTGGGCCATCATACAGTTGAGCATCACGGTCTTGATGGCTACGGTTTTACCGCCTGTATTCGGTCCGGTAATCACAATTCCCCTGATATCGCCGCCTATTTCAAACTGCAGCGGAACACAGCTTTCCCGGTCCATCAGCGGATGCCTGGCGTCTTTTAATATAATCGTCCGTTCCAGTGTAACCGACGGCTCTGCCGCTTTCAGATCCATGCTCAGCTTCCCTTTGGAAAATATAAAATCCAGCTTTTCCACCAGTCTGATATTTTCATTCATAACAGCTGCCGCATCCGCCGCCAGGGCGGAAAGTGTATACAAAATACGGTATACTTCATTCTCTTCATCAAGTTTTAAAAGCTGCAGCTGTTCATAATATTTTGCCACCCCGGAAGGTTCTATAAACAAAGTGCTGCCAGTGGCTGATTTTCCGATGACACTGCCAGAGATTTTCTGTTTAAATTCTTTTCTGACCGGAACACAGATTCTGCCATCCCTGGATGTACAGTAATGATCCGCCATATATTTTCTGCCCGACTGCATCACCTGCTCTGCCTTCAGTTTCATCTGCTCTTCGCATTTTGCCATCCGGCTGCGGATCTTTTGCAGTTCCCCGGACGCATAATCATCCACGGCCCCGTTTCGTATCTGTTTTTGGATTTCCTCCCGCAGCCCGGGCAGTTCATCAAAGTTCTCTTCGTAATAACCCAGAGGATTTTCGTATGCTTTTCCCCTGGCCAGATAGTCCTTAAGTCGTCTGATGGCCGCCAGTACGGTCTCCAGCCGTTCCAGCTGTCCGGGCATCAGACAGTCTCCTTTTTCCGCCGCCATAAGAATCTCTTTTACTTCCTCCACATCCTGTAACGGCGGCATCCCGAGCTGTTCCATCAGCGCCCTGCCCTGCGTGGTGTCTGCCAGCTGTTTTGTCAGCTCCTGTTCTGACAGGTAAAAAGTCACGTGCCGGATTGTCTCTTTTGCCTGTTTCGTAACAGCCTGGTCCATCCAGCGTGCTTTGATCTGGTCAAATTCGATCTGCTTTTCGATATTCATTTTATCTTCCCTTTCTTAAATACCTTTCTTAAATCCATTTCTGGTATCTTTCTTTTTGTCACAGCTTTCTTTATATATTCTTTCTTTATTTCTCTTATAATTTTCTTTACCTTACAACGTAATAAAGCTCTGGTTTTTTACGGACGCACCCCATTGCTGTCCTGAAACAGCCGCCACACATTTTTTGTCCCGGAAGTCTTTTTACTTTTCAGGACGCTTTTGCCTGTAAATAAGTATATGGCTCCGCCGGATACCCATCTGCGGCGGGGCGCCTCCGGCAGTATCTTCCTCTCCAGTCTATGGCGTTCCTCCCGGAAAGGGTTTCCTCTGCAGGATGCTCTATCCTGTAACGTAAAAAAGACCATGGCCGCCCTGGGTGCGTAAAATACCATGGTCTTTGCGGATGGATGTCCGGTTATTTTCCGGATCTGTTTTTCCAGAATAAACAGACAGATTAGATAGACAGATCAGATGAAGACGTTGGACTTTGTGTCAGAAATATCTGGATAAAACATCCGGACAATGCATCATACTCCGCCTGTGGCAGGCTGCCTCTGGCAGCATTTTCCCTCCGCCGCCGCTCCCGGCTGCCAGGCGCCAGACGGCTGCCAGAGCGGTGTGCAGAAGGCTCTGCAATCCAGCTCGGAGGCTTTTTACTTTACAGGCGCAATTTCCCGGTAAACAAAAACAGCATGACCATACAGCCATGCTTATCTTCCACGTCTCTCAAAATCCCGTACCACAATATTAAGCAATTGTAAGGCAAAATACCGGCAGTATAAACTGTCGGAAAATGGGCGCACTTACAGCCAGAACAGCCCTGCAATATTTATTTTGCGGCTTTCTCCCTTACAATCACATTTAACATGCAGTATCCTCCTAAAATTTATTTTTATCATTATACCGGTAAGATCCCCCCGTGTCAACAGGAAATTTTTTTCTGCCGGTCAGCGTCTTATAGTTATAATTATAGCGACAATAAATGTACTTGCATTACATTTTTATTCATTTACGGGAGGAATATTGAATGAAATATGAAATTAATTCACATTTGTTTTCAAAAAAACTATCTTCATGGCTAATTAAAAAAGGACTAAAAGACAAAAAAGGAGAACCAGATAAAATTGCTTTGTATAACCTTTTATATCCTGCAAATGTAATAACTGAAGAAATTGTAAGATTGACAGGCAGGCAGTTACGGATAAAACACGTAATATTAGTAATTGGCTAAAAGGAAACAACTACCCTAAAAGGATTTCCGATGTTTTGACTTTATGTAATGCTTTAGATTGTGCCTTGGATTATTTTTTCACAAATATGCCTGCACCTACTCACGACATAGAATTTATTTCAAAAGAAACTACTCTTTCTTGTGACGCTATCTTATATATACAAAACGCAACCGAATACGAGCAACTAACGCTCGATACCATATTGAAAAAGGAATACTTTTGGGATATCTGCTATGCAATTTACTCATATATGCAGACATACTATAAAGAAATTCAAATACAAGATTCTAGTACTAAAAATATAAATTTACAGAATAAAGAAAAAATGGAATTTGCAGAATACAGAGCAACAAAACATTTTTCAGATACTCTTATCAATAAAATAGCTAAAGACGAAGATATCCGTAATTACAATAATTACGAACACGAAATGGAAATTTTACGCCACGCAATGGCTAGTGTATTGTATCGTTGATATCTGTCTTATTGTAACGGTCTTTATGATATGCGGATGAAGGATATAAGGGTATCTCATTTAGAGGGTACCATCTTAAATGCAGATGTCGGAGACAGTACAAAGGGCAGAATTAAAAGCCTGTTTAATATGATGTATAAGTACGCTGTAGCGCATGATATTGTAGATAAAGATTATGCTTCTGTTATGTTTGCAAACGGTAATCCTATCAAGAGAGAACGCACAAAAGAACCCATACCGTTTACGGGTGAAGAAGCGCAGCAGTTATGGGATAACAAAGACTTGATACCTTTTGCCGATATGGTACTGATAGGGATATACAGCGGATGGCGGCCACAAGAATTATCTATACTGCAAATTGCAGATATTGACCTTGAAGCAGGGACCATGAAAGGCGGCTTGAAAACGGATGCCGGTAAAAATAGAATTGTTCCTATCCATCCAATAATAAAGCCGTTAATTGAAAACCGCATGAAAGAAGCTGACACTCTGCAATCTGAATATCTCTTTAATGATGTAAACGGGCAGCAGGGTACATATATGACATACGACAAATACCGCAAGAGATTCCAGAAAGTCATGGACAGATTAAAAATGACACACCGTCCACATGAAACCCGGCATACATTCATTACAAAGGCAAAATCATGTGGCGTTGATGAATATATCTTAAAGCTAATTGTCGGACATGCCATAGAGGATATTACCGAAAAGGTATATACCCATAGAACAATGGAACAGTTAAAATCCGAAATGGAGAAAATCACAAAATAGGAAGGAGTTGATGCAGATTGACTGTAGCAATTAAAAGGCTCTACAGTACCGCAAATACCATAGAGCCGCTCTCCCACAATAATCACTCAACAAAGCAAATTAAAGAGAGTATGTTTATTGTAGCATACTTCCCGACCAAAAGAAAGGAAGATTTTACGATGAAGAAGATTAAAAACATGAATTTTCAGGAAGCAAAAGAAGCCTTTTCCAAATGGGAAGCAAAGCACTCCCGGCTTGATGGCTTTGACATGAGCGGCTTGTCATTTACACAGTGCGGAGAAATCGCAAGAGGAGCAGATCGGGAAGCTATCGCTACAATGCTTTATGACCTTTTCAATTATGGCTTTATGGCAGGATATAAGCAATCAGAAGCCGAACGGAAAGCAAAGATTGATAAACGTGTAAAAGACGATATGCACCGCCGACTTTTAGAGTTAGTCTATTATCTGCCTTTTGGATATAAAGCGGAATATTTCTATTGCATGATGTCCTATCTGCTGCCAGAAGATTGCTTTTACCTTATGCCAAACAGAATAACAAAGCCTATGCTTGAAATCCGGACAGAGCGTGAGGACAGAAAAGCAAAAGAAGCAGAGACGGAGCCGGAACAGACCGAGGACGAAAAGAAAGCTGGGGAATACCGTTGTAATATCGCAAGAATGATATATGACATTGAAAGCCTTGATACTATCGAAAGCATATATAGCTTTATCGTTGGTATGTTATCGGCAAAGAAAGGCGGTGTTGCCGATGAATAGAACCGACATAGCAAAGGCAATAGCCGCAAATTTACTGGATAACGATGTATTGGACGAAAACAATTTCTCTTATGATACTGCTGCCATTCTTAAATATGTCCAGAATATCATTTTAGAGCATTTAAAGGATTATTCCTTGCTATCTGGCACAATATTCTAAGTATAAAGAATAACCATTACATAGAACCGTATTAAAGGGTGTCTGAAAAATGCAGATGCCCTTTTACAATTTCCCATAAATGGAGAAAACCGCCACTCCTGCTTCGGGTAACAGTCTTTTTTTATGCCTAATATTTGTCTATTACCTCATGTCTATTACTTGTCTATTATTCGTCTATTACGTGGCAAAATTCAGGGCTTCCGCTGACAATCCACATCAACGGAAACCCTTATAAATACACTATTTGTTAGAACTTCCCAGCATTCGCAGCTTCCTCAACGGAAACTGCCACAGCAACAGTAGCGCCTACCATCGGGTTGTTACCCATTCCGATCAGACCCATCATTTCTACATGGGCAGGAACGGAAGAAGAGCCTGCGAACTGTGCGTCGGAATGCATACGTCCCATGGTATCTGTCATACCGTAGGAAGCAGGGCCGGCTGCCATATTATCCGGATGAAGGGTACGTCCTGTACCGCCGCCGGATGCCACGGAGAAATATTTCTTACCCTGTTCCACACATTCTTTTTTGTATGTGCCAGCTACCGGATGCTGGAAACGTGTCGGGTTTGTAGAGTTTCCGGTAATGGATACACCTACATTTTCATGATGCATAACCGCAACACCTTCCTGAACATCGTCTACGCCGTAACATTTTACGGAAGCACGCAGACCGTCAGAATAAGATTTTTCAAATACTACGTTTAATTTTGCGTCTTTATAATCATATTTTGTTTCTACATATGTAAATCCGTTAATACGGGAAATAATCTGCGCAGCGTCTTTGCCAAGTCCGTTTAAAATAACACGCAGCGGTTTCTGACGTACTTTGTTTGCCTTTTCAGCAATACCAATAGCGCCTTCCGCAGCTGCGAAAGATTCATGACCTGCCAGGAAACAGAAACACTCTGTCTCTTCTTCCAGTAACATCCTGCCCAGGTTACCATGTCCAAGACCTACTTTTCTGTGATCAGCTACAGAACCAGGGATACAGAATGCCTGAAGGCCTTCCCCAATGGCTGCGGCAGCGTCTGCGGCTTTTTTACATCCCTTTTTGATTGCGATTGCAGCACCTACTGTGTAAGCCCAGCAGGCATTTTCAAAACAGATCGGCTGGATTTTCTTTACCTGATCGTATACGTCAAGTCCAGCATCTTTCGTAATTTTTTCAGCTTCCTCAATGGAGCTGATACCATTTGCACTCAGTATAGCGTTAATCTGGTCAATTCTTCTTTCATATGATTCAAATAATGCCATGATTTTTCGTTCTCCTTTCCTACTCTACTCTTGGATCAATAATCTTAACAGCATCAGCCACACGGCCATACTGGCCTTTTGCTTTTTCCCATGCTGTATTAGGATCATCACCTTTTTTAATAAAGTCTGTCATCTTTCCAAGGGAAACGAACTGGTATCCGATTACTTCATCGTTTTCATCCAGGGCAATTCCGGTTACATAACCTTCTGCCATCTCCAGATAGCGGACACCCTTTGCATTTGTTGCGTACATTGTGCCAACCTGAGAACGAAGTCCCTTACCAAGATCTTCCAGACCAGCTCCGATTGCAAGTCCGTCATCGGAAAATGCACTCTGTGTACGGCCATATACAATCTGTAAGAATAATTCTCTCATGGCAGTATTGATTGCGTCACATACAAGGTCCGTATTCAGTGCCTCCAGAATTGTCTTTCCCTGTAATGCTTCTGCTGCCATGGCTGCGGAATGGGTCATGCCGGAGCATCCGATTGTCTCTACCAGCGCTTCTTCGATGACACCGTTCTTTACGTTTAAGGAAAGTTTACAGGCACCCTGCTGCGGCGCACACCAGCCAATGCCGTGTGTGAATCCAGAGATATCTTCAATTTTTTTGGAGTGTACCCATTTTCCTTCTTCCGGAATTGGAGCCGGTTCGTGCTTTGCACCTTTGGCTACCGGACACATGTTTTGAACTTCGTGTGTGTAAATCATTTTAAGACTCCTTTCAATAATTAGTGTGCATTTCGAAAGCCTTTGGCCTTCACTGCAAAAGCAACATGTCAGACACTCCCCGGTCTGACATACCAGAGCATGTCCGGTATATTTCATAAAACATTTCCCAGACACACGTTACATTTATTTTCTCATATTTTGTCAGATTAGTCCAGTGTTTTTGGTAAATTTAACTATATTTCTGTTACGATCCGGCAACTGCCGGTTCTTACCAGATTCCTTCTAAACTGTTACCGGCTTTATGATAAATCAGAAACAATTCCCCGCTGGTGACAGACTCTGTATTCTTCCATATGATCTCCTGTGACAGAAAAGGACCCCGGATTCTTCGTAAAGAATCCCCGGGGCCCGTTATGTATTGCTTTTATATTGTTTCAGACAGCATCTGAAGACACTTGCACACCAGACGCCTGATACCTGCCAGTCTCCTATACCATCCGGAACCGGAATCTGATAGGCTGGTAATCTCCTACTCCCACCGGAAGCGGAATTCCTGCTTTCATAAGCGCAGCGCCGGTATAAACCATTCCTGTCTTAACGTCTTTGTAATGCTCCTTTGGCTCCAGTCCTTCCAGATAGACCAGATGGATATGCGGATTTGCCTCATTGCGAAGCCGCACGCCTTCCACAAGCGTTTCCTTTCTGTCTTTGGACACAAACTGCCAGATAACATAGTCACGGTTTTTAAACGGATTGGAAAGCCGGTAATAATCTCCGGTCTGGATCAGGTGTTCCTTCTCTCTGTATTCCAGAATCTGCGTTTTTGCCAGCTCCTTTTCTTCCGGTGTCAGATGCTCCAGATCCAGCTCATAGCCGAATGTTCCGGCGCCTGCCACAATGGCTCTTGTTTCAAACGGAGTATTGCGCCCAGTCTGGTGGTTCGGACATACGCTCACGTGTGAACCCATTGTGCTGACCGGATAACCAAACGATGTACCATACTGGATTTTCAGACGGTCAATGGCGTCCGTATTATCGCTGCACCAGATCTGCGGGGAATAATACAGCATACCTGCGTCAAACCTTCCGCCGCCGCCACAACAGTTTTCAAATAACAGATCCGGATATCTGCTGACCAGCTGTTCCATCATTTCATAAACACCCAGTACATAACGGTGGAATACTTCACCCTGGCGTTCCGGCGGTAATGCGGAGGAATAAACGTTTGCCACGCTCCGGTTCATATCCCATTTCACATAGTCGGCGCCGCAGCTGTCCAGCACATCGAAGATCTGCTTCATGACATAATCACGCACTTCCTTGCGTGTAATATCCAGATTCAGCTGGTGACGGCTCCTGGTCATATGCCTCTGTGGAATACGCAGTACCCAGTCCGGATGGTTCCGGTACAGATCACTGTCTTCGGATACCATTTCCGGCTCGATCCAGATACCAAACTTCATACCCAGATCCTTGATCCGTTTTACAAGTTTTGGCAGACCTCCCTTGATCTTATTTTCATTTACGACCCAGTCGCCCAGTCCGGAATAATCCGTATCCCTCTTTCCGAACCAGCCGTCATCCAAGACAAACATATCAAGACCGATGTCCTTTGCTTCTTTTGCGATATTATATAATTTCTCTTCGTCAAAATCAAAGTATGTAGCTTCCCAGTTGTTTACCAGGATAGGTCTTGGAGCGGTTACATATTTGCTGCGGATCAGATTGGAGCGGTAAGCGTCGTGGTAAATACGGGATAACCGTCCAAGCCCTTTGTCCGAATAAGCCATAATGACTTCCGGCGTCTCAAATACATCTCCTTTGTCAAGATGGAAAGAAAAATGGTATGGATGAATACCCATAACCAGTCTGGTCTGTTCCATCTGGTCCACTTCAATTTCGCAACGGTAATTGCCGCTATAAGCAAGCGCAAATCCGTAGCAGGAGCCGTGTTTTTCTGAAGTCATTTTATCACACAGAATTACAAACGGATTGTGCTGGTGGCTGGACATGCCCCGCTTGCTTTCAATGGACTGCACGCCGTGATGAAGCGGCAGACGCTCTTTCATCCGTTCCATCGTATGTCTTCCATAGAAGTGTATCAGATCCATATGCTTATTTGTATAGTCCATCTCCATGGACATGGCACGCTGGATCGTTACACGCTTATTTCCTTTATTTTCAATCCGCACAGCCCTGGTAATCACATCCAGATCGTGGAATACACCATAGAGCAGATGCACTTTCAGACTGGTGAGTCTGTCATATAAAGTAATTTCCAGGGTTTCCGCTTCTTTCTCATTGCCAAACATACATGGCAGACCGTCCAGTGAATATTTGCCTTCTATCATACGATAAGTCTCATAACGCAGATGCACGGCATCGCTTCCGTCTTCATGGGTTACTTCCATTCCGTTGATCCGGTAATCCCCGTTTCCATAACCGGAATATTCCTGCGGAAGCACGTCCAGGGAAAACGTACGGTCTTCACCGGCCTCATAAGGATTGCCGGAAAATCCACGGTCGAGACAGATAATCCGGTTGGAAGCCTCTGTATCCCCGATATCAGACCCATAATATAAATGTGTCAGTGTATCATAATCCCTTACCTGCATCTGGTACATACTATTTCGGGTACGCAGTGTAAATACCCTGGTTTCTTCATTATAAGTAATATAATTCATAATCCGGCCCTCTCACAATTATCATAATTAATACAAAGGTTACTTTACGATTACGTTTTCCAGACGGCTGAGGGCTGTTTTGTCATTGTTTCAAAACCAGCTGCTCCCCTGCGCATGAATATGCGGCCATCATGAAAACGCAGGCAGAAACCAGGCAGAATCACGCATCCGCAACTGAATCCAGCCGGAATCCGCACGTATCTTACAGGCATATATTCTACAACTTTCCAGTGGAAGTTGCAAGACTTACAACAGACTTTCTATTGATAATTCATTTCTAAATTTTACTGTCCGGATATTTACCAGAACGTACTTGCAAATCAGACAAAAGCCTCCGGTTTATTATAAATATTTTATTCCCGTTTATATTTATATATAATAACAACCGGCTGTCCGCTCTCTGCCTTTCCAAATGTGAAATGTTCATGGAAATCTGTAGAAAATTTATACAATCCGGAATTAACAACAGCTGATTTCATTTCCATCAGCCATAAGAAAAAAAGAAATGAGAAATAAATACCCCAGACAGCAGTCTGGCCGCACATAAAACATCCTGTCTGCTGCCGTCACAAAGCCCTCAGGGACCCTCCGCCGGGGATGGCCCCTTCCCGCCCTGTCCGTGTTTTGTATTCATGTATTGAACGATTCCCGCTATTGTGGTATTTTATATAAACAGTTCCTGTTCATAATATGTATCTGGTACTATTTTTTTGCATTCTGAAGAAATCCCGGGATTTTAATATCTTTCAGCGGCGCCGTACTTTCCGGTTTCTTCGGTTTATTAAATCCATATGACTGTTGTCCCGCCGCATTTGTCCCGCCTGCGTTAGGAGCTGAAAATCCGGTCTGTGCTCCTGCCTGGGAAGCCATACCCGGTCTTGGAGCGAATCCGCCTGTCTGTGACCGTCCTGCCCCCAGTGGACTGCCTGCGTATTTTGCTGCTGACATGCCGGGCATCAGGGATGGCTTCTGCTGGCCGGGCGCATCTTCAATTCCAGTAGCAATTACAGTGATAGTAGCCTCATCGGCCCTGGATTCATCATACTTGGCGCCGAAAATAATATTAGCGTTATCACCTACCAGATCCCGCACATAGCCCACCGCATCATTGGCATCCAGCAGGGAAATAGCCCCGGAAATATTAATAATTACATGAGTTGCCCCGCAGATATCCGTATCCAGCAGCGGAGAAGAAACTGCCAGCTTGACCGCTTCAATCGCCTTTTCATCCCCCTTTGCCATACCAATACCGATATGAGCCAGGCCTTTGTCCTTCATAACCGTCTGTACATCCGCAAAGTCCAGGTTAATCAGCGCCGGTAAATTAATCAGATCTGTAATACCCTGTACACCCTGCTGCAGCACTTCGTCCGCTTTCTTTAAAGCGTCCGGCATCGTAGTCCTGCGGTCCACAATTTCCAGCAGTTTATCATTGGGAATTACGATCAGTGTATCCACGCCTTCTTTGAGACGCTCAATCCCTGAAATGGCGTTTACCATCCGGGCCTTTGCCTCGAAGGTAAATGGTTTTGTAACAACTCCTACTGTTAAAATGCCTTTATCCTTTGCGAGCTTGGCCACCACTGGCGCTGCGCCGGTACCAGTACCGCCGCCCATTCCGCAGGTTACAAATATCATATCCGCCCCTTCCACTGCGGCGGACAGCTCCTCTGCGCTCTCCTGGGCCGCCTTCATGCCCACTTCCGGGTCTGCGCCCGCTCCCAGACCTTTCGTCAGTTTCTCTCCAATCTGAATCAGTGTAGGTGCCTTACAAAGCATCAATGCCTGTTTATCTGTATTTACGCCGACGAACTCTACGCCGCCAATCTTTTCGTCAATCATTCTATTTACTGCATTGTTACCTGCGCCCCCGACTCCGATAACAATAATTTTCGCACTGGAATCCGCTTCCGTTGTTGTAATCTCAAGCAAAGGTAATACCTCCTTAATCTCTGCATTATCCTGTGTCTTTTCACTTCAAGACACAAAATATCTCTCTGCCTTCTATAATATAGTTTTTTGCTAATGAAATCAACCAGTTTTTTCAAAAAAAATATTTTTTATACATCCGTCTGTTGCCATATTACAGTACTATCCAAAACTTTGCTGTTTTAAAGACTTCATCCACGTATCTGTCACAAAATCTTTCCTTCGCAGTCATACCGCATGGCATACCCAAAAACCCGTTCCTGCCATACGCACTCCCTGCCGCTCCCCCCAAAAAGCAGCTGCGGAAATGCACTTACCAGTCTGGTACCGCACAGCCCGCCACATCAGAAACCGTGATAAAAATCGCATCTGTCAGGAAAGCGTTTTTCGGACAGGCCTGATACTACAACAGACAAATATAATATTTTGAAAACCCGGCGTTTGCGGATACACGGCTTTGCGCCGTGATCTGTCCGGCATTCTCTCCGGCGCTGATTCACGCAGGAGCAAAGAAAACGTCTGTAGTCAGCGGCGTCCAGTTTTCCAGATGCAGCACACCTTTTTTGCCTGAAATCATGGGCATAATGCTGTTCAGACGCATGACCTTTTCCACCAGATACTCCCCATCTCCTATTTCCACTGTAATCTTCCCAAAATCCGCTGACAGACTCTGATTTTTATTAAACATAACCGTTTCCGGCACCAGCCCGTATTTTTGCAGCTGCTGTGAAAATGTCAGGATCAGTGGAAGCGCATCCGCATAATCCAGATCCAGTTTTTCATAAACTATGACTTCGTTACACTGGATACCTTCCACTCTCGGGACGCCTTCAATCAGTCTCTGGGAAATTTCTACCACAAATCCGTCTTTATCAAAATATACATTCTGGTCATTTGCCACTATGTACCCCACCATTGCTTTTTCGTATACCCTGATGCGGATTTTATGCATGGAGAGCAGCTCCACTTCCATTTCGTCTATAAAAGGCACTTCTTTTTTTTCGAACAGACGATGCTTTAAAAAGACATAGAGCGCATTCCAGGAATATTCGTCATTTAATATGCTTTCCTTAATCTGCTTATTCGTATACAGTTCATTCCCGGTGACTTCCACATCCCGCAGTTCAAAGCCTTTGATGCCCACCAGCGCCATCACCGCCGCCAGACAAAGAACGATCAGCAGAAACCATAGCACACGTTTTCTCCGTGCACGTCTTTTGCGCTTTTTTTTAATCATGATGTGTACCTTCCAGACGGATTCCCCTTGATACGCTTAGCGCCAGCCCCATCTCCGCCAGCAGGAAACTGGTGGATGTACCCCCGTAGCTGATAAACGGAAGCGTAATACCGGTATTTGGAATCGTATTAGTAACTACGGCAATATTTAATATTACCTGGATTGCGATATGGGCCATAATTCCGGATACGATCAGCGTGCCGTACAAATCCGCCGCATTATTGGCGATTACCATCAGTCTCCAGATCACAAGCAAAAACAGTAGAATCACACAGATCGCTCCAAACAGCCCCAGTTCCTCGCAGATAATTGAAAAAATCATATCGTTCTGGGCTTCCGGCACGAATCCCAGCTTTTGCATACTCTGTCCCAGTCCTTTCCCGAACAGACCCCCCGAACCAATTGCGTAGAGGGCCTGCAGGGTCTGGAACCCGTCGCCGGTAGGGTCATTTTCCGGATGCAGCCAGATCAGAATACGGTCCATGCGGTATGTGGCCGCAAAGATAAAGACCACGCCGCCTCCAAAAATACCCACGCCGCCCATAACGATAAACTGCCAGTATTTCGGGCTGGCTACAAATGTCACCACGATGGCAATTCCCATTATAATAATCGCCGTACTTAAATTAGTCTTTGCCACCACCACGAAAATCGGCACAATCAGACACATCACTTTGATCAGGTTCCAGAATTTCCCGATTTTTCTTGGAATTCTGCACACAATTCCCGACAAAAATAAGATCATGGACAGTTTTGCCAGTTCGGAAGGCTGGAAACTAAGCGGTCCAAGATTCAGCCATCTGGTGGAACCATGGCTCTCGTCACCAACAAACAGCACCGCAATACAAAGGGTCATTGCCAGCAGATAGGCTATGCCGCCAAAGTGAATCCAGATATGGTAATCAATTTTTGAAATGACAAACATTGCCATAAGTCCCAGCATCCCGGCAAATAACTGCCGCCTGACATAGTTGAGCGGATCACCAAATTTATCCTGCGCATTGTACGCACTGACACTGTAAAGCATGACCAGTCCGAAGCCAAATAGAAAAACTACCAGAAAAAACAAACTATAATCACAATATTTGATTTTCTTTTGTCCTGTCCTGTTTCGTCTGCCCACTCCTATAACTCCTGATTTCATTCTTCTTTTTTATTCAGATTATACCGAAATCATCTGTATCCACACAATCTTTTATCCCCTGGTTTTATGCCAGATATCTTTTTACTGACTCTTTAAATACACGACCCCGTTCCTCATAGCTTTTAAACATATCCCAGCTCGCACATGCGGGAGACAATAACACCGCTTCCCCGGCCTTTGCCTGACTATGACAGAAATCCACTGCCTCCGGCAAATCCCCGCACAGGACAATATCAGAAAATCCTTTTTCTTTTGCGGCCTGCGCAATTTTCTCTTTTGTTTCCCCAATCAGTACAAGTTTTTTTACTTTGCCGTCAAATGCTTCAATCCACGCATCGTATACGGACTGTTTATCATAACCGCCCCCAATCAGATACGTAGGGCGGCTCATGGCACGGATGCCCTGAATGGCCGCATCCGGATTGGTTCCTTTTGAATCATTATAGTAACAGACGCCTTCTATTTCCGCAACATATTCTATTCTATGCTCCACGCCCTGAAATGTTTTCAGTACGCTCACAATTTTTTCCAGCGGTACGCCGCAGGCCAGCGAAATGGCCGTTGCCGCCATGACATTTTCGTAATTATGAATTCCCGGCAGGTGCAGCTCACTGACCCGGATGACTTCACGTATCTTGTGATGATCCGCCAGATAAATTATGCCGTCTTTCAGATATAGTCCCTCTTTCAGACTGCGCCTGCTGCTAAAATAAATTACATTCAGATTTAAGGACTGTCCAAAACGTCGCAGTTCTTCGTCTTCATAATTTAAAACGCATGTCTGCCCGGGCTTCTGGTTCCTGGTGACAGACTCTTTGACTGCGGTATAACATTCCATTGTATGATGCCTGTTCAGATGATCAGGGGTAATATTTAAAATCGCAGAAACCTGCGGACAGAACGTAACCGCTGTTTCTAACTGGAAACTGCTGATTTCCGCAACTGTTACCGTATGCTCCCCCGTCTGTCCGGCTATGGAAGTATACGGAATCCCGATGTTGCCCGCTACCTGCACATCGTCGCAGTGTCGTTTCATAATTTCCCCCACCAGTGTGGTGGTGGTCGTTTTCCCGTTCGTGCCGGTAATGGCAATGACCTTTCCTTTTGCGAACCGGAAGGCCAGTTCCACTTCCCCCCAGATTTCCACGCCCCGGCTTCGCAGTGTCTCTGCCACCGGAGCGTCCACCGGTATTCCTGGACTTAATACGGCAATGGAACACTGTGCCGCCTCTTTTTCGCTTAATGTGCCGGCAATCAGGGGCACCCCGCAGAGCTTTTCTGATTTTGCCGCTATATCCGCTTGTGTAAGATGTTCATTTCCATCATATAATACAATTTCTATTCCCTGTTCCACTAATAATTCTGCCGCTGCGATACCGCTTAATCCGGTACCTGCCACCAGCACTTTTTTTCCCTTTGTATCCATTACAGATTCCTCCTGTTTCTTCTATACATTTTTCAGGCGAAAGTATCCAATGGATCATAATCCCATATATGCCACCAGACAGAGCAGTGTCGTCACAATGGAAAATACCGCCACAACCCGCGTTTCCGACCAGCCGCCCAGTTCAAAATGGTGATGAATCGGCGCCATGCGGAAAATCCGCCTGCCATGTGTCATCTTAAAGTAGCTTACCTGTATCATGACAGATAATATTTCAATCCAGTAAATCAGTCCCACGATCAGTATAAACATGGGCATCTGCATCATATACGCAGTGGCTGCCACAAAGCCGCCCAGCGCCAGGGACCCGGTATCTCCCATAAATACACTGGCCGGGTATACGTTAAACAGTAAAAATCCAAGCAGCGCCCCTACCACCGCACAGGTTACCGGCTCAATGCCGCTGTCCGTACCAATGGCCACCACCGCAAAAAACGTGGCCACCAGCACTGTAACGCTGGATGCCAGTCCGTCCAGTCCGTCTGTAAAATTCACCCCGTTGACAGTCCCGATCATGGCCAGAAACAGGATTGGAACAGCCAGAAATCCAAAATCCGCATATTGTCCATTGGAAAACGGGATCAGCATGGTAAGCGGCGTGCCGGAATACTTCACCAGATAGACCGCAAATACCCCCGTAACTACAATTTCCAGTATCATTTTCTGCCAGGCGAGCAGGCCGTCCGAGCGCTTTAATACGACCTTTAAATAATCATCAAAAAAACCGATCACCCCGAATCCTACCGTCACAAACAAAATTGGCACAATTTTGGGATACGATGATATAAAAAACAGCGATGTAATAATAATCGCCAGCAGTATCATCAGTCCTCCCATGGTAGGCGTACCTGTTTTTTTCTGATGAGACTTTAGCTCCTCCCGCTCTGTATTTCCCACTTTTAACCTGCGCAGGACCGGAATAATCAAAGGCCCCAGAAGCGCCGTTACCGAAAAAGCCAGAATGACAGCAAATATATAGCGGAAATCGATCAGATTATGCGTCATTTCCTTTATTCCTCCTTCATTTGTTCCATCTTTTGTTCTTTCTTTTGATCTTTCTTGTTTTTCTCCTCTTTTTTAGTTCCATTGGATCTTTCTTTTAAACATTTAGTATATCGGATTTTGGGACAGGTTGCAAGGGGTGTATGTGGATTTCACGAAATGCGGACAATTACGGCTCTTTTACGGCATTTTTATCATTTTATTAACATTCTGACCGCCTGCACATATACTATCATAACTGCGTTACTCCTGTTCTGTATCCGCTTTTGTATCTTCAGTGCCTGTAGCCGCCTTTTCGATCCCCAGATAAGGCAGGATATTTAAAAACAGCTCCTTTGCCACCGGCGCCGCAATGGTCCCTCCATAGTATACACCCTGGGGATTGTTAATAATCACCAGACACAGCACCTGCGGATCAGTCACTGGCGCAAAACACATGAAAGAGGAAATATAGCGGTGGGCGCTTCTTGGCAGCGTCTGTGAAGTGGCTGTTTTGCCTCCGATCTGGTAGCCTTCAATATAAGCTTTGCTGCCGCCCCCTTCTGAAACTACTTTTTCCAGCAGAGTGCGCATGGTCGCTGAAGTTTTTTCGCTGATAATCTGCGTGGAAGGTTCAAAGTCAAACACTTCTTTTACGTTGCCCTCCTGGTCTTCCACCTGTACGCCAAAATGGGGCGTGATACGTTTTCCCCCGTTAATCAGCGACGAAATGGTAGTGGCAAGCTGTACCGGCGTAATCTGGAAAGACTGTCCAAAGGAAATTGTGGCAAGTTCCACCTGGCCCACATTTTTTTGTTCATGCATGATCGTGCGTGCCTCTCCAGGCAGATCAATACCGGTTTTTGCAAGCAGGCCGAACTGACTGAAATATTTGTAAAACTGCTCCACCCCCAGACGCATACCCAGTTCGATAAAGACCGGATTGCAGGAATTTTCCAGCCCTTCCACAAAACTTTCCGCACCATGGCCGCTGGTTCTGGCACAGCGGATTCTGCGGTCTTCCACAATTTTGTAACCCGGACAATAAAAATTATCTTTCAGGGAAACCACGCCTGCTTCCAGCGCCGCCGAGGCAGTAATGACCTTGAAGGTAGAACCCGGCTCATACGTATCATTGATGCACCCGTTGCGCCACATCTGGTTTAACAGTTCCTGTTTTTCTTCACTACTGGCATATGTACTTCCCTCCGGCAGCCCGTAGGGTTCATTCAGGTTAAATTCCGGCAGATTGACCATGGTCATAATCTGACCGTTGGACGGATTCATAATCAGTATGCTCACACTGTCCGCTTCTTTGGCCTGAATCGCTTTTTCCGCAGCCTGCTGTGCGTACATCTGCAGATTATAATCCAGGCTGATGCGCAGATTGCTGCCATCCACCGGATCGAGCCTGCTCTCTCCGGCGTCTTCGATTTCCACCCCTTTAGCGTCAGTAAGTGTGAGTATTTTACCATTTGTGCCTTTTAGTTTTTCATCATATACCACTTCCAGGCCGATAATTCCCTGATTATCCCCTCCTGTAAATCCCAGTACTTTAGAGGCCAGATCATCATATGGATAATAGCGTTTGTAATCTTCATCCACTTTGACGCCTGCCAGCTTGTATTCCCTGATCCGGTCCCCTGTTTCTTTGGATACATTGGATTTGATCCGTTCGATGGCGCTGTATGTTTCCACCCGTTTGCGGACAGTCTCTTCCTCCATTTCCAGTTCCCTGGACAGTACACGGATAATCTTTTCCCCGTCTTCAATCTGACTGTGAATCACGGAAATCGTACAGACACTCCGGTTGGAAGCCAGCACATTTCCATTAATATCCAGAATCTTTCCCCGTGCCGCCTTGATATCCCGCTCTCTCTGGTGCAGACTCTGCGCCTTTCCTCCATAATATTCCGATTTAAATACCATCAGATACACCAGCCGGCCGGCCAGCACCATCATGCCCAGAAAAATCGTACAGAAAACTACCACGATCTTTTTCCGGTTGCCTGTTTTTGTGCCATTCATAAAACAAACCTCATAATAGCAGTTATTATAGCTTATTCTGCAATTATGAGGTTATGTATGTTTCTGTACCGGTTATTCATAAGTCACAGCTTCGCCTAAATTTGCCCTTGCCTCATATCCTTCAATCGCTGTGTACATATTCGTATCCTTGTTTTTCGGAGCGTCTTTGTCCACCTTTTCGTCTTTATATATATTCATATAAGGCAGAATTTCTTCCAGAATCTCTCTTGTTAAGTTCTGGGCAAACGTACTATGGGCCTGTTTCTGGCCCGCGGTACTCTGGTTTGGCGTATCAATTACCGTATAAATTACCAGCTGCGGATGCTCTTCCGGCAGATAGCCGATAAACGACACCAGATAATTCCCGTCTTTACGGGGCTGTTTTTCCGCTGTACCTGTTTTTCCGCCCATGGAATATCCGGATACTTTCGCCACATTTGCGGTACCATCGGATACAGTGGCATAGAGATATTCTTTGACTTTATCAGACGTTTCCTTTGAAACCGTCTGTTTTAGAAGCCTGGGCCGGATCTCTTCAACGGTGTTGCCATTTTCATCCTCAATTCTGGATACCAGGTAAGGCTGGTAGTAATCCCCGCCATTAATAACAGAAGCAAAGGCGCAGATCATCTGTATCATTGTACAGTTATAATTCTGTCCGAAAGATTCTGTGGCCAGATCCACTGCGGACGTATTTTCCACCGATCGTACCAGACTGTCCGTCCTGGCTTCTCCCGGCAGGTCAATATTTGTACGCAGGCCCATACCGAAAATACTCTGGTAATTACAGAAATTTTCTTTTCCAATCATACGGACCATCTGCATAAGCGCATCGTTACACGAATCCATCAAAGCTCCCTGTATGCTTTCCGGTCCATGTCCGCCTGTAGCCACGCAGTTGATCTGCTTGTCGCCTACCTTCTCATACCCGTTGCAGTCGAAATATTCATTGCCGCTTAACGCACCGCAGTCCAGTCCCGCCGCCACTGTCAGCGGCTTCTGGGTGGAACCTGGCTCAAACGTATCAGAGATACAGAAATTGCGCCATAGCTGCTGGAGTTTTTCCATCTCCTCCTCTTCGCTCATTGCGTCGATTTCTTCCTGTGTGTAATAATTTTCCAGTGAACGGGGATCAGAAAGATCAAAGTCAGGAAAATTGGCCATGGACAAAACAGCCCCCGTATTCGGATCTAAAATAATGACCCCGATACGCTCCGCACCCGGACCCTCCCTTGCCTCATTCGCATATGCTTTGTCAAATTCAGCGATTTTCGCTTCAACCACAGACTGGATATTCATATCCAGGGTAGTCACAACCGTATGGCCGTTCAGAGCTTCCTTTACCGACTTTTCTACAGCGTTTTCCGAATTCAGATATCCGTACTGCCTGCCGTTGGTGCCATTTAATACGTCACTGTAGTAATTTTCCAGCCCTGACATCCCCACATCGCCGGAAGTGGTGAATCCAATGACGGAACTTGCCAGCGATTTATAAGGATAGTTACGGATATATTCTTTTTCAAACCAGACGCCCCGTATTAAATCTGATGTATCTGTTTTTTTGTCTCCGGATGATTTGTCATCTGATTCTTCATCTCCGGACGCTTCTTCTGATTCTTTGCCCTTTGAACCGGCGCCGTTCTGCAGCTCTGTAAATCTCTGCATTTCTTCATATGGCACATGTTTTGCCAGTACCCGGTAACGGCTGTCCGGATTGTCCCTGATATAGGCCCGGACCTCTTCTGCGTCCAGTTCCGGAAATGTGGACAGTAACGCTTCCAGGGTAGGCTCCAGATAATCTTTTTCTGATGTAAGTACGTAACAGTCCAGAATCACGTTATACACATCCACACTGGTGGCCAGCACGCTGCCTTTGCAGTCTGTAATATCCCCCCTGCGGTAAGGAATGGATACGCTGTCGTATACCTGCTGGGCCAGTACAATCCGCTGGTATCTGTCTCCGGCAGTATGTTCAATGTAAATTAAATAACCAGTCAGTCCGGTGAGTGACAAAAGGATTGCGAAAAAAATCACAAACAACTTCATATGCATTCTCCGGCTGATTCTGAGCCATCTGCGTGTGGGCCTTCTCTTTCGTCTTCTCCGCTGTGCCATAGTTCACCTGCCTTAATCCGGATACTGTGTCATAAAATCCGAGTTATCAATTGTATAATAAATAATCTGCTTTTTGGACGGATATTTCATACCCAGTCTTTTCGCCTTCCTTCTGATTTCTTTTAAATTAATTGCTGTGGCAATCCGCTTATAAGTCATATCGTTTTCTGTTCTAAGATTCGATACCTCACTCTCCAGTCTTGCGATAGACTTCTGACGGATTGTAATATCAGATTGTAAATACACATAAGCTGCCAGAACAAGAGCAACTGTAAAAACACATACGGATAAAAAAGCCACGTAACCGGCACTCATTTTCAGTGCCCGTTCCCGGTTTCTGCGGGCAGCACGTCTGCGTCTGCGCTTCTGCTCCGAAATCCGGCGCTCTTCTTTTCTCTTCCTGCGTTCCTCGTGGTAATCCGGCGCCGCTTCTAAACGGCGGACCGTATTGCCATCTTCATACGTATGGACCTCATATGGTGTTCTCTCTTTCAGCCTGTTCATACAATTGCTCCCCTTTCATGTAACAGATGGATCAGATCCGGATCTTATAAAATCCTGTCTGTACTGTTACATTTGCGTTCAAAAACTCTTAATTTCGCACTTTTTGAACGCTTATTATTTTTTATTTCTTCTTCTGCCGGCAGGACCGGTCCCCGTAAGGCTTTTCCTTTGGAAACCCTTCCACAGACGCATACAGGAAAATCTGGCGGACAGATACACGGATGTTCATTTTTCCTGAAAATGGATTTTACAATCCGGTCTTCCAGGGAATGGAAGGTGATCACACACAGCCTCCCCCCATCTGTCAGTAAATCTATCATATCCTCCAGATGATCCTGCAGTACTTCCAGTTCACGGTTACAGGCAATCCGGATGGCCTGAAACGTCCGCTTTGCCGGATGACCGCCGCTTTTTTGCACTTTCATGGGAATCGCTCCACGGATAATGCCGCATAACTCCCCTGTTGTGACAATTTCTTTTTCTTTTCGTGCATTTACAATATGTTTCGCTATGTTCTTCGCAAATTTATCTTCCCCAAAATCACGAATGATCCGGAAAAGTTCTTTTTCACTGTATTCGTTTACAATGTCTTTTGCCGTCAGTTTTTGTCTTCTGTCCATACGCATATCCAGTGGCGCGTCTTTCTCACGATAAGAAAAACCCCGCCCGGGCGTATCCAGCTGATGTGAGGAAACTCCCAGATCCAGAAGGATTCCATCCGCTTTTGTAATTCCCGCCTCTTTCAGATGCCTGCGCATATCCGCAAAACTGCCCCAGACAACCGTAACAAGGTCTCCAAATTCCCGCAGACGTTCTGTAGACACACGGACCGCTTCTTCATCCTGGTCAATGCCTAAAAAACGTCCCGGAGGCACAAGACGTCCCGCCACTTCACGGGCATGTCCGGCTCCGCCCAGCGTACCGTCCACATATATCCCCTCCGGCCGGATACGCAGGCTGTCAACTGCCTCGTGAAGCATGACGGGAATATGATGAAATGCTGTATCCTTACTATTCTGATTCTGTTCTTTGTGCTCCATCCTGTATCCCTCCCCGGCCTGTACAATGGATTGCGGCTGATCGCCTGCGTGTACCAGGACCTGTCTGAACATGCATTTAGGTGGAATTTTTAAAAGACATGATACGTCGTGCCATCCGGTATGCTCACAGTCTGTGGCGCATACGCCGGGAATGCAGAAAAATATCAGGAAGGCACGAACTGATTTTCTTTACGCTTCCAGAGCGTGTCTGAAAAATATCCGGCATGTGATCCTTGCAGGCATGTCGGAAACCGCAATCCCGGCCCCGCCGGAGCGGCGGTGTCTGACGATGGATGCGGCAGATCATAAAACGGCAGTACAGCTGTCATATTTTACAAAAGCCGCTCTGTCAGATACTGACTCCCAGTTCCGCCATATAATCCGCAATTTCATCCATATCGCCGATGTCATTGCAACGCTCCCATTTTTCCTTATCCCAGATTTCTACCCGGTTTAAAACGCCTGCGGATACAATTTCTTTTTCCAGTCCCGCATACACACGTAACGAATTCGGAAGCAGAATGCGTCCCTGTTTGTCCACTTCGCAGCTTGCTGCGCCGGCAAAGAAAAAACGTACAAAATCTCTTGCTTTTTTATTGGTTAATGGTACTTTACGGAAGGCTTCTTCGATATTTGCCCATTCATCCAGCGGGTATACAAATAAACAGTCATCCAGACCCTTGGTGACTACGAATTCATCTCCAAGCTTCTCACGAAACCTGGATGGAACAATCAGTCTGCCCTTGGCATCAATTGTATGACTGTATTCACCCATAAACATCGCAAATATCCTCTGCAATTGAAAACGACAGTTAGATCAGCAGTCGTTTTTTCCAGGAAAACGCAATGATATATTTACACTTTCCACCATATATACACCACTTTGTGCCATTTTCAACCACTTTCCTCCACATCTAAATAATAGTATACTCATTTTATATTCATTTGACAAGACATTTTCACTCCGCAACGCCGGAAAAGTGCAGAAATGGCTTAATTGTTGCGTATTCCCTCAAAAAAAATTCAGGACATAAAAAAGTATCCGGCTTCGCCGGGCTGCCGCAGGCTGCATCTTCCCCACTGCCTGCGGCGGGCTGCACTGGCAGCATTTTCCTCTCCGCCGCAGTGTGATCCTCCCGGAGGGTTTTACTCTATAGGACGGTCTTTCCTATAGAGTCAGAACCACCGGCTTAGCCGGTGGCTTGTTCTGGCCCTATAAGGGCCTTTTA
>CANRTU010000042.1 GCA_947642745.1 uncultured Eubacterium sp.
AAAATTTAAAAATCTCTTCTAAAAAGTTCTTGACATATTACCAAATTGCTTTCCAGTTTTTTTAAAGCTCTCTTTAACTCCCGGTATAAAGCGAATCTGGAAACATCATATATTTTTGCCAGATCAGCAACCGGAACTTCATTGACATAACGCAGCAGCACCAGTTCTGTTTCCCGATCTGTCAGTGTCGATAATGCCTGCTTTAAATCCATCGCATCCACAAGCAGATCCGCCGGATCTGCCGCTGCCTGTTCCTGTAACAGTCCCTCCGCTTTCTTTTTGCGAAATTCGTCAATACAAAGATTTCCCGCAACTGTATACAGATAAGCCAGCGGCCGGCCGGAAATTTTTCCTCCGGTATGTTCAAAATATCTTAGAAATGCTTCCTGTGTAATATCTTCTGCCAGCTGAACATGTCCGGTTCTGTGATAACAGTAGCGGTAAATACGGTCATACTGCTCTTCTAAATCCATTGACATCCGGGATTTCCTCCTTTCACTATGTATAACGGACCAGCTATAAGAAATGTGCGCAGTTTTTTACTTTTTCTCCGCTATTTTTTTCAAACACGATCTGGTACTTTTTTAATTAATACTTGACAATATCATAAATTGTCCCTATAATGCAAGAAAAGCAGATACCCAGATGCTATGAAGGGAACAAGTAGTAATAAGCAGACCAGACAGAAAGTAACCGGACGATGAGAGGTGCATGGAAATCTTATTATGAATACATCCCGGAGCTTTGCACCAAATCAGATCAGTTTGTTTTTCTGTTCTGTAGTAGGCTGCAACGGTCTGACACCCGTTATCCCTGTCAGAGTATGAATCAGATACTTGCAAAGGCAGCCGGCGCAGCCAGCTGTAAATTAAGGTGGTACCACGGGAATATACCTCGTCCTTTTTCAGGGATGAGGTTTTTTTATTTATTATAATTCAAATTTATTTAAATCTAACAGAAAGGACACCAGACAATGACATTATATGAAGAATTAGTTGCCAGAGGCCTGATAGCCCAGGTAACCGATGAAGAAGAAATTAAATCACTGATAAACAATGGAAAAGCCGTTTTTTATATTGGTTTTGATCCGACTGCCGACAGCCTGCATGTAGGACATTTTATGGCTCTGTGTCTGATGAAAAGACTGCAGATGGCAGGAAATAAGCCTATTGCGCTTATCGGAGGCGGGACAGCCATGATTGGCGATCCAAGCGGACGCACAGACATGCGCCAGATGATGACCACAGAAACGATCCGCCACAACTGCGAATGTTTCAAAAAACAAATGAGCAATTTTATTGATTTTTCAGACGGCAAAGCGCTGATGGTAAATAACGCAGACTGGCTCCTGGATTTAAATTATGTAGATGTACTGAGGGAAGCAGGTCCTCACTTTTCTGTTAACCGTATGCTTACCGCAGAGTGTTATAAACAGCGTATGGAAAAAGGACTCAGCTTCTTAGAGTTCAACTATATGATCATGCAAAGCTACGATTTTTATACCCTGTTTCAACAATACGGATGTAATATGCAGTTTGGCGGTGATGATCAGTGGAGTAATATGCTGGGCGGTACAGAATTAATCCGTCGCAAACTTGGAAAAGACGCTTATGCCATGACGATTAACCTGCTCTTAAATTCAGAAGGCAAAAAAATGGGTAAAACACAGTCCGGTGCGGTATGGCTGGACCCAGCCAAAACCTCTCCGTTCGATTTCTACCAGTACTGGAGAAACGTCGCAGACGCAGATGTATTAAAATGCCTGCGGATGCTTACTTTCCTTCCACTGGAGCAGATAGATGAAATGGATCATTGGGAAGGCAGCCAGCTGAATACCGCCAAAGAAATTCTGGCTTACGAACTGACCATGCTGGTCCATAATAAAGAAGAAGCGGAAAAAGCCAGAGACAGCGCCCGTGCGCTATTTTCCGGCGGCGGCGATACCGCACATATGCCATTTACAGAAATAACGAATGAAGATCTGAAAGACGGTTCTATTGATCTGATTTCTCTTCTTGTTAAATCAGAACTTGTTAAAAGCCGTTCAGAAGGCCGCCGGACGATTGAACAGGGTGGCGTAACAGTAAATGGTGATAAAATAAATGATATCAATGCTTCTTTTACAGAGACAGACTTGTCTGCCGGAGAATTTGTGATCCGGAAGGGAAAGAAAAAATATATGAAAATCTGTTTTAAATAACAGACCCGGACAGAGCATTCATCTGTTTCTTCATGAACATACTGCAATCTATAATCAGGATCTGATATCCAGAATCAGAATAACAACACTGTATCAGAAATTCCAGAACAGTGTTGTTATTCTTATTTTAAATATAACATTAAATTTTATGAGTTTATACTAGATTACAAATTATACCTGAAAAAAGTATACGAGAAATGCAGATAATGTCACTTTATGTAAAATAATAAAAAGGCGCAGACCGGATTTGAACCGGTGAATCAGGGTGTTGCAGACCCATGCCTTACCACTTGGCTACTGCGCCATTGCTGGTTTATTATATCAGACATTATCTTTTACGTCAAGAAAAATCTGAAGATATGTATACCCCTTGCGGGACGCTTTCACCACTAAATATAGCTGTTTAATATTCTTTCGCTATGTCAGTCAGGCCATAAGCCTTCATAAATCCTTCCAGATCCCTGCTGTCCCGTATAAACATGATTTCCTCAAACTTTCCGGTAGCGATATCTTTAAATCCTGCTACCTGTTCTCCATTACAAATACTACACTTTAAAACAGCTTTCTGTTTTTGACTATCGTATGGAAATTTTTTTGAAATCTCTTCCGGTCTGCTTTTTTTCTTTTGAAATAACATGATTTTTCCTCCTGCGGACAGCCGGTTAAAAACACTCCTGTGTTCCCGGTTAACGTTCTACCCTTTTTGCTACTATAACCAGCCGTCCGTTTTCCCTGGAATATTCACAAGTGGACAGCATCAGAATCTGATCCCCATACTGTAGTTCTTTCCCAGAGTCAAACAGCTGGTTCTTTTTTACAAATTGCTGGCATTCCTGAAATTCTTTTTTCGTATGATAATTAAAAAACCGGTAATACCGGAAGCCTTCTTCATCCTGATACAGAATTCTCGTTTTCAATACGGCGACAATCCGGTAATATCCTTTTTCATAGATAGTGTCATAGCGGATATTCTGATGTTCCTTAAAAAAATCATAACAGGTAAACTGGTCCAGTGTTCCGAAAATCCGGCCATTGCTCATATTATGCCCATAAATAACCGTATTCTGATCCTGTGGATAACAACTGCTTGACGTATCTACAAATAATGAACCTTCTTCTGATGGATTACCTGCATAATCCCGGTGCAGATAATAGTATTTTTCCCCTTTCTCCGCATCATCAGACTGCATCACTGGTACATTGATATCTGTATCCGGTATATGCAGCCATCCAAACAAATCCGGATACTCTTTGTAAAAAGACCGGTATCCGGGCAGTATATCAGGCGTGTCCACAGATTGCCGGCCAGTGTCTGCCTCTCCGGATACAGCGCCTGTATTTTTATCCAGTTTTACAGTTTCTTCCTGACCGGATACTCCGCCGCTTTTATCTGTAGTCTGGATTTCCCGGCCAGACCTTTCGTCCTCCGCCGGATCCTGTATCTTTTCTTCATCCACAGAATCCTCTATAGCCCGGCTGGCGTCTTTTCCAGATACATCTGATTCTACAGCCATGTCCAGCGGATGGACTTTATGATTATCCGGATTCTGCTGTTCCGACTGATAATCATTGTCCTGGCGGCTCATATTATTTTTCTGGTCCGCTCCGGTTTTCTGTCCCATCGGGATCACCTGTACAGAAGAACACAGCTGCCGCAAGTAAGCAAAAGGCTCATATCCCTGCCGGAATCCGGTCCAGATGCCTGCGCATAGAAACAAGAACGGAAGAGAAAGAAATATGCTTTTAACAGTCTTGCGGATTTTTCCAGAACGGGACCTGCCACGAAAGCCCGGGCGGGATACTGGTTCCGGTTCTGGTACGGGCTCTGGCGGTAACTGCGGCGGTTCTTCTTTTTTAATAAACTGCTCTTGTACCGTATTGATAAAGCTTTCGCCCAGCCAGCTGGAAAAATAGTTTTTTTCACCTCTGTCCAGAATTGAGAGCGCTTTTTTTACATCCGATTCTTTATTAAAATCACATACTGAACAGATCTGTTCTATCATTTTGAGATCCTGTCGCAAAATTTTCTGTTCTTGTGTCAGATTTAATTCAAGTTTAACAGCCAGCTGATCTGTGAAGGCTTTCCCGAGATCCGTATAAAAATAAAAAGAAGGCTCGTCCATAATCTCCTGATACTGCTCTTTCCAGAAAATTTCATCCCTTTCCAGACCGTCCTGAATCAGTTTTTGCAGCATATGCACATCTTTTTGCAGTTTAGACCAGTCATAATCCGCCTCACCAGTCATAATTCCATGCATCAGCTCCAGAAAAGCAGTTCCAATCGTACCCGCAAATACCAGATCCCGCCGGATGGACAGTTTCCTGTAATATTTGTCAAGCTGCTTATCATTCATGCGCCAGCATTCCGCTATCATATGTTCTATATTCTGTAAATCAATCCATTCAATATTCCATTTTATAACCGCCATTTATTTCTCCGGATTTCAACTGAAATTTACTGCCTGTCCTTAAATTCTATTGTATTTGCTTACTCATAAATTGTCAATATCCGCTGACAAACGCATAATAAATATAATGATTCTACGCCTGCGGCAGTCGGAAAAAGCAGGAGACCAGCCAGCCAGAGCAGCAGACCGGTCTCCCTTTCCAGAGCAACCTCATGGTTTTATTTAAGTCTTATTTATGAATTAATATAATCTTCAGATAACTTTCCATGTCTTTCGTAACTGGTAATCCGGGACGTCTGGTTTTTGTCATTGACAAAAACTACTTTTGGCTTATGTTCTTTTGCTTCTTCCGGTGTCATCTGCGCATAACACATAATAATAATATGATCGCCAACGGCCACCTGTCTTGCGGCGGCGCCATTTAAACAGATCATGCCAGAACCTGCTTCCCCCGCAATTGTATAGGTTTCAAACCGGTTTCCATTTTCTACGTCCACAATCTGGACCATTTCATACTCCAGCATACCAGCTGCTTCCATCAGCTGTGTATCAATGGTAATACTGCCGACATAATTAAGTTCAGCCTGGGTGACGACAGCTCTGTGAATTTTTCCTTTTAACATAGTCAGATTCATATTTTCTCCCTGATAATAAAAAGTAATTATATTTCCCGGAATATATAATCTTATTTAATTTTTTCCAGCGACGGAATATCTATTATAAAATTGTCAATTAATCTTGTCCTGCCAATATATACAGCAATGGCAGCCAGTACCCCGTGGTTCAGCGTACCAACCGGACTGATCGTATCGGAATCAACGATTTCCACATAATCTGCTTTTGCCAGTGGTTCTTTTTCTATTTCCCGCAAAATGGCCTGTCTGACCGTATCCGCATTCCGTTCCCCGGATAATATGAGCTCTTTTCCAGCTGCCAGACTGCGGCTTAAAACAAGTGCGGCCTGCCGCTCTTCTTTATTCAGATAAGTGTTTCTGGAACTTTTGGCAAGCCCGTCCGGTTCACGGACAACAGGACACCCGATAATTTCTATATCCAGATTTAAATCTATTACCATACGTTTGATTACAGCCAGCTGCTGCGCATCTTTCTGGCCAAAATAAGCACGGTCAGGCGTTACTGTATGAAACAGCTTTAACACAACAGTCTGTACGCCACGAAAATGTCCCGGCCTGCTCTTTCCACATAAACCGTTTGTGAGGCCGTCCATATCCACATAGGAACAAAAACCCGGGGCATACATCTCTTCCGGCTGCGGATGAAAAATCAGATCTACCCCCGCATTCCCGCACATCTTCGCATCCTTGTCCAGATCCCTTGGATAACTGGCCAGATCCTCGGATGGCCCGAACTGCATGGGATTGACGAAGATACTTACAACTACCCGGTCGTTATTTTTTCGTGCTGCCTCTATGAGACTTAAATGCCCTTCATGCAGGTAACCCATGGTAGGTACAAATCCAATACTGACACCTTCTTTTTTCCACTGCCTGACAGTCTGTCTGACCTGCGATATTTTTTCATATATTTCCATTTAATTATTTCTCCTTCTGAAACCAATTAATATAATCTGTCTATAATTGTTTCATCCATCTTAAACGTATGCTCCTGTGCCGGAAATGTCCCATCACAGACTGCCGTTTTGTATGCGGCAAATGCTTCTTTCATCTGTGCGCCTACCTGTGCAAACTGTCTGACGAATTTTGGCGCCATATCAGAATACATGGCCAGCATATCCTGGTATACCAGTACCTGTCCGTCACAGCCGGCGCCGGCGCCAATGCCGATTGTCGGAATACTGACAGATTGTGTGATCTTCTCTGCCAGCGCCTGTGGCACACATTCCAGAACAACGCTAAATGCGCCCGCCTCTTCCACGGCACGGGCTTCATCTAGCAGACGCTGCGCCGCAGCCTCTCCTTTACCCTGAACTTTAAATCCGCCAAATGCGTTCACGGACTGTGGCGTCAGGCCAATATGAGCGCAGACTGGGATAGATGCCTTTACAATCGCCTTAATGTGTTCGCATACTTCCAGGCCGCCTTCCAGTTTCACCGCCTGTGCCCGTCCTTCTTTTACCAGGCGTCCCGCATTCACCACCGCATCATATACAGAAGTCTGGTAAGACATAAAAGGCATATCTGTAATCAGCAGTGCGCTTTTCGCACCTCTGGCAACTGCTGCGCTATGGTGAATCATATCCTCCATTGTTACAGAAAGCGTATCTTCATATCCAAGCATAACCATTCCCAGCGAATCACCTACGAGAATAGCATTGATACCAGCTTCATCCACGAGCTTTGCGGTAGAATAATCATAAGCAGTCAGCATAGTCAGTTTTTCGCCCTTCTGCTTTGCTTCCCTGAATGTAATAGCAGTATTTTTCATAACATTCAATCTCCTTAAAAAATTATTAAAGTCAGGTATAATTTTTTATACACCAATAAATTGAAAAAGTGTTACAGAACGGTAACATTAGATTGAATAAGACATTGCCATGCAAAAAGGCACAGTAACCAATTAGACATCTAAAATCCTGCCTTTGTACCCGCATATCACAATTCATATGCTGGTCTGCCGCAACATGGACAGCCTGTCCGCAGAATTACCAGATCCCGGACATGAAAGACAATGGTATTTTCAGTTATTATCTGCTGCTCTGGCAGATAAAATGGCACACAGACAGCCATGATATAAAATAATGATTATGCCGCAGATTCCTTCGCTTTTTCCAGATATTATCCGGACGAACTGGTCAGACCTTTCTCCAAGTGTCTGCCATTGCTCTGTCAGTCTTCAGGCATATGAAAATGATACAGTTTCCTTTGAATACCGTTCACCGGACAATATACCACATTTGAACAGGAATTACAATACGGAAGTTAATTTATCTGACCGGAAAGTTTACAGTGATAATCATATATCCGCCTTTTTTAGCGGTATAAAAAGACAACGGGCGCCAGACCGTCAGCTGTTGTAACACTGCCCGCAGGACACAGACCAGAAAATAAATAATAATGGCCCACTCCGCATTTACGGCTGACAGGAAAATATTTACAGAGTGAGCCTTTATGGTCTGGATTCAGATCCGGCATCCCGTATGAAAACTATTTCTGATTTGCCGGCTCGATATTTATCGTTTTACCTTTGATTTTTGTCTTGGACATGGCCTTTAATACTTCCCTGCCACATTCCCTTGGAACTTCCACAAATGTATATTTATCATACATATCAATCGCCCCCACCAGATCTCCGGAAATCCCGGATTCTCCGGCAATTGCGCCAAGAATGTCACCCGGACGGATTTTCTGGTTTTTACCGATATTGATAAAAAGCCGTACCATTCCTTCTTCAGCCCCGGTATCCCCAAAGTCAAACAGATCTTCATTCGAACGGCTGTTATCCTCATAACCATAAAGTGTCTGTCTTAAAAAGGCCGCGGCAATATCCATTGCAGTATAGTCGGATTCGTTGATTTTCTCCTCGATCAGGTTAATCATCCTGGATAAATCATTTTCTTCCATGACATGTTCCAGCTGCTCCATGATTTTCTCAGTCTTAATGGCTGTCACGTCATCCATGGAAGGTAACTTACGTGCATAAATCTTAGTCTTACAATAACGTTCTATCTCTTTTAACTTATATACTTCCTTACCTTTAACAAATGTAAAAGCCATCCCGGTACGCCCCGCACGTCCGGTACGCCCGATACGGTGTACGTAATATTCATCATCCTGCGGCAGATCATAGTTGAAAACAGCTTCCACATCGTCCACGTCTATACCTCTTGCCGCCACGTCTGTGGCAATGAGAATATCCGTCTTTCCATTACGGAAATTTTTCATTACACGGTCACGCTGTACCTGTTTCATATCACCATGAAGGCCTTCGGCAAAATATCCACGGTCAGACAGTTCTTTTGTAAGTTCATCCACGCACCGCTTTGTATTACAGAAAATAAGTGAAAGTTTCGGATTGTGGAAATCCAGCAGGCGGGTAAGCATGTCCACTTTATCCCGTCGTTTCGCATCATAGTAATACTGCTCAATACCCGGAACGGTCAGTTCCTTTTTGACTATCTTAATTGTTACGGCATCATGCTGGTATTTTCTGGTAATATCCAGAATTGGTTTTGGCATGGTAGCGGAAAATAATACAGTCTGGTGCTCGCCGGGTATGTATTCGAGAATTGTCTCAATATCTTCCCTAAATCCCATATCCAGCATTTCATCCGCTTCATCAAGTATAACAGTATTTACCTGTTCACAACGGATAGTTTTTCTTCTTAAATGGTCCATAATACGCCCGGGAGTGCCCACAATAATCTGGCAGCCGCCTTTGAGGGACCGGATCTGCTTGCTAATTTCCTGTCCGCCATAAATCGGTAATATTTTAATCCCATGCATATATTTACCCAGTTTGCGCAATTCATCCGCAACCTGAATGGTCAGTTCCCTTGTCGGAGATAAAATCAGTGTCTGCGTTTTTTTATTGTCTGGATCTGTGTTCTGCAATACCGGTATACCGAAAGCAGCTGTTTTGCCAGTACCAGTCTGTGCCTGTCCAATCACGTCCTGTCCTGTCATCATGACCGGGATTGCTTTGCTCTGGATCGGGGTTGCCTCTTCAAATCCCATTTCCCTGATTCCACGTAAAATCGCTGGTAATAGTTCTAATTCATCAAATTTCATAGATAACTCCTTTTATGTCTGTCAAAACTGCAACAGTCACCATCATAACAAACCTGGCGCAAAATGTCAAATGATGATCTCATTGTCCGCTAAAATTTTTTCCAGACTGCCATTTTTTATTAACTGCTGTTTCTGACAAAGTTTTAATTTTTTTATGGCGGCTTCCCGCTTCATGGCCTCAGATTTCGTTTCAGAAATTTCCAGATACCGCAGGGTGACCGGTCTTCTGGTACGGGTAAATCTCGCACCTTTTCCACTGTTATGCGCACGGAGACGCCGTTCGATGCAGTTCGTCCAGCCTGTATAAAGTTTTCCATCGCTGCATTCTACAATGTATGTATAGTTACGTAACTCCATATGATATATTCTCCTGATATCAGATTCCTGGCTGAGCGCCGCATCAGACAGATAATCGTCGTTTACCTGTTATGTTTTTAAAACCTGACATATCCGGCCGGATCAGATATATGTAAGGGGCTTTATAAAAGCCCCGGTTTGTATATGCAATCGACCAATGTGTGTACGGCTGTGCCCGGTACAGCGCCATCTTGTCAGGCAGGAGCAGACAGACCGGTACACCAGTTCTTCATTCATATTGTATCTTAGCCGGCTTTTTCAGAATGTTTGGGTAATACTGCTGCGAATTGGTCGTTACACAAATATTATATGCTGTTTTCAGTCCCGTGCCAATGCTTTTATCATAAAAGTTTGTGCCACAGTTTCTTTTCTGTTAAAGTTCACACCCGATTAGCATAAGTTAACGATCTCTGACATGTGTATGAACTGTAACTTTTGATACCCGCAGTCCGGTACGGCAACAGACTATCCAATATATTTCATAGGGTTGACTGGTTTTTCATCTTTTAATAGTTGAAAGTACAGATTGCTGCCTTCCACGGAGTAATACTTCGTCGGTTCTGCAATATAGCCAATAGCATTCCCGGCTTCCACAGTGGCGCCTTCTTTATATAGTACTTCTTTCAGCTGCCCGTATACAGCGGTATAACCATTGCCCAGATTCATTGTAACTGTCACTCCTGTTTCCTCGTTTGCGGAAATATCTGTAATTTTGCCAGTTGCCGCCGCCTGTACCGGATCATTAACTTTTCCAGATATTATTAATGCAGGATTATATTTATACTGATCCAGCGTGGCAAAATATACGGTCTGATCCATACTAAAATTTAAAATAACATCTCCCTGCAACGGCCATCCAAGATCCTTTTCCGGTGAAAAATTCAGTTTCGCCTTTTCTGTAGCATTTGCCTGTGCTGTAGTCTCATTCTTTGTGGCAGTCGCCTGCTGCGGGGTGTCAGGAGTCTGATTCTGTCCCCCGGTGGGCATTGTCGCATCCTGTACTGGTACGGATTCCTGGTCCGCAGCTGTGCCCGGCGCTGTCCCCTGCGGCTGAATAACTGAATTTACACTTTCCGCATCCTCTTCTGAAAGATCCATATCATTATTTTCAGATAATGACACATAATCCGGCCGCAGCCTTTCTTCCGGTTCCTTCTCCTCCTGCGCCAGATCTGTTTCCTGTTTCTGGCTTGTTATTTTGTCTGACAGATATACACCTGTCATACCCGCAATTGCCACAAACAGTATCAGAGAGGCGATTGCATATTGTTTCTGCTGAAAAAATCTTCGAAGTCTGTTTCTTTTCATATCACACCATCCACCTTCTATTATTTTTAGGAATAGTGTTACCTGAAATTTGATATCTATGCAAAATTTGTGATAAAATATTTTCTCCTGCTGCCAGACCGGAATACCCGGCTTCCCGGCATATGATATGGCTCCCATTCCACAAAGTACCGTAAAATTTCAAATAGACTTTAAATCTGAAACATGATACAATAGACATATCAGCCACGCTCTGGCCATGACCGGTACAAATAACCATTATTCATTTAGGTTTTTATTGTTTTATTAATACTCAGTCATTTTTCTTATTATAATTTAAGAAATAACAAAAACGCAGGACAGGAGGAATCATATGGATATTACAACTTTATTTCAATCACCTGTATTTATCTGGCTGGCACTTATGTGTGTGTTTATCATAATAGAAATTATTACTGTCGGTCTTACCAGCATCTGGTTTGCCGGCGGCGCCCTTGCAGCCCTGCTTTCCGGTCTGACAGGTATTTCCGTGGCCGGCCAGGTTGTCCTGTTCTTTACAGTTTCTTTCTTACTTTTGTTTTTAACGAGACCTTTTGCATTAAAATATATAAAACCACATAATATAAAAACAAATTATGAAGAGCTGATTGGTAAAAACGTACAGGTAACTACCCGTATTGATAACCGGAATAATACCGGAACTGTTTTGTGCAACGGACTTGAATGGACAGCCAGAAGTACTGACGACCAGGTGGTATTTGAATCAGGAGAAACAGCAAATGTTGCCGCAATCAAAGGTGTGAAACTATTTGTAACAAAAAATAAAATTTAAACTATATTACTTGTTTAAAACAGGCTGGCGCATATTCTGTATACACAACAGCCTGATCCATAAATCAGAATCAAGGAGGGCCTGCGACATGCCAGGATTTGCCACACATTATCTGTTCGGAGTAAAAAATCTGCAGCAGCTGAAACGGACTGCTTCCTGTTACAGACTTCTTCAGAGTATCGACCAGAACAAAACCGTTTTTCAGTCAGGTCTGCAGGGACCAGATATATTTTTCTACTATCCGCCCTCCCATCTGAAAAAACTAAGGCCGGGTTCTGTGACACATACCAGATGGACTGGCGATTTCCTAAAATGTCTGATCCAGTCTCCAAGATTATTTAAAAAAAGAGAAGACCAGCAGACTGCCAGAGCCTATGCGGCAGGATTTATCGGTCATTATATACTGGATACCCGGATACATCCTTATGTTTATTATATGACTGGTACTGGTGATTCATTAAAATCAAAAGGCTATGGCAACCATATCGCACTGGAATCCGATATAGATACCTGTCTGTTAAAGCGTTATGCGGGTTGCCTGCCTTCCGCTTTTGATCATGGGAAGACCATATATTATCACGGGCACACCCGCCGTGTTGTGGCCCGAGCTTTACACTATGCCTTTCAGACCGTATTTCCGGAACTGTCACTTTCCCGGGGCCAGATTGTACGGGCCATCTGCTCCATACAGGCAGGAACCAGACTGACCTACAATCCTGGAAATTATAAACGGAGACTGATCGGAACAGCTGAAAAACTTTTATTCCGGAAAGTTACAGTTTCTCCAGTTATCCCTACAGATCATCTTCTATACAAAGATCCTTTAAATATGCGGCACAGACAGTGGCATAATCCCTGGAACCCGGACTGCGTTACAACAGAAAGCGTCCCACAGCTTATAAAAAAAGCTTCCATACGATATCAGGACGCTCTGACACAGCTGGATCTGCTATATCAGAAAAACCCTTATGATTTCCAGTATACAGCTGTGTTAAACCATCTCTGTGAATTCCTTGGACAGCTGTCTTATCACAGTGGTCTGGACTGGATGCTCGGTGAATGACAGGCAGAACGATTGATACTGTCTGACTCTTCACATCCCGTTCCTGAATAAATCCGTTTCAGGCTGTATTTTAATATATAAACTGAATATATTAAAATACAGCCTGAAAGTACTTTCTTAAATCAGTCTTTACATTCTGTCCCCCCTCTCTTGGAAAATTCGTCGATCTGGCGCCAGATAATATTCATCAGCCGGTTTCTGGCTTCCACACTGGCCCAGGCAATATGGGGCGTGATAAGCAGCCGGTTACTGTCTTTTATATTTTTTAACGGATTATCACCGCTCATCGGCTCTGTACACAGTACATCCAGCCCGGCTGCCAGAATGTGTCCGTTATTTAAGGCATCAGCAAGATCCTGCTCTGCCACAATCGGGCCCCGTCCAAGATTCAGAAAGATAGCGCTTTTTTTCATCCGTGAAAAAGCTCCGGCATCCATCAGCCCTCTGGTATCCTCTGTCAGAGGCGCATGGACTGATATAATATCAGACTGTTCCAGAAGTGTATGAAAGCTGACTCTCTCGTAATCTGGCTGACTATTTTTTCCTGTCGTAGAATAATAGATCACATGACAGCCAAATTCTGTGGCAATACGGGCTACCCTCTGCCCAATGGCTCCCAGGCCGATAATGCCCCATGTCATCCCTGAAAGTTCATGAAACACGTTTGTAAAGTGTGTGAATGTAGTGTTATCCACATAAGATTCACTTTTTACATAGTCATCATAATATGGTAGTTTTTCCAGTAAATAAAACAACATGGCAAATGTATGCTGCGCCACGCTTTCTGTTGAGTAACCTGCTACATTGCGCCAGGAAATTCCCCGTTTTTTCAGATAATCTTTATCCAGGTTATTTGTGCCTGTAGCCGTTACGCAGACCAGTTTTAACCGGTCAGCCTTTTCCAGCGTATAGTCATTTACCTGCATTTTATTCAGAATAATCACGTCTGCCTCCGTGATACGTTCCCGCATTTCCTCCGGCGTGGAATACCCATAAATAGTTACATTTCCCAGTTTATTAAAAATAGTCAGATCAATGTCTTTCCCTATGGTATCCGCATCTAATAATACAATATTCATATCTTTAAATCCCTTTCTTTGTTCATTTACAAAAGCGTGACTGATCTTTCACATCATTCACTCCCAGAGCGTATTTGGAAAATGCTTTCTGTGAGATGTATCCTGACGGGCATGATATGCTTCCCGGTTTGTACCCTGAAAGGTATGATATGGAAAATTTATCCCACATCTATGAGACATGCCCGGGGCACACACTATAACAGACCGCATATTTCCAGAATGGCCCCGGCAGTAGAATTATTTTAACATTCCTTTCCCGCAAAATCTACTATATGATAAGTAAATCCATAGACTTTCTCCAGAACAGCTTCCCATTTTCCTCCCCAGACCTATTATTTTACGAATTTCAATACAACTGGTGTAAATTCTGGCCAGTATGTAAAATATAAAGATAAAATATTAATTGACTTAAAATCAAAGGAAGCTTATGCTATACTATGGATAACTGGTATGAAAAATATTCCGGCTACGATCATGACAATTACAAACGTAAAGACTCAGGAGACAGCGACATGGCAGGAAAGAAAAAAAATATGCTGCTGCAGGGCGGGATTTTAGCCGGTGCAGGATTAATTACAAAAATCATCGGCTTTGCTTACCGTATTCCTATGGGAAATATGATGGGTGAAGAAGGAAACGGATTATATTCCATTGCCTTTGGCATTTATGGCATTGCGCTGACCATCTCTTCATACAGCCTGCCTCTGGCCGTATCGAAAATGATCTCCCAAAGATCCGCAAGGGGAGAATCCAGGAATGCACGCCGGGTCGTGGCCGACGCACTGGTCTACGCATTTGTGGCAGGATTAGTCATTATGCTCTGTCTGTACTTTGGTTCCGGTATTCTTGAAGGCATTTACCGTAAACCGGGTCTGGCAAAACCGCTGCGCATACTGGCTCCTACCACTTTTATTGTAGCGCTTCTGGGCGTTTTCCGTGGATATTTCCAGGGATTTGGCGATATGGTTCCTACCTCGCTGTCCCAGATTCTGGAGCAGATTGTAAATGCCCTTGTCAGTGTATTTGCTACCTGGCAGTTTATGAAAGTATATGCGGATTCGAAAGACATTGCGGCTTACGGTGCAGCTGGCGGCACACTTGGCACGCTTGCCGGGGCAGTAGCCGCTCTGTTTGTGATGTTCTTTTTATTTGTCACAACACGCAGACGTTACCGGATCAGACGTAATCCCCATGAACACCCGGAAACCAACGCATATATTTACCGGGCGCTGTTTCTGACTATTATTCCTGTCATTTTAAGCCAGACAATTTATCAGATCGGCTATACCATCGACGATATTATGTTTGGACACCTGATGGTTATGCACGGCTATGAGGAAAAAGTGGTGACATCCCTGCAGGGTGTATTTAATACCCAGTATAACCAGCTCATCAATCTGCCGGTAGCCATTGCAACAGCTATGGCCGCTTCCACGCTGCCAAGCATCGTGTTATCAAAAATGCAGAATGACACTTATAGTGTCCACCTCAAGATCACACAGGTCATCAAAGTAAATATGGTAATCGCTTTTCCATCTGCGGTGGGTCTGGCCGTACTGGCAGAACCAATTATGCAGATGCTGTTTCCAAGCCTCGTAACTTACCGCTCCCAGGCGGTGATTCTGCTTGCCACCGGGTCCAGCGCCGTGATCTTTTATGCCCTTTCTGCCCTGACTACCTCTATCCTTCAGGGCAATAACTGTATGCGCCTGCCTGTGATCCACTCCGCCATATCCCTGGCTATTCATGTGGTATTGCTGGGACTTTTATTGCTTTTTACAGACTTAAACATATACGCACTGGTTATCTGCAATGTACTCTTTCCTATTGTAGTCAGCTGGCTTAACTGCCGCTCTATCACACGTAAAATGGGTTACCAGTGGGAAATGTCTGAAACATTTATAAAGCCGCTAATTGCCTCTGCCATGATGGGAATGGTAGCATTTTCCGTATACCAGGTATTATATCAGGCTTCCGGCAATCTGTATCTGGCTGCCGTACCGGCAATGATACTGGCAGTAATTGTATATGGAGTAACAATTCTCCAGCTTGGATGTTTTAGCGAAGAAGAACTAAAATCCATTCCGGGTGGCCGCGGACTGATACAGCTTCTATATTAAATCCTGTTTTATTACTTTTTTGTATGCCGGAAAGGAGCCAGTATGGTCATTATAGCTATGATTCTGGGCGCTGCATTTATTTATTTTTTACAAATTTACATTTACCAGAAATTCTGGTACAAAAACCTCACCGCTTCCGTCGCATTTACAGAACATGTAATTACAGAGCATGAAACCGGGGAGCTGGTGGAAACAATCACAAACCAGAAATGGCTTCCATTGCCCATGTTACGGGTCCAGTTTGAAACTGACAGACATCTGGAGTTTTTAGAGGAAAACAATCTGTCCGTAAGTGACCGCTGTTATAAAAACGATATTTTTTCTTTAATGATGTACCAGAAAATTACAAGACGGTTAAATTTTCGTGCAATTCGACGTGGTTACTATACTATCAGTCAGATAGACCTAGATTCCACAGATTTGTTTATGGAACAGAAACTGGGCTTGCGGCTTACATGCGGCGCCAGTCTTTATGTGCTGCCGGGAAAGGCAGACACCCGCCGGCTTCTGATTCCGTTCCAGAAACTGATGGGCGATATTCTTACCAGACGTTATACTTATGAAGATCCTTTTGAATTTCAGGGAATCCGCCCTTACCAGCCTTTTGACAATATGCGTGATATCAATTGGAAAGCTTCCGCCCGCTCCGGAGCGCTGCGAACCAATGTCCATGGATATACCGTTCGCCAGGAAATCTGCCTGCTGCTGAACCTGGAATCCTGGTCCATCGTGGATGACAGACTGTTAAAAGAAGAAAGCATACGGATTGCAAACGGCTTTGCAGAATTATTTCTGGCACAGGGCATTCCGGCAGGCCTGTACTCTAACGCAAAAGATCTGATCACCGGAAAAAGTCTGACCCTGTCTTCCGGCTGCGGAGAACATCATCTGATTACGATACGCAAAGGGCTGGCAAGACTGGATCTCTCAAAGCCAGTGGAAGATATTTGTCAGTTCCTGAATCATATCAGCCAGAAACATAACAATGACCTGTTATATGTGCTTATCTCTTCTTCGCAGAGAAAAGAAATTATAAATATATTTAAATCACTGGTAAAATCCGCTCCCGGAAGCCTCTGGCTTTTACCACTACGTAAAAGTGACAGACAGGATGTAAAATCCGCAAAAGATTGTCCAGTGATACGATGGGAGGCAGATCAATAATGTACAAAGAACCTCTGTTTAACCGTATACTGGCATTATCCATGCAGGGCCTTTTGTATCATTGTGTTTTCTGCATGTTCTGTGACGTCCTGTTACCATATGATCTGCCTCCGGACCTGTTTCTGCCGGCGCTGTTTGCGCCTCTGTTTTTATTCAGCATCATTCGTAATAAATGCGACAGATTTTTAGTGTTTATACTGTTGCACGCCGCAGCGGCAGGCAGTTCCATGCTGTTTGTTTCCATTCCACAAATACGTCTGGTAACCGGTATATGCACCGGCGTCATGTTTATTTTATCCATGCGTTTCCGTCTGAATCCGCTTTACCAGGGTCAGGAAGCATGTCCGCCAGCTGTTTACACACTTTTATTCTTTCTTATTTATATGATTGCGCAATTTAACGAACGGGAACAATTAATGCGGATCATCTATTATGAGACTGTTTTATATCTGATCCTGTATGCAGTTTACAAATGCTTTGATCGTACGGACAGATTTATAACTTCCAACCGTGAGATCAGCAACTTTCCTTTAAAACAAATGAAAAGTCTGATCAGGATTTTTCTATGTATTTTTATTCTGTTTCTGGTAACCGGAATGTCCGGAATGCAAAAACTCCCATTTGATCATGCGCTGGCACAGGCTGGCGGTCTGTGCCTGATGATTTTACGGAGTATTCTTAAATTGATAGCCAGACTATTGGGAAACAGCACAACACTCCCTGAAAACCCGGCGCAAGGAAGCCGCCAGCCAGAGGCACCGTTTTTAGCCGCTGAAGAAGTATCCCCTTTTCTGCAGATCCTGGAGCAATTATTAAAGGCAGCTTTATATATACTGATAGCATATTTTCTTATCAGAACAGCGATCAGAATTTTATATGAAATATATAAACGCTTTTATGAACACACTCAGACTGGTCATGATGAAAGTGAATTTATATGGAAAAATCCAGTCGTAAAAGAGAAACTAAAACATATTTATAAGAAAAAAGAATCTGAAGATATTAAAAATACCAGTTATAAAGTCCGCCGTATCTATAAAAAATATATACGAAAGCAGTATGGCCGCAAATCTGTAATTCCTGCCTGTATGACACCGTCAGAACTGGAAGCCTGCCTGGCTGAAGAACTGTTAAAAAGTAAACATCCATCTCAACGGCAGACTGAACATTTAGTTCAGAATATGTCCGCTACGAAGCAGCGCCTGGAGATATACGAAAAAGCCCGATACAGCCAGTGGGAATGCAGCAGGCAGGAACTGGAACATATAAAACTAAACATCCGGGAGCAGAACCGGCATTAAAATATTTATGATAAATCTGCCTGAATATAAAGCAAGGTATTTCTGGTTTACATATATTGGAATAGAATAATTATATATTCTGTCGAAACGTAGCATGTATAAAAGTTCTTATATTACAAATACTACAACAGCAAAAAGTAAAATTTGTAAATGGAGGAATTTTCATATGAAGGCAACAGGAATTGTGAGACGGATAGATGATTTAGGAAGAGTGGTTATTCCCAAGGAGATCAGAAGGACATTACGTATCCGGGAAGGAGATCCTCTTGAAATATTTACAGACCGGGAAGGGGAAATTATTCTGAAAAAATACTCCCCCATCGGAGAATTAAGCGAATTTGCGGGCCAGTATGCGGAATCCCTGGCACAGACTACAGGTATGCTGGTATGCATTACGGACCGGGATCATGTGATAGCAGCTTCCGGAAATGGCAAAAAAGATTTTGAAGGAAAGCCAATCAGCCACCAGCTGGAATGTGTCATCGAAGACCGCAACAGCATGGTAGCCAGCAAGGAAGAAAGCGACTTTATCAAAGTAACCCTGGATGATAACGAAGACTTTGCTTCCCAGGCAATCAGTACTATCATATGCGAAGGCGATGCCATTGGATCTGTGATTTTATACAACAAAGACGAAAAAACTAAAATCGGAGAAACAGAAAGCAAACTGGCTATGACTGCTGCAGGTTTTCTCGGAAGACAGATGGAACAATAATCATAATAAGATACGGAATAATCACCTGAACTTCATAATTATATATAAAATTTACTTTTACTATCAGGTCAGACAGCGATATGAATCATAGCATCATAGAGCTGTCTGACAATAAATGGCACAGGGTGCTCAGACCTTATATACTGTTTCTACCGATGGAAACTGGCACGGATTCCAAAATCCATACACCAGTCCTCAGATCTCATATTCTGTTTCCACCCCGGTAATTTCCGCTGAATCTTCCAGAAGTTTTAAGACTTTATCTTCCAGCAGACGATTTTTAATTTCTTCTTCCCCATAGTCATTAATAAATTCTTCACTGGAAGTATAATCATTTTCTTCCATATAATATGCGATACCTTTCTCATATTCCTCATCACTGATCGTAAGTTTTTCATTTTTGATAATCGCACGAACCACCAGCATACGGTTCAGCTGATCCATAATCTCAGTTTCCTTACTTTCCCCGGTAACATCAAACGTCTCATATATAGTTTCTATATCCTGATTAAACATTTCTGCATATTCCTGATAAAAGCTTTCTACAATCTCTTCAGCTTCATCATAATCTTCCTGTGTGTACTGCAGGATGCCAGATGTATCTATCACCTGCTTTAACAGTTCCTCCTGGACAGTGTCTGTACTTTCGGTATCATATGTCTGACGGACATGTTCCCTGACTGCCTCTGTAAACTCTTCATATGTCTCGTAACCGAAATTCTTCTTTATAAACTGATCTGTAACCTCTGGTAAAACCATCATTTCGATTTTCCTGATACTGACCGCAAACTGAACAGTTTTTCCGGCAAAAGTCTCATTTACTTCCTCTTCGTCAAAATCCAGGGAAAAATTAAGCTGGTTTCCTTTGGAAACGCCTGTCAGCTTCTGATCAAATTCCGCTCCGAATTCTTCATCTCCCAGTACAAAATAGTAGTTTTTTTCCTGATCTACCGTATCTCCATCTACTGTTGCGATATAATCGGTATATACATAATCTCCTGCCTGTGAAGCCCGGTTCACTTTCTCATAGTCCCCATACTCTTCCAGCTGTTCCGAAATGGCATCATCCACTGCCTGCTGCGTTACTTCATAAACTTTCTTCTCCGCCTTCAGTCCGGTATACGCCGCCAGGGACACAAATTCATCTTCGTAGACAGCATCCGCTATCTTTTTATTACCTGTAGATATTTTTTTACTGCCGCAGCCGCCAGCCGCCACCAGACAGACTGCCAGTAATACTGATATTAATTTCTTTTTCAAACTCATTCCTCCTCTGAATATGATAAACTTTCATCCAGAGGATATCTGAAAATGTTCCAGATATCCCCTGGAATCATACTTCATTGATTTACAACATATAGTTGTTCATCATCCTATATTCATACCAATACTAGCATGAAATTGTGTACAAAATCTGAACAGACTCCAGAACGTTTCTGAAAAATCATTCCTGCCAGCCGCATTGACCATAACAGACCGCAAGGCAGAGAAAATAAAATCAGGAAATATCTGGGTTTATTTCTGGAAAAATTATATGTAATACCAGCTTTTCTATGTTATGCTAAAGTTCCACAGCGAAAGCCCGCAGTAAGCCACACCCGGTCCCGGGACGCCAGCCGGAATTTCAACATTGTCCACCATGGAATTATCCGTATCCATATTATGTGTCTTTCCAATGTTTTTTTCGTGGAGTTATCCGGCACAGGCATGGAAATCAGAGGCAGGCATGTGTATATTCTGCCGGAAACAGCCGGGAGAAGACAGCCGGGAATTATACAGCCATCCGCAGCTGATCCGTTGTTTGAAATAAAAGATAACCATGCATTATCCTATACATTCATATATAGTACCAGAGCGTGTCTGAAAAATCATTCCCAGCATCTGCACTCCCCACTTTGTACCCTGAAGGGCATGATACGGATTATTTTACCCGAATTAAGTCAATGTAGCCCGCTATATCATGCCCTTTTGGTACACCTCCTAAATTTGGGTAAAATCCTCCATATCCTGCCCTTTAAAGTACATACTGTGAAGCATATCATGCCCTTTAGGGTACATATGCCAGAAAGCATTTTTCAAACACGCTCCAAAGTGTATCTGAATGCCTACTTGAGAAATGTGACAATAATGTGTAAAATAGTTAAAACAGTTAATACTGTTTAACTACAACAAAGGATGCTATACCATAGTTTTAAAAATAATTAAAAGATAAGATTCACGCAGAGTGAATAAAGAATAAGTAAAGAATACATGGAGAATTAACAGTATGACGAAACAAAAAAAGAAAAAAAAATACCGTGGTTTCTGGATCTTTTTTAAAATACAGCTGACGCTGCTACTGCTGCTTGGCGGAGTAATGGTCTATTACTTTGTTGGCGGATATGCCCAGACAGTACAGCAATTAAAAAGCGAGGCTGATTCACTTGTGGCAAAATCCAATACAGCCCTTTTCCGGAAAGGTGAAACAGGACTTGTATACGATTGTCAGGGAAACCTGATCAAAACCTATCAGGGTGAGAAAGATTCTTATTACATTGAATATAAAGATATTCCCGACATTGTAAAAGAAATGATGATCAGCGTAGAGGATCGTAAATTTCTAAAACACAAAGGTGTGGATTACCGTGCCATTATAAGAGCCGCCATTGCCATGCTGCGCAACGGGGAAGTCACACAGGGCGGCAGCACCATTACCCAGCAGCTGGCAAGAAATGTCTTTCTGACCAACGAAGTCACCTGGCAGCGGAAAGTGGAAGAAATTTTTATTGCGCAAAACCTGGAACAAAAATACACGAAAAGTCAGATTATGGAATTTTATCTGAATAATATTTATTTTGGCAATGGTTATTATGGTATTCAGGCTGCGGCGCAGGGATATTTCAGTAAAAATATAGACCAGCTGGATCTTTCCCAGACCGCATTTCTGTGCGCCATACCGAATAACCCTACCCTGTATGATCCAATCAATAACAAAAACAATACGTTAAGCCGCCGCAACCATATTTTGTCTGGTATGTATGAGCAGGGACTGATTTCCCTTTCCGTGTCAAAAGAAGCTAAAAATGAACGGATCAGATTAAAACGCAAAAAAGGTGTGGAAAAGAACAATTATGTGGAAACTTATGTGAACTATTGCGCCATTCGTGCGTTAATGAAAGCGCAGGGATTTGAATTCCAGTATTCATTTGAATCTGAAAAAAAACGAAATGCCTATCACAAAAAATATGAACAGATGTACAAAGACTGTGAACGCAGTCTGTACATATCCGGTTACCGGATTCACACATCCATTGATCTGAAGCAACAGGAAAAACTTCAGGACGCTATTGATACCGGTCTGAGTAGTTTTACAGATGTAAACGAAGAGGGAATCTTTAAACTGCAGGCTTCCGGTGTAACTATTGACAATTCCACCGGTTATGTGACTTCTATTGTAGGCGGAAGGAGCCAGGATTTTAACGGATACACATTAAACCGAGCTTTTCAGAGTTTCCGTCAGCCGGGAAGCGCCATCAAACCGCTGCTGGTCTATACGCCCGCACTGGAACGGGGCTACACCCCGGATACGCCGGTTCTGGACGCTCCGGTGGCAGAAGGTCCGTCCAATGCGGACGGAATGTATGAAGGTACGATTACCCTGCGCCACGCAGTTAAAAAATCTAAGAACACAATTGCCTGGAAAATGCTGGATGAACTGACTCCCGGCGCCGGACTGGCTTATCTGGAAGCAATGAATTTTTCCAGAATCGACGTAGAAGACAACCGCCTGCCTGCCGCTTTAGGAGGATTTACAAACGGAGTCTCCACACTGGAAATGTCAGCCGGTTATGCTACACTTCAAAATGACGGATACTATCGTGAACCAGACTGCATTGTAAAAATAAAAGATACACAGGGCAACCTGATTTATCTGTCAGATTATGAAACAAACGATAAAAAATCTAAAAAGCAGGATGACGAAGAGAATGAAGGCACCCGTATATATAAATCTAACGCTTCCCGTATGATGACCGACATGCTTCAGACTGTAATACTGGAAGGAACCGGAAGCGGACTGGGACTGGGCGACATGCCCTGCGCCGGTAAAACGGGAACCACAAACGACAATAAAGACGGATGGTTTGCCGGATATACGAAATATTATACTACCAGTATCTGGGTAGGTTATGACCAGCCGGCAAGTCTGCCGGGACTGACAGGATCTTCCTATCCCGGCCATATCTGGCAAAATTATATGCTGTCCATTCATGAAAATCTGGAACCTGTAAGTTTTATGCCTTATATCGAACAAAAAGAAATTGATTATGAGTAAATACTGTTATCAGCTACTATAAGACCGGAGAGATATTTATGAACCAGCCTGGTTATAAAAAATATTTTGAAACAAGTCCCCTTGGTATATTGCTTTCTTTTTATACAACCCCGGGCGGATACCATCCATCCCACTGGCATGAAGAAACGGAATTGCTGTTTCCGCTAAATGGTGAAGCAGATATTACGGTTGAAAACCGTACCTACCGGCTTCCTAAAAAAAATGTGACTGTAATAGAATCCCACAGGATTCACAGTACGTATTCCCATGACAGTTCTTCCATGTATCTGCGTATCCGCCTGGCAAAGGAAAATCTGCGACCCTATTTTCCGGATATTACCGGTCTGCAGATTCACTGTATTCCGGATGCTGTCAGCGAGGAACAGTTTCCGGAATACTACAAAATCTGCGACCTGCTTGCGGAACTGACACGGCTTTATATGTTCGACTCGCCTTCGTTTCGCCTGGAAGCCGAAGGTCTGATTTTACAGGCACTGGCACGACTGCTGCGTTTTTTCTCCGTTTCCGGTACGCCAGACGTCACTTCCACCGATCCGCTGACCATTGAACGGATTCGTGGAATTATCCGCTACGTGGAACAGCATTATCAGCAACCCATTTCTCTTCAGGACGCCGCAGGTTATCTGGGCATCAGCCGGGAATACTTTTGCAGGATTTTTAAAAAAAATGTGGGCATTTCTTTCCTGCAGTATTTAAACGAAGTCCGGCTATCGAAAATATATAAAGACCTGCAGTATACCAGCCTTCCGGTTGGAGAGATTATGGAAAAAAATGGTTTTCTGAACCAGAAGCGTTTTAACCAGTCTTTTAAAAAAATGTATGGCTGTACGCCGTCGTCCGTCCGTAATTCTGCCAGACTGCAGCAACAGACTTAGCCGGCCTGATACAGGTATACTCCGGATGACGCAAATAACAGCAAAATATTTCCAGTATACATTGCTGAATGTTAAGACGCAGACAGTGAACAGCGTTATCCGCTTTTACACTGTATAGATTTTTATACATGAATGACTACTGATACAGACAAAACCGGTTGAAAAGAGGAATGTATATGCCAGATTTATTTAATCAACTTAATGAAAAGCAGAAAGAAGCCGTACTGGCAACAGAAGGATATGTCAGGGTCATTGCCGGAGCAGGCAGCGGGAAAACAAAACTGCTTGTAAGCCGTTATGCATATCTGGTTCAGGATTATGGCATTGACTGCGCAAACATATTATGTGTCACCTTTACAAACAAAGCGGCAGGTGAAATGAAAAGAAGAATCCGCACAATCACTGGAGATGAAACCGGAAATGCTCTCATCTGCACGTATCATGGTTTTTGCAACCGGCTTCTCAGGGAAAATCCTGAAAAATTATTTCTGAACCATCAGTTTCAGATTATGGACACCCACCAGCAAAAAGCGGTTCTGGGGGAAATATACCAGAAATATGAATTGAAGCTGGACTATGCCAGCTTTGAATCCATACTAAAAAAAATCGGGCGGATCAAAAAAGACACCGCATATGTAACAAAATTATGCAGCCCTCTGCCCTGTCAGATTCTGGAACACATCCAGACACTGGACGACCGGATCATTGAAGATTTTCTACAACGGCAGAAAGCTACTTATGCACTGGATTTTCAGGATCTGATATCTTTTGCGATCTATTTACTGGAAACAGACTCATATATTCGTGAAAAATGGCAGAACCGGCTGAATTACATAATGGTAGACGAATTTCAGGACAGTTCCTCCGTAGAAATGAGACTGATAGAAATTTTATCCGGAAAATATAAAAATCTGATGATTGTAGGTGATCCCGACCAGAATATTTATGAATGGAGAGGTTCGGATGTCAAACTTCTGGTAAATTTCGACAAACATCATACAGATGTAACTACGATTTTTCTGAATCAGAATTACCGGTCCACACCACAGATTTTGCGATGCGCAAATTCACTGATTGAAAAAAATGAAATGAGGCTGAAAAAAGATTTATTTACAAAAAATGCGGACGGTGCGCCGGTCATTCATTATCATTGCGCCAACGACTATGAGGAAATGGACCGTGTCATTGAAAATATCCGGCTTTTGTATGCCACAGAAGACTGCTGCTATTCTGATTTTGCCATTATATACCGTTCCGGTTTTTTGTCCCGTATCGCTGAAAAGAAGTTAGTGGAAAAAAATATTCCATATATAATATACGGCGGAGTCCGGTTTTACCAGAGGATGGAAATCCTGGATATTCTGGCATATCTGAAACTGATAGCCTATGACGACGATCCGTCCTTCCGGAGGATTGTAAATACACCCCGCAGAAAATTTGGCCGTGCTAAAATGAATTTACTGGAACAGTTAAAAGAACAGCATCCGGGGCAAAGCCTTTTTTCCACTCTTTCCCTGCACGTGGATGACCGGGAATTTCAAAAAAGTGGTGTGGGCGATTTTGTCCGGCTGATTCAGAAAATCCGTGCCTGCTGTAAGACAAAACGAATCCCGGACATTGTAAACACCGTGACCAGGGATTCTGGTTATGAACGTTACATCCGGGAACTGGGAGATGAAGAACGGCTGGACAACCTGGCAGAATTTAAACGAATCGCCAATGAATTTGAACGGGAATTCGGGGAAAACCTGACCCTGGAAGGGTTTCTGCAGCAGACCGCCCTCCAGTCCGGAGAGGATGAAAATGAAACAAAAGACGCCGTAAAACTCATGACCATACATTCTTCCAAGGGACTGGAGTTTCCGGTTGTATTTATTCTTGGATTTACGGAAGGAATTTTTCCTTCTGCGAAAACACTGGGAGAACGAAAAAAGCCCGGTCTGGAAGAAGAGCGCCGTCTGTGTTATGTAGCGATCACCAGGGCACAAAAGCGGCTGTTTTTGATGGATTCGGAGGGACTGTCCCCAAATGGAATCAAAAAACTGCTCTCCCGGTTCCTGGATGAAATCGGAGAAGAAAACTATCTCCGGATCGGAAGGATTTCCAAAGAATTACGCAAAGAAAGCCGGAAATATACGGCCAGACTGGACGGGGATATCCAGCTGGAACGAAGGGAGGTAAAAAAAGCTGGAAATATAGTAACGCACCATATCTTTGGTAAGGGCATCATTGAATCCATAGATGAAAAACGGGACAGTTATCTCATACGGTTTGACAAACTGGAGCAGCCAAGGAATATTTCCGGCAGTTATTTCCGCAGACAGGAAATGCAATCATCCGCACGGGACAAAACCGGTATGGATGCGCAGGAACATTTACAGTCCCCACAAAACAGACATAATACACTTACACAGGAACATTTACAGTCCCCGCAGGACAGACATAATACGCTTACGCAGGAACATTTGCAGTCCGCACAGCCGGAGTCACCGAACTCCTATATTAACAGACTGACAGAAAGGATGGACGACGTCTCTAAAATAATTTATCATCCTGTTAATGATAACAATACTGATACGAATGACCCATCCGAAACATATGCAGATAACAGATCCGGTATGCAGCCGGATATTAATCATGGCATTCATACGGCTGTCCTGAACAATAATCATCCGGAGACGGTTAACAGAACTGGCATGGTTGGAATCTCATCCGGATTTCCGGATGGCAGTAAGAATCCCCAGGAGCATTTACAATCCGCAAGATATCATGAAGCAGAACAGCTGGTACTGCCACTGCCCGATGCGTCCAGCCAGACGCCGCAGGAAGATCAGCCAATCACCCAGATAAAAAATAGCAGCCCGAATCTGTGGAAGCATGACGATGTGCCCCATTCTGGCTGGAATTGCGTTAATGTGGAAGATCTGGGCGCTCCTGTAGGTATTTGCGAGATGTGCGGCAATCAGATGATCCGCTACGCACATTTTATGGAACATCCGGCATACAGGAGTCTGTCTGTAGGATGTGTCTGTGCGGGACGTATGGAAGGAGATCCTGACGGAGCGAAACGTCGTGAAAAAGAATTTAAAAACAGACAGTCCAGACGTGTCACTTTTTTTAAACGCAAATGGAAACATTCAAAAAAAGGAAATGAATACCTCAAAGTTTCTAACCATATTGTTGTACTCTTCCGGGACCCGGCAATGCATAATGTATGGAAATATTCTATTGATAATGAATTTTGCAGGGATACTTATACAAGCAGGGAACTGGCAGTCGCAGGGGTATTTGAGGCTCTGGAACGGTTCCGGCAGAATAACAGTTAATATCCTGCCTGCAAAAATATAAATATGTGGAAGGCATTGTGCTTTCCGCATATTTATGGTATATAACGTCCACATGATCCCGGAAACCAGCTTGCCGGCCAGACTATATCAGAATTGAGTACTAATGTGCTCCCGGATATGCCGCATCTTTTCATCTCATCTGTCCTCCTCCAGTTTTTCAAGATATTCTTTCAGCTCCTTTATATCCTGAATAGAAATACTGTTTCCATTATACAGTCCTGAAACCAGCTTCTGTATAGAATTATCATATAATTTCTCAAGAAAATTCCGGCATTCCGCCAGTTTGTATTCCTCTTCTTTGATCAGAGCCGAATAATAGTTTGTACGTGTGGTTCTGTCACAGTAAACAAAACCTTTTTTTGCCAGCCTGGCCAGTGCTGTCATAATACTTGACAGCTTCCAGTCTTTCACTCCTTTTAACCCTTCCAGAATCTGATTCGATGTATATGGCTCCGTTCCATTCCACAATATTTTCATAATCTCCAGTTCAGCGTCTCCCAGCTTTTTCATAAACACTCTCTCCTTATTATCGCATTCATACGTACAACAACAAATAAAAAATTTGTTCAGCCCGTTACACTATCCAAAAACAGCAGACATTCTGATTCTATACAAAATAAGAGCCGGCAGCCTTCTTGTACATATACCTGCTGTATGTATTTATGTTCAGATATCTGCACCTTTCGCACAAAGACATGCGGCATATCCCCCAGGTATGAAGGATATATAACAACCACTCCGGTTACTAAAGATGATGCATAGTCTGTGTTATCCAGCTTTAATTTTACCTGCATTTAGCCGGATACTTAAGAGTATGCGGTACTAAGAAAGTTTCTGCATACTCCGGCCCAGACATTATACGATGTGATAATATTCTTGTCAATGTATTATATTATGATCCAGAAACTGAAAATTACTATGATTAGCATTAAATAAAGTTTTTCTGGGAAACTAACTGAATGTACAATAAAAATTAAGAATTGGTTATTCTATATTTTTACAGTACTGTGTCAGAGCGTGTTTGAAAAAACATGCCCTTTAGGGTGCTAAGTGTGAAGCCACATCTCACAAATAGCATTTCAGGACACCTTCCGGTATATGGGAAACAGGTTCCATTCCTGATATAGAGAATATTATTAAGATCAGCCGCTTCTCTGACTGTGTCTTTAGAGTATCTTTTAAACAATGAGGCTGAAGAGGCAGGAAGAACGACAAAGCAGTCCAGGAACACGCCAGAACCAGATACTGCATCACATTCAGACATTTTCTTTTGTTTACAGGTGTCATGATATCTGGAAACAGAACGGCCGGACTGTTGATTCCGGGAATTTAAGTCCGGTAATTCCTACGATTATTTCTGAACCACCACAGGGTGATGTCAGAATGATTGTAGCTGCCAGATTTTTCGCTTTTTCAGAGTATCGCAACATTACATGGTTATTTATATTATGCCGCAGTATTATTTTTTATTATAATACAATGATATAAAATTAGAAGTCCATTTGAAATTAATACTATAACAATTAATTAAATTTATATTTTTCCAGTTATACGGGCCGGTTTAAGGAAAGACAGAATATCAGTTCCGGACGCTGGGAGAAAACACACTGGTAATAACCAGCATTTCCCCCAGTATCCGGAATATACATCCACCTGTATGCCAGCGGAACAGTCAGGGATCTTATAGCAGAAAGTGCATATTCCAAATTTATATTATATTCATGCTGCCTTCCGCTGATTTTTAACTTACTTTTTAACTCTGCCGATTATGATAAACAATAATGCTCCAATAATTTCTCCCAGTGCGTTTCCTGTAAATCCCCGCATATGAAATACATCATTCCATACAAACTCCCCAGTAATCAGTCTGGTAGCATAGTTGCCTGTAATCACCAGAAATAAAAATAATGCGGCACAGTTCCAGATATTCCAGTTCAGAAAAGATCCTGTAAGTACCGGAATCCATATTATCCCAAGCCATAACAGCAGCAGCGGCAGCCCATAACGGAAAATCCATAACGTCCCTGTTCCTATAAGACAACAGGTTGTAATCTGTATGGAACAGAGCAGTATAAACGTTCCAATACTTATTACAGTCATAATTTTCATCCATTTTTTCTGTCTGCATATCAGAAAGGCATATACCAGAGCATCTGCGAACAAAACAGAGACTGTTACAATCAATGACCAGGTAATACCTTTGTTCAGAACCAGATCCACAATCATACAAACCAGCATAGCTATAAAGCTAAGACCGCACAATCCATATAAAAAATACATCCGCTTTGTTTTCTTTAAAAATGTTTTAACATTTACTACCTCAGACTCCTCTGGCTCCGGCTCCATCTCATATGCCATATCATGATATGCTTCCCTGCACTGTGTACAACGCCCCAGATGACTTTCGATGCTCTTTCTGGAAACATCACTTACCATTCCGTCCACATAAAGAGGAAGTAAATCCCTGATGATCTCACAATTTAAATCTCTCTCCATTCTTTCATTCCTTTCACTATTTTTTGTTTTCCTCTGTAATAAGTTACTCTTGCCCAGTTTTCTGTTTTCCCCAGGATATGCGCAATTTCTGAAAAATGTAAGTCTCCCGCAAGTCTTAAATACATAACTTCTCTCGTAATATCATCCAGATTGTGCATCAATCGGAAAACTTCTACTTTCTCCAGATTGTCCAGACTTTGATTTTCAACACTTTCATTTGCAGGTATGGTCTCATCCAGCGGAATAGTTTTGTGACGCCTTCTTTTTTCCAGCTCTTTATACCACAGCTTTTTTGCAATTCCGCAAAGCCATACGGATATTTTACAGTCTCCCCTGAATTTATCAATTCCCCTGACAGCCTGAAAAAATGTCTCCTGCGTCAATTCTCCGGCCATCTCTCTGTCCTGTGTTAATCCGCAGAGGTATTTATATATCGCCTGGGCGTTTTCCCGATATATCTCCTCCATCTTCTCTTTGTTCATATCCGCACCTCATATGGTTAGTTCCTTTCAGACGCAGTTCGTTACGAATTCTTTTAATATTTTTTACCTGATGTTAGTTTTCAGAATAAAAGTTGTCTTTCTTACACTCCTTTCTTTATCTGCGTCTCAATTAGTTAGTTCTTTTCAAACGCAGGTTTGTTACAATTTTTTTTATTTTTTTAACTGATATTGTATTCAAACTAAAAACACTCATGTTTTAACCTTTCGTACTGGTTAATCATGAGTGCTTTATCATTTAGTATTCAGTCCGGCTGTAAAAAGCAATGTTCCCTTAAATTCCTTCAGCTTAAGACAACCGTCGGAACTGAAATTTATGATTTGATTTTTTCTTTTCAAATATTATTACTACAACGGATATCATAAAAAACATACCTGTGTAATTAATAAAAATATCTTTGTATGCGGAAGATGCTAATGGCTCTCTAAAACCAGACAGCCATACATAAAGAAAACAAAGCAGCATCGTCGGAATATATGTTACTGTCATTCTGATCAAAGAATTCACAATTGGCAGCCTGACAGCCATTTCGTAAGCAATCACTCCTGTAAGAACAATTAACGCCCTGTCTATTTCATGCCAGTTTCCATTAGGATCTGAATATATTCCGGAAGCCAGATAACCGATACTGTTCACTATTGTTACTATTGTATATATAAAACAATACAGATAAATTGCGTTTTTCAACCATTTATTCCAGATATTCTTCATACTTTTCCCCACTTTCCCGGTTCATTGCGTCTGTTATCAACAAATAGAACTCTTTTTCAACATTTTTCTGATACGGCCTGATACTCTGAAACGCATTTTCTACGTGTGGCATCTTCCATCAGATCAAAATACATCACTATCCTTCTATCTGTAACACTTTCAGATATCTCCTCCGGATATAGTACATGTTATCCTGGGAAGATTCAATAATTTGCTGAAAATATAATCTTTTATTTAATGTTATATTCATAATTTCTCTGCCTCCTTATTTATTACATACGTTCTATAACGTTTGTTTTATTATAGCCGGAAAAGTATGATTTGTCAAGTTAATTATAAAAGTGACAGGGTGAATTAATTCTATACGTCATCTTCTCTAATGAAACATGTCTTCCACTTTATTTTACCGTACTGCTATCGTTACAGTGCCAGAGCGTGTTTCCTGAATCAGTTCTTTATAAGGTCTTCCTTTTTCAAATAAAAGCGTAGTGCCAGGCACAAAGCCATCCATGCCCATTGGCGCAAATTCAATAATTTTATCCGCAATACATGCACCAATCCCAATATGTCTTAAAACCCATTTCATCTTTTAGTTTCAGTAGACGTTTTATCTTTTTCTCCACATATGTCATATACAACTGTCCTGCGTTTCCGGGATTGACCGTCATAGTCAGAACTTTTTTAACAATCCGGAGCATTTCATAAACTGTTTCTATACTTGTACCAGGATTGATAGCAATTCCCGGAATCATTCCCGCATCAATAATTTTTTGTAAAGTTGTAGATGGATGATATTCCGCTTCGGGATGAATATAAACAGTATCACCAGGTCTCAAATAATTTAAAAACAGCTGTACGTTATTATTCGGGTGCTCTATCATCAGATGTACATCCAGCATATTTTCGTCTGACCATCCGCCATTGAACCAATATCCAGTCATAATAGACAGAAAATATATAAAATAAACACAAAAACACCCGGCTGAACATAGTTCAGGCCGGGCATACGAAAACGTAAAACAGGTAAATTATATTATCTTTCTGACTCTGCCATTTTTTTCCAATTAATTTTCTTTGTTTGTAATATAAATATAAGCATCCTCAAGTGTTACTTCACAAGGACTACATTCAATCAGGGGCTTCATTTCGCTTATTAATTTTATTTGTAAACCGTCCTCTACGTACTGTTTTGATGAAACATGATATGTTTTTTCCAGTTCTCTGGCCATTGTCTCATCTTTTGCTTTGCAAATCCAGATATGGCCTGCTGCCTGTTTCAACAACTCTTCCATGTTTCCTGAATAAAGAAATTTGCCCTTTTTCATAACCGCAAGCTGATTGCATACAGCTGCCAGATCTTCCACCACATGGGTGGAAAACAGAACCGTACGTCCTTCTGAAAAATCAACCAGCAGATTTCTGATACGGATACGTTCCTCAGGGTCTAATCCGGCTGTTGGTTCATCTACAATTAAAAATTCCGGCTCGTTTAAAAGCGCCTGCACAAGGCCAGCTCTGCGTTTCATACCGCCTGATAATTGCCGCATTTTCTTTTTGCGATGCTCTGACAGGCCTGTCTTTTCAAGATAGTACCGGATGCGTTCTTTACATATCTGTCCGGGTATGCCGGACAAGTCTCCCATATATTCCAGGCATTCCTGTACCGTCAGGCCCGGGTACAGGTCCATCTCCTGAGGCAGATATCCTGTCTTTCTCTGAATTTTTTCAAAGTTTTCCCTGCAGTAAGGTATTCCGTCCAGGGTTATTGTTCCGCTGGCTGGTGACAGCACGGTTGTAAGCACCCGCATCAGCGTTGTTTTTCCTGCCCCGTTTTCCCCTAACAGTCCAAAAATTCCTTTTGGAATTTCCAAATCAGCATGGCTGATTGCTGTTACTTTATTCCTGAATGTCACTGTTAAATCTTCTATCTTAATTCCCATAACCTTAACCTCTTTTCTCAATAATTACAGGCAGGACAGTCACTACCATAATTCCAATACAGATACAAACTATTTTCCCACATATCCAGCTGAAATCACCATTGTTTTCCAGCTTTCTGAAAGAATAAGAAAATAGATTCCATGCTCCAAGGTATCTGTCACCAACGCTGGAATTTGTAATCAGCCACAATATCAGACATCCGGCAATTCCCATCCACATATTACGGAACAGGCAGGAAAGCAGATTCGACAAAAGCCCCCAGAAACCAATCGTAACAGCAACTGCGGCAAGATATACGATAAAACTGCCTGTTTCACTTTCTAAACTACTTTGATCCAGTCTGCCTGTTTGCGGATTCTGAAACAAAAAAAATAATCCATATCCAGCGGATGCCATCACTAACAAAAATATGTCCTGTATTATAATCCTTCTGTAAATAGAACATATTCTCTTTCTCATCGGGTATAACCGTTGTATTTCTGACCGTCTGCCTGTAATCTCCTGTGTATAAGTATCCGCACAGAATGTCATTGTAAGTATCGCCACAGGAGCTTCTAACGCAATTCCAATTTCATCAGAGTAAATCACCACTCTCACGAGGCTTAATATCACAACAAAAAATGCTGCATATACCTGTTTTTGAAGCGGAAGAGAGATTTTCATTTCACTTTTTATCTGCCGCATCAATATACCCGCCTCCTTTTCCATATCTGTATAGAAAGAAAGATGATGCAGATGGCAGCCAGGACCAGAAAACTCTGGTTCATCAATACCATCGGCGGAGGCGCAGTATCAAAAAAAGTTCCGGGAAACCGCACCATTATTGCAAGCGGTCTGCCGTAATATCCATAAATTCCTTTTGCATTCCGGCTTCCCATATTTGAATATACAATATAAAGAAACAGGAGCGGCACTGCGGGAAGAGGACTTTTAAATAGTATCGAAATCAGACTATAAACACTAACGATCATCAGAACATTGGGCAGGATATAGAAACAGGTTGCCAGCAGGAAATCGGTTAAACATACCTCAAATCCATTGTTTTTCGCTGATGCATAGCATAAACCAAAAAATATCAGATTGAAGACCGCAAGTATTATCAGACAAACCACAAAACCGCCGCCCACTTTTCCAGCCACATATTTTCCCGCACTGACAGGCTTTGTATGAAGAAGTTCATAGTTATTCCTCCTCATATCCTGCATAAATAATACGGATAATAAAACGGTTGCGAAAAATCCCATAAACAGTCCTGCAAAGTCAGCAAATTTTCTTGAAAAATAGTACGAAAATGTTTTGTGTTCCAGTTTGTTCTTAATATAAGAATTAATTTCCTCACGGGTTCCTTTATGGAAGGCCGTATTTTCATACTCGTAATATCCCCCATAAAAACCTTGCTCTTCCAGATGGGCACAGGCTGTCATTACATCCATTTCTTTCATTTCATCAATCACAGACTGTGCCCCGGCAATATCCATTTCGAGTTCAGAAATGAAGATTTCCCGTATCCGTTCTTCCCACATCTCCCTACTCAGACCTTTCTCCGTGGGCACATATCCGTCCATAACATCTCCGTTCTGATACATATCCGGATAATCATTCACAATGGTTTCCCCTTCCGCAAGATAATGGATATTCAGATAGGGGCTTACATTTTGAAATATCATAAAAACACAGACTGCAATGCCACACCATAACAGAGGTTTTTTCATATAATTTTTTACCTCTCTTTTCAAAATCAGCCACATAATTCTGCCTCCTTATTTTTTATAATTTTATTGTAAAAAAGAAATCACAACAGAAAGACAATAAAAAGCAGAAAATAAAAAACATCCGGCTTTTGTCGGATGCTCCACCTGGGGCGGGTCTCTTTAGCAACATATTTCATTTTCCCCGCAGGACGATCTTCCCAGAGGGTTTTATTTTACAGAACTCTCTTTCCTATATAGGAAAAGCGCCGGATTGCTCACGCAATCCGACGAAATATAGCTGTTACAACAGCTCCTTCCTGTTCATCATTTCCCAGAACCAATTTTCCCCCGTGCTTTTCACAATACAGTCTGCTGATATACATTCCAAGCCCCGCATGCTTCAGGCTGTCTTTTACATTATGTCCATAGAACGCTTTCGTAATTTTTTCTGCGTCTTCCTGAAAGCCATGGCCGTCATCCCTGACACAGATACTTAATTCAGAATCATCTGCCTTTACCATTATTATAATTTGCTGTTTCCCATAACGAAGAGCATTTGACAGCATATTTTCCATGACCTCCAGAATAATTTCCTTATCTCCACAAAATCCTTTCCCTGATTCTGTTATCTGTAATATACATTGTTTTCCATACTCTTTTTCCAGAATGGCAAGTTCTGTCCGGATATCTTCTTCTAACTGTCTGGCAGAAATGTTTCCCGCAGCCAGTTCCCGGTTTTCCAGGCTGCTCATTTTTCTCATGGTTTCTACAAAAGCATCCATACGTTCAATCTGGCGCCCACTTTCTGAGAGCATTTCCATTGCCTGTTCCATATCCATATCTTTGCCTGGCAGATATTCTGTCAGCATTTCCTGATACCCTTTCAGGACAGACAATGGAGCACGTATATCGTGTGCAATAGCCGCCCGCAGCATTTTCTCCTCCTCAATCGTTTTCCATAATATCTGATTGTTTTTTACAAGCTGTTCCCTCATCCGCTCAAACTGCCTGCAAAGCAGACCCATCTCGTCCTTATTCTCATAAGAAATGCAAAAATCCAGATGATTCCCCGCAATTTTTTTCGAAGCCTCCTCCAGCTCTTTAATTGGCTTTCTTAACTTATTCTGATAAAAAAATAAAACTGCCGCACAGCTTCCTGCCATAGACAGTATCAGCACGACATACGTCTCTAAAAAATCGCAAAATTCCGAAACAAAATGATCTGACTGTGTCATCTCATAAGAATCCGGTCTTGGAATATCCGGCATAAAATAAGGTCCGGCACTTTCTGCCGCTTTAAAATATAATTCTTCATCCACATAATTCCACCAGATATTCATCTGTGTCTGTTCAGCAATCCTGACAACAACTGCAGAGACAAGGAAACTAAGGATTAAAGCAGCTGACATATACAAAAATATTGTTTTTCTTACAGAAAGATTTTTTATTTTATCCATCGGTAGCCCATCCCCCATACAGTTTCGATATATTCTGTTTCTGTATATTGCCGGAACTTTTTTCTAATTCTGCGGATCAGCTCTGTAATTACCCTGCTGTCACCCTCTGCGTCATATCCACAAACATTCTCATAAATTCTTTCTTTATCAAAAACCATTCCGGGATTCATGGTCAGAAATTCAATAATTCTGTATTCCAATCCTGTCAGCTCCAGATAGTCTGCGTGAATCTGTACGGTTTTTGTCTTATAATCAACAGACAATTCTCCCTGAAACCGGCATTCTGCCCTGCTTTTACGCCGTACTTCCCGTTTCAGATGGGCTGTGATTCTTGCGTCAAGCTCCTTTAAACTAAACGGCTTTAAAATATAATCATCGCCTCCAGAAGAAAGCCCGTTCACAACATCCTGTTCTTCTACCCTGGCAGTCAGAAATAACACAGGACAGGAAACTTTATCCCGTATCCTCCTGCAAACTTCTATTCCGTCAATCTGCGGCATGTTTACATCCAGTAATATGATATCCGGCTGAAGTTTTATTTTGCTTAATCCATCCGTTCCATTCTCAGCCGTAATTATTTCATATTTTTTTATTTCAAAATATTTTTTAAGCATTTTGAGAAGTTCCGTGTCATCATCAATAATCAGTATCTTATAAGCCATTTCTGCTGCCTTTCCCCGACATAACTGCGTTATTTATCTGTTTCGCTATTCAGAGCATGTTTGAAATATGTTTTCCTTAAGACTACCCGAAGAGCATGATATGTTTCCTATTATCCTTAAAATGCATAATATATCCAAAGGGCATGATATACCCAGAGGGTATAATATATAAAATTTATTTGAAATCCGGTAGTCTGCCATTCTGTGTTTAAAAATGATTATACTGTACAAATCCCAATAAATAAACAACAAACATACCTTTTTCTTATAATTATTATATCGTTCAGAATAACAATAAATAAAGCTATATACAACTGGTACCAGTACAGCCTGCTTCAAATGATCTGTTCTGGAAATATCAGGGATGGTTTCCAGACTTGTGGCAATTCCCCAGTTATCTTTGAGCTTGTAAAAGAGATTTCTTCTATCAGGTGGCGTTCTCATATGTGTACCAGCCGGTCTGTCCTGGATAGCAGCATGACCAGCAGATAAAAATGTATTACTGAATATTAATAATTTTCACTGATCGTCTTTGCTGTTATGAGTAATGCAAAAACACCAATAGAATAGTGTCAGGTATTGTCTTATTTGACAATTAGAATCACATCAATTTTTTTTATTATAACTATAGAATATATAATTGAAATGAATAGATATTCGAACTTTGATTCTATGTATGATCTCTGGACATTATTTTTTGAAATTGCTGAAATATCTGATAATTATTTTGTTTACATTGGAAACAGCCAGGCAATATGCTCTGACCTTTAATACAAATTTTAATATTATCTAAAAGAAGCGATTTATAAATTTAATCAGCTTATTAAATTTCACTAGCATAATTAGCACCGATAAAGGTAACAAAATGATACCAATCCTCAGCCCCAGAATAACTATATTGTGCACTTCCATATATGGACTTATATCCACATAATAATCTTCTTTAAATATTAACGATGATATCTGTTTCAAAAATATACATGCAATACCTGTATAAAAGAATAAACTAATCACACGTTCAATTTTTTTACCTGTTAAATATGTTATATGGTTTAATATAATATATACTATTCCAACTGCTATTATCGTACAACAGGAAAATAGCTCAATTCTCCCAAGAATATTCGGTTAAAGACATGTAACACTGCCCCTAAAATCAGAAAAAATATACTTATTTTAAAGAAGAATCCAAATTTCTTAGGTTCTTTCTCAGGTTCCTTTGAATAAATTACTGCCATAATATTTCTCCTATAATACAATCAGTCACTATGCCAGTTTTAGACTTCACTGGTCTAACTGCTTTTAAAATATTTCTTTATCGTAATACAGCATTTACGAAACATCTCTCCCTCATCTATTTTTAGATATTGAATATCTATGTATGGCCGGTTATCTCTGTAAATGTTTGCCAAACTTTTTCTCTCCCCTCAAAAAACACCTGACATCTTCACTACATGATTCAACCTCATAATTTCAATTATGCTCCCTAAATGGAAATGCTTTTATTTACAACTTCATTATAAAAAACGATATTGCCTATATCTGTTATAGGATTATATTATATCCACTATGAGGATATACTGGTTCCAGAGCATATAGGTACTTTTTCAACACTGCTGTTGATACTAAACCAGATTTCTACCTGTTTTATCCATAAATTTTGTTTCGGAGTATATACAAAACGTATCCTGTGAGTTTCATCTATAAGAAATGCTTCACCGTAACTTCCTGATTACGTTATTTGCCTATATTAATAGGAACAACAAATAAAAATAAATAAACTGTCCTGTACTTAAGCGGTCAAGGCAGGTTTATATTTTAACTATTCCGAGAGATTAAACACCTTAGGAAGATTTTCTAATTCTCCAAAAGGTTTCAACTGAACCAGTTTTTATTAAATCATATTATATTTATGTAAACCCAATTCCCCCGATGTATCACGATGACCAGTGCAACGCTCAAAACGACTAACTTCTTTACCATAAGAATGATTTTCTTCATATATCTTGTCCGATCCGATGCCATAACTTCGATCAACATAAACAATCTTTCCGCAATAAACACATTGTGCTTTTCTCAAATTACCACCTCCAATTAAAATATCTGAGATTTCAATAAGTTTTTTAATACACATACGCTTTTGAAATGGCATTATTTACCCATATATTTCCTGTTAATTGCCTTGCGAAATGATATTTACATTTTACATTAGCATAAGGATTAATTTTGGGTTGTATACCATCATTAGTAGATGCTGACTCATACTATTGTCCTCTCGTAATAGTTTTCAAATATTTATTATTTCTAAAATAGTATCATAAATACCTCTATTAGTTAATATAAAAACCACATTTAGATATTTCGATTTTCTATTATTGAAATATAAAATAAATAGAAAAGGAGAGATTACATGGACTATAAGAGGCTCGGAAAACGAATCCGGGAAGAACGACGGAAACTAAATCTGACTCAGGCCCAGCTTGCAGAATCCATTGACATATCTGATACTTACATGGGAGCCATTGAACGAGGGGAACGAAGCCTCACGTTAGATACCCTTGTAAGGCTTGCCAACAGACTTGGAGTAACCATTGATTATATGCTGGCTGATTCCGTATCCGACAATGACTCCAATATTATGGAACAGTTCCGGCAGATCACAGATTGCCAGCCGCTGGAACGTAAACAAATGGCAATTAACGTATTACGTACTATATTTTCTTATTTTGATAATGAAAAAGAATAGTCTTTATTCCAAATTTATTTCACCAGAACGAATGCCTCTTACAAAATCTACATCATCAATAAGACGTTTTATAGCCACATTGACCAACAGCTCAATTGATACAGAATATTCAACTGAAAGCGTATGTAATCTGTCATACAACATAGGATTCGTTAGCTGGACTTGAAATTTCTCCTTTGAGCTGTTGCTATCATTTTTACTACCAGTATATTTATCTTCATTAGTCATTCTGATTACCTCCGTTATGAAGTGACTTTTGTCAAGAGGTAATTTAAAAAACATGAAACTTT
>CANRTU010000043.1 GCA_947642745.1 uncultured Eubacterium sp.
ATCTTCTAAAATATTCACCTTTTGTATAGTTTTCATTAAGTTCGCGCTTATGGGGATACGCCCCTGCGACCGGACGGCATTCAGACAATTCAGATATGACTCAGACAGACCCGGATGAAAGCCGTAAAAACAGGATGGCGGATTGCAAATGCCGGGTCAGGGCAGTCCGGAAATCATCCACATGATCCGTATGTCCTGTATCCGGGGGCAGGATGTGGACAGCTGTGGCGGAATTCATCGCCGGTGAGGAAGATGTTGCCCGTAGCTGTATCCGGGGGCAGGATGTGGACGGCTGTGGCGGATTCCCGGATATATGATAAATATATGTCAAAAAAGCCCGGTAAATGTATGATAATAATATGACATTCCGGATATGCCAAAGCGCCGGTATACTGGCAGAATTATGTCATAAAGCAGAAGTAGCATGGAATAATATGATATCCGGAAGATACTGTATAAACGGCCGGAAGGCGTATCTCCGGACAGGATGCGCAAAACCGCATACTTCAGGATACAGTCAGCGGTATGTCAACTTATTCTGTTATAAATATGACAATATGACAGATTCATACAATATAAAAGGCGGAATATGTCAGATTCTGCGTCTGAAACAGAGCCGGCGTGATATGTCAACATTTTTTGCGGATGATATAATTTTTGTAGATAATTAACAAGGAACGACAGGAAAGATGCGATATTATGACCATTTTATTTGTGAAAATGATGAAATACATGACAAACGATTGACATATCGACGAACAAGTGCTATGATAAGGAACGTAAAAACCGATGTGACTGCCGGTGTCAGCATATTTTCGGGAATGATTGCTAGCGTCATTTCCGGATGGATGTTTCTGGTGCGGCATGTAAGACACGACACAGGAACCTGACAGTTGCGGCAGGGTACATACGAATATGGGTTGGGAAGGATGATGGCTTTTTAACCCGGAATACTATCATTGTTCTACAAGGAGGATATGTTAATATGAAAAAGAAAATAGTTTCCATGCTGCTTATAACAGCCATGGCAGTATCCGTGACAGCATGTGGCGGTGGCGATGACGCTGACAGCGATAAGAATACAGGATCAGGCGAAGATTCTGATTCTGGTTCTGGCGGCGGTGGTTCTGATTCAAAAGGCGGTTCCGGCGATGTAGCGATTACAATCTTCAATTCCAAGAGCGAAATTCAGGATCAGTTTGAAGAAATGGCGGCATCTTACAGTGAATCCACCGGCGTGGACGTGGAAGTATATTACTCCAGTGATACAGTGGCAGCGCATCTGGCTACCAAATATACCGGCGGCGATCCATATACGATTTCCATGGTAGACGCCAAGGACGTGTACTCCCTCGCAGAAGAACATGCGATTGACCTGAGCAATGAAGACTGGGTGAAGAATACAGATCATGCGATTTCTGTTAATGATAAAGTAGTAGGTTTCCCTGTTTGTGTTGAAGCAAGAGGCGTGATCTACAACGCGGACGCTATCAAGAACATAACCGGCAAGGATTTCAAACCGGAAGACTACGCTACCACAGACGCTTTCAAAGGGCTGCTGGAAGAGTTGAAAGCAGGCGGCATGGAAACTCCGACTGCGGTAATGAAAGAAGACTGGTCCCTGGCAGGTCATTTCCTGTCCGAAGTATACGAAGAGCAGGAAGATGTGGAAGCTTACATAACATCCCTGCATGAAGGCAAAGGCGATCTGGCAAACAATAAAAAATGGAATTCCCTGATGGATACTTTTGATCTGTTAAAACAGTACAACTATGCGGCAAGCTCCGCAATTGCTGCGGAACGTGAAGTATCCGAGCAGAAACTGGCAGAAGGCGAAGTAGCGTTCATGTTTGGCGGTAACTGGGACTGGGCACAGATCAAGTCTTATAAATATTCTGAGAATATGGGTATGATGCCTGTACCGCAGAATACAGACGACGGCTCCAATGAGAAGTTAGTAGGCGGCGGTTCCAAATATTTCTTTATTGACTCTTCAGAAAATACGTCTGCGGAACAGCAGCAGGCAGCGAAAGATTTCCTGAACTGGCTCGTATCTGATCCGGAAGGAAATAAATTCATGACAGAAAAATGTAACCTTGTACCAGCATACAAAAACATCAGTGCGGAAGCTCTTGATCCGTTATCTGCATCTGTTAAGGAATATGCGGATGAAGGTAAACTGATTGATAACTACAACTATTTGCCGGATGATCACTACTCTGTATGTGGTGCGTCCTTCCAGAAATATCTGGCAGACCAGATCGACCGTGCGGGTCTGGCGGGTGAAATAGAAAAATACTGGTCTTCTACAAACCCTGTAGCACACTAAGAATGACTTTTGCCGCTGGAAAGAAATTTTCAGCGGCAAAATAAAGAAAGGAGACAAAAAGGGTATGGATACAAATACTATGTCCTATAAGTGTAAACAGTTTGTTATGTTTGCCGGAGTGACAACACTGGCATTTGTGGCCGTTGTGATTGTACCATTTATTTATGGCCTGTATCTGACATTTACAAGCTGGGATGGTATTTCCAAGACAAAACCATTCGTAGGGCTGGCAAATTATGCGTCTACATTTGCGGATACCGCTTACTGGCAGGCTCTGGGCAGAACTTTTATTTATTCAGTTATAGCAGTTGTACTGGTAAATATCGTGGCGTTTATTCTGGCATATCTGGTTACGAGCGGCGTAAAAGGCCAGAACTTCTTCCGTGCCGGATTCTTTATTCCAAACCTGATCGGTGGTATCGTACTTGGTTACATCTGGAAATTCGTATTTAACCGTGCATTTGTAGCGCTGGGCGAGTCCCTTTCCATCGGGGCGCTGTCTACTTCCTGGCTGTCTACAACGAGCGGGGCAATGCTCTGTCTGATTATTGTCTCCGTATGGCAGTATGCTGGTTATATGATGCTGATCTATGTGGCAGGATTTATGAGTGTGTCTGACGATGTGCTGGAAGCGGCAATGATCGATGGATGTACACATATCCAGAGTATCGTACATATTTCAGTGCCTCTTATGGTTTCTTCTTTTGTACAATGTCTGTTCTTAACCGTTACCCGCTGCTTTATGGTATACGATGTAAACCTCTCCCTGACAAAAGGTGAGCCGTTTAACAGTTCCGTAATGGCAGCCATGCACGTGTATAACCAGGCGTTCACTTACAAAAATTATGGTACCGGCCAGGCGGAAGCGCTGATTCTGTTTGTTGTCTGTGCGGTTGTAGGCGTTCTGCAGGTATACGTTGGTAAGAAAGCGGAGGTGTCAGCATAATGGATATGAATGCAAAAGCAGCACGGAATAAAAAAATCAGCCATGTTGTAAAAATACTTATTTTAGTGCTCCTGTTTATCTGCTTTATCTTTCCATTTATACTGGTAGTTATCAATGTATTTAAAGAAAAAGCGGATATTACCATAGATCCGATGGCGCTCATTGGTTCACGTGGATTTACGACGAAAAACTTCCCGGAAGCCATGGAAAAAATGAATTTCTGGCTTTCCTTTGGAAACTCAGCGATGATTACGATCTGTTCAACCATACTGACGATTCTGTTTGCGTCCATGACAGCGTTTGTCATTGTGCGTAACAACTGGAAAGCCTGCGGCCTGTTATTTGGAGCAATGATCGCATCCATGGTCATTCCGTTCCAGGTACTGATGATCCCGCTTGTTTCCCTGTATGGTGGTATTTTCGGTATTATGAATCATCGTGCCACACTGATTTTCATGCACACTGGATTCTCTTTATCCATGGCTACCTTTATGTTCCATGGAGCGATCCATACAAATGTTCCGATCGCTCTGGAAGAAGCGGCTACCATCGACGGATGTACCCGCTGGCAGACATACTGGAAGATCGTATTCCCGTTACTGAAACCAACGATTGCCACTGTGGCGATTATTGACGCAATGGCGTTCTGGAACGACTACCTGCTGCCAAGTCTGGTATTGGCAAAGAAGGAATTATATACAATTCCGATCGCTACACAGGTATTCTACGGAACCTATTCCACGGATATCGGTCTGGTTATGGCAGCCCTGCTGCTGGCAATGCTGCCGATTCTGATTCTGTATCTGTTCTTACAGCGGTTTATCGTGGAAGGTGTTACATCTGGTGCGGTAAAATAATTTCAGTCCGGTGAATCCGGAACCTGTTCTGGTTATCATGAGGAGTATACATAGAATAGATCAGATGAATAGATCAGATGAACAAATCAGTAAACAGATCAGATCTGATTTAATAACTTAAAGCGGATGGTTGGAACCCTGCGGGTCCGGTAACGGGCCCGCAGGGGTTTTTTACTTTAACAGGAAAGATCATCCTGTAAAGTAAAACCCTCCGGGAGGATCGCCGGGTCTGCCCCGGAGAAGCAGGGGGGCACTGCGGCGGAAGGGAAGATGCTGTCAGAGGCAGCCCGCCGCAGGCGGATATTAGTTTATCTAATGGGAAAGGGCGTCTTAAAAGTGCGTCCTGTAAAATAAAAGTCTTCTGGTCAGGATCGTACTATGGCAGAGCGGAAGATGCAACCGGTGGTGGGTACTTTTGTCAGGTGTGGCAGGTTTGCTTTTGCACTTTTCATAAAATAGTACGAAAACAGCAATTATAAGATAATATACGTTGCGATTTTCAGAAAATTCAGGTATGATAATAAGAAAGTTGCGGGAAATATTGTTATCAGAATATAAAAAAATATAAATGATTCGGCAGAAAAGTAGAAAAAACAGATAAAAGCAGGATGATGTAAGACACGCTTTAGTACGGCAAAAAGGATTAATATATGAAAAGAAATGAAAATACAGAGGAGCTTCTTATAAATATTAAGAATGAGTTATTGTCGGTGCCGCCAGACGTTTTCATATCTAAATGGATCATGGAAAAAACGCCGGATATTTTTTACAACAAAGAAATGCAATATTATGAGTGGAAACATAAAATGGCTTCAGGGCTTCAGGTGGATGCCAGAGACATTATTGTTACTGGTTCTGCCTGTCTGGGATATAGCCTGAATCCAAAGAAAAATTTTAAAAAGTTTAATGAGAAATCAGATATTGACGTCGGGGTTATATCAAATTATTATTTTGATATAGCATGGCATGAACTTAGAAACAAGAAGTATTATAAATTAGATAACAATATGAAACGTGCCCTGGAAGATCATAAAAACCGTTTGATTTATTGGGGAACAATTGCAACTGATAAAATATTGCCTCTTCTGTCATTTGGAAAACATTGGAATAAAGTGATCAATGAATTGAAATGCATTCCGCCTGTAAATGACAGGGAGATAAATTTTCGCATATATAAAGATAATAAATCTTTTCGGGATTATCAGCTTAACAGTATTAAAGAATGTCGGGAAATACTTCTGGGAGGTAAATTTTGATGAAAGACTATTTAGGGAGTACGCAACAAAATATTGCATGGTTTAATAAAAGAAGTAAGGAAGATAGCGGACTGGTCATGAAACCAACATTCCAGCGTAATCCTGTCTGGACTGTTAATCAGAAAAGCTATTTAGTGGATTCTATTTTGAGGAGTTATCCAATTCCTGAACTATATCTCCAGGAAAAGGTAAATGAAAGAGGAGATAGCCAGTTTATTGTGGTGGATGGGCAACAGAGGATAAGGACAGTACTGGATTATATTAATAATGAATTTGCGCTTGTTCCCTCAGAAACTGGTGAACAGTGGGAAAATTTGACTTTTGATGAATTATCTGCAGATGATAAAAAGAGATTTTTTGAATATAAATTTGTGATTAGATTGTTGCCGGATATAGATGAAGAAATCATACGTAATATTTTTAAGAGAATTAATAAAAATAATGAAAGGCTGAATCAGCAGGAACTGAGGCAGGCAACATATGCAGGTGAATTTATAATAATGATAAATACACTGGCTGATAAAACGTACTGGGAGGATGTTGGTGTATTTACACCACAAAAAGTAAAGAGGATGTTAGATGCTGAATTTATAAGTGAACTTGTTGTTGCTTATTTAAACGGACATCAAAATAAAAAAATTAAATTAGATTATTATTACAAGCTATACGAAGAAGAATTTAACGATAGTGAACAGATAATAAATATTTTCGATATTGTTATCAGAGAAATTTTACAGATTATGCCGGATATAAAGAAAACCCGCTGGCATAATATGACTGATTTTTATACACTTTTTTTAGTTTTTGCGCAATATTATTCCAGAATGCCGTTTTCTTCAGATATCAGAGAGGAGCTGTATTACCAGTTAACTGATTTTGGTGAAAAAGTTACAAATTATCAAAAAGCAGTAAAAGAAGGCATTGAAAATAAAGAACATGATTCGGATATCCGCAGTTATGTATCGGGTATACGTGCTTCGACAGACATTGGGAGCAGAAAACTGAGATTTGAGGCATTAAACAGGCGCATTCAGATCATACTTTTTGAATAGGAAAATTGTCTTTGTATGAAAGACTCTGTAGGATCGCCGGGGCTTCTGCACGCTGTTCCGTTTGCTGCAGGCTGGGTGCCTGTGGCACCTGGCGAAGCGGGGACACTGCGGCTGAGCGTAAAATGCAGCCGGTGGTGAATACTTTTTTCAGGACAAACGCATGAGTAAAGAAACTGTAAATGGACTGTTGCTATAATGTAAATTCAGGTTAATTTTTCATGGCTTTTCTGAAAAGGCTGCATGGATATTCAGTTTTAGAAAAACTTTCTGCGCATTTATCCGGATTTTGCTTCGTTAATGAATAATGTTCATTTATGCGTTTGTCCTGTACTTTTTTATTTATATATTGCGCTCTGTTGCCCGGTATGTTATATTAAATTCAGAAAAAAGGACAACCGCCCGCTGTATGCTGGCAGGCTGCAGGAGTTTTACGCATGCATATGAATGATCATACCGCCATCCTGTCTGCCCGTAAGGGTTTCAGGATGGTTTTTCTGCGTGCGCAGTTCCGCAAAAGAACAGTCTGTCCGGATATACACTCTGCGAAAAGCGGACCGGTACGCCGTTCCGGTTGTCGCTGGAAGAACTCCGGAGTACTTCTTTCGTATATTGGCGCACGATCAAAGAAAGTGAAGGGACAGGTCAGGAATTGTTTCCGGGAATCCGGAGTGGGATCATTCCGGGATGGAGTTGTCACAGTAGGAATTAAGATATAGGGAGAATGTTATGGCAATTGATCAGAGCAAAATCAGAAACTTTTGTATTGTAGCCCACATTGACCATGGGAAATCCACCCTGGCGGACCGGATCATTGAAATGACCGGACTGTTAACCGAGCGGGAAATGCAGTCCCAGGTGCTTGACAATATGGACCTGGAGCGTGAGCGGGGGATTACGATTAAGGCGCAGACGGTCCGCATCGTATATAAGGCGGATGATGGAGAAGAATATATTTTTAATTTAATAGATACCCCGGGACATGTGGACTTTACTTATGAGGTGTCCAGAAGCCTGGCTGCCTGTGACGGTGCGGTTCTGGTGGTGGATGCGGCCCAGGGAATCGAGGCGCAGACGCTGGCAAATGTCTATCTTGCGCTGGATCATGATCTGGAAGTGTTTCCGGTCATTAATAAAATCGACCTGCCCAGCGCTGAACCGGAACGGGTAAAAGAAGAAATCGAGGACGTTATCGGGCTGGACGCCTCGGACGCTCCGCTGATTTCCGCCAAGCGGGGTCTTAATATCAGACAGGTACTGGAAGCCATTGTGCAAAAGCTGCCAGCGCCGGAGGGAGATCCGCTCGCTCCGCTACAGGCGCTTATCTTTGATTCCAAGTATGATTCTTATAAAGGGGTCATTGTTTTTTGCAGAATCAAAGAAGGCACGGTAAGGGCAGGTACCAAAATTAAGATGATGGCTACCGGAGCTACGGCGGATGTGGTGGAAACCGGTTATTTTGGAGCCGGACAGTTTATTCCCTGCGAAGAACTGGAAGCCGGCATGGTAGGCTACATTACGGCCAGCCTGAAAAATGTCCGGGATACCAGGGTGGGCGATACGGTGACAGAAGCGGGCCGTCCCTGCAGCGAACCGCTGCCCGGCTATAAGAAAGTTAATTCCATGGTATTTTGCGGCATTTATCCGGCGGACAGCGCCAGATATCCGGATTTGCGGGATGCGCTGGAGAAACTGCAGTTAAACGACGCAGCGCTTCAGTTTGAGCCGGAGACGTCCATTGCCCTGGGATTCGGATTCCGCTGCGGTTTTCTGGGACTGCTGCATTTGGAAATCGTACAGGAACGTCTGGAACGGGAATTCAATCTGGATCTGGTAACCACAGCTCCGGGGGTTATTTACCGGGTATATAAAACAGACGGTACGATGATCGAGCTGACCAATCCGTCCAACCTGCCGGATCCGGCAGAAATTGATTATATGGAAGAACCGGTGGTCCGTGCGGAGATTATGGTATCCAGCGAATATATCGGGCAGATAATGGATCTGTGCCAGGAGCGGCGTGGCATTTACATCAGTATGGAATATCTGGAAGAGACCAGGGCGCTGCTGAAATATGAACTGCCGTTAAATGAAATAATTTATGATTTTTTCGACGCTTTAAAATCCCGTTCCAGAGGATATGCGTCTTTTGACTATGAGATTAAAGAATATGTGAAGTCAGAGCTGGTAAAACTGGATATACTGATAAATAAAGAAACAGTGGATGCGCTTTCGTTTATCGTATTTGCCGGGACAGCCTATGAGCGGGGGCGCAGAATGTGTGAACGGCTCAAAGAAGAAATTCCGAGACATTTATTTGAAATCCCGATCCAGGCGGCCATCGGCAGCAAAGTAATTGCCAGGGAGACGGTACGGGCCATGCGCAAGGATGTGCTGGCTAAATGTTACGGCGGGGATATTACGAGAAAGAAAAAGCTTTTGGAAAAGCAGAAGGCGGGAAAGAAGCGCATGCGCCAGGTAGGAAATGTGGAAATTCCGCAGGAAGCGTTTATGAGCGTGCTCAGGCTGGATGAGGACTGATGCCGGGAGCGGCTGGCGGAAGGGAGGTTGTAAACATGGACAGGGAAGAACTGGAATTATATATTCATATTCCCTTTTGTGTAAAAAAATGTGATTATTGCGACTTTCTTTCCATGCCTGCGCCGGAGGATGTCCGCCAGGCGTATATGGAGCAGCTGATGAAAGAACTGGCTGTCTGTGGGAGGAAATATTACAATTATAAAATAAAGACTATATTTATTGGAGGCGGTACTCCTTCTGTACTGTCAGCCAGCTGTACCCGGCGGCTGATGGAACAGGTGTACCGCTGCTTTACGGTGGAACCGGATGCGGAGATTACCATGGAAGCGAATCCCTGTACGCTGGACGCCCGGAAACTGCGGGAATATCTGGCTGCTGGTATCTGCCGGCTGAGTATTGGTATGCAGTCTGCGGATGACCGGGAATTAAAGCTGCTGGGACGGGCACATACCAGCATACAGTCTGAAAGAGCGTATGATCTGGCCAGGGAAGCGGGATTTGAAAATATAAATGTAGATATTATTTCTGCGATTCCCAGTCAGACTGTCAGCAGTTATGAAAAAACATTAGTTAAGATATTAAAAATGTGTCCGGAGCATATTTCGGCCTACAGTCTTATCATTGAGGAAGGGACTCCTTTTTTTGACCGTTATCATAAAGCGGAGCGCCTGCGGGAAAAGGGCAGGGACCAGTATCTGCTGCCCACGGAAGAAACAGAGCGGCGCATGTATGAGCTGACCGGGGAGCTTTTACATACGCATGGATATATGCGTTATGAAATCTCGAATTACTCTTTGCCAGGGTATGAATGCAAACATAATACCGGCTACTGGATGCGGAAAAATTATCTGGGAACCGGGCTTGGGGCAGCATCCCTCACAGGCAGTATCCGGTTTTCCAATACAAGGGATCTGAAAGAATATCTGGCGAAAGATCCGGAATGTACACCGGAGCGGCTGCGTTATCCGGAGTACCAGGTACTGGGTCTGCGGGAACAGATGGAAGAATTTATGTTTCTGGGTCTGCGGATGACCAGAGGGGTCTGCGCCCGGAAGTTCACGGAGCAGTTCGGGACGAAGCTGGAAGATGTGTTTGGTGCGGTTATCAGCTCACAGACCGCACAGGGACTGCTGGAACAGACCGGGGAAGGATACCGGCTGACCAGATACGGAACGGATGTGAGTAATTATGTGATGGCGCAGTATCTGGGATGAATTAGCGGATAAATAAATGATGATTGAAAAAAGGCTTTTGTCAGCGGATATCCACCTGCGGGGAAGCAGTCATAGTTATAATAAAAACCGGCGGATCACTGGCGGCCTGCCGTTTTCAGTGGTAAGAACCGCACAGGAAGGCGCATCGTCCCTGGGTCTGGAGCAGCTGCCCGGATTTAGCAGGATGGCGTCACCGTAACGGAAGTTCTGGTACCGGTGGGTGTGGCCGCAGATAATAATATCCGGATGGTCCGGACGGAAAGCCAGGTCTGACTGGCTGTGGATGACATAAAATAACAGGCCGTCCAGATGAAATTCCAGTGTTTCCGGTAAAGATTTTGCCCAGTGGGCACGGTCACAGTTGCCTCTTACCGCATAAGTATATTTATTCAGGGATTTCAGTTCCCGAAAGGTTCGCAGGGAACCGATATCGCCGGCATGGATGACCCGGTCGCTTTTTGTAAGGAGTAGCCTGAGACGGTCGTTCAATACGCCATGGGTGTCTGAAATTACAGTGATTTTCATAAATTGTCCCGCTTTCTTTTTAGATGTACTGCCTTCTGGCACGGTATTGGATGTGCTGTTTTTGCCGCAGGCAGTAGAAATTGTCAGAAATTACATCATATAATGTACCATATCTGTTTATATCCCGCAAGCTTTGTTCGTGTGGGATGTCTGGAAAGGTGCGTCCAGTGCGGAATCCGGCATTTTTTCATCGCCAGGCCGTAAGCGCTTCCGGTCTATGCAATGAGCTGTTCGTGCGGCAGAAGTATCTGTGGTCTGGATTTTACTGTCAGGAAATTTTCTGGACATGCTGATACGCAGAGTCATGGTTTTCATCCACATGGAGAATGTTACTTTTCGTACATAGAAGAAAATGAAAACAGGAGGAAAAAGATGTCAGGATATTTAATAAGAGATACAACAAAAGAGGAACGGGAACGGATTGTATCAGATTCGCTTGAAAACATTTCAGCGTCCTGCGACGGATGTATGCCGGGGCTGGCGGAGATGTATCAGGAATATATTGACGGGAAAAAAGAAATCAGGGAAATCAACATGAGGTTCCATGCACGTTATGTTTCAGGGGAAGACGGGCCGGGATATGGGAAAGGAGGATGTGGGTTCTGTTAAAGAAAATACTCTTAAAGGGGTGTCTGTAGTAAATGGATGTCAAAGCTTAAATGTGCTTTATAATGCAAGGAAAAAGGAAAGCTGAATCACGAAGTATGTATATTAATTCGCATTATTGAGATTTCTGATTATGGAGAAAGAATGCGTATTACGGAATATCTAAATTCTCACACACCTATCAGAGACAGTTATTTTATAGCAAATCACCCTGTTGTCAGAGAGCTGTAAAAACAGCCTCAGGAAAAGGATATTACCTGGAAAGGCAGATTAATGAAGCTGTATACATGAAAGAACAGGGCATTGCTGTTGCGATTCAGGATATCATACTGTTTTATAAGTGTGAATGTCCCAGAGTATTTTATGATATTCGAAAAGTAACAAAAATATTACTTGTAATCATTCTGGATATTTACATAAAATGTGAGGGGTGATGGAAGATAAAATTTTTATTTTGGAATATCTACTGAATCCAGCCATTAGAAGTCCGCCCCACGAAGGCTGGATTCATTCCCGGACCATATTACACTTTCTTACGGACTTTGCAACGGAGGGAGTGCAAAGTCCTGGGCTGAACTGTAACTGGCACTGCCGGGACAGTTAAAAAATACTTTGACAATCGCTTCCGGTACTGACATAATGAAAGAAAAACAGGCAGGAGGTCTGATTATGTCTATTGCAGCGGCATTGATGCTACCGCACCCGCCCCTGATTGTACCAGAGGTAGGCAGGGGGGAAGAACAAAAGATTCACAAAACAATTGACGCATACAAGAAAGCAGCAGGAATGGCCGGGGCTCTCCGCCCAGAGACGATTGTGCTTATTTCGCCCCACCAGACCATGTATGCGGACTATTTCCACATATCCCCCGGAAAAACGGCGAAGGGTGACTTTGGCCAGTTCCGTGCCGGACAGGTCAGAATGGAAGTGGCATATGAAACGGAATTTGTCAGTCAGTTATGCCGGCTGGCGGAGCAGACGGGAATACCGGCGGGAACAGACGGCGAACGGGAGCGGCGGCTGGATCATGGAACGATGGTTCCGCTGTATTTTATCAGCCAGTACTGGAATGCTTACAGGCTGGTGCGGATAGGGCTTTCCGGGCTTTCCCTTCCGCTTCATTTCAGGCTGGGGCAGCTGATCGGGCAGACAGCGGACATGCTGGACCAGCGGACGGTGGTCATCGCCAGCGGGGATCTGTCCCACAGGCTGAAAGCAGACGGGCCCTATGGATTTCAGAAAGAGGGGCCGGAATATGACCGGCAGATCATGGAAGTAATGGGAAGCGGCGATTTTGCGAAACTGCTGGAATTTACGGAAAGCTTTTGCGACCGGGCAGGAGAATGCGGACACCGTTCCTTTACGATGATGGCCGGAGCGCTGGACGGGGCAGCGGTAAAAGCGCAGAAACTGTCCTATGAAGGACCTTTTGGCGTGGGGTACGGGATTTGTACCTATGAGGTAACAAAATAGCGTTCGTTAAGATATCGTAATAGTGTCAGTAAGAGCAGAAAGGAGAAGGAACAGATGAGCAGACAAAGAAATCAGGAAGATGATTATGTAAAGCTGGCCCGTCACACGATAGAGACTTATGTCCGTACCGGCAGAAAACCGGAACTGCCAGAGGGGCTTTCTGGCGAAATATATAAAGAACGGGCCGGCGTGTTTGTTTCTATTAAAGAAGACGGTATGCTGCGGGGCTGTATCGGAACGCTGCAGCCGGTGCAGGCGTCGGTGGCGGAGGAAATCATGTCCAATGCGGTCAGCGCCTCTACCAGGGACCCCAGATTTGCTCCGGTACGGGAAGAGGAACTGGAGCGGCTGTCCATCAGCGTGGATGTACTGGGAGAAATGGAACCGGTGCGTTCCGTGGACATGCTGGACGCAAATCGGTACGGGGTTGTAGTAACAAAAGGACGCCGGAGAGGACTGCTGCTTCCGAATCTGGAAGGGGTGGACACTGTGGAGGAACAGATCGCCATTGCAAAGCAGAAGGCGGGAATCGGGGAAGCAGAGCAGGTGGAACTGGAACGGTTTGAGGTGGTCCGGCATTATTAAATAACGCCAGAGCATGTCTTAAAAATACTTTTCTGACAGATGTATCCCCAAGGGCATGATACGGACAATTTATCCCCAATTTAGTCAGCATAGCCCGCTATACCAAAAGGGCACGATGCAGCGTGCCCCCTGAATCTGGGACAAATTCTCCAGATCATGCCCTTTATGGTACAAACTGTGAAGTAAATCTCACTGAAAGCATTTTTCAAACATGCTCTGGAGCATCCGTATTTATTATCCGTTTTCATGCGGACCACTTTCTTACAGATCAGGAAGTGATTCCCGTGTCATTCTTCTGTTCCGCAAAAAGCCGGGACTGCATATCAATCATCTGGAAATTATCTGTGATACCTGATGTACCATATATCCGTTTTCATGCAGACCGCTTCTTCAGGAAATGATCCGGAATGGATAGAGAGATGCAGTAAATCAGCCGCTGCTTCTGCCAGAAGCTTTGACGCCTGTGGCTGCAGAATCCTGCGGAAGCATATGCGTATGATCCAGAATGGATACAGAAATGCTGTAAATCAGCCTTGAGATCTCTTCTGGCGTTTCTGTCATCGGCCCGCTGACCCAGTTTTGAATGACACTGATACAGCCGGATATCACGTATTTGAATATATAGTCGGAAAGCTGGTTGCTATTTAATGCGGAACCAACTTTTAGTTTAAAAAAATTTACTGTTTCTTTTAACATTTCCACTGGAAAGTCCTCGTTGACACTGTTATCCAGTAACAGCCGGTAGATTTCCCGGTTTTCTTTTATATCATAAAGGAGGCGGCAGAGCGGTTCTTCGCCGTTAATTACGCCTGCAGTTTCCATTTCCTGCATACACTGGCTGCTTTTAAAAAGCGTTTCGTCTTTCAGTTCCTGTAAAATATCCTGTACGTTTCCATAATATTTATAAAATGTGGAGCGGTTCAGTTCCGCAGTATCGCAAAGTTCACTGACGGTAATCTGATAGACCGGTTTTTTATGAAGTAATTCAATCAGGCTGTTTTTTAACAGCATCCTGGTCAGCCGTGTACGCTGATTGTTTTTTTCTGGCATGTTTTCACCCCCGGACAGATGGTATACAAGTTTCAGGTTCTTTTCTTTTTTACAACAAATTCAGTCCTGTCTGTTGGTTTCATAGCGTATAATAAAAAACTGTTTATTGTAAAAACAACATAATGTTGTTATATTGACATTGTAGCATATATCATACAATCTGTCAAAGAAAGGAAGGGGTATAACTATGCAAAAACTGGCAGACTGGATTGTGGACAGGCGTAAACTGATATTTATTGTGACAATCATTCTCGCAGCTGCTTCTGTCTACGGGATGTCAAGAGTAAATGTAAATTATGACATGTCGGCATATCTGCCGGATGATTCTTCTGTCCGCAGGGGTATGAAACTGATGGAAGAAGAGTTTGGAGAGATGTCGGCTGTCACGGTAATGTTTGAGGGGCTTGACAGTAAGGAGCAGCTGGAATACAAAACCCGGCTGGAAGAAATGGAGCATGTCAGGAATGTCGTATACATTCAGGATGACGAAGCATACCAGAAAGACGGCTATTCCAAATATATGCTGAATGTGACTGCGGATACATACTCCGGGGAGGCACGCAGTGTACTGGCTGCGCTGCGGCGGGAATTCGGGGAAACCGTCGCCATAAGCGGGGCGGTTGTGGATAATGACATGATGGTTACCACACTTACAGAAGAAATACCCGTGATCGCCCTGATTGCCGTAGCCATGATCTTTCTGATTCTGTTTTTGTTGTGCGGGTCCTGGATAGAACCATTTCTGTACATGGGCTGCATCGGCGTGGCAGTATTGTTTAATATGGGGACAAACGCACTGCTGCCATCGGTGTCGTTTATGACGTTTGCCATCGGTGCGCTGCTGCAGATGGGACTTTCCATGGATTATTCCATTATGCTTATGAACCGCTACAGCCAGGAACGGGAACAGGACGGTGACCCGGCGCATGCCATGAAAAAAGCGCTGGCAGGTTCTTTTGCCGCTATCAGCAGCAGTTCCCTGACGACAATCGCCGGCCTGCTGGTACTGCTGGTTATGAGCTTTAAAATCGGGCAGGATATGGGAATCGTGCTGGCAAAAGGAGTATTTATCAGTCTGCTGTGTATTTTTATCATACTGCCTGGACTGGTGGTGCAGTCTGCCAGACTGATGGAAAAAAGTCATAAGAAGTCTCTGACGCTGAATATGAAGCCGCTTATGAGGGCGGCGGGAAAAGTGCGTTTTATTACTGTGCCGTTACTCGTAGTGGTGACAGCTGGGGCTTACCTGGTAAAGGACGACCTGGAAATTACTTATATTAAAACGCTGGAAAACGAGGCGCAGGTGCGTACGGAAAAAGTATTTGGCGTGGATAACCAGACGATTCTTTTATATGACAGTACTGAAGACAAAGCGAATGTGACAGCCTGCATTGACTGGCTGACAGCACGGGAGGATGTCAACACGGTGCAGGATGATTCCAATACGGCCGGTAAGATGTTCACATACCAGCAGCTGTCCGGGGAGCTGGGAATTTCGCAGGGACAGGCAGAAATCATGTATCAGCTCTATCAGGAACGGCAGGATAGCGGAGATTATGAAAAGACGACCATGTATGATCTGGTCTGTTACATGGATGAGCAGATCGCAGGCAATTCGGATTATGAACAGGTCATGGACAAGGAGCAGATCCGCCAGATCAAAGATGCCCGAAAAGAACTGGAGAAAGGAAAAAGAGAACTTCCGCAGGCCAGGAAAGAAATAAAAGCCGGAGAAAGGGCGTATGCGGCGGCGCAAAAAAAGATTACAGAAGGAGAAGCAGAGCTGGCCGAAGGAGAACAGCAGCTGGCTGAAGGAGAACAGCGGCTGGCCGAAGGAGAGAGACAGATTGCGGAAAAAGAACAGCTGATCCGGGAGAGAGAAGCGGAAATAGCAGCCAGGGAGAAAGAACTGGCTGAGGCAGAACAAACGATCCGCCAGGGTGAGACCGGCCTGTCTGAAGCGGGGGCGCAACTGGATGCCGCAGAGACAGAGCTGAAAAAGGGAGGACAACAGCTGACAGCGGCGGCGGAGCAGCTGAAAACTGGTGAAAAGGAATTCAAAAATGGTGAACAGCAGCTGGCGGCGGCAAAGGAACAGATGGCAGCCAGCGGAATGACGCAGGAGATGATCCGGGGGCTGCTGGAAAAACAGGAAGCGGAACTGGCGGCGGCAAAGAAGCAGCTGGCGGCCGGACGGAAACAGCTGGATAAAAAACAGGCCGAATATCAGGCGGCAAAGAAGCAGCTGGAAGCAGGCCGCAGCGAATGGAAGCAGAAGCAGGCGGAGCTGCTTGCCGGAAAAAAAGAAGCAGAGGCAGGCCGGCAGAAACTGGAAGCCGGTAAGCGGGAACTGGCGGCTGGTAAAAGCCAGCTGGAAACCGCAAAGACCGGGCTTGCGGCAGCAAAAAAAGAACTGCAGGCTGGCAGAAGCCAGCTGGAAACAGGCCGTGCGGAACTGGAACAAGGTAAAAAAGAGCTGGCGGAAGCATGCAGTAAGCTGGAAGCAGGCAGAAAGCAGTATAAAGAAGGAAAGAGTCTCTATAACAAGAAGATGGATGCGAAAGAACTGGCGGACGTTATGGAGCAGGACATATCACAGGTGCGCCAGATGCTTGAAATCCGCAGGATGTCCGGCCGGAATGTGGAGAAACTGCAGGTAAGCCTCTGGGATTTTCTGAAATTTCTGACAGATGATGTGTTAACGGACCAGGATTACGCCGCAGTGATTGATGATAGTATGCGCAGCGATATACTGGATGGGGAAAAGGAGCTTGAACAGAGCCGGGAGATTCTGCTGGGTGAGCGTTATAACCGCATGGTTATTTCCACAAATCTTCCGGTGGAAGGCCCGCGGACATTTGCGGCCATGAAAGCCATCAGGGAGCAGATGGAAAAGAAATTTACAAAGGGAGTGTGGCTGGTAGGCGATACGCCTATGGGATATGAGATGGACGAAGGATTTACCAAAGAGCTGAATGTGGTAACGGTGCTGACGGTCATCGTTATATTAATTGTAGTAATGGTAACATTCCGGTCTGTTTTAAGTTCCGTCGTGCTGGTAGCCCTGATACAGGCGGCCGTATTTATTACCACGGCGATTGTCTGTCTGTGTGGTTATCAGGTTAATTATGTGGCCCTGATACTTGTGCAGTGTATTCTGATGGGGGCTACGATTGATTACGGCATTCTGCTGTTTGATAATTATAAGGAACTGCGCCAGTTCTATGGCAAAATAGAGGCGGTGGGGGAGGCGATGAATGCTTCCATAAAGACGATTCTTACGTCGTCTACGATTCTTATCGCTACCTGTCTGGATGTGAGTATGCTGATGACCCAGGAAATCATTGCCCAGACCTGTATGATACTGGCGTATGGAGCGGTCTGTTCCGTGATTCTGGTAATTTTCATTCTGCCTGCCATACTGATCCTGACAGACCGGTGGCTGATCCGCAGCCATTGCGTAACAGGAGATTAAAAGGTATGTAACAGAACAGGATGACTTTTCCTTACAGGAAAGATCGTCCCATAAAGCGGACCCCTTTCCGGGAGGATTGTCTGCGGCGGAAGGGAAAAGCTGCCAGAGACAGTCCGCCGCAGTTGGAGCATCCGGTGAAGCCGGATGCTCTTTTCGTCTTATAGGAAAGAACGTCCTATAAGATAAAAGCCATCCGGGCAGGATCGCCCTGTGGCGGGCAGGAAGACTCTGTCAGAGCCAGCCCTTCTTTTAACTCTATAGATAAAGAGGATACTGTAAAGTACCCCCTCCGGGAGGATCGCCGGGTCTGTCCCGGCGAAGCGGGGCACTGCGGCAGAGGGGAAATCCCTTCCAAAGGATCGTCCTGTGGCGAAGAGAAAAAGCAGTCAGGGGCAGCCCTGAAGTATGGGTATCATGGAAAGAAAACTTTCTGGCAGGGCCGCAGAGGCTTGCGTTTCCCGTCCGGGCCGTCTGTTTCTTCTATATAAAATATTGATATAACAGCTATCTGTATAAATTTAAAATGTCTGTATAAAATGCCGGTTTTAAATACCCATTATCAATAACTGTAATTCATGTCTTCATGCCATAACAGCCGGAAAACGGATTGCGGAAGATCCGTCAGAGCCATGTACTTTTACACTTTATCAGGAAAGATTATCCTGTAAAGAAAAACGCTCCGGGAGATTGTCCTGTGATGGAGGAGAAAAAGCCGCCAGAGTCAGCCTGCAGCAGGCGTAGTATCCGTCCGGGCCGGATAATTTTTTTAATTATGATATCAGATTCGCAAAACTTTTTTGAAGATTTTGTGAAAACGTGTTGACAAAGAAAATATGTAGTGTTATCTTAGATACATCAATATTAGCACTCTGATTAACTGAGTGCTAACAACGTAAGAAAACTGGCATTGCATACCATGCAGTGTATACGGACCATCAGACAGAAAGGTGGTTGTGCTTTTTATGGAAGGACTTGATGAAAGGAAGACCAAGATATTAAAAGCCATCATAAAAACTTATTTAGAAACAGGCGAACCGGTGGGGTCCAGGACGATTTCCAAATATACGGATCTGCATTTAAGTTCCGCAACAATTCGTAATGAAATGTCTGACCTGGAGGAACTGGGATACATTCTCCAGCCACATACTTCTGCGGGACGGATTCCGTCGGATAAAGGTTACCGGTTTTATGTTGACAGCCTGATCGCAGAGAAAGATCAGGAATTGAGCGAGATGCAGAATTTTGTCATCGGGCATACGGAGAAGATGGAACAGCTACTCAGGGATGTGGCGAAGCTGCTGGCAAATAATACGGAATATGCCACGATGATTACAGCTCCCAGATATCACCGCAATAAAATTAAATTTATCCAGCTCTCAAGAGTGGATGCGGGACATATTCTGTGCGTGATTGTTCTGGAAGGAAATATTGTAAAGAACAAGATGCTGGAAACAGAGGATGAACTGGCCGACGAAGAGATGCTCAAGCTGAATATACTGTTAAATACCAGCCTCAACGGACTGTCCATTGAACAGATCAATCTGGCTGTGATAGCGGCTCTCAAAGATCAGGCAGGCAGCCGCAGCGCCCTGGTTGGAGATGTGCTGGATGCCGTGGCGGAGCTTCACGAAGAAGAAGAGCTGCAGATTTATACAAGCGGAGCCAAAAATATATTTAAATATCCGGAACTTAGCAATTCCGAGAAAGCAAGCGAGTTTATTTCCGCCTTTGAAGAAAAAAAACTGCTGGCCAATATGATTACAGATAAACTGGAAGAGCCCGGCACCGGCATTCAGGTATATATCGGGGATGAAAGCCCGATCCGGACAGTACGGGACTGCAGCGTGGTGACCGCCAGCTATGAGCTGGGAGAAGGCGTTACCGGTATGATTGGCATTATCGGACCCAAGCGGATGGATTATGAAAGGGTACTGAATAATCTGAAAAATCTGAAGCAACAGCTTGACATTATATACCGCAGGGATGAAAAAATGACAGACGCAAAGCCTGCGGATCAGTCCTGACGGATGGAGCCGTCATACGATTTCCGGTTTTCTCCGAACCGGTTAAAAATAAAAAAGAAAGATGTACCGGCGGTCATACAAAGTGTAAACGGAACCCGCCATTTTATTCCATAAGAATGAAAAAGAGTGAAAAGAATGAAAAAGTGGCGGGCGGTTAAAATAGAAAGGAGCACAGGAGTGGAAGATCATAAAAATGAAATACCCATAGCGGATGCGGAAGAAATAGAAACAATGGAAGAAGAAACAATGGAAGAAGAAACGAATAACGAAGACAGCGAAGCAGAAAACCAGCAGACCGCAGATACCTGCGACACAGACTGCGGCGAAGACGGGGAGGCTGAGGCGGACTGCGGCGAAGAGACATCAGACGCAGAGGAAGATGCCTGTGCGCAGACAGACCAGGAATCCGGCACAGCCAGAAAAGGTTTTTTTAAGAAGAATAAGAAAAAAGATAAAAAAGACGAAAAGATCGAGGAATTAACCGATCAGGTCAGACGGCAGATGGCCGAGTTTGATAATTTCCGTAAACGTACGGAAAAAGAAAAAAGCCAGATGTATGAAGTGGGCGCAAAGAGTATTATTGAAAAAGTGCTTCCGGTGGTGGATAATTTTGAAAGGGGCCTTGCGGCTGTACCGGAAGAAAACAAAGAAGACGCATTTGTCGATGGTATGAACAAAGTCTATAAACAGATGATGACGATGCTGGAAGAAGCCGGCGTACAGCCTATTGAAGCAATCGGAAAGGAATTTGACCCGAACCTGCACAATGCGGTGATGCAGACTGAGAGTGAGGAATATGAATCCGGCACGGTCGCCCAGGAACTTCAGAAAGGATATACCTACCGGGACAGCGTTGTGCGCCACAGTATGGTGGCAGTGGTCAGCTGATTGAAAAAGATGCCCTGCCTATCCGGTGCCGGAGCAGAAAACCGGCAGGAATAAAAGATTGCTGCCGCAAATCCCAGATACTGTCAGAAGATTATTTATGACAGACTGATTCAGAAATTGTTATAAACGTACACATTATATATTTATTGATAAATTTAGGAGGAATAAGACATGAGTAAGATCATAGGAATTGACTTAGGAACAACCAATAGCTGTGTAGCTGTTATGGAAGGCGGCAAACCAACCGTTATCGCAAACCAGGAAGGCGCCAGGACCACACCGTCGATTGTGGCTTTCACAAAAACCGGGGAACGTCTCGTGGGAGAGCCTGCCAAGCGTCAGGCGGTTACCAATGCGGAAAAGACTATTATTTCTATTAAAAGAGATATGGGTACAGACCACGGCAGAACCATAGATGACAAAAAATATTCTCCTCAGCAGATTTCGGCCATGATTCTGCAGAAATTAAAAGCGGACGCAGAAAGCTACCTGGGCGAGAAAGTAACAGAAGCGGTTATTACTGTACCGGCATATTTCAACGACGCACAGCGTCAGGCAACCAAGGATGCGGGCAAAATCGCAGGCTTGGAAGTAAAACGTATTATTAACGAGCCGACTGCGGCAGCGCTTGCTTATGGCCTGGACAATGAGAGTGAACAAAAGATCATGGTTTACGACCTGGGCGGTGGTACGTTTGATGTGTCCATTATCGAAATCGGCGACGGCGTAATCGAAGTGCTGGCAACGAACGGGGATACGAGACTGGGCGGCGACGACTTTGACCAGAAAGTAACAGACTGGATGATCGCAGAGTTTCAGAAAGCGGAAGGCGTGGATCTTTCTTATGACAAGATGGCGCTGCAGCGGTTAAAAGAAGCTGCGGAAAAGGCAAAGAAAGAGCTTTCTTCCGCCACAACTACCAATATCAATCTGCCGTTTATTACAGCTACAGCGGAAGGCCCGAAACATTTTGACATGAACCTGACCAGGGCAAAATTTGACGAACTGACCAGGGATCTGGTGGAAAAAACCGCTATTCCGGTACAGAACGCAATGAAAGACGCCGGCCTTACAAACAACGATATTACAAAAGTATTGCTGGTAGGCGGTTCCACCCGTATCCCGGCAGTACAGGATAAAGTAAAACAGATCACTGGCAAAGAGCCGAACAAGAGTCTTAACCCGGATGAATGTGTAGCCATTGGCGCATCCATCCAGGGCGGCAAGCTGGCCGGAGACGCAGGTGCGGGAGAAATCCTTCTGCTGGACGTTACCCCGCTGTCTTTATCCATTGAGACAATGGGCGGCGTGGCAACCAGACTGATCGAACGTAATACGACGATTCCGACCAAACACAGCCAGATATTCTCTACTGCAGCCGATAACCAGACAGCCGTGGATATCAATGTGGTACAGGGTGAACGGCAGTTTGCGAAAGATAACAAATCCCTGGGACAGTTCCGTCTGGATGGTATTCCGCCAGCACGCCGTGGTGTTCCGCAGATCGAGGTTACGTTTGATATTGACGCCAATGGTATCGTAAACGTATCCGCCAAGGATCTGGGCACAGGCAAGGAACAGCATATTACGATTACAGCCGGTTCCAATATGTCTGAGGATGAAATTGATAAGGCAGTGAAAGAAGCGGCAGAGTACGAAGCACAGGATAAGAAGCGTAAAGACGCCATTGATACAAGAAACGACGCGGACGCATTTGTCTTCCAGACAGAAAAAGCGCTGGAAGAAGTGGGCGCAAACCTTGATCCGGCTGACAAATCCGCAGTGGAAGCCGACCTGAACGCATTAAAATCCCTGGTAGAGGCAAATCCGCAGGCGGAAACCATGACAGACGCCCAGGTGGACGAAATGAAAGCCGCAAAGGAAAAACTGATGGAAAGCGCCCAGAAAGTATTTGCGAAAGTATACGAAAATGCCCAGGGCAGCGCAGGCGCCGCGGGACCGGATCCTTCTGATTTTGCTGGCGGTGCGGCAGGCGCCGCGGGACCGGCGGACGACGATGTGGTAGATGCGGATTTCAAGGAAGTGTAATGCGCATTTAGCAGGCGGGAAACAGGTTTGTATGCGGTTTCCTGTGTAACATTGAAAATATGCAGGCAGAGGAAAAGTTATGGCAGAGCAGAAAAGAGATTATTATGAAGTTCTCGGCGTAGAAAAGAATGCCAATGATGCGGCGCTGAAAAAAGCATACCGTGCCCTCGCAAAAAAGTATCACCCGGACACCAATCCGGGTGATGCGGACGCTGAAAAAAAGTTCAAAGAAGCTTCGGAAGCTTATGCGGTACTAAGCGATCCGGATAAGCGCAGACAGTATGACCAGTTTGGTCATGCGGCCTTTGACGGCAGCGGCGGAGGCGGCGGTTTTGACTTTTCGGGCATGGATTTCGGGGACATTTTCGGGGATATTTTTGGCGACTTCTTTGGCGGAGGCAGCCGGCGTTCCAGTAATGGCCCGATGAAAGGCGCCAATTTACGTGCCAGTGTGCGCATTACCTTTGAAGAGGCGGTTTCCGGCTGTGAGAAAGAGCTGGAACTGGTGTTAAAGGATGAATGTCAGGAATGCCATGGCAGCGGCGCAAAACCGGGAACCACACCGGAGAACTGTCCGAAGTGCGGCGGGAAAGGAAAAGTCATGTTTACCCAGCAGTCGCTGTTTGGCATGATGCAGAATGTCCAGACTTGTCCGGACTGCCGTGGCACCGGTAAGGTGATCAGGGAAAAATGCCCGCATTGTCATGGCAACGGCTATATCGCAAACCGGAAAAAGATTTCCGTCAGCATTCCTGCGGGTATTGACAGCGGTCAGAGTGTGCGTATCCGTGAAAAAGGAGAACCGGGCGTTAACGGAGGCCCGAGAGGAGATCTGCTGGTGGAAGTGGTGATCAGCAGTCATCCGATTTTCCAGCGGCAGGATATGAACATATTTTCCACAGCCCCGATTTCCTTCGCCCAGGCGGCGCTGGGTGGCGAGATCCGGATCAGTACTATTGACGGGGATGTTCTGTATACGGTAAAACCGGGTACACAGACGGATACGAGAATCCGCTTAAAAGGAAAGGGAGTACCTTCCCTGCGCAACAAAAATATACGTGGGGACCACTATGTGACGCTGGTTGTCCAGGTGCCGTCCAGTCTGAATGCGGACGCAAAGGAGGCGCTGCGCAGGTATGACGAATTAAGCGGCAACACGTTAAAGAGCCAGAACGGAGCGTCTCCGGAGACTGGCAAAAAGAGCGGAAAAGGGAAACGGAACATTTTTGACAAAATGAAAGACGCATTTGAAGATATTTGAACGTTTACGGAAAAACAGCCTGACAAAAGCGGAAGCTGATGTCAGGCGGGAATACGGGAATGTTTCTGGCAGCCCCGGAAACTGTCTGTCATACTGGCAGATGGTTTCCGGGGCTGTCTGTCCCGGACGGGATGTGCGAAGCCATGATCTTTTGATCTGTTTCGTGAGCCGCAGAGCGTGTTTGAAAAATCATTCCTGCCAGCTGCACGACCCGCTTTGCGGTATATGAAGTCCTCATCCGGTTAACGCAGCCCGCTATATCATACCCTTTTGGTACATTTGACAGAAAGTATTTTTCAAACACGCTCTGGTATATTTGTCAGAAACACGTATCCGGCATGTTCCGGAGTCATAAAAATATACGCCGGAGCAGGTCAGCCGGGGCTGACCGGGTTATGTTTTCATCTGATTCATCAGCCGCTGATATTCCTGGTTAATTGCCGCAATTGTGTCCGTATCCCCGCACTGGTTGTCCGGGTGGTAGATTTTCAGCAGGTCTTTGTAACGTTTTTTCAGGGCGCTGCGGCTGTCAATGCCCGCAAAAAACATTGCTCCGTACACATTTGCCGGCCTTTTGCGGATATCCTCTTTCTGTCTGGCGTCCACTTTTTCGTAGAGGCTTTTTTTCTGCTCAAAACGTTTACGATCTTCTGCCAGCTTGTACAGTTCCCGTTCCAGGATTTCCCGTTTCATGTCCAGCAGGTGCTCTTCGTTTTTCTGTCTCGTTTCCTGAAATTCCTGCTGGTGGTGAAAATGACGCTTTTCCAGATCCAGTTCCATGCGTTCCTGCTCGATCTGGCGTTTCTGCGTCCTAAGCTTCTGCTTATGATACTGCAGGCGTTCCGTTTCCTGTACCCGCCACTGCTCAAATTCATGCTGCGCACGAATCATATCATCCAATGCCTTCTGTCTTTGTTGATTCTGCAGTATTTCTGCCGAATTCGCCCGGTTTGGCTGGTTGTTTTTTCTTGTTATTCCCAACTTATCTTCTCCCATATCTATCTTTCGTCCGGACGTCTTACTGCGGATACGGCGGTGAGAAATCCGGAGCTGTTTTGTTTTTTCTGGTCTGTATCATTCTGTTACCGCATCATCTGCGACGCCCATGGTAACAAACTTATTTTCGCTAATATTTCCAGAAATTACAAGTCTTTCTGGAAATAAAAATAATTTTTCTACATATTTCACAACTCATATGCCAGAATAGGGTGTTTTTCTGTCATTCAGGTAATGTCTGCCAGAAGCGTCTGGTTTACCGGGTCGTGGTTATGCCATCAAATATGCATCTTGTGGAATTTTTTCGTTTGTGTTAAGATGGAAGACAGATGTCTGAAAGACAGCGGATCTGGTGAAACAGAGGTTTGTAAATAAAGGTTTTTGGATTAAAGGTTTTTGGATTAAAGGTTTTTAAATAGAGGATTCGTGAATAGAGGATTTGCACAATGAAATGGGATAAATATACAATAGAAACGACAACAGCGGCTGAAGATATGATAAGCGCCATGCTGGACGGACTGGGTATTGAAGGAGTTGAAATCGAAAACAACGTACCTCTTAGTAAAGAAGAGGCGGGAGAAATGTTTATTGACTTTCCGCCACAGCTGCCGCCGGACCAGGGAGAAAGTCTGGTCAGTTTTTATCTGGAAGCGGACCGGGACAATACACAGCTGCTGGAGCAGGTGCGTGCGGCCCTGGAGGAACAGCGCGGCTTTATGGATATCGGTTCCGGCCGTATAACCGGCAGCCAGACCGAGGATATTGACTGGATGAATAACTGGAAACAGTTTTTTCACGCTTTTTCCATTGGAAATATCCGGATCAGTCCTACCTGGGAAGCACAGGAAAATGTGGAGAAAGATAAAATTCTGATTGAAATTGACCCGGGTATTTCTTTCGGCACAGGTAAGCATGAGACTACCAGGCTGTGTATTCTCCAGCTGCAGAAATATATCAAAGACAGCCCAAGGGTACTTGATCTGGGCTGCGGCAGCGGGATACTGTCCATTGTGGCGTTAAAACTGGGCGCCAGCTTTGTGGTGGGCGTTGATATTGATGAAAACTGTATCCGTTCTTCCATGGATAATATGCGGGTCAACCGGCTGGATCTGTCCAGGGCTGATTTTTATACCGGCAATTTAATTTCTGATAAAAAGCTGGGAGAGCAGATCGGTATGTTTGATCTTGTGGCGGCCAATATTCTGGCGGATGTGATTATTCCGGTGGCGCCGGCGGTCTTTGCGTGTCTGAAAGACGGCGGTATTTTTATTACGTCCGGTATTATTGATTTCAAGGAAACAGAAGTAACAGAAGCGCTGGAAGCGGCGGGATTTCAGATTCTGGAGACAGGGCATGACGGAGAATGGGTCAGTATAACAGCCAGAAAGTGCTGACAGACAGGCGGCGTCTTCCGGAAGCGGGATGCCCGGAGTAAGGCACGTTCTGGCACAGGGAAAGGATATATGGAAAGTATGCATCAGTTTTTTGTAGAAGATCACCAGGTCGGTAAAGATTTTATTACAATTACAGGCAAAGACGTGCATCATATCCGCAATGTCCTGCGGATGGCGCAAGGGGAAGTGGTGCGCATCAGCAGTACGGGCGGGCGTAATTACCGGTGCCGTGTGCTGGAAGTGGCAGATGAATTTGTCCAGATGGACATACTGGACTCAGAAGTATCCGGAACTGAGCTTTCCGGCAGGATTCTGCTGTTCCAGGGTCTGCCCAAAGGGGAACGGATGGAATATATTATCCAGAAAACCGTAGAACTGGGCGTTACTGAGATCATACCGGTGGCCATGAGATACTGTGTCGTGAAACTGGAAGGCAGCAGGGCCGGAAAAAAAATCAGCCGCTGGCAGACCATTGCGGAAAATGCGGCAAAGCAGTCTAAACGCAGCGTTATACCGAAGATTCATCCGGTCATGTCCTTTCCGGAGGCGGCTGCCTGTGCCAGCGGCTGCGACCGCTGTCTTGTGCCTTATGAAAATGAGCGGGGCATGGAGGCCACCAGAGAGGCGCTTTCGTCCCTGCGGGGCGCAAAAAGCGTCAGTCTGTTTATCGGACCGGAAGGAGGATTCGCCCCGGAAGAAATAGAAATCCTGCGCAGGGACATGCAGGTTATTTCACTGGGCAGGCGGATACTGCGCACAGACACGGCGGCCATAACGTCAGTGTCCATGATGATGCTGCAGATGGAAATGGACGAAGCGCTGTCTGGCGGCAATCAGATCCGGAATGAGAGTGTGCTAAATGATGTCCGGGCAGAGTCCGGAAAGGAGTAAAACATGGAAGTGTATCTGGATAATTCAGCGACGACCAGATGTTCAGAACGTGTGCGGGATATTGTGCTGCATACAATGGACGCCGCCTATGGCAATCCGTCTTCCCTGCATACAAAAGGGATGGAGGCGGAAAAATATGTCCGGGATGCGGCCCGTAAAATCGCAAAAACACTGAAAGTGCGGGAAAAGGAAATATGCTTCACATCCGGAGGCACCGAGTCCAATAATCTGGCGCTGATTGGTTCCGCTTTTGCCAGCAGACGCAGGGGAAAGCGTATCATATCCACGGCGGTGGAGCATTCCTCGGTGTCCCATGCGCTGAAATTTCTGGAGGGACATGGATTTGAAGTTGTTTATCTGCCGGTGGACCGGGACGGCGTTATTTCCCCGGAAGCGCTGGAAGAAGCGGTAAACGACGATACGATACTGGTTTCCATCATGCATGTGAACAATGAAATTGGCGCTATAGAACCGGTGGCGCAGGCCGGGGAAATCATACAGCGGAAAAATCCGGGGGCGCTGTTTCATGTGGACGCCGTCCAGTCATACGGGAAAATTCCCATACGGCCGGTGCAGTGGGGCATCAGCCTTCTTTCCGTCAGCGGCCACAAAATACACGGTCCAAAAGGCGCCGGGTTTTTATATATCCGGGAAAAGACAAAAATTGAACCGCTTTCTTATGGCGGCGGACAGCAGTCAGGTATGCGTTCCGGTACGCTGAACGTGCCGGGAATCGCCGGGCTTGGGGAAGCGGCATGGGAAATGCATGAAAATCTGGAGGAAAACAGGGAGCGTTTATACCAGCTGAGGGAAGACTTTGCCGGCCGGGTCACCGGCATAGAAGGGATTGTTATCAATGGAAGATCCGGGCGGGGCAGTGCCCCACATATTGTAAGCGTATCCATTCCGGGTGTACGCAGCGAAGTGATGCTCCACGCACTGGAAGCGGAGGGCATCTATGTTTCCGCAGGATCAGCCTGTTCATCACACCGTACCGCAGGTTCCGCCACACTGCGGGCAGCCGGACTGCCGCCGCAGCTGCTGGACGCCACGCTGCGGTTCAGTTTCAGCGTCAGCACCAGCATGGAGGAAATTGATTATACGGTGGAGAAGATGCGGGAACTGGTGCCGCAGCTGCGCAGGTATACGTAAACCAGTCTGCGGGCTGTCATGTAAGAAAAGACAAAGTCAGACGGGACAGGGAGCGGACGCCGCACTGTCAAAGGAGCCGTCCTCCAGACGTAAGAACAGATAAAGTCAGACGGGACAGAGAGCCGTCTGACCAGCAGGGAAAAGAAAGGATATGGCCATGTACCAGGCATTTTTAATAAAATACGGTGAAATCGGCGTAAAAGGAAAGAACCGCCATATATTTGAAGATACTCTCGTCAGCCAGATAGGCAATGCGTTAAAACCAGTGGAAGGAACTTTTACCGTCCGCAGGGAAAATGGGAGAATCTACGTGGAAACCGGATCTGCCTATGATTATGACGAGGTGGTGGATGCGCTGCAGTGCGTGTTTGGCATCGTAGGCATTTCCCCGGTGGTGCTGGCGGAAGATGAAGGATTTGACCAGCTGGCGGAACTGGTAGTCAGTTATGTGGGCAGGGCCTTTTCAAAACAGGATTTTACTTTTAAAGTGGTTACCAGACGTGCCAGGAAAAATTATCCCATGGAATCTATGGAAGTAAGCGCCGCCCTGGGAGAAAGGCTGCTGGAAGCTTTTCCCGGGCTTTCAGTGGATGTACACCATCCGCAGGTCGTAATCAGCGTGGAAATACGTAATAAAATCAATATTTACTCCCATACAATACCAGGGCCGGGCGGTATGCCGGTGGGAACCGCCGGGCGGGCCATGCTGCTGCTTTCCGGCGGGATTGACTCTCCGGTGGCCGGTTATATGATAGCGAAGCGGGGGGTGCGGATTGATGCGGTTTATTTTCATGCGCCGCCTTATACGAGCGAACGGGCCAGGCAGAAAGTGGTGGAGCTGGCCGGGATTGTGGCAAAATACGCAGGTCCCATCCGGCTGCACATTGTAAATTTTACACAGATCCAGCTCTATATTTATGAGAAATGTCCCCATGACCAGCTGACGATTATTATGCGGCGCTATATGATGAAGCTGGCGGAGCATTTTGCCAGGGAAGATGAAGATCTGGGGCTGATTACCGGAGAAAGCATCGGACAGGTGGCCAGTCAGACGATGCAGTCCCTGGCAGTGACCAATGAAGTGTGCACGATGCCGGTTTACCGTCCGCTGATTGGGGCTGATAAGCAGGATATTGTAAATATTGCGCAAAAAATCGGGACATATGAGACGTCTATTCTGCCATACGAAGACTGTTGTACGATTTTTGTGGCAAAGCATCCGGTGACGAAGCCAAACCTGAAATCGGTGCGTAAGTCCGAGTCCCATCTGACAGAAAAAATAGACATGCTGATGGAAGAAGCGGTACGTACGGCGGAGACAGTGCGGGCGGAGGCGGGTGCGGTATAAAACGGAAAAAGCGTCTGGCGAAGCCGCAGTGCGATCCTCCCGGAGGGTTTTTATCTTATAGGATGCTCTTTCCTATAAGATAAAAAAGTATCCGGCGAAGCCGGATACACCGCCAGCGGCGGGCTGCCTCCTGGCAGCATTTTCCCTTCCGCCGCAGTGCGATCCTCCCGGAGGGTTTTTATCTTATAGGATGCTCTTTCCTATAAGATAAAAAAGTGCCGGCAGTCAGCCGGCACGCCAGGGGATGCAAAAATCCCTTATTACTCCACGATATATGGTTTAATAACTGCCATGATTTCGTCAATATCCGCGTCTGCATGGATAGCCAGTTCAATTGGTTTTGATAAATCCAGACTAAAGATACCCATGATGGATTTGGCATCAATCACATATCTTCCGGAAATTAAATCAAAATCATAATCAAACGGCGCAATCGCATTGACAAAAGATTTTACCTTGTCAATGGAATTTAAAGAAATCTGTACGGTTTTCATTATGTATCCCTCCTTGATGAAATAGTTCGGATCTTTAAGGGAACCTGCGAAATGGTTCACCTGTGTTTTATAGTATCGTTTTTTCCAGTAAAAGTCAATCTTTATTTTAACGGTTGTAGCGGAAAGGAGAGAGGTGAAAAAATGAAAAAGGCGGCATTGTATCATCTGGGCTGCAAAGTAAACGCATATGAGACAGAAGCCATGCGGCAGCTTCTGGAACAGGCCGGTTATGAAATTGTACCTTTTCAGGAAGCGGCGGATGTCTATGTGGTAAATACCTGTTCAGTCACAAATATTGCGGACAGAAAGTCCAGACAGATGCTGGGCCGTGCCAGAAAGAGAAACCCCGAAGCGGTGATCGTGGCGGCAGGCTGTTACGTGCAGACTGGCGGGACACAGATTCTGGAGCAGAAAATTGCGGATATTATTTTAGGAAATAATAAAAAGAAACATCTGGTCCGTATGCTGGAGGCTTATGAAGCCGATAAAAACTGTACGGCCAGTCTGTGTGATATAAATGAAGGAAAAAAAGAATACGAGGCTCTTCGCATGACATCCGCCGCAGAGCATACCAGGGCATTTATCAAAGTGCAGGACGGCTGTAACCAGTTTTGCAGCTACTGCGTTATCCCATATGCCAGGGGCAGGGCCCGCAGCAGGCAGGCGCAGGATGTGCTGGAGGAAATCCGCCTGCTGGCGGACAAAGGGTATCAGGAAGTGGTGCTTACCGGCATTCATTTAAGTTCTTATGGACTGGATACGGGGGACAGTCTCATATCCCTGATCAGACAGGTGCATGAAACAGACGGCATCCGCCGCATCCGCCTTGGCTCGCTGGAGCCTGGCATTGTAACAGAGGAGTTTGCCGCTTCACTGTCCGCAATGGAAAAAGTCTGTCCCCACTTTCATCTGTCACTGCAAAGCGGCTGTGACGCCACATTAAAGCGTATGAACCGCAAATATAATACGGCCGGTTATAAACAACGCTGTGAGATTCTGCGCAGCTATTTTGATAATCCGGCTATTACCACGGATGTGATCGCCGGATTTCCCGGAGAAACCGGAGAAGAGTATGATATGACCATGGAGTTTGTGGAGCAGATTCAGTTTTATGAAATGCACGTATTTAAATACTCAAAAAGGGAGGGGACAAAGGCGGCCGTTATGGAACACCAGGTGCCGGAGGAAATAAAAGCGGTCCGCAGCGCCAGCCTGATCCGTCTGTCCGAAGAAATGTCGGAGGCTTACAGAAGAGGGCTTACTGGTAAAAACCGCTCCGTGCTGCTGGAGGAACCTTTTGTATTTAATCATAAACAATATTATACCGGTTACACAAAAGAGTATGTAAAAGTTGCGGTGGAAACTTCAAAAGACAGGTCCGGATGCATGGTTAGTGGAAAAATTACTGGTCCGTTGACACAGGACATTTATCTTTTAGTTGAATTTTGATGGGGAGTATATTAAAATAGATATTGGTACAGGCGGGAAAGGTCTTTGTACAGGTTAATGCTTTGAAGAAACAGACAAAAGAAACAGGAATGGGGTCGTGAACTATGCAGGATAAAAATAATACACAATTTTTTAAAGTGGAAAAGGAACCTGAGATTCAGGTAAAAGATGTCATCGGGCATGTATACCGTTCCCTGAGCCAGAAAGGCTACAATCCGTTAAACCAGATTGTGGGATATATTATGTCCGGAGATCCGACGTATATTACCAGCCATAATAATGCCAGAAGCCTGATTATGAAAGTTGAGCGTGACGAACTGGTAGAAGAGATTCTCAAAGAGTATATTAAGACGAATTCATGGGAATAGTACGGGAGGAATAGTACGTATGCGGATTATGGGGCTGGATTTTGGCTCAAAGACAGTGGGCGTTGCCATGAGCGATCCGCTGCTGCTGACAGCCGGAAGCCTGGAAATCATCCGGAGGAAATCTCCGGACAAGCTGCGCCGGACGCTTGCCCGGATAGAGGAACTGGCAGCGGAATATGATGTGGACAGAATTGTTCTCGGATATCCTAAAAATATGAATAATACGGAAGGGGAACGCTGTCAGAAGACACAGGAATTTTGTCAGATGCTGGAACGCAGAACAGGACTGGAAGTTATTTTATGGGATGAGCGGCTGACTACAGTGGCAGCTCAGCAGATTATGAAAGACAGCAATGTCCGTCTGTCAGAACGTGGAAAATTTGTGGACAGCATTGCTGCCGGGCTGATTCTGCAGGGGTATCTGGATTTCATAAATTCAAAGCAGGATAAACTTACAAAACCTGCATGCGTCTGCGACACCACCATGGAGGATAGCAGTGACGCATGACGGACAGTATGCCATTGAAGGTGTTTCTGATGTGGAGATTTCTGATAAGGGTATTTCTGACCATAACCGCCACGGCGGTGGATATTACCATACAGATAGATAGCAGCCAGAAGAAAATTATATCAGATAAAGAAAGGATACGAAAATATGCTGGATGATTTACAGGAAATAGAGAAAATTGAGTTTTATGATGAAGAGCAGGATGGTTTTGTAGAGTTTTTCATTGTGGAAAGAACCAGGGTAAACGGCAATGAATATCTGCTGGCAACGCAGGATTTAAATCAGGACGCCGACGCCTATATCTTTAAAGTCACTGCGGAGGATACGGAAGAAGGCGCAGACCTGGTGCTGGAACTGGTTGAAGACGACACAGAGATGGAGGCCGTTGGCAACGTGTTTGCAGAGTTATTAAGTGATGATATGATAATTGAAATGTAAAAAGGAGATATAACAGGTGGCGGAATCAAAATTAAAGATCATTCCATTGGGCGGACTGGAACAGATTGGAATGAACATTACTGCCTTTGAATATGAAGACAGTATCATTGTTGTGGATTGCGGATTGTCATTCCCAGAGGACGACATGCTGGGAATCGATCTGGTTATCCCTGACATTTCGTATTTAAAAGAACATCAGGATAAAGTAAAAGGAATTTTTATTACTCACGGGCATGAGGATCATATCGGAGCGATTCCTTATGTATTAAAAGAGATCAACGTACCAGTCTATGCGACCAAGCTGACAATTGGGATTATCGAGCATAAATTAAAAGAGCATGAAATGATGCGCACAGTAAAGCGCAAAGTGGTGAAATACGGGCAGCATATTAATCTGGGCTGTTTCCGTGTGGAATTTATCAAAACAAACCACAGTATCCAGGATGCGGCGGCGCTGGCCATTTATTCGCCGGCGGGTATTGTGGTGCATACGGGAGACTTTAAAGTAGATTATACACCAGTATTTGGCGATGCCATTGACCTGCAGAGGTTTGGGGAACTGGGCAAAAAGGGTGTGCTGGCGCTGATGTGCGACAGTACAAATGCGGAACGGGCCGGGTTTACCATGTCGGAAAAGACCGTTGGAAAAGTGCTGGATACGATTTTTTCAGATCATAAACATGAGCGGATTATTGTGTCCACATTTGCGTCTAATGTGGACCGTGTACAGCAGATTATTAACTGTGCATATAATTATGGACGAAAAGTTGTTATAGAAGGACGCAGTATGGTAAATATAATCAGTACGGCAATGGAACTGGGCTATATTCATATGCCGGAACATACACTGATTGATATTGAACAGTTAAAAGATTATCCGGATGAACTGATGGTGCTGATTACGACAGGAAGCCAGGGAGAATCCATGGCGGCGCTGTCCCGTATGGCCAATGGCGTGCACCGCAAAGTAACGATTAAACCAAATGATCTGATCGTTTTAAGCTCCAGTCCGATACCGGGGAATGAAAAAGCGGTTACTAAAATTATCAATGAATTATTCCGCAAAGGCGCCGAGGTAATATTCCAGGATGTGCATGTATCAGGACATGCCTGTGCGGAAGATATTAAACTGATTTACTCTCTGGTACACCCGAAATACGCGATTCCGGTACACGGGGAATATAAACATTTAAAGGCCCAGGCCAGACTGGCGGAGGAGCTTGGAGTGGCGAAGGAAAATATCTTTCTGCTCTCTTCCGGCGATGTGCTGGAACTGGATGAAGACAGTGCCAGGATAAACGGCAGGGTGCATGTGGGCGACGTGATGGTAGACGGCCTGGGCGTAGGCGATGTGGGAAATATCGTATTAAGGGACAGGCAGCATCTGGCGGAAGAAGGAATTATTATCGTAGTGCTGACGCTGGAAAGCGGCACAGGACAGGTACTGGCAGGTCCGGATATTGTATCCAGGGGATTTGTCTATGTCCGGGGATCAGAAAGCCTGATGGAAGAAGCCAGACATATTCTGGACGGTACCATGCAAAACTGCATGGATAAACACATTACCGACTGGGGAAAGATCAAAACAGAGATCAAAGACGCACTGGGAGATTTTGTCTGGAAAGAGACGAAGCGGCGTCCAATGATTATTCCGATTATAATGGAAGTGTAAAATAAATATAAATATAAAAAGAAGTAAAACAATACAGGATGGCAGAAGGGCATATGAACGAAACTGAAAATCAGATAAATGACCGGTTGTACAGTCAGATTGCCGAACGGGCGGATAACCGGATCGAAACGGCTCTGAACGATCTGATTATGGCGTTCCGGGAAAGCCAGGAATATGTAAAGTACCAGGAGATCCGTGCCAGGGTGCATGAGGATCCAAAGCTGGAGGAACAGATTCATACCTACCGAAAAATGATCTATGAGGTGCAGAATTCTGCGGAAAACAGGGATATGTATGAGGAAACGGAACGGCTGGAACGGGATGGCGAGGGTTTTCGCAAAAATCCGCTGGTCAGGGAATACCTTGCGGCAGAGCTGGCGTTCTGCAGGGTATTTAAGCATATTAACTGGGCGATTATTCAGAATATTGATTTTGACCTGGGTTTTATTGATTAAGGAAACCGCATGGTTTGTTTGTGAGATGGGGATATCGGCGTATGGGCATTGGTAAAATTGTAATGAGGATCGTAAGTATCAGTTTTACGGCGCTGGTATTTATTTTAGTAGTATATGGCCTGTATCAGCTGGGACTTGATTCCTACAGTTTTGGGTACCGGGTATTTGCGGAGCCTGCGGTAACCAGCGGAAAAGGAACGGACCGGCTGGTACAGCTGACAGAGTTTATGAGTGATTCAGATATCGGGAAAGTACTGGAGGAAAAAGGACTGGTACGGGATAACCGGCTGTTTGTCCTTCAGCTGAAATTATATGGATACGGCGGCCGGCTGGTGCCGGGGTTTTATACGCTGAATACTTCCATGACCGCCCAGGAAATGATGCGGGTAATGAGCGGTGAGGATACAGAGGAGACGGCAGAAGAGTCATGATTGTAAATGAAAGATTTATCACGTATGTAAATTCACTGGATACCGGCAATACCCCGCTGCTGGAAGAGATCGAGCAGGAAGCGTTAAGGACGGACGTGCCGGTGATCCGCAAAGAAATGCAGGGCTGTCTCAGACTGCTGCTGGCGCTGAAAAAGCCGGTTTCCATTCTGGAAGTAGGAACGGCGGTGGGATTTTCCGCAATTTTTATGAAAACTTATAATCCGGCGGACTGCCATATTACTACCATTGAAAATTATGAACCAAGAATTGGCCTGGCCCTGGAGAATTTTAAAAGGGCGGGGATGGAAGCGGATATTACGCTGCTTAAAGGAGACGCCGCAGATATTTTAAAGAGCCTGGACGGACCTTATGATATGATATTTATGGATGCGGCGAAGGCCCAGTATATTAATTTCCTGCCCCAGGTGCTGCGGCTTCTGGATCAGGACGGGATGCTTGTTTCGGATAATATTTTACAGGATGGCGATATTATAGAATCCAGATATGCGGTGATCCGGCGCAACCGGACGATTCACAGACGGATGCGCATGTATCTGTATGAACTGACTCACAATGAACAGCTGGTAACGACAGTGCTGCCTGTAGGCGATGGAATTACAGTCAGCGCCAGACAGCGGCCCCGTCCGGAGTAAGTATCCGGCCCGGACAGCGGGGATAGGTGTGACAGAGGAAAAGCGCAGGCGGAAAGAAGCAGCCGGAAAAATCAGTCAGGAAAGGAACAGAAATGAAACGTCCGGAGTTACTTGTTCCAGCAAATAATCTGGAAGTATTGAAAATTGCGGTGATATATGGCGCTGATGCGGTATATATTGGCGGAGAGGCTTTCGGCCTGCGGGCCAAAGCGAAAAATTTTACATTGGAAGAGATGGAGCAGGGAATTGCCTTTGCCCATGCCCATGGGGCAGACGTATATGTGACTGCCAATATTTTTGCCCACAACAAAGACCTGGATGAGGTGCGGGAATATTTTACCCGGTTAAGGGAGATCCGGCCGGATGCGCTGATTATTTCTGATCCCGGGGTGTATGCCCTGGCAAAGGAAATCTGCCCGGAAATTGAGCGGCATATCAGCACCCAGGCCAATAACACGAATTACGCAACGTATCAGTTCTGGTACGGACAGGGGGCGAAGCGTGTGGTCAGCGCCAGGGAACTGACGCTGGAGGAAATCCGGGAGATCCGGGAGCATATTCCAGGGGATATGGAAATCGAGACGTTTGTCCATGGAGCCATGTGTATCGCCTATTCCGGACGGTGTCTGTTAAGCAATTATTTTACCGGCAGGGACGCCAACCGGGGGGCGTGTACCCATCCGTGCCGCTGGAATTACGCTCTGATGGAAGAACAGCGGCCCGGAGAGTATCTGCCGGTCTATGAGAATGAACGGGGAACTTATATTTTTAATTCCAAAGATCTGTGTATGATCGGACATATCCCGGATCTGGTGGAAGCAGGCATTGACAGTTTTAAAATCGAAGGACGCATGCGCACCGCACTGTATGCCGCCACTGTGGCACGGACATACCGCAGGGCGCTGGATGACTATATGGAATCTTCACAGAAGTATGAAGCGCATATGTCCTGGTATCTGGAACAGATCGCAAACTGTACTTACCGTCAGTTTACAACAGGATTTTTTTATGGAAAGCCGTCGGAAGAAGCACAGATTTATGATAATAGTACTTATGTAAAAGGATACACCTATCTCGGTATTATCGGAGAGCAGAATGATGCGGGATTTTATCGTACGGAACAGAGAAATAAATTTTCTGTGGGCGAGCAGATCGAGGTGATGAAACCGGACGGGCGCAATATCCCCGTGACAGTCCGTGAAATGCGGGATGAGAAGGGAACACCGATGGAGTCAGCGCCCCACCCGAAGCAGACGCTTTATGTGGATCTGGGATACGCACCGGACAAGTACGATATATTACGCAGGAAAGAGGAGGATTGACAAATGGAAAAGGACAGATATGTAGCATATGTGGGCACTTATACACATGAGAACAGCCTGGGCATCCATATCTATGATCTGGATGTGGAAAACGGCAGCATCAGCGAACGAAAGATGGTTCCAATCAGTAACTCGTCAGATGTAATTGTATCCCATGACGGCAGAATTTTGTATTCGATTGCGGATGAAGGCGTAGCTGCTTTCCATATTCAGGAAGACGGGGATCTGAAACTGATTAATAAAGAATGGATTGGCGGAATGCGTGGATGTTATCTGGAACTGGACGATCTGGACCGTTATCTGTTTGTGGCTGGTTATCATGATGCGAGAGTATCCATGATGCGTTTAAACGGGGATGGTTCCATTGACGGCATTGCGGACGGCGTGTTTCATAAAGGAATGGGACGCTGTATTGCGGAGCGGATGTCAAGACCCCATGTGCATTGTGTAAAAGTAACGCCGGACCAGCAGTTTTTATGTGCTGTGGATGGAGGACTGGATCATATCAAGCTCTATAAGATCGACTATTCCGCAGGTGCGCTGATTAATCATGATATGTTAAGAAGTCCTCTGGATTCAGCGCCAAGGGCAATCCGCTTCAGCAAAAACGGCAAATTCGCTTATGTACTGTGTGAACTGAAAAATGAAGTGGATGTGTACAAATATCACGTGCTGGAAAATGGCAATCCGGAATTTGAAATGATCCAGGCGATTTCCACAAAGGACCCGAAAGAAAATGAGATATGCAGTGCGGCTTCCATGGAATTTTCTCCGGACGGCAGGTATCTGTTCTGTACAGACGCAGGTATCAATGCGGTGCTTGTCTTCGGGGTGGACCAGGAAACCGGAAAACTTACTCTGGTATGTAATTCCAGAATCAGCGGGGAATTTCCAAAGGCAGTGGCTGTATTTCCCGGCGGCAGGTATTTTATGTGCCTTAACCATGATAATAATGCCATCGGCGTGTTCTCCATGAATTATGAAGGAAAATATTTCCTCATGCACGGAAAGCCGGTAAAGGTAGAGACACCGAACTGTGTATACATACACAAGCTTGGATAAAAGTTTTCTAATCTGATCCGGAAACAGGCCGGGTGTAATGTTGTTACAGGCTGGTGTGTATGATTCAGGGATGCGGATTATGAGATGATTCAATCAGATATTGGACAGGGTTCTGGCTGGATTACCAGCCCGGGGCCCTGTTTGTTTATGGGAAATATTATAGTGGTGAAACCTGCAAAATTATTTCCATTATAAGCCCTGAGGGTCTGTTTGTAGGAAAATAGGAAGAAAAATAGAAGAAACAGAGGATGAGGCTTTTGCAAATGCAGACAATGCCATATTCACAATCTGTGTGCGAAAACAGGCAGGTTATTGCCGGAGGACTGTTTTTTCATTCGGTGTGTATGGGAGGCTGGCGATTGTTTTGAAGCAGACTCTGGGTGTATTGCAGCTACATAACGGCGGCCTGGGAAACCAGGCCGTCTCATTTTTTTGTCTGTTTTTCCTTATTCTGTCCCAGCGGTTTTTCCATGGTTTTTCTAATCATATTTTTTGATATTTTATACTTACCGTGTCGTAACCTGTTAAGCTGATGACGTTGCTGTTTTGCGTGAAATGATGCTTATTTATCTGATTTTATAATAGAATCAAAGGACACAGTCAGTCTGCGACAGCAATTGAATGATTACCGGCAACGCTCTGGTGTATATTTTCCGTAAATTGTGGAATATATCTGTCAGAAAGTATGTTTCAAATACGCTTCTGATATTACAGCGGACCGTGCCGGATATCCATGGTAACCGGTTGGTCTGCAATGTGAGAACAGCTGGCGGATGGCTTCATATTTCCGGGACGCCGGAGAAGATGAGCCGTTATCTGCCGCTGTTTCGGAGAGCGGAAATGGGCCGGTATATCTGCCGCTGTTTCGGAGAGCGGAAATGGACCGTTATCTGCCGCTGTTTCGGAGAGCGGAAATGGACCGTTATCTGCCGCTGTTT
>CANRTU010000044.1 GCA_947642745.1 uncultured Eubacterium sp.
AATAAGCCTGTAAGCTGTTTTTCTTGCTTACAAACTTATTATACGAGGAGAAATTTGATGAAAAAAATACGAAAAAGAAAAATAGCTGCCGGACTGGCAGTTATTACAGTGTACTGCACATCTGTAAAACCTCCCGCAAATATACAGACAATATATGCGGAGAATGTGCAGCTGCCAGCTGAAACAAATACGACCTTTTCAAAGGCCAGGGAAATTGAGTCAGGAGTTTCTGTGGCTGGAACATTTCCGGAAAGCGGAGGTATCAGATATTATAAATTTTCATTAGAAGAGGCGGGAAAAATTGACCTGTCAGTGGATGTTAGCGCAAGCGCATACGTAGGAGGTATGAGAATAAAAATATATGACGCTTCTCAGACAGAAATTTATAATTCTTACGATTCTGAGTCATTTTCAATGAATGACATATATCTGACGGGTGGAAATTATTACCTTGTGGCGGAGTTTTCGAGAGCAACTTCATTTTCATTTGTGGCAAATATGGATTCCATGGGCGAAAGTTTTACGGAAACCCAGGACGCAAACAACGATATATCGTCGGATGCTTTTGACATCAGCCTCAAAAAGAAATATAAGGGTATACTTGCGCTAAATGATGATATTGATTATTACAGGTTCAATATTCCCGCTGCGGGACTGATTACACTGAATCTTACGAATTCCACCAGCAGTATTGCCAAATACGTTGTTTATGACCAGTCCATGAATCCGGTATATACAAATACGGTATCAGATGGAGGCAAAATATCAGTGCCTGTATCAGTTAAAAATGGAGAATATTATTTTGCTGTTGCCAAAGAAAATGTAAACAGGGGAACCGGATCATATTCATTTGCCATTGACTATACAAAAAAGAATACCGCCCCGCCCAAAATAAAAAAAGTAAAAAATATCCCGGGCGGTTCCATGACAGTAACATGGAGTCCGGTAACAGGCGCTGCCGGATACGAACTGTGGTATTCAACAGGCTCAGGTTTTAACAGCAATGTAGTCAAAAAGGAAACAGACGCTTCTGTGACCAGCACAGAATGCTACGGGCTTATGCGTAAGAAAAAATATTACGTCAGGGTACGTGCTTACAGTGAGATCAACGGTATAAAGGAATGCGGAAAATGGAGCGGACGCAAATCTGTTGTCATCAAAAAGTAACGGCAGTCAGCGGATGCCCGCAATATATGCCTTTTAAAAGTCGGTAAAGGAGCAATGGGTTATGAATAAACATAAAAATCGTATAGCAGCGGCTTTTCTTTCCTGCGCAATGGCTGTAACAAATATTTGTTCTGCTGCTACAGCCTATGGGGCCGGAAAGCCTGCCGCTGAATGGCAGCAGAGCGCCACATATAAAGGGAGTAATCTGAACGCACAGAATTATTCAAAATGGTCGAAGCCTGTCAGATCATATCTGGTTTCCTGTGGCTGCGACAGCCTGATGCGTATTCAGTACGCAGAATCCATGGACGGTATACTGGCAGAGTATTATGATAAATCTTACAAGTTTAAATCATCAAAGTTAATTCCGAAAGAGCTTCCGGTTTTTGGCGGGTTTTATGAGACAGACCAGAATTACTATATACTGACCGGCCAGAAAAATATAAATCAGTTACCGGACATGGAAGTTTACCGTATTACAAAGTATGATAAAGACTGGAAACGGATCGGATCGGCAGGGATAAAAAACTGTAATACGAAAAATCCGTTTGACGCAGCCTCAGCCCGTATGGACGTATATAAAAATTATTTATTGATCCGGACCGGCCGGGTCATGTATAGCGGGCATCAGGCCAATATTACGTTCCAGCTGGATATGAACACCATGAAGATTACAGATTCTTATGTGGGGGAGTCGAATCTTTCAGCCGGATACGTGAGCCATTCATTTAACCAGTTTATTAAAGTGGAAGACGGCCATATCGTTGCGGTTGATCATGGAGACGCCTTCCCAAGGTCGATTGTACTGACGAAGTACAATACAGATTTATCCAATGGAAGATTCAGCGGCAGATGTTCCTCTGCGGATATCCTTAAATTTGCGGGAACAATGATGAGCGGCAACGCTACGGGCGGTTCCGCAGGCGGATTTGAGATTTCCGGTTCTTCTTATTTAGTCGCCGGAAATTCAGTTGTGCAGGATAACAGGAGCTTATCCAGAAAGACCAGAAATGTATTTGTAGCCGCCGCTGATAAGAAAAATATCAGTCAGGTGACGGTCAGCTGGCTGACGGATTATGACGAAGGTGAAGAGACGACATCCACGCCGCACATGGTAAAAATAAGTGAAGATAAGTATATGGTTCTCTGGACGGTTTCTGATAACGTTTACTACACTACAGTTGACGGGAAAGGGAAACAGACAGGCAGGACTTATGAAATGTCAGGAACTTTATCTGACTGCGTGCCGGTGATATCAGATGGCAGGCTCGTATGGTATACCTGGGAAGATGAAAATATTGTATTTTATGAAATTACAGTCAGCGATTTGTCAAAAAACAGATCCAGGGCTATCCGCAACGGAACAAAACCGGACAGCGCTACTGGCGGCAGTCCGGATACCACAGGAACCGTACCAGCGGGAAGGCCGGATACCAGTCGTCCGGTGACAACCGTACCGGCGCCTTCAGCGCCAGCGGGAAGCGGACCGGATACCAGCCGTCCGGCGGCAACCGTGCCAGACACAAAAAAAGAATATACGGTAACCTTTAACGCAAATGGAGGAATTGTGGATGGATACAGGTTTCTGGATGTGACTACCATAAATCAGAAACTGTCTGATCTTCCGGTAGCATACAGAAGCGGATATTCTTTTGAAGGGTGGTTTACAGATGCTGATGGCGGAACAAAGGTCAGCGCTTCTGTCAGGTATACGAAGAATCAGGTGCTATACGCACATTGGAAAAACGACTCCGTAACCGCAGAATATAAGATTACATTTGACGCAAATGGTGGAACGGTAAATGGAAGTACCGTTCAGTATACGTCTGGCAATAAACTGAAAGAGTTACCAGAGGCGGTAAGAGATGGTTATGAATTTCAGTACTGGTACACATCAGAAGGCGTGCGGATGACAGAATCCGATCCGTTTGAAAAGGATACGGTTTTATATGCCAGATGGAAGAAACAGGATGCCGGACCTGAATACAGTGATTTTCATGTTGCGAAGCTGACAGATACAGAAGCGGTGATTCAGGTGACGATTCCATCATCATATGTAAAATACTGGGCATATGCCTATGGCCCGTCCGCAGAACAGCTCAGACAAAGTCCGGTCATAGCTCCTGGAAGAATCATGGATACATTTACAATAAAGCTTTCCGGGCTGATGCCTGATACGAAATATTATTACTATATGTATTACATATCCGATACAAAAAAACATGTGTCAGATATGCGGGTAATTACGACGAAGCAGCATACAGGAAAGGAGTACACGGTTACTTTTCATGCAAATGGCGGTACGATAGAAGGGCCGGCGGTTCTTACTACAGTAAATCAGAAACTGCCTTCTCTCCCGTCCGCATACAGGAAAGGATATACGTTTCTTGGATGGTATAACCTGGCAAACAGCAGGGTGCCGGCCGATACCTCCCGGATATTTGACGAAGATGAGACTTTATACGCATACTGGATTCCGGATTCGTCAGACCATCTGGAAACAGATCCGGATTCCGGTGGGGCAGACCGGGAAACAGATCCGACAGCGGATCCGGGGACAGCCGGGAAACCGGATACAGGAACAGTCCCGGATGCGGGGATGAGTGGAAAACCGGATGCGGATAGTGGGAGCGGTTCCGGAACGGGAACAGCCGGAAAACCGGATACGGGAAAAGGAACAGATTCTGATACAGGAACGGCCGGAAAGCCGGATACGGGAACGGCTGGGAAACCGGATACGGGAAAAGGAACAGGTTCCGGGACAGGAACGGCTGGGAAACCGGATACGGGTACAGGAAGCGGTTCCGGAACGGGAACGGCTGGGAAACCCGGTACAGGTACAAATGGAAAACCGGATACAGGAACGGATGCGGAACCGGACACAGGTACGGACAACGGACCGGATACAGACACGGATATGGACACAGACACAGATTTCAACGTAAATCCGGATACTGGTTCATACATGGAATCTGATTTCAATACAGAGACAGAATCTGATTCTGATTCAGATGCGGGCATAAACGTAAGTATTAAAAAGGTTAAAATCCAGAGCGTGAAAAGCCCGTCAGGCGGAAAATTGAAAATAAAATGGAAACGCAGTAACAACAGTGACGGATACCAGATTTCGTGTTCCAGAAGTAAAAGTTTCCCTGCGAAGAAAACAACTGTCAGAAAAGCAAAAGCTGCCAGCCAGCCGGTTGTATTTTCAGGCCTGTCAAAAGGAAAAATTTATTACGTCAGGATACGGGCGTATCAGAAAGCAGATGGTAAGATTTATTATGGAAACTGGAGCAAAGTAAAGAAAGTAAGGATTAAAAAATAATCATTGAGAGGCATATATCATGAAGAACAGGATAAAGATTTTTACATTTGTAATATTACTGGCAGTCTTTGTATTTACGCAGGGAAACTTCGTCAGGGCAGAAGCTGAAATTAAGGATGGGTCTTACAGATTTTTTTCCTGCGAGGTTAAAAAATTCCAGATTAAAAATAACATTCTGACTTTGAAAATGAGTCAGGGATGTGCGGTTGAATTGTCAAAAAGTGGTGTTACGCAGTTCAAATTACACAAACTGAAAGTGAACGTTTCCCCAAAATGTAAATATTGTGTAGGATACTTCGTCAGGGGAACAGGAGAATCAGGCAGTTATAAAACAGATTACAGGGAAATCAAAGATTATATTGACGGGGACAGGGAAAGTGGACTCGCCAGTAACGTTGGGAGTTCCCTTCTGAAAATAAAAAACAACAAAGTGGTAAAGATAAAATACTTTCATATGTAATAAACATAAAAATAAATGAAGATATGATAGTATCAGTCAGTTTTGCCGCAAAAGCTGACAGGAACTGCCGGATGGCAGAAATAACCAGCCGGAACAGAATGATTTCTGTTCCGGCTGTCTGTAAATTCTGTATACAAAGTGTTACCAGATCTGTACTCGGTTTTTAGGGGCTACGTACATGGCGTCATTTTTTGTTACGCCGAAGACATCGTAGAACTGGTCAAACAGCGGCAGAATGGCGTTTACCCGTATTTTATTCAGGGAATGCACATCCGTGGTGAGCAGATAATCTCGGAACTGGTCGGTCTGGTTGGAAGCCCAGATATTTGCGTTGCTTTTAAAAATATCCAGAATCGCTTTTTTATCATTTCCCGCAATTTCCAGAACACAGGCCATGGCGCCCATATCTGCGATATTTTCAGTAATGGTCAGATCACCGTTCTGGAATACGCCGTTGGTAATTTCCATGTTGTTGTAATATTCCTTTACTTTTTCAGCTTTTGCGGTAAAGGCGTCTCTGTCCGCCTGGGTCCACCAGTTGTTGTGGTTGCCGTTTTCGTCATATTCCGCACCATTCGTGTCAAAGGCATGGGTAATCTCATGGCCGATGACTGAGCCAATGCCGCCCAGGTTCTGCGCATAATCCGCATCCGGATCATAGAACGGGGCCTGCAGGATTGCCGCTGGAAATGTGATGTCATTTGCCTGTGGGTTGTAACATGCGTTAACTGTCTGCGGTGTGATCACCCATGCGTTTTTGTCCACACCGGAGTCCAGCAGTTTCTGCAGATCGGAGTTGAGGGCGGTCTGGACGGCAATGACATTTTCGATCAGTCCCATGGACGGGTCCAGGGCAATCTTGTCAAAATAAGAAGGCCATGCATCCGGATAGCCGATTTTCACTTTCATTGTATCCAGCTTTTTCATGGCTTTCTGCTTTGTGGCTTCTGAGAGCCAGTCGATTCTCTGGATCCTGTTGCGGAAAGTGGCCAGCAGCGTTCTGGTCATCTGCTCCACTTCTGTTTTGCTTTCTTTGGAAAAATACTGCTCAGAGTATATTTTGCCAAATTCCCAGGAGAACATGCCCTGAGTCAGCTCTTTTGCCACGGTATCCATGTCTTTGTCGTCAGTAGCGCCTGTAATCAGGGCATTGATGGCAGTCAGCGCCTCATAGTGGGCAGTGGTCAGAAAGCCTGAGTAATTCATATAAAGAGTAAATTTTGTATAGTTTTTTAACAGATCCAGATGTTCCGCAGTCATGTAACTGTTGATCTTTTTTGCGTTTTCTTCTTCAAATACGATACACTGGTCATAATCTGTAATACCCAGTTTTCCTAAATAGCCTTCGATATCACAGTTGCTGTAAAGAGCCGCCAGCTGTTCTTTTGTATATGGATGGTAAATCTTATCTATATCATATCGTTCGCTGAGTCCTAATCCGGCAGCTGAGAGTTCCTGTTCCAGCTGAAATACCTGTGCGGCGATGGCTGTGGCCTGTTCCGGCGTTTCACCAGCCAGAATAAAAAGCTGTTTTATATAGTCACGCACGGCGTCCTGGATGGCCTTATTGGCGTCTCCGGTCAGATATTCTTTGGACAGTATGTAGGACGGGCCCTGATTGACAAGCATATATTTATTCGAATCTTTCAGATCCTGTGTAATCTGAAAACCAAGAGCGCTTCCCTGGCCGGTTTTACCAAGCTCTGCCAGTACATCCACAAACTCATCAATGGTCTGTGCCTGGTCGATACTGTCGGTATAAGGTTTTAACGGCTCCGTTCCCGCTTTGTCCCTGGTTTCCATATCCCTGGCCAACAGGTAAAAATCAGTGATCTTCTGTTCCATGGAGCCTTCTGCATACTGGTCTTTTTCTGTCACAAGGCCTTCGATGAGGCTGTTCATGTTTTTGGTAATATTGTTCTGCAGTTCCTGAAAACCGCTCCACTGGTATTCGTTTCCCTGTAAAGCGTGCTCCTGCAGTGTGGAGGCGTTTATGGCCTGGTAAAAATCGTCCTGTAAACGGACCGGGCTGCCAGTGGCACGGACGGTTACCGTGACAGTTTTGCGTTTTTTGCTGCCGTCTGACGCCTGTACGGTAATTGTGGTCTGGCCAGGCGTTTTTGCGGTGATGACGCCTTTGTCCGTTACGGACGCAATGTCCGGGTCGGCGCAGCTGTATGTCAGCGTCTGGTTAGAGGCGTCCGCGGGAGAGACAGCGGCCCGGATGGTGGACTGCACGCCGGCGGCCAGGGCTACGGCAGGTTTTACAATCGTAACAGACGCTACTTTTGTACCTACGGTTACTTTTATTGAAGCTTTGTTTTTTCCAGCTTTTGCCGTAATGGTGGCGGTCCCGCTTTTTTTGCCCTTGACCATTCCGGTACTGTTTACTGAAACGATCTTTTGGTCGCTGCTCTTCCAGGTGACATTGGAACGGCTGGCCTTGAGTTGGAACGTTTCGCCTTTTTCAATGGTCAGCGCTGCCGATGACGGGCTGGTAATCTTCACCTTTTTCACGGCGGCTTCCACAACTGCAGGTTCCATGCCGTATGCGGCCGGTGAAGTAAATGGCGTGGCCGGAATCGCAAGCATGGCTGCCAGCAGCAGGGAAAGCATGGCTCTTCGTTTTTTCATGTTACACTCCTTTCAACTATTAAATTAGCTGTAAAATAAGACTAAACGGGGCATTTCCGGGAAATGTCCGCAGGATTATTTTACCACAATAAAGCATAAAAGAGGATGAACTGGGGAATATTTTAAGGTTTTTTTAAGAAATATATTAGAGCGTGCATCTGCACTCCCTGCTTTGCATTTTTCTAACACACTCTGGCAGACAAAAGAATGTAAATAGTGTCCGGTAAAAAGAACCGCATTGCGGCGAAGAAAAACGGCCTGTGCCGGCCCGCCACTTTCCGGTAGGTTTACCGGACTGGAAAATGGATCCCGTCTGGAAAATAATTTCCCGCAGGAGACAGTTGACGGATATACAGGTTTGTGTTATAGTGTACTAGAACAAATAGTACACACAGTACAAATATCTGTCTTGCGCAGGAATCCGTCATAATTATGAAAACGTAAAAGGAATATTATATGATGAATATCTTAAACTTTCCTTAAAATATGCGTGAGACTCTTGAGTAACAATACAGAACCTGGTATACTTTGAAACTGTGTGGATGAAACAAATATTATACTACAGGACACAGGAGAAAAGAATGAATCATAATATTCGTAATATATGGCAGGGTATCATTCCCCGGTATAGTATTGTTCCGCTTCTTGTGGCGGTATCTTTTAATCTGATCGTCTACGGAGGCACACGGATGATTGCCGGAGGCTGGCATCATTATAATATTGAAAGTCCGCTGGACCGGCTGATTCCCTTCTGGCCGCCCTCTGTGATCGTTTATCTTGGCTGTTACCTGTTCTGGATTGCCAATTATATTCTGATTGCCCGTCAGGGAAAAAGAGAAGTCTGTCAGTTTTTTTCCGCAGATTTTATTTCCAGAATTGTATGCATGGCGTTTTATCTGCTTTTTCCAACTACGAATACAAGACCTGATGTGCAGCCGGATGGTATCTGGAACCAGCTGATGGTTTTTTTATATTCTGCTGATGCGGCGGACAATCTGTTTCCTTCCATTCACTGTCTGGTCAGCTGGTTTTGTTATATCGGGCTGCGGGGATACAGGAATGTGCCACGCTGGTACAAAAGCTGTTCCTGTATTATGGCGCTGATGGTCTGTATGTCCACCCTGCTGACAAAACAACACGTGATGATAGATGTATTTGGCGGGGTGTTTCTGGCTGAAATCTGTCTGTGGGCAGGAAAAAAGGATGCCGTGTGGAAATTATATGAAAAGAGACTGAACCAGATCAATGGGAAAATTTTTCCGTAGGATGGGAGGAATTAAATGCAGTCAAAAAGGAAAGTAATAGGAAATACAATACTTTTACTTGTGGTTTTCGCTCTTACGGTGTATGGTGTATTCTATGGGGAAGACCTGGGAGAAATGATGCGGGCGATCAAAAAAGCGGATATCCGCTGGCTGGTTCCCGGTGTGGGTCTGGTAGTGTTTTTTATCTGGGGAGAATCTGCGATTATCTGGTATATGATGCGTTCTTTCCGGATTTACCTGGCGAAACGGACCTGCTTTTTATTTTCCTGCATCGGGTTTTTCTTTAGCTGTATTACTCCGGCGGCAGGCGGCGGACAGCCCATGCAGATTTATTATATGAGAAAAGAGAACATACCTGTTCCGGTATCCACAGTGGTACTGATGATTGTGACTATTACATATAAACTGGTGCTGGTAGTGGCGGGAGTCGCAATCCTGCTTTTTGGCAGGGGGTTTATGCACCGCTATCTGGAAGGTGTTCTGCCGGTTTATTATCTGGGACTGGGATTGAATATTTATTGTGTCACATTTATGACGGTTCTCGTATTCCATCCGGTTCTGGCAGAGAGGATCATTCTCAAAGGCATGGATCTGCTGGAAAAACTGCATATTATGAAACGAAGGGAAACGCTGCGCACCAGGCTGCAGGAATCCATGCAGGTATACCGGGAGACAGCCGCCTGGCTGAAACAGCATAAACTGGTAATCTGGAATGTGATCTGGCTTACGTTTGTACAACGGTTTGCCATGTTTGCGGTAACAGGTGCGGTGTATCTGGCCATGGGGCAGTCTGGAACGTCCCTCTGGGATGTGGTTCTGCTGCAGGCGGTGATTTCCATTTCTGTTGACATGCTTCCGCTTCCCGGGGGTATGGGAATCAGCGAGGCTTTGTTTCTGAGGATTTTTGTACCGGTTTTTCACTCACTGACGCTGCCGGCTATGGTTCTCTCAAGGGGAATCGGGTATTACAGCCAGTTATTACTTAGTGCGCTGTTTACACTTGTGGCGCAAATTTACTATACGCTAAAGCGTGTCTGAAACATGCTATTATGATCGGGCATGCTCTGGGAAGGAAAAAACAAATGTTAGGATTTTGGGATTATACGGTTATTCTTACGTATGTCAGCCTTGCGACGTCGGTGACAGGCATATTCTGCGCTATTTCGATGCATCTGCGGTGGGCTATTTTTTGTCTGGCAGTGTCAGGGTTGTGCGATATGTTTGATGGAAAAATTGCCCGTACCAAAAAGAACCGGACGGAAGATGAGAAAAATTTTGGCATTCAGATCGACTCGCTTTGCGATGTGGTCTGTTTTGGCGTACTGCCGGTAATTATCTGTTACCGCTTTGGAATGAACCGGATTTACGGAATGGCGCTTTTGATTTTTTATGGTCTGGCAGGGGTTGTCCGTCTGGGATACTTTAATGTAATGGAAGCAAAGCGCCAGGTGGATACGCAGGACGCACGTAAGTATTACCAGGGACTTCCGATTACATCCATGGCGATTGCGCTGCCGGTGCTGGTAGTCGTTTCGCCGCTGTTTCCCACACGCCAGGCGTTTGTGATCGCACTGCACGTACTGGTGGCTGTGGTGGGGACTTTATTTATAGCGGATTTTAAACTGCGCAAACCATCCACAAAAGAGCTGTTTCTGCTGGTGGGCGTGGTGGCGCTTTCCGTGGCGGTGCTCGTACTGGTAGGACGCAGCTGGTGGAATTATTTCAGAAGTCTTAACAGATAAACAGATTTGCGGGCAGAACCATCCTGCGCCGGAAAAAAGCTGCCGGGGACGGCCCGGAGTATCCGTCAGGACTGGACAGATAAAAGGAGGAATATGATGCGTCTGACAACAGACAGGAATGGAACGGTAAACAAAGAGGATTCCCTGCAGGACCGTCTGCTGGGTATTTTGTACCGGCATACGGCGGGGCGTGCAGCGCTGCGGCTGCTGGTATGTCCGGCAGTGTCGCAGGCCGGTGGGAGATTTCTGGACAGCAGGGTTTCCAGAGTATTGATACCTGCGTTTGTCCGCAGCCACTCTGTCCGGATGGAAGATTTTGAACCAAAGGTATATGATTCCTATAATGACTTTTTTACAAGAAAATTACGTACAGGGGCACGGCAGACGGAAATGTCTGCGGATGTGTTTGTCAGTCCCTGTGACAGCCGTCTGAGTGTGTTCAGAATCAGCGGCCGGTCTTTGTTTTCACTGAAACATACGTCCTATACGCTCCAGAGCCTTTTGCGCAGCCGGAAACTGGCGCAGGCATATGCGGGCGGTTATATCTGGATCTTTCGTCTGTGCGTGGATGATTATCACCGTTATATTTATGTGGACGAAGGAACAGTGTCAGAACAGATCCGGATACCGGGAGTCTTTCACACTGTCAATCCGGTTGCGAACGATTACTTTCCGGTATATAAAGAAAATACCAGGGAATACTGTCTGATAAAAACAGAGCATTTTGGCACAATGCTGCAGATGGAAGTAGGAGCCATGCTGGTAGGAAAAATAGTTAACCATCCGGTAAAAGGGAGCGTAAAAAGAGGACAGGAGAAAGGATACTTTGCGTTCGGAGGATCCACGGTGATACTGCTGACACAGGCAGGAAAGGTGCGGCCGGACCCGGATATTCTGAATTATTCTGTGCGGGGAATAGAGACGAAAGTAAAACTCGGAGAACATGTGGGAGCCGCCGTCCGCCGGGGGGCGGGAAGGGGGCGGGCTGCTGTTTTTAAATAAACAGCAGCCCGGTCTGATAGACCACAAAGGTCACCACCCATGCCACAACCAGCTGGAATGCGGTTACAAAAATGGTCCATGGCCAGCTGCCGGATTCTTTATGTATCGTAGCCAGCGCAGCTGTACATGGTACATACAGCAGGCAGAATACCATCAGGCAGAAGGCGTTGAGGGGACCAAAACCGATCTCCTGCAGTACGCTGGAAAAGCGTTCCATGCCGGCTGCGGAATTTGCGTTTACGATTCCAAACAGTACCGCACAGCTGGAGACAACCACTTCCTTGGCGGATATGCCGGCTATCAGAGCCACGGTGATCTGCCAGAAGCCAAGGCCTGCCGGTGCGAATAGCGGAACCATCCATCGGCCAAGAATGGCGCCAAAACCATTGGAAAGGTCTGCGGAATAACCGTCCGGACCAAAATTCAGCAGCAGCTGGATCAGCAGCGTGGCCAGTACAATTGTGGTACCTGCTTTGCCCAGATAGTCTTTTACTTTATCCCATACGTAAATGCCCACGGTTCTGGCATCCGGCATTTTATATTCCGGCAGTTCAATCAGCAGATAGTTGGCCGTTTCTTTTTTATCCAGCAGATGTAATACGACGGATACGGTTATGGCCACCACAATACCGATCAGATACATGGAATAAGCCACGGGCATCGCAAGGTTTCCAAAAAACATTTCCGCAAATAAAATATAAATCGTAAGGCGGGCGTTGCAGCTCATAAACGGGGTGACCAGCATGACTTTGTAGCGGTCCCGTTTGCTTTCCAGCGCCCTGGAAGCCATAATGGCCGGAACGGTGCAGCCAAAACCGAGCAGCATTGGTATAAACGCTTTGCCGGAAAGGCCCAGTCTGCTCATCAGGCCTTCCATTACATAGGCTACCCTGGCCATATAACCGCTGTCTTCCAGAAATGCCAGCGCTAAAAACAGGATGAATATATTTGGCAGGAATGTTACAATAGTGCCCACGCCGCCAATTATGCCTTCCACTACCAGGGATTCCAGCAGCGGATGGGTATGCATGGCAGTCAGTATGCTGGTGGCCGCTTGCGAAAACCAGTCAATACCCAGCTCGAAGTAACCTTTGAGCCAGTCTCCTACGGTAAAAGTCAGGAAAAATACGACGGCCATAATACCCAGGAAAACGGGAATGCCCCAGATATGGTGGGTCAGTATCCGGTCCACCCGTTCCGTTAACTGATCCTGCCGCTGTTTGTGGAGCAGTACTTCTCCCATGATTTCTTCGATAAAATTGTATTTTTCATTTATGATCCGGGCTTCAAAGTTCTGGTCTGAGATTCCCGGCAGATGCAGCGGATATTTTTCCAGGATCTCCTTATCCTGGCCTAACAGTTTGATGGCGCACCAGCGATAGTTGGTAATATCCGGGAATTTTTCTTTTAATGCGGTTATGATCTGGTCGATCCGGTCTTCAATGGGATCAGAATAGACCATGGCATATTCACAGTGATGGTTGTGGATATGACAGGCTTTTGTCTTGTGGTGGTGTATCAGTTTATCCGGATCAGAGGCGTCTTTGTGATGCGCCGCCGCATGGAGCAGGGAATCCAGTCCGGTGCGTTTTCTTGCGGATACGGGAATGACAGGAATGCCAAGCATTTCCGGGAGACGGTGCATATCTATTTCCATACCACGTTTTTCCACAATGTCCATCATATTAAGAGCAAGCACCACGGGTTTGCCAAGCTCTAAAAGCTGCAGCGTCAGATACAGACTCCGTTCCAGGGTGGAAGCATCCACCACATTAATTACAACATCCACCTCATCACTCAGGATAAACTGCCTGGATACGGTTTCTTCCATTGTATAGGAAGTAAGACTGTAGGTGCCGGGCAGATCTACCAGCCGGATATTCAGGTCGTGGTCACGGATGGCGCTTTCGACCTTTTCCACCGTTACGCCGGGCCAGTTGGCTACTTTCAGATTGGCGCCGGTATAGGCATTAAAGAGAGTGGTTTTTCCACAGTTTGGATTTCCGATAAAACCAATGGTCATGTTTTCTTTCACAATATTACCCCGCTTTCCGTACGGATATATTTTTTGTCATGTTATAGCCAAGGGCAAACCGGGAACCCCGCAGTCTGATAATCATAATGCCCTTTCCTTTCCGGTTCAGAACGGTGATGACTGTATCCTGTGTCATACCAAGCGCCTGCAGCCGGCGTTCCATCTGGAAAGGCAGATTGATTTTTTCTATAACGCAGCTTTGCCCTGCGTCAATATCTTTTAAAAGCATGGCAGATACCTCCTCATTCTGGCCGGGATACGGTGTCAGATATATTGAAACATATCCCTTGCGTAGGTGCGGATATCACTGGGGGCTACCATATTGTATCTGGCTTTTACCGCTGTAAAATATTCTCCGATGGAATCCCTGGAGATAATGCGTCCGGAAGGAGCCGATACCGGCAGATCGCCCCTGGCATCCAGCCAGGGCGTTTCGTTATGGGTAAACTGTTCCAGGATTTTCCCACTGTAGCAGCACAGATAACGGATTACGCTGTCGATCACGGCTTTTTCCGAAACAGTCAGGGCGGACGGTTCGAAGAAATCAGCCGGCGTAATCGGATCAAAACGATAGTCCCGGTATTTATAATAAATATCCCGGTATACCGGACCATGCACCCAGGCCTCACAGTTGTCCGGAAACAGATAGGTCTGGTAAAAAGCGTAATAAAAACCCTGGATATAATAAAGGGCTTTTTGTAACGCCAGAGGGGTAATATCCCCGCACTGGCCCAGCAGGTAGCGGATAACGGTATGAATTCCGGAATCCTTTCTGTTATCTGGGTCAGACAGCCTGCACACAGCTTTTCTGCTCTTTTCGTAAGTCGTCAGCGACCGCAGGTTTTCCCTGCCCGCCTCCAGCAGGCTGGCGTAAAAGGCCGGTTCGTGATAGATCCGGTATAAGATATCAGAATACTGTTTTGAGGGGATATCCCCGTCGCAATAGCGGGAAAATGTCTGTTCTCCCCAGCCAAGCAGCAGGGAAAGGGGACGTTTTCCGATACAGTATTTTGTGGGAATGGCACGGATGATCTCCAGTGGGACAATGTCATTTTCCCTGCGGTAGGCGTCGTAGAGATTTTTCAGGTTGCCATCATGAATACCGGGGACAAAGACAAGGCTGCCGCATTCCATACAGCGGGCTTCTTTTCCGGTATAGCTGCAGGTGGTGCCTTTGAGCGTGTCAGTCATTTCTTTTTCTGTAATGTTATAATTGACATCATTGCGGCATGTTTCACAGAATGCGGTATTTTCCGTATTGTCCATCGTTTTATCCATCGTTTTTATCGTTTTCATTGTTTCCAGCGTCTCCATAATCCGTCTCCTTTCGGTCCGTCATGATCTGAACAGGTAAGCGACAGGCTTGTTCCGTTTATGAAAAGAAATTACTATGGTGTGGATGGCGGAAGGTAAGCCGGTGACATTAAATTTGGTGTAAATATCCACGGTCTCCTCTTCGTCCAGGGCATTAAAAAGAGTCACCTGCGGTACGAATACATAGAGCACTTCGTGTTCGTAGCCGGGCTTTGTATTTCGCAGTGAATGGCAGAAATCTTCTGCCCGGATCTGTGTCAGGATCGCTTTTATTTTATCACTGCGCAGATTGTATTCCCTGATAAAGCTGATATTTTCCGGACGTTTTTCATTCAGGGAAATGGTATATTTATCAGAAGAAACGCACTGGCGGATTGCGGACAGCACTTCTTCTATGAAAGTCTTTGTATAGTTCTGGTTATGATGTGGATTCATAGGTGATACCTCATGTTCCATGATACATGGCAATAGCGTCTTTGTCAATAAAATGTACTAATTAATTACAGAAAAATGTACCAGGGCGTGTTTGAAAAATGCAACCGTGAGATGTACCATGAAGGGCATGATTTTTCAAACACGCTCCAGGGCCGTACCCTGCAAAAAAAGCTTGACTTCTGATACACCGGGCTTTAAAATATAGCTGGATATCCGGGAAGATTTTTCCATATGATTTACCGGTGTGTTTTGTTTAATCTATATTATATTTTATTGAATGTTCCCGCCGCAGGCGACGGCGAAGGAACATTTATTTTTTGTCAGAAAGGAGTGGCCTATGGGCACAAAAAACAGGAAAGCTGTCATGGCCATGTTTGTCTGTACGGCAGCCGCCCTGCTGATCGGAGCGGTAGCGACGGGTTCCCCCAGGGGAAAGCATGAGTCGATCCGGGAAGTCATGCGGGATGCGGTGCTGCACGATCTGAACAGGTTTGATTTTCTGGGGATCAAAGAGGTAAACCCGGCATTTATTTCTGCAGTGACAGTGACATGTATACTGCTTGCTGCGGCAGCCTGTATCCGGATTTTTGTAATACCCCGGTTCCAGTATGTTCCCGGCAGGTTTCAGCTGTTGCTGGAGCAGCTGGTGGGAATGTTTGACGGGCTGGCGAAAACCAACAGTCCCCACCGGAACGGATTTTTGGGGGTATACATTTTTTCGGCGGGGGTATACATTTTTGTAGGAACCATATTTGAATTGTTCGGCTTTGAAGGAATTACGACAGAAGGTATGGCAATGGCGCTGCCGGCGCCATTATCAGATATCAATGCGGCCATTGCGCTGGGATGTCTGTCCTATCTGGTCATTTTATCCGGCGGTATTGCGGGAAACGGACTAAGAGGCGTGGGGCTTACCCTCAAGGACTTTTCACTGCCCATTTCCATGAGTTTTCGTCTGTTCGGGGCGCTGCTGAGCGGGCTGCTTGTTACGGAACTGGTCTATTATTATGTGCAGCTGAGTTTTATACTTCCAGTAGTGGTAGGTGTGCTCTTTACACTTTTGCATGCGCTGATTCAGACTTACGTTCTGACGCTTCTTACAGCCATGTTTTATGGAGAAGTTTCGGAACCTCATCCGAAAAAAAAGAAAAATAGCGGAAAAAATGAAATAAATAAACAGGCGGCAGCCTGAAAAACGGAGGTAAGATAAATGAATACAGGGAAACACACAATAAAGGCGGCGATACTGCTGGTAATGGCTGTATGGTCAGTATGTACAGTTTTTATGATGATGCCGCAGCCGGTACAGGCGGCAGAAGAGGGACAGACTGTGGAAACGGCGGCGGATGCCACAGGAGATAAGGCGAAAGGAGCCGGGATTGCCGTTGGTCTTGCGGCGGCGGCAGGCGCTATAGGTATGGGTATTGCCATTGGAAAATCTGCGGAAGGTATTGCCCGTCAGCCGGAAGCGGAAGGAAAGATCCGGACGACGCTGATGCTGGGACTTGTATTTATTGAGACCGCAATTATTTATGCCCTGATTATTGCGATTCTGATCATATTTGTATTATAAGGAAGGTGGCTGGCATGGGTATTCCATTGAATATAGACTGGCAGCAGATTCTGCTGCATCTGTTCAATTTTTCGATACTGACCGCAGGATTGTATGTGCTGCTGTACAAACCGGTGAGGGATTTTATGGACAAACGGACTTCCTATTATAAGCAGATGGATGAAGAGGCGCAGGAAAAGCTGGGTCAGGCGGCGCAACTGGAAGCTTCATACAAAGAGCAGCTTTCCAGGGCGGATGCGCAGATCAGCCAGCACAAGGCGAAGGCAGCCCTGGATGCGGAGCGCACGGCGGAAGAACAGTTAAAGAGCGCCAGGAAGCAGGCGGAAAAAATTATCGTGAACGCACAGGAAAGCGCCAAGAAAGAGCGGGAAAAAATTCTGGCCCAGGCACAGCAGGATATTGCGGAACTGGCCGCCACAGCTGCGGAAAAACTTGTATTAAAGTCGCTGGACGGGGCTTATGACCAGTTTCTGAGCGTGGCAGGGGGAGGAGAGGAGCATGAAAAACAGAAATCATAATGAACAGATGATTCATGCCACCCTGTACAGTCCGGTCCGTCCGGATGCGGCCAGAATGGCGCAGCTGACAGCCTTCGTAAAGGAAAAGTACGGGCCGGATGCAGAATTGGACTGGGTGCGGGATCAGACGATCCGGGGCGGATTCCGGCTGGAAGCCGGTCAGGACGTATATGACTGGAGTGCGGAAAGACGCCTGCGGCAGCTGCAGGCGGAATGGCTGCGGATCGCCAGGCACAGTGAAGGCAGTGTCATTCCCCTGCTGCGGGAAACTACCAGAAACTGGACGCCGGAAGCGCTGGCGGAAGAGATTGGAACAGTATTAACAGTTGGCGACGGGATTGCCACGGTAGACGGACTGACACATGCCGCTTATGGAGAGATTCTGATATTTTCCAGGGGAATCCGGGGAATGGTGCAGGATCTGAAAAGAGATTATACCGGATGTATTTTATTTGGCGACGATCAGGATATTATGGAAGGCAGTACGGTCAAACGGACCGGCAAAACAGCCGGGATCCCTGTAGGGGACGGGTTTACCGGACGGGTGATTGACGCCCTGGGAGCTCCGGTGGACGGCGGGGAAGAGATTGTGGCGGAAGGGTTCCGTCCGGTGGAAGCGCCGGCGCCCGGTATTATTGACCGCCAGCCGGTAAACGAGCCGATGGAAACCGGGCTGCTTGTCATTGATTCCATGTTTCCTATTGGAAAGGGCCAGCGGGAACTGATTATCGGAGACCGTCAGACTGGCAAGACAGCGATTGCGCTGGATACAATTCTCAACCAGAAGGGAAAGGATGTTATCTGCATTTATGTGGCCATTGGCCAGAAAGCCAGTTCGATCGCCCAGCTGGCGGAAATACTGCGGAAAAACAATGCCATGGAATATTCCATTATTGTCAGTGCGACGGCAAGCGACAGTGCGCCGCTTCAGTACATTGCGCCTTATGCGGGGTGCGCGCTTGGCGAATACTTCATGAATAAGGGAAAAGACGTACTGATCGTGTACGATGATCTGTCCAAACACGCTATCGCCTATCGTGCGCTGAGCCTGCTGCTGGAGCGTTCTCCGGGACGTGAGGCTTATCCTGGTGATGTATTCTATCTGCATTCCCGCCTGCTGGAACGTTCGGCTCATCTGTGTGAGGAAAAGGGCGGAGGAAGCATGACGGCGCTTCCAATTGTGGAGACACAGGCAGGGGATGTGTCGGCGTATATTCCTACCAATATTATTTCCATTACCGACGGTCAGATCTTCCTGGAAAGCAGCCTGTTTTTTGCGGGCCAGCGGCCGGCGGTTAATGTGGGGCTTTCCGTTTCCCGTGTGGGCGGTGATGCCCAGACAAAAGCCATGAAAACTGCTGCCGGGGCGATCCGTCTGGATCTGGCCCAGTACCGGGAGATGGAAGTGTTTACCCAGTTTTCCAGCGATCTGGATGAGGCCACAAGGCGCCAGCTCTGCTATGGGCAGGGGCTGATGCATCTGCTGCGGCAGGAACAGTATCATCCGCTCAGACAGCATGAACAGGTAATCCTTCTGGTGGCGGCCCTGGGACATGTGTTCCAGGACGTGCCGGCGGAAGAGACCGGTGAGTGTGGACGCAGGCTGATCCGTGAGATTGAAACGCAGGCGCCGCAGATCTGTCAGGAAATTGACCGGACAGGAAAGCTGTCAGAGGATATCAGACAGGAGATACTGGATCTGGCACGTAGTTTTGTACAGTCTGTGGAAGCGGAAATATCCGGACAGGGACGGTGATGACAGATGGCGAATACCAGGGAAATTAAGACCAGAATGGACGGAATCAGGGATACACAGAAAATTACCAACGCCATGTATCTGATCGCTTCTACAAAGATGCGCAAAGCAAAGGCCGAACTGGATAAGACAAAGCCTTATTTTACGGCCCTGCAGGAAGAGATCAAACGTATTTTCCGTATTGATGAAGCGGTAAAGAGCCGGTATTTTTATCCTCCGGACGGAAGCCACATTACGGAAGGCACGTATGGCTGTCTGGTAATTACTGCTGATAAAGGGCTGGCGGGCGCCTATAACCAGAATGTGATAAAAGAGGCCGGCCGGCTTTTGAAGCAACATGCAGATACGAAACTATTTGTGGTTGGAGAGCATGGCAGACAGTTTTTTTCCCAGCACCATGTTCCTATCGAACGCAGTTTTTTGTATACAGCGCAAAATCCCACCATGCAGCGGGCGCAGGAGATCAGCAGGCATCTGCTGGAAATGTTCGACCGTGGGGAATTAAAAAAGATATTTATCGTATTTACAGATTTTAAGAATGGACTGGCTACGGAAGCGGTTTCCACCAGGCTGTTGCCTTTCCACCGGAAACAGTTCGCTACGGATTCCCATGAAAAGGCGGTTTCTTCACCGTTTGAATTTTTTCCGGCGATTGAGGATGTGTTAAACGGCGTCATGGAAAGCTATGTGTCCGGATTTATTTACAGTGCGCTGGTGGACAGTTTCTGCAGCGAGCAGAACGCCCGCATGACAGCCATGGATGCCGCAAACAAGAATGCGGAGCATATGCTGGCGGATCTTTCCGTTCAGTACAACCGGATACGGCAGGCCGTCATTACCCAGGAGATTACAGAAGTCTCTTCCGGTGCGAAAGCACAGAAAAGAAAACGACGTAAGGAGGCATCAGAAGAATGAACATTGGAAAAATTGCGGAGATTTCCGGTCCGGTGGTGGATGTGGAATTTGAACATGGATGTCTGCCTAAAATAAAAGAAGCGCTAACGGTAACCGCCGCCGGCCAGGAACGTGTCATGGAAGTGGCGCAGCATGTGGGGAAAGATACCGTACGCTGTATTATGCTGGCGGAAAGCGAACATCTTACCAGAGGAATGGAAGTCTGTGCGTCGGGCAGCGGCATACAGGTACCGGTGGGCAGCTGTACGCTGGGACGGATGTTTAATGTTCTGGGGCAGCCCATCGACGGGAAAGAGCCGGTGCCGGAAGAAGAGATTCACTGGGAAATCCACAGAAAGCCGCCTGCTTTTAAAGAACAGCGTCCGGTGGTGGAAATTCTGGAAACAGGCATCAAAGTCATTGACCTGCTGGAACCGTATCCCAAGGGTGGCAAAATTGGTCTGTTTGGCGGCGCCGGAGTAGGCAAAACAGTCCTGATCCAGGAGCTGATTCACAATGTGGCAATGGAGCACGGCGGGTATTCAATTTTTACCGGCGTCGGTGAACGCAGCAGGGAAGGAAACGATTTATGGATGGAAATGCAGGAAAGCGGAGTCTGTGATAAAACTGCGCTGGTATTTGGCCAGATGAACGAATCTCCCGGAGTCCGTATGCGTGTGGCGCTTTCCGGTCTGACTATGGCGGAGTATTTCAGGGACGAGGAACATATGGATGTGCTGCTGTTTATTGACAATATTTTCCGATTTGTACAGGCGGGCAGTGAAGTGTCCACGCTGCTGGGGCGTATGCCTTCTGCGGTAGGCTATCAGCCTACCCTGGCCAGTGAAATGGGTGCTTTACAGGAACGGATTACATCTACGACCAGCGGTTCGGTAACTTCTGTGCAGGCTGTTTACGTACCGGCGGATGATCTGACAGATCCGGCGCCGGCAACCACGTTTACCCATCTGGATGCCACAACGGTTTTAAGCCGCAAGATTGCGGAACAGGGTATTTACCCGGCGGTAGATCCACTGTCTTCCACATCCAGAATCCTGGAGGCGGATATTGTGGGCAGGGAACATTATGATATTGCCCGCAGGGTACAGGAAATTTTGCAAAAATATAATGAACTGCAGGATATTATTGCGATCCTGGGTATGGATGAATTAAGTGATACGGATAAGATGACCGTTTCCCGTGCCAGAAAGATACAGAGGTTTTTAGCCCAGCCAACCCACGTGGCTGAGAAATTCACCGGAATTGCGGGGATTTATGTACCTTTGTGGGAAACGATCCGTGGATTCCGGGCAATTGTGGATGGAGATATGGACCAGTATCCGGAGGCGGCATTTTACAATGTAGGTACGGTGGACGATGTGGTGGCGAAAGCAAAGCGGATGGAGGATGAGGCGGCGGGATGAGTGTATTTGAAGCGTCAATTCTGGCGGCTGACTGTGTATTTTATGAAGGTCCCTGTGAGTATATGAGTGTACCGTCTTTGCGGGGACAGTATGGTATTATGGCTCATCACAGCAATTCCATCGGCGCCATCGTACAGGGAAAGCTTACATTTAAAATTCCCGGAGAGCCGGTGCGGACAGCATTTGTGTCAGAAGGGCTTGTGAAAATAGAGAACAACGAAGTGCTGGTACTGGTGGATTCTGCGGAGCGTCCGGAAGAAATTGAGGAAAAACGTGCCAGGAAGGCAGCCGATGAGGCAAAGGAGGCTGCGCTGCAAAAAAAGAGTATTCAGGAAAACCGGATCGCACAGGCACAGCTGGCACGGACAGTCAGCAGGCTGAGGAAAAAAAACGATCTGGAACATATGTAAATGACTGGGGAAAAGCCGCCGGTCATGAAAAGGGCAGGAAGTATCTGGATATGCCCTGGAGCGGGTCTGACAAATACTTTCTGTGAAGGACATGTCACAGGAAGGTTTTTCAGTTACACTCCGGGAATCCGGAGACTTCCTGTTTCTTTTGTGACAGTTAAGTGCCGGAATATTCCACACAGAGTGGTTTTCGGATTTTTATTCTGAATATAAATTTACCGGCTGAAGGTGTCTGTTTAAATAACAGGAGGTAGTTTGCATATAGTTGACAGTCTGCGTCGTATACAATATAATCAGCTTACCAGTGCATAACAGCAGTTATCCGGCCAGTTTCAATAGTCTGATGAAAGGGACATAGTCAGTCATGTTAGATAAAAGAGTAAAACGTTTTTTCATTTTTAGTGTAATTTCGGTTCTGATTGTTTGCGGAGTCGTATTTGTCTCTGTCACTTTATTTATGTCAGGACAGACAGAGGCATCTGTGGAAGAGATCAATAATTTTTATATGTCAGAAATGAGCAGGCAGATTCAGCAGAAATTTGATTCAGTGACGTCTCTGCGCCTGGACCAGGTAGACGGCATTATAAGACGCTGCGGAATGCAGAGTCATCAGTATGCGGATGAAATGTTTGAAGTGATGAAAGAAAGTGCGGAGATCAGAAATTTTGACTATTTTGGACTTTATTCCCAAAAAGGGGAGGAAAAAAGACTGCTGGGGGAGCCGCTTCAGATAGCATATTATGACAGTATGCTGGAAAAACTGGGAGAAAACGGGGACGCCATCGGGGTAGCGACGGACAGCCGGGGAGAGAAAATGCTGATGCTGGCAAAGCGGACAGACTGTCTGATGGAAAACGGGAGCAGGATATCGGTTATGATAGCCGGCGTGACCATGGATTACCTGGGCAAAGCGCTGTTTCTGGACGAAAAAAACGCTATGGTGTATTCCCATGTGATAGACCGTAACGGAACGTTTGTGGTGCGCAGCAACAATGCCTACCGGAACAGCTATTTTGAACGGATCAGGGCGCTGGCCATGGATTCAGACGGAATGACAGTGGAAGATTATATTGCGGAAATGAAAGAAAACATGGATATTCAACAGGACTACTCCGCTGTACTGCTGACGCAGGATGGAAGCCGCAATCATCTGTACTGTTCACTTATTTCAGACGACGTGGACTGGTTTCTGATTTCGGTTATGCCGGGGGGAACTCTGGATGCCAGGCTTCATTCACTGGACAGAACGAGGATTCTGACAATGGTGATATCTTCATCATCCATTCTGCTGGCCATGCTTGTTATTTTTATCATGTATTACCGGCTCTCCAGACAGCAGATGCGGGAGATGGACCGCAAAGAACAGGAGGCGGTGCGTGCCAACAGGGCAAAAAGTGAATTTCTCTCCAGTATGAGCCACGATATCCGGACGCCGATGAATGCTATTATCGGCATGACGGAAATCGCACTGAAAAATCTGCGTGATCCGGTACGTATCGAAGACTGCCTCAAAAAGGTCCGTCTGTCCAGCAGGCATCTGCTGGGTCTGATCAATGATGTACTGGATATGTCTAAGATAGAAAGTGGAAAAATGACATTAAACATTTCCCAGACATCTCTGCGGGAAGTCATGGATGATATTGTAAATATTATGCAGCCACAGGTGAAGGAACACAACCAGTATTTTGATATATTTATCCAGGATATCCGGGCGGAAGAGGTGGAGTGTGATGCGGTGCGGTTAAACCAGGTGCTTTTAAATCTTATATCCAATGCGGTGAAATTTACACCGGAAGGCGGCCGGATCAACGTGCGTCTGTATCAGGATTCATCGCCCCTGGGAGAGGAATATGTGCGGACACATTTCTGGGTGGAAGATACCGGAATTGGTATGTCAAAGGAGTTTCAGCAGAAAATTTTCGATACGTTTGCCAGGGAAGAGTCCCGGGAAAAGGTGCAGAAAACATTGGGAACCGGACTGGGTACGTCCATATCTAAAAATATTGTGAATCTGATGGGCGGTACGATAGAGCTGGAAAGTGAAGAAGGAAAAGGATCAAAATTTCATGTGACCCTGGATCTGAAACAGGCGGATATGTCAGAAGACCAGATGCGTCTGCCGGCCTGGAATGTATTGGTAGTAGACGATAATGAGGCGCTTTGTCTTAGTGCGGCAGCCAGTCTGGAAGCGCTCGGGGTACATACGGAATGGGTACAGAGCGGCAGGGCGGCTCTGGATCTGATCGAAGAGCGTCATAACAGGGGAGATGATTACCAGTTTGTGCTGATTGACTGGAAGATGCCGGAAATGGACGGACCGCAGACCGTGCGTGAGATTCATCAAAGGGTAGGCGGTGCGGTGCGGGTTTTCCTGATTTCAGCCTATGACTGGAGCGAGCTGGAAGAACAGAAGCCGCAGGAGGGCGTGGAAGGCTTTATATCCAAGCCGCTGTTCCGCTCATCTTTGTATAACAGTCTGAAACGATACGCTCAGGACGATCCGGATCAGGAAGAAACAGGAGAAGTGCAGATAGACCTGAGTGGAAAGAATGTGCTGCTGGCAGAAGATATTGAGATTAACTGGGAAATTGCGAAAGAAATACTTTCAGTTACCGGATTAAAGCTGGAATGGGCGGAAAATGGCAGGGAATGCGTGGATAAATTCATACAGTCCCAGCCGGGCTTTTACGATGCGGTTCTGATGGATATCCGTATGCCGGTAATGGACGGATACAATGCCACCAGGGAGATCCGGGCCCTGGAGCGCAGCGACAGCAGCCTTCCGATTATCGCAATGACAGCGGACGCCTTTGCGGATGACGCACAGCGCTGTTATGAAAGCGGTATGAACGCACATCTGACAAAACCGCTGGATATCAGGGAATGTATGAGGACACTGCAGAAATTTCTGATAAAATAAACAGAAAATATTATCTGCCGTAACTGCTGTATGGCAGAAAGCTGCGGATATGAAACTAAATAGCGGAGTATCTAAAGATAGTATGGAAAACGTATGGCAGAAATACAAAATCTGCGGATATGGAACAGTCAGGAGGAATATTTTTATGAAATTAGGAGTAGCAGGAACAGGAGCCATGGCAAAAGAAGCGCTGCCGCTGCTGGAAAAATGGGGCTGGAACGTGACGGCGCTCTGCGGCACACAAAGGAGCAGGCAGGTGGTGGATGAGCTGTGTCACAGATACGGCATAAAAGGGGCATACTGTGACTTTGACGCCATGCTGGAAGAAGCGGATATGGAAGCGGTATATATTGCGGTCCCAAATCATCTGCACGATAGTTTTGTACGCAGGGCGCTGGAGAAGCAGTATCATGTGATTGTGGAAAAACCGCTGGCCAGTAATTACCGGGAAGCCCTGGAACTGGCGGATATTGCCAGAAGTAACAACTGCTACCTTTTCGAAGCCATTACCACGCTGTATATGCCGGACTATCACAAAGTCAGACAGCTTCTGGAACGGATCGGAACAGTCAGGGCTGTCATCTGTAATTTCAGCCAGTATAGTCACCGGTATGACGCATTTCTGGCCGGAGATGTGGCGCCTGTTTTTGATCCGGCCAGATCCGGCGGCGCCCTGATGGATCTGAATATTTATAATCTGCATTATGTACTGGGATTATTCGGAGAACCAGCAGCGGTCTCCTATCATGCCAATATGCAAAGGGGAATTGACACCAGCGGGATGCTGTTGCTGGAATATGACGGATTCAGTGCGGTCTGTATTGCGGCAAAAGACTGCGGCGGCCCATGTTCCTGTGTCATTCAGGGCAGCAGGGGTTATATCAGCCAGCAGACGCCGGCAAATGCCTGTAAAGGGGTCACGCTGCGTCTGAATGACGGTACGGAGGAATTCTATGATTTAAATCCGGAAGAAAGCCGTCTGGAGCCGGAATTTGTACGGTTTGCCAGGGAAATTGCTTCCGGGGACCGTTCCTGCTGTTATCAGATGCTGGAGCAGAGTCTGCTGGCGGCCGGAGTCCAGACCAGGGCCCGTCTGGGAGCCGGTATCCGTTTTCCTGCGGATGAGGAATCTGCTGTAGCGCTGTAATATAATAAATCGTATCTCCGTCTTGACCCGCCGCCCGGCATTGGCTATAATGGATATGTGGAAACGTAACAATTTTTTACGGTAAGGAGAAAGGGGAAAATGGGAAAAGGACAGAATCGCAGGGCAGAAAAAAAGAAAAACCACGAACATATTAAAAACGGCCAGGCAGAGAAGCTGCGGAAACTGGTAAAACAGGCATACATCGCTGTGGGAGTCGGCATTGTGATTGTGGTTGGATTTGCCATATTTAATTATGTATTGTCCAGAATGCAGGCGGCGGAACTGGAAGCGGCTCTGGCATTAGAAAAGTACCGGGTTGCATCAAAGACACTTACCTATTCCGTACAGTCGTATGCGGTGACGGGAAACGAAAAATATCACGACGCTTATGTGTATGAACTTTCGGAGGATAAAAACCGGGAGGAGGCACTGGAGACACTGGAAAAGTGCGGTCTTACACAAAAAGAAAAAGATGATATGAGACAAATCTCCACACTCTCGGAAGAGCTTGTTCCATCAGAAGAAAAGGCGATTGCCAGTGTGGCGGAAGGTGATCTGGACGCTGCGCAGGAGTATGTGTTTAATGAGTCGTACGGGGAAGCGGTGGATCATATCAGTCAGTATACAGATGAAACGATTTCGGAAATACTGGAACGTAAAGGCAGGCAGCAGAACATACTGAAAACCGTACAGATGCTGCTGGAGCTTGTTCTTGTATTTTCCATAGCATATATTGTATGGCAGATATTCGGGATTCTGAAATTTGCGCACCGGGAGCTTCTGCGTCCGATTGAGGAAGTATCTGAGCAGATGACTGCCCTGGCAGGCGGCAATTTTAGTGTGGAACTGGATTTGGAAGAGGATGACAGTGAAGTCGGCAGACTGGTAACGGCCATTGCGTTTATGAAAAAAAATCTGGTGGGCATGATACATGAGATTTCAGAAGTGCTGGAACAGATGGGAAACGGCAATTATCATTTTGAAATTACCAGAGAATATGTGGGTGAGTTTATAGCCATCAAAGAGTCTTTCCAGAAAATCGGGGAAAAAATGCGTGAGACGCTGATGACGCTGCGGGAGGTGTCCGGGCAGATTGACCGGGGATCCGAACAGCTGGCGTATGCGGCTGTGGACCTGGCAGAAGGCAGTACAGATCAGGCCGGGCAGGTATCCGGGCTGGTATCCGTATTTGAGGAAATGACCTGCAGCATGGAAAGAAATGTGGTAGAAGCGGAAGCATCTGTGCAGCTGGCTAATAAGGCGGCGGATACACTGGCAGAGGGTAATGTGAAAATGTCCGGGTTAAAAACAGCCATTAGTGAGATCAGTAAATGTTCGGAACAGATTGGCACAATTATCGGCGCCATTGAGGATCTGGCGTCCCAGACGAATCTGTTGTCACTAAATGCGGCTATTGAGGCCGCAAGAGCCGGAGAAGCAGGGAAAGGGTTTGCGGTTGTTGCGGAACAGGTAAAAAATCTGGCTGAGGAATCGGCAAATGCCGCGCGCAGGACAACCACACTGATCCAGACTACAATCCAGGCTGTGGAAAGTGGTATTTCCATTGCGGACGAAGCGGCTGCGAATATGGATTTGGTTATGGATTCAGCCAGATCTGTAACAGATAAAATGAGCCAGATCGTTGTAATGATGGATAATGATCTGACCCATATGCGCCAGGTCAACGAAAGTCTGAACCAGGTATCTGCGGTCGTGGATAATAACTCTGCCACATCCGAGGAAACGGCAGCGGTCAGTGAGCAGCAAAAAGCGCAGGTGGAAGCCATGGTTGAGCTTATGAATAAATTTGAAATCTAAGGAATATGATTTTAAATGCGGATAAATTTAAAGATTTAATGATTAATTACACTGTTTATCAGATTTTTAAATCGGGCGGACAGGTACCGGAACATGTTGCGTGAAACCATGCATTTACATAGGTACAGGTTTATAAGCATAGAGTTATAAGTTCAGAATCAGATAGGTTTATTTAAGTAGATTTATATTAAGTACAGATTTATATAAATACAGATTTATGCAGGCCCGGAACCGGTATCATAAATTCTAAGTAACTTACGGTTCCGCTGGCTGGTTTTCCAATAGCATATGACAGAAAACAGAGGCGCAGACACGTTGCGCTTCCGTTTTCTGGTACGCATTCCTGAAAATCACTCCCGAAGCGGCAGGACACTTAAAGAGGAACCACCAGAGCCTGTCTGTAAATTATTTATGTAATCCGCATTCATTATTGTGTACCCTGAGGGACATAGCGCAGAAAATTTATTCTGAATTTAATTGGTCCAGACTTCTGTATCGTACTTTTGGATATGCCTTTTAAATTCTGGATGTATGCGATGTATCGTGTCCTCGGGATACAGACTGGGAAGCGTATCTTACGTCAGCAAAATTCAGACACGCTCTGGAAAAAATAGTACTGCGGAAGGGTAATTCTATAGGAATTACTTTTACGGCAGTGCTTTTTTATCTTACTAGGAAAGAGCGTCCTATAAGATAAAAGCCCTCTGGGCAGGATCGCACAGCGTCGGAGAGGAAAATGCTGCCAGAGGCAGCCCGCCGCAGGCGTAGTATCCGGCTGTGCCGGATACTTTTTTACGTGCGCCCAGTATGGGCGCAATCTAATCGGTGAAAGTCCGTAACACACCCTGGTAGTGGGAAGTGTATAGCCAAGAGCAAGGGTGTCCATCGTGAGGTGGAATCTGAAGAAAGCTGGAGGCAAAGCTCTGGTCTGACGAACAGAAATCACATCAGGCTACAATTAGGGATAAGGCTGCATAACAAGTCGAAATCCAATAACTACCCGGAACTAATTGTGGTAAATGTGGCAGATGGATGGAGCGAAAGATTGCGTTCTTACCTGGGGAGGTCTCGTCAGCGGATGGAATTACATCAACAAATGCATAAGAAATCCGTAGTAACAACGAATGGCGAGAAGTCAGCAGAGGTCATAGTACCATTGTGGTTGCAAACATAATGGGAAGGACTGAACTTTAGGAGATGTGAGTAAATGAATGTGACTAATGACAGATTTAAGGACAGACAACTTCATATTGAGGACTATCTGCAAATGGTATCAACGGAATTGAAAGAGTATGCAGAAGTGTCCGCCTGTCAGAGGATTACTGAAAACAACCGCATCATCACAGACTTTCAGACGGACGGGCTGTTGGAGAAGATTTTACAACCGACTAATCTTAATAATGCGTACAAGAAAGTAAAATCAAACAAAGGAGCAGGCGGTGTTGACGGGATGAGCGTAGATGAACTTCTGCCGTTCCTCAGAGACAACCAAGTGCAGCTAATCCAGCAGTTAAAGGATGGGAAATACAGACCCAATCCAGTCCGCAGGGTAGAGATACCCAAAGAAACAAAAGGCGAATTCCGAAAACTGGGAGTGCCGACAGTGGTTGACAGGGTATTCCAGCAGGCAATTACACAGGTGCTTTCCCCGATATATGAGGAACAGTTTTCAGAAAACAGTTTTGGCTTTCGACCAAAGAGAGGTGCGCATGACGCACTGAAACAATGTCAGCAGAACGTCAATGATGGGTATGTGTATGTCGTGGATATGGATTTAGAGAAATTCTTTGACACGGTGTGCCAGAGCAAGCTGATGGAAGTGTTATCAAGAACCATCAAAGACGGGCGGGTAATATCGCTGATACACAAATACCTCAATGCAGGTGTTATCAGCAGAGGAGTGTTTGAAAAGACGGAAACAGGGACGCCGCAAGGCGGACCGCTAAGTCCACTGCTTAGTAATGTCATGCTGAATGAACCGGACAGGGAACTGACACGCAGAGGGCACAGGTTTGTGAGGTATGCGGACGACTGCATGATTTTCTGTAAAAGCAGAAAGAGTGCAGAAAGAACCTTGAAAAACATCATTCCGTTCATTGAGGGGAAACTTTTTCTGAAAGTGAACCGAAAGAAAACAGGCGTGGAACATATCAGCAAAGTCAAATATCTTGGATACGCATTTTATCGTTACAAAGGGAAATGCAAGTTCCGGGTACATCCAAAGTCAGTAGCAAAGATGAAAGATAAAATCAGAGAATTGACAAAAAGGAATAACGGATGGGGAAATGAATACAGAGCCATGAAACTGACGCAGTTTGTCAGAGGATGGGTGAATTATTTCTCACTTGCAGACATGAAAGGACTTTTGAGGGAAACCGATGAATGGCTAAGACATAAGATAAGAACTATTTACTGGAAACAATGGAAGAAAGTTAAGACAAAATTCAGGGAATTAAAGAGGTTAGGTGTGGAAGAAGAAAAGGCATGGATATGTGCCAATATGCGGAACGGAAACTGGTACTGTGGTGGATATTTCGTATTACAGACTGCATTTAACAACAAGAAACTCCGTGAACTTGGATACCCAACATTCACAGAGTTTTATCTGAAAGTATGTGAAAACTAAGGAACCGCCGTATACGGAACCGTACGTACGGTGGTGTGGGAGGTCGGTAGATAAAATAATTATCTACCTCCTACCCGATTTTATTGGATCAGGATATCAAAAAGAATTCAGTTAATATGTGGCATTGTTTGCAAATCTGGTGGCATTTTTCAAAAACAGAAAACACTTTGTATTGATTTCAGATTTTTAGATCGCAATACTTTCTGGCATCAGGATCTTTTTGGAAACTGCGTCCTGTAAAGTAAAAGCCCTCCGGCAGGATCACACTGTGGCGGGGAGAAAATGCTGCCAGAGGCAGCCCGCCGCAGGCGGGATATACGGATTTTATGTCATACGGGAATTATCCTCAGCGAATGTACCCAAAAACAGGAGAGAATATGTATACAGAAAAAGAGCTGATCAGAATCGCAAAACGTGAAAATAACCAGAAACGAAATTATCTGCTTGTGAATCCATTACAGGGCAAGCATATTCCGGTACATCCGGGAGAAGCGCTCTGTCTGTTCCGGCGGCTTGCGGATTCCTTTCTGGATGAATACAAAGAGGAGAGACTTCTGATCATCGGTTTTGCGGAAACCGCCACTGCCATCGGTGCGGCCGTGGCGGTCCGGGCAGGCGCCGCCTATATTCAGACAACCAGGGAAGAAGTGCCGGACGCAGAGTACCTGTATTTTTCGGAAGAGCACAGTCATGCCACGGAACAGAAACTGGTCCGCAGTGAGGTCAGCCGTGTGATCGGGCAGACAGAGCGGATCATTTTTGTAGAAGATGAGCTGACCACTGGAAAGACAATACAAAATATAATCCGGGTGTTGCGACAGACGTATGGAGGCCGCATTAAATTTTCTGTGGCCTCATTGCTGAACGGAATGGACGCTCAGGCACGCCGGGCATATGAAGAACAGGGAATACGCCTTCATTATCTTGTATGGGCATCCCATGAAGGATATGGCGCCCTGGCAGACAGGTGTGTGCCGGATGGATTTATTGTTCCATGCAATACACAGCCTGTACCGGAGCCTGTGGAGGAACTGATAATAAGAGAAGGCGTGAATGCCAGGAGAATGACTGACGGGGAGTCCTATGAACAGGCGTGCGTGCGGTTATGGGAAGAGATTTACAGGAATCTCTCCGGGCAGCTGGCGGAAAGCGCAAAGGTGCTGGTACTGGGTACGGAGGAGTTTATGTATCCGGCACTGTATGTAGCGGCGCAGACCGCACAGCTGGGGGCGGATACTGTATGCCATGCAACTACCAGAAGTCCGGTTGTGGTGAGCGGGAAAGCGGATTATCCGCTCCATGTCAGGTATGAATTAAGAAGTCTGTATGACCGGGAGCGGGTAACGTATGTCTATGACCTTTCAGCCTGTGATCTTGCGCTGATTGTGACAGATGCCCGGGGCGGCAGTGCCCCCGGAGAGCATTCGCTGATCCGTGCGTTAAAGCAGACAAGTCAGAGGATTGTACTGGTCAGATGGCTGGCGGACGATTGAAATACAACAGACTAAATGTACCAGTCAGGCCGGACATACAGGCAGTAAGAAATTTTTGTGGGATGGAAATGTATGAGAAGTTCATATAAAGAAAAAGATGTTATATTATTGCTGAAAGATATTACAGGGCTGGTGGAACCACTGCCGGCGGAACAAAGGGAGAAACTGATCCAGAAAGGAAAGCATTATTGTGAAATGCTGCCTGTGGAGTATGTGCCTACCAGAAAGTATATGGAAGTATACCAGCAGGCGCTGGAATATTATGCCAGACCTGTAGCGGTTGCCGTGGGTCAGCTTTCGGATCAGATCATAAAGGAGCGGGGAAGTGATGTGGTGCTCGTATCGCTGGCAAGAGCAGGAATCCCGGTGGGAATTTTGCTTAGGCGGTATATCCGCATCATGTATGGGATGGACATTCCCCATTATTCTGTTTCTATTATACGGGGAAAAGGCATAGATCATAATGCCATGGGCTATTTACTGGCCAGATACCGGCCGGAGCAGTTATTGTTTGTAGACGGATGGACGGGAAAAGGTGCGATTTTCCGCCAGCTGGAGCAGGCGGTGGCGGCATATCCCGGCGTATCTCCACAGCTGGCGGTTCTGGCTGATCCTGCGGCTATTACCCCGTTATGCGGCACCCATGAAGATATACTGATTCCCAGTTCCTGCCTGAACAGTACGGTTTCGGGATTAATCAGCAGGACTTTTTTGCGTGATGATATCATCGGTCCGGATGATTTTCATGGAGCGGTTTATTATGGGGAATTAAAAGATGCTGATTTATCTTATGCATATATTCATGCGATTCAAAAGCATTTTGAGGCGGCAGGGCAGTTTCTGAGGGAACAGGCAGGCTATGGAAGCGCCAGACAAAACCAGCCGGATGAAAAACCGGGACAGACAGCGTATGGGATGGGCGGTGGCATGAGGGAGGTAGAAGACATTGCCAGAAAATCTGGCATTACGGATATTAATCTGATTAAGCCCGGCATCGGGGAAACGACCAGGGTCCTGTTAAGGCGGATACCCTGGATGATTCTGACTGACCAGCGCTACCGGGGAGACAGGGAGCTGGAACACATTGTACGACTGGCTGAAGAAAAGGGTACGCAGATACAATATTATCCTCTGAAACATTACAAATGCTGCGGCATAATACGGAAAATGGCGGATACTTAGGAATTCCCGAAAGCATCCGCCAGAAACAGCATACTTTTATGACGGAAATGGGTTTTGTGCACACGCTTCTGTTCACGGACCATCTGGCGGATACTCAGGCAATCCCGTAAGCATCCGCCAGAAACAGTGTACGCATGGCCCACCGGGAGTGGGTTTTGTGCTCATTCATCCGTTCACGGACCGTGTTGCCGGATACCAGGGAGGCAGAAGCGCCGTTCCAGTTTAAAATGGCCTTTGCGTCATTGTAATCCGTTACGGATACACGGTAGCAGTTGTTTACAACTTCTATCTGATTTGGATGAATCACAGTTTTACCGGTAAATCCACACAGCTGGTCATCTGCGATTTCCCGGATCAGTCCCTCTTTCCAGTGGCTTCCATTGTAATATTCCCATACCGGGCCGGAAACTACGTAATCGGTGCCGTATACAGTCATGATATCTGACAGTATTCTGGCCACCGGCATAATTTTATGTATGGACTCTGTATCATGGCGGCGCAGTCCGTACAAATGACACAGGTCATTTCCGCCTGTCCGGATATTCAGTACAAGTGGCTCAATTTCTGCCAGCTGATCTTTTAATGTATAGAGAATATCATGGCAGCATCTAAGATCCGTAAAACTGCTGTGTTCATAGATGGGCATGACATATACGGGTTTTGCGGACCGTTCGTTTATGAGAATGGCAGTGTGGATATAATCACTGGCATTTTCAGGAGAAAATTTCGGGAGAATAAAACCGGTAAGAATCTCCATGCTGCTGCCCAGGGCCTTTGTCATCCGCAGCATTTGTAAAGGATTGCGGACCCTGATGAATATTCTGGGCAGATAAAAAGACTGTTCCGTATGCTGGCGGAAGATCTGTCCCAGGGACTTTGCCAGTATCTGTTCGGCATCTGATACAAATGCGTCAGCAATCGTGTCTTCCAGACAGAGAGCCAGGGAAAACGGTGTCCGGAATTTCTGTGTGATAATGGAAGACGCAATGGTGGCGCTGTTGGCCGGACAATATAAAAGAGGGCCGACGCTGTAATATAGTACGGAATTGTTCATTCTGGATACTCCTTATCTGCTTTATATTCATTTATATAAAGACCCGTTACGGCATTTTCTGTTCCGGGTCCTTTTTTACATTTTCGTGCATTCCTATCATTCTATGACAGTATGGCTGGTTCGTCAATACCATGATTCATAAATGATCCATTTCATACGATTCGTTTGACATGGCCGGACATAATCAGACAATTATCCGCCAGTAAGAGAGTACTTACCGGGCTTGTCATGTCCTGCCGGGTACAAAGTATTTTACAGGTTCCGGTACTCTGAAACAAAAACAGATGTTCCTGCGAAATTACGCCGGACATGGGCTGACTTCATGAATTGTTTCCCGCCATATATGTTTCAGAATGGGATTATGGCTGATATCATCCGGTGACCGCTATTTCATTGGACATCACTATAAATCTTAAACAAAATTCTTGATTTTATCCCTATCTGGTTTCACTTATATATGATAAAATAAATAAAAAGTTATCTGGTTTGTCTGGAGGCTCCGTCTGCGGATTTGACGGATACATGTTACTATCTGAGAAGAGATCGTTCTTTATGGGAAAACCCTCCGGGGGATTGTCCCGCGAAGGAGACAAGCGGCCCTGTGGGCATTCCGCCTCAGACGTGGTATCCGGCTAAACGGATACATTTTTACTGTCAGGAAAGTCCTGTATGGTAAAAAACTCCGTGGTATCTGCGTCAGAAGACAAAATGCGGTGGGAGCAGCCTGCCGCAGGCGTGGTACCGGCCGGGCGGATACAATATGTAAAGAAAACAGGCATATGCCTGACACATGCTTCCGGCAGCATATATATTTTCTCACAGGTATATCTGCCAGAATATAATTTAAATATAAACGTAAGAAAAGCAGGTGAAAAATCATGGATCATGTCATCAGGTACAGACACAACATCATGCAGGCAGACTCTGTTGAGGCTTTTGCGGGATTAAAAGGAGGCTGTCATCAAAACTGCAGGGATGTATATTTTGTCCGTTCCCTGGGATGCGGCCGCAATCTGGTCACAGATGTGCGGCAGATGGAACAGATACTGGGAACCAGTATGAGAGAAGGCAGGCTGTTATATAAAAGACTCCGCCAGCTGCCGCCTGTAACAGATGCGGCACAGGCGGAATATTATACAGGCTGTTATGAAACATGGATGCAGAGTGGACAGCAGACAGCACAGACCAGGGTGTCAGGGAGGGATAAAGTGCTGTCAGGGGTGCTCGGCAGGGCCTGTCAGACAGTACTGCGTCTGTTTGAAACGTGCAGGACAGGAGCCGGCGATTCTGTCAGAAAGAACTTTGTAGTGAAACTGTTTTACTGGTATGACGCTGTTATGGATGGTTTTTTGCGGAACTGGGATGAAAAGAGCTGCATTAAAATCGTTGCGGTGGATGTTACGAAGGAACAGGAGTATTTATTTTTTTATATGCTGACGCTGACGGGGTGTGACGTATTGCTGCTTCAGACAAAAGCAGATCTGAAAGCGGCGCCGGAGCTGTTAAAACTTTCCGGCACATTTGTGTCCGGAGCGTATGGGGCGTGTACCCTGCCGGATTATGAAGAGGAGATAAAGGGTCATCCATCACCGGTTCAGGAAAAGAAACAGCCATCAGGATATGGAGGCAGCCGTACAGAAGAGACAGTGTCCGTCCATATTCCAAAACGGGCAGGAAATGTAGAAAGCTCCCGGAAGGAAGTTTCTGTTTCCGGTGCGCCGGTGCGTATCCATATTCCGGAAAGAGCAGGGCGTACAGGCAGTCCGGACCGGTCCGGAGAGCCGGGACAGACATCTGCCGGGCGTGACGGGCAGCAGGACAGCCGGTCCGGAGAGCCGGGACAGCCAGTGCGTATCTGCATTCCGGCAAGAGAACGAAACGCATGCGGGCTGGAAGAGCCGGGGCAGCCGGTCCGTATGCAGGTTCCGCAACGGCACAGGAGCCCCCGGCAAAACAGCCAGAAACAGCCATCTGTATCCGGGCCGTCTGTATCCGGCAGAAGCAGAACGGCGGAACATGGCGCTGAGGTTGTGGAAAAAAGCTTCGAGGAGCTGGCGATGCTGGGATCTTCGGTGGTGATGATAGCAATACATGACCGTCTGGGAGAAGTAATTGGTACCGGGTCAGGTATTATGGCGGGACCAGGAGGATACATACTGACAAATAACCATGTGGCGGCTGGCGGCAGCTTTTATTCCATCCGGATTGAAAATGATGACACTGTTTACCGGACAGATGAAGTGATCAAATATCATCCGGTATTTGATCTTGCATTGCTGCGTATTGACAGACAGCTGGACCCTGTTCCTGTTTATCAGGGCCGGAAGAAGCTGGTAAGAGGGCAGAAAGTCGTTGCCATTGGCAGTCCGCTGGGACTGTTTAATTCCGTCTCAGATGGAATTATTTCCGGATTCCGGACCATTGACAATGTGGATATGATCCAGTTCACGGCGCCTATTTCCAGCGGCAGCTCCGGCGGGGCGGTGTTAAATATGGCTGGGGAAGTAATCGGAATCAGCACCGCCGGATTTGATCATGGACAGAATATTAATCTGGCTGTCAGTTATGAGTGTATCAATATGTTTATTCGTGGATTTGTATAAAGTACGTCGGGCATACTGTATTCAAAGAGCACGATTAGCAGGCTGCGATGATTTATTCTGGAACGTGTCTGAAAAATCATTCCCATGATCTGCATGCCAGACTCTGTGCCCGGAAAGGCATGATACGGAGAAAACATCTGGGATTTAATCAGCGTAACCCGCTATACCCTGGGGGACGATGCAGCAGACCTCTGGGCATACCTCTTAAATTTGGGATGAATTCTCCATAACATGCCAATCAGGGTATATTATGTCCTTTAGGGTAAAAATTGTGAAGCATACCCTAAAGGGTACGATGTACCATGCCTTTCAGGGTACATCGTACAGAGAGCATTTTCGGACACGCTCTGATGCCGGATCAGGGCAATATATAAATTTTCCGGGTATGCTTCGGAGTCAGAATATTAACATGTGAAACCGTATTTTTACAGGCCGGTAAAAAAAGTAAAAATAATTGTTGACAAATAACATCAGGCATGCTAATATAATCTGGCTGTCGCAAAAAGCGACAAAAAGGAAATGCCGGAACGGCGGTTCCGGTCAGGAGGAAAGACAGAAAGTATTTCCCAGAAAGTTTCATAAAATTCTGAAACAGAAACCGCAAAAAAAATAGAAAAGTTCTTGACAGACAGGAAACGGTATGATAAAATATCAGAGCTGTCGGAACAGAACAGTGAAACAGCACCTTGATAACTGAACAGTGGAATAACCTTGAAAGATTCATTATAATAAAG